>NZ_LZJR01000025.1 GCF_001667925.1 Mycobacterium sp. E2479 | reverse complement strand
GAGCAGACCCGGGCACGAATCGTCACCGCGGCGATGCGGTGTGTGGCCACGGTGGGCTATACCCGGGCGACGATTCGTCAAATCGCCCGTACCGCGAACGTCACCAGTGCCAGCCTCTATAACTACTTTGCGAACAAGGCCGAACTGATGGAGGCCGCCGTTGCCGCGCGGACCGACGTCGCGGTCCCGCGACTGCGACAGGCGGCCGCCCGCCCGGGCAACGCGATCGCACGATTGGAAGCGGTCCTCGACGAATCGGGCCGGCTGATGCGCGAATATCCCGACCTGGCGGCGTTCGAGTGGGTGATCCGGGTGGAGAATGCGATTGCCGTCGATGCCACGAGGACGGGCGAGTTTCACGCTTTCCGCGAGATCATCGACGGCATCGTCGCGGACGCATTTCGCGAAGGTGGGCTGGCCGGCCACGAGCACCGCGGTGGCAGGCGGTCGAAGCGCCCCGGATTGAAGGCGTTGCGCGACATCATCACCGAGGTCGTCGATGATGCGCAGGCGCAGGGCGCGCTGCCCGCCGGCACCGATGCGGGCGCCGCGGTGAATGCGCTCCATGCGTTGGCTCGCGGTCTGACGGAACGAGCGGCCAGTCTGGGCCCGGACGCTTATGCCGCCACGCTCGATTCGGCTAAGGGGCTACTGCGGGGAACGCTGTTCACCGACGGCCCTCAGTGAGTCGCCCAGAGTCCACAACGCCACCCCGAGCAAAACCAGATCCTTGAGCAGGAATTGGCCTGGCAGCGCCGAGAGCACCGGAAGACCGTGGGCGTACGCCATGACCACCCCCGGCGTGGTGAACAGGAAACTCAGCGTGCCCGCAAACAGCACCACCGCCAGCGCGCTGCCCGCGGCCGAGGCCCGCGGCCACCAAGGTCGTAGCGCGATGAGAAGGGCGGCAACGATTTCCATCGTTGCGAGTGCGCGCGCGACGAAGGTGACGCTGAAGACGTCATAGACCCAGCTCATCAGGGGGCTGTGCTGAATGAGCACGCGCGCTTCCATTTTCACGTACTTGCCCACCCCGATCCACGCCAAGACGAGCACCAGGCCGTAGCGGCTGACGATGTGGCCCCACCGGGTCAGTGCCGGCACCGCGGGTGGCGCCAAGGTTCGTTCGATCATCGGGCGAAGTCCTTCCGGAAACTGAAACGCGAGCAACCACCCAACCCACGGTTCAGGCCCCGAGAGCGTTCACATCCGCAACCGCTCAAGGCCGGCGACGATGAGCCGCAACCCGAACACGAATTCGTCGGCCAGCGGGACTGGCAAGTCATCGGAGACGGTGACGGTCGCGGGAAAGCGCGACGGATCGAGCCTGCGAAACTCCGCCGAGAGTTCGTCGTCCCGTCGATCGCCGTGGGCCGTCACTGCAGACACCTGTATCGCAAAGCCCAGGACGTAGCGCGCCAGCGTCGCGTATGCGTGGGCCGCGACCGCCGGCGGAAAACCGTTGTCGAGTAGAACGGCCAAACAGCGCTCACGATTGGCCAACGCATTCGGGCCCATTGGCGTGTACTCGATCAATAGCGGCGCGGCATTGCCATGCCGGCTCAGCGCCTCGAACATGTGCTGCGCGAACAAGGTACAAGCGTCTTGCCACGGCAACGCTGCGAGTTCTGCCGCGTCGATGTCGACCTCCCCGAGTATGTGGTCGATCACCAGCGAGACCAGCTGCGACCGATTGGAGAAGTGCCGGTACAGCGTGGCGGTACCGGACTCCAGGCGCTGCGCGAGCGACCGCATGGACAGCGCCTCGGGACCTTGTTCGTCCACGAGTTCGACCGCCGCGGCCAGGATGCGGTCCACCGGCAGGGGCGGGCGGCCGCGAGAACGGCGCGGCGGATTGGTGTCGCTCACATCATTCAAGGTCGCGTTCCTGCCGGTTGACATCTCGACATATTATGAACACACTGTATCCGTAAATACACGTGCGCGAACACCCTGACAGCAAGGAACTTTCGCCATGCTCCTCCCCTTGGCGGCAGAGCCCTTCACCGCTCCCACCGATCGCGACATGCTTCCCTCCGAACGGCGCGAGTTCGTGCGCACACATCGCACCTGCGTGTTCGGGTACCGCCGCCGCAACGACGGCCCTGCCATGTCGATCGTCTACTACATCCCCACCGACTCCGGCGAATTGCTGGTCTCCACCATGGCCGGTCGCGGCAAGGCTCGCAGCGTCGAACGCGAGCCGAAGGTGAGCCTGTGCATCCTCGACGAGCGATGGCCGTTCGCGTACCTGCAGGTCTACGCCGACGCCACCATCGATCAAGACCGGAATCTGACAGTCGACGTGATGATGGCGGTTGGTGGCCGGATGTCCGGTGAACCACTCGGCGACGACGCCCGCCCACACATCCGGGAAATGTGCGAGCGTGAAAACCGGGTGGTCATCCGCTGCCGGCCCTACTCCACTTTTGCCACGCCGCCGCGCCATCTGCATCGCAACGACCAAGCTAAGGAGCTCAGCCATTGGGTGTCCCGCGTAATACCTTGGGACGCAGCCGATCCGGCGGGCTGATCAACCCGCGTAGCGGTCACGCAGCTTGCCCAGCGTCGCTTCGATGCCCGAGGCGTTCGCCTTGGCGAAACCCATCCGCTCGTAGTACTTCAGCTTGTTCTTGAGCGCACCGGCGTCGCGGTAGTCAAACGTCTCGGTGACGGTTGTCTGCGTCGGAGATAGCGCCTCGAATTCCCACCGCCAGCGGTGGCCCAACGGATGACGCCATTCGACCAGTTCGTTCGGGGTCAGCGCGGTGATCGTGCTGGTGATCCGGTAGGGAACGCCGAACATCTTCATGTGCGTCGAAAACTTTGATCCCTCAACGAGTTGCGGGGGCACACTGATGTTGTCGCGCACCGTGCCAGACCCGTCGAGTTCGTGGTGACGGCGCGGATCGGCGACCATGGCATACAACTCCGCGGCCGGTGCGGCCACCTCGACCCTGCGGCTCACCTGTCGGGGTCCTCGATCGACAACCGTGACGGTCATTGAGAATCTCCTTCCGCTACCCGGCAGCGTAACCGGTCTCGTTCTCCTGATTGGGAGTGTTCGGCACCCCCGGAGACAGCACGACGCACGCCGTCCAGAACCCCGAGTGGTCGGCCCGGCGACCTCTTCGCGCAACACGACGACGGGACTACGGCATGCATCTGCGGGGCCTGCACAAGCCCCCGTTGCCCGACGGCATTGCCCAGCCCGAAGACATCGCTGACGCCTTCGCCTGGCTGGCCTCCGACCAATCGAGATTGGTCCCCGCAAGCCAGGTTTCGGTCGATATCGGTGTCGGCTATGTCTGATCTGAGTCTGAGGTGAGGTGTTACGCCCACGCGGCGGACCGCACCTGCGGCAACGGGCCGCTTCGCCGAGCGGGCAGAATGGAATGGTCAAGACCTGCCGGCGGATAGCGAAGGAGCGGCATGCCCACCAGCGAATATCGTGTGAGCGGGATGAGCTGCGGGCACTGTGAGGCCGCAGTCCGCAGCGAGGTGGCCCAGATCCCCGGCGTCGACGACGTGAGGATCAGCGCCACCACCGGCAGGCTCGTCGTCACCAGTACGCAGCCCATCGATGCCGACGCCGTGCTCGGCGCGGTCGACGAGGCCGGCTATGAGGCCGTCTTGGTCGCATGAGCACGCCCCCGCGAGAAATCCACGAGGGCGCCCTTTCCGGTGCCGGGGCGACCCGGATCGAGCTGGCAATCACCGGAATGACCTGCGCCTCCTGTGCGGCCCGGATCGAGAAGAAGCTGAACAAGCTCGACGGCGTCGCCGCGACCGTCAATTACGCCACCGAGAAGGCGGCCGTTACGGCTCCGGCGGGCTACGACGTGCGGATTCTCATCGGCGAGATCGAGAAGGCCGGTTACGCCGCAGCCTCGTCGCGGCCGCAGCGCCGCGACGACGGGGCCCGCGCCGGCCAGGATGATCCCGAGCTGACCTCGCTGCGCCGGCGTCTGATCACCGCCGTCGTCCTGGCCGGCCCGGTCATTGCCATGGCCATGTTCCCCGCGCTGCAATTCCCGCACTGGCATTGGGTCTCGCTGGCCCTGACCGCTCCGGTCGTCGTATGGTGCGGCCGGACGTTCCACGCGGCCGCCTGGAACAACCTCAAACACGGGGTGGCCACCATGGACACCCTCGTCTCGCTCGGCACCCTGGCGGCATTCCTGTGGTCGATTTACGCCCTGCTTTTCGGAACGGCGGGCCAACCGGGCATGCAGCATGCCTTCGAGCTGACCGTCGGGCGCGACGACGCCCCGTGCCATGTCTACTTCGAAGTCGCCGCGGGTGTAACGCTGTTCGTCCTCGCCGGCCGCTACTTCGAGAAGCGTTCCAAGCGGACGGCGGGTGCCGCGCTGCGCACGCTCATGACACTGGGCGCCAAGGACGTCGCCGTGCTGCGCAACGGGGTCGAGGCCCGTGTCCCGATCGAACACCTCGCGATCGGCGACGAGTTCGTCGTGCGTCCCGGGGAGCGGATCGCCACTGACGGGATCGTCGTCGCGGGTTCGTCGGCGGTGGACGCCTCCATGCTGACCGGCGAGTCCTTCCCGGTCGAGGTCGGCGAGGGTGACGCCGTCACCGGCGCCACCGTCAACGCGGGCGGCCGGCTCGTCGTCCGCGCCACCGGGGTCGGCGACGACACGCGGCTCGCGCAGATGGCCAAGCTCGTCGAGCAGGCTCAATCCGGCAAGGCGCCGGTACAGCGCCTCGCCGACCGCGTCTCGCGGGTGTTCGTGCCCGTCGTCATCGCGCTGGCCGTGGCGACCCTGGCCGGCTGGCTCGCGGCGGGCGTCGCGCTCACGACCGCGCTGACGGCGGCCGTCGCGGTGCTGATCATCGCCTGCCCGTGCGCGCTGGGGCTGGCGACTCCGACCGCGTTGCTGGTCGGCACCGGCCGCGCCGCGCAGCTCGGCGTGCTCATCAACGGGCCCGAGGTGTTGGAGTCGACCCGCAAGGTCGACACGATCGTGCTCGACAAGACCGGCACCGTCACCACCGGCAAGATGACCCTGGTCGACCTGATCGCCGGCGCCGATACCGACCGCGCCGCTCTGCTGCGCTACGCCGGCGCCCTGGAAGACGCCTCCGAGCATCCCGTCGCGCAAGCAATCGCGCGCGGTGCCGCAGCGCAACTCGGCGCGCTACCGTCACCCACCGACTTCACCGGCGTCAACGGCAGGGGCGTGCGGGGCACCGTCGACGGTCGCCACGTCGTCGTCGGACGCGAGAGCCTGTTGACCGAATGCGGAATGCCCCTCGACGCCAGCCTGTCCGCGGCCAAGGCCCGCGCCGAGAGCGAGGGCAAGACCGCGGTGACCGTCGGCTGGGACGGCCTGACCCGGGGCATCCTGGTGATCGCCGACACGTTCAAACCGTCGAGCGCCGAGGCGGTGCGGCGGTTCACCGGCCTGGGCCTGACGCCGGTGTTGCTGACGGGCGACAACGCCACCGTCGCCGCCCGCATCGCCGGCGAACTCGGCATCGCGCAGGTCATCGCCGATGCGACGCCCGCCGATAAGGTGGCCGCCGTCGAACGCCTGCAATCCGAGGGCAAGGTGGTCGCCATGGTCGGTGACGGCGTCAACGACGCCGCGGCGCTGGCCGCCGCCGACCTGGGCCTGGCCATGGGCACCGGCACCGACGTGGCGATCCAGGCCGCCGACCTCACGGTCATCCGTGGTGACCTGCGCGCCGCCGTCGACGCCATCCGGCTCTCTCGGCAAACGCTGGCCACCATCAAAACCAACTTGCTGTGGGCGTTCGGGTACAACGTCGCCGCGATCCCCGTGGCCGCGCTCGGCATGCTCAACCCGATGTTCGCCGGCGCCGCGATGGCGGCCTCGAGCCTTCTGGTCGTCGCAAACAGCCTGCGGCTGCGCTCGTTCACCAGCGTCACCGCAGACGCGTGAAATGGAGAACGCGGGCCACGCGGATCTGGTGGGCCCACACGCGGAAACGGTCGGGGGGCGGGCCGCGATCGTATGGGATAGTTGGTCCGGCCGCCGCCTTCGGTGACGCCGACCGGCCCCTCGAAACTCACCTCACCCGCGCGCAGCGATCGATATAGCGAAGGTCACGACCGTTGGAGCAGTTCTTCGGAAAACTGTCCCTGTTGCACGGCTGGTTTCCGCCCGCCGTGCAGGGCCTGGCTCTGCTCGTCGTGGTTGTCGCGATCCAATGGCGCTCACCGAGCTGGCTCAAGCGGGTACTGCCGGTGGCGGTGATGGCGGCCGTCGCGGTGACCATGCTGGCCCGGTGGTACATCACCTCGCTCGGGGTGGCCGGCGACCCGGCACCGACGACGCTGTGGCTCTGGATCGCGATGAGCGGCCTGGCCGCCGCGGTGTTTTTGGTGGGCTGGCGGGGAATTCGCTGGTGGCGGCGGGCGGTGGCGGTGCTGGCGATACCGCTGTGCGTCCTGTGCGCGGGCATGGCGCTCAACGGCTGGGTCGGCTACTTCCCGACGGCACTCGCCGCGTGGAACCAACTGACGTCCGTGCCGCTGCCCGACCAAATAGACCGACTCCGGGTCACCGAGATGCAGGTCGCCGGGACCAGGCCGACCAAGGGCGTGGTGGTGCCGGTAGACATCGACGGCAACGGCCCTTCTGGCTCCCACTTCGCTCACCGCCGAGAATTGGTGTATCTGCCTCCCGCATGGTTCAACAGCAACCCGCCACCGCGGCTGCCGGCGGTCATGATGGTCAGCTCCGCCTTCAACACCCCGGCCGACTGGCTGGGCCCCGGCGGCGCCTTCACCGCCATCGACAACTTCGCCGCCGCGCACCACGGGTTCTCCCCGGTGCTGGTGTTCGTCGATCCCACCGGTTCCTTCGACAACGACACCGAATGCGTCAACGGCACCCGGGGCAATGCCGCCGATCATCTGACGAAGGACATCAAGCCCTTCATGGTGTCGAACTTCGGCGTCAGCGCCGACCGGGCCAACTGGGGCGTCGCCGGATGGTCAATGGGCGGTACCTGCGCCGTAGACCTGGCCGTCATGCACCCGGAGCTGTTCAGGGCGTTCGTGGACATCGCGGGCGATCGCGGGCCCAACGGCGGCTCAGCGGATCAAACCGTGGCCCGCTTGTTCGGCGGCAATCACGACGCCTGGGCCGCCTTCGACCCGGTCACGGTGATGACGAAGCACGGTCACTACGACGACCTGTCGGGATGGTTCGACGTGCCTGGGTCCGACGGTGCACACGACGTCGCGCCGGAAGGCAGTCCCGCCCTCATTGCGTCCAGCAGTGATCCGGCGGCCAACCCGGAAGGACAGGATGTCGCGGCGCACACGCTGTGCGCCGTCGGCGCCGCCAACGGCATCGCCTGCGCGGTGATCACCCAGCCGGGCAAGCACGACTGGCCGTTCGCGGCGCAAGCGTTTGCCACGGCACTGCCCTGGCTGGCCTCGACGCTGGGCACGCCGAATGCCGAACCGGTGCAGCTGCCGCAACGGACGGTTGCCGAACCGCGTTGATTTCGCCGGTCGGCTTGCATCGGTGACAATCGAGCTCGGCAATATTCACAGCTGACCCTCCCGTGACGAAGCCGACATCTGGGCACGGCGAATGGTACGGTTCGCGGCTGTGGCCTTGATGTTTTGCACCGGTGGCGGTTCCTGCGGGGACCCGTCTGGTGCGCCTGCCACGATGAGCGGGCGAATACTCGGGCTGAATTCGCTATTTCTGTCACCGCGTGATCATGTGATCGACGCACTCGCTTGTCAGTCATGAACCGCCGCCAGTTCCTGGGATCGCTCGCCGCGTCAGTCGTCGCCGGCGTAGGCGCTGCGCGGCTCATCGTCGATCCGCAGCCCCGCACGTTTGCCCAAAGCGCGGCGGCCGACATAGCGACTTCCGGCCCGACCGCCCCACAGGCCCTGTTGCCGCCCCCGCCGCTCAGTGCCCGCATCCCGCTGCCCGGCGGCGGGGCCCTGACGAAAATCCCCGGCGAGGGTGATCTGCTCGCGCTCACCGTCGACGACGGCGTCAACGGCGAGGTGGTGCGGGCCTACACGCAGTTCGCCAAGGACACCGGCGTACGGCTGACCTATTTCGTCAACGGGATTTACGACTCGTGGACCGAAAACCTCGACCTGCTTCGACCATTGGTCGACAGCGGGCAGATCCAACTCGGCAACCACACCTGGTCGCATCCGGATATGACCACCCTGCCGAAAGAGCAAGTCGCCGAACAGCTCTCGCGCAATGATGCGTTCCTGAAGAACACGTACGGCATCGGCGCGAAACCGTATTGGCGGCCGCCCTACGCGAAGCGCAACGCCGCCGTGGACGCGGTCGCCGCCGACCTCGGCTACAAGGTCCCCACCCTGTGGTCGGGCTCGCTGTCGGATTCAACGTTGATCACCGAGGAGTACATCGTGCAGATGGCCGATCAGTACTTCACGCCGCAGGCCATCGTCATCGGCCACCTCAATCATCTGCCGGTGACGCATGTCTATCCGCAACTCGTCGACACCATCCGCGAGCGCAACCTGCGCACCGTCACCCTCAACGACGTCTTCCTCAAAACGCCGTAGACCCTGCGCAATTCATCGGGCCGGACGGATGTTCTGGTTGATGTGGAAGAGGTTGCCGGGATCGTATTGCGCCTTGATTTCGGTAAGCCGCTGGTAATTCGGACCGTAGGTCGCCCGGACCCGCTCTTGTCCCTCGTCCATCATGAAGTTCACATAGGCACCGCCGGCCGAGTACGGGTGGGTGGCGTCCCAGTAGTCGACGGCCCAGTGTTTCAACAGTTCGGCGTTCGCGGGATCGGGGTCCACTCCGGCGATGACTTGCGAAAAGTTCACGTTCCGGTAGGCCCATGCCGTGTCTGTCTGGCCGACCCGGTGGACCGCGCCGTCGATGGGGTACAGGTGCATCGTGGAGTGCATGGTCGGCAATTCCTCCGTGAAGCGGGCGTGGGCGGCAACCGCGCCGTCGGCGATCGTCCGGAAAAAGTCTCCTCGCCAATACCATTGCAGCCCTTTGGGATACAGGCCATCGAAGGTGGACTGCAGCGCGGGGAAGGGCGCGGCACCGAGACCGTCGAAGGCTGGTTCCATTTGGCGCACCGGCGCGAACACCTCCTCGGCGGCCGCGGGATCACCCGTGTAGCACCAGACCACGGCACAGGCCTTCTGCAAGTGGAACGCCTCCGGGAACGGCGCCACGGGAGGGACGGTCATCGCCGCGAAGAATCCGTAGAGATCATCGTCCTGTGCCGGGATGAACTCGCGGTACCAATTGAGGATGTCAGCGGTGGCCGATGCGGGCCAGGCGGTGGGACCACAGATCACTGTGTGCACGGGATGGAGCCGGAACGTGAAAGACGTAGCCACGCCGAAGTTTCCGCCGCCCCCGCGCAGCGCCCAGAACAGGTTTGGGTGCTCGGATTCGGACGCCCGCACCACGCGACCGTCTGCCAGCACCAGCTCGGCCTCCACCAGGTTGTCGATGGTCAAGCCATGTTTGCGAGACAGGTAACCATGACCGCCGCCGAGGGTCAGGCCCCCAACCCCGGTGCTCGAGATGATGCCCGAAGGAGCCGCCAAACCGTGTGCGTGCGTCGCCCCGTCCACTTGAGCCCACGTTGCGCCACCTTCGACCCGGGCGGTGCGCCTGTCGGCGTCCACGTCGACCCGGTTCATCGGCGACAGGTCGATAACCAGCCCGCCATCGACGGTGCCGAACCCCGGCCCGTTGTGGCCGCCCCCGCGCACGGCGACATCCAGGTTGCGGGCGCGCGCGAATTCTATGGCGGCGGTGACATCCGCGGCAGATCCGCAGCGCGCGATCACCGCCGGCCGCTTGTCGATCATGCCGTTGTGCACGGCGCGCGCCTCGTCGTATCCCGGGTCGTCGGGCAGGATTACCTGCGAGCCGAGCCTGGCCCGTAGTTCATCGGTTGCGGTTGTGAGGCTCATCGCCCACACCTCCTTGTTTGCTCGCAAGTGTCGATGCCGCGACGCTACGAGGCCGGTGAGCCCGCGTCATGACCACAACCGAGCATTTCCGAGGCTTTCCACGATAGTCACATCTGACTATCGACCCACCCGATCGCTGCGGTTACGTTGTTTGCATGGCGCTGTGGGTGCCGCCGCCGCTCCCGGCCGAACTGATCGCTCGCCGCCGTGGCCCACTCGTGGGTCGCGCCGCGGAACTCGCGGTGTTCGAGCAGGCCTGGGAACGGGTGGAGCGGGGCAACCGCCAGGCGGTCTTCATCGGCGGTGAACCCGGGGCCGGCAAGACGCGCCTGGCCGCGGAGGTGGCCGGGTCGCTGTTCGACCACGGCGTCGCGGTGCTGGTGGGAGGTTCGACCGCGGATGAGGATCTGCCCTACGCGCCCTTCGCCGAGGCGCTCGATCGGCTGCTGATCGCTGGTCCGCCGGGTTCGATGGCCGAGCTACTGGACGACGTAGGGCCGCAGCTGCGGCGGCTGTCAGCGCTGGTGGGGCGGCACTTGCCCGACGTCGGCCCGGCGCCCGATGTCGGGGTGCAACGGCAGGCTCTGTTCGACGCGTTCACCGGCTTTCTGCGCCGGCTGGCGGTCGATCGCCCGGTCGCGTTGATACTCGACGACCTGCACTGGGCGCAGCTGCCTACGCTCGCGCTGCTCGAGCACGTGCTGATCGGCTGCTCCGATGTGCGGGTCCTGGTGGTGGTCACGTTCCGCACGACCGAGCCCGACCGGTCCGATGATCTCGCGGCCCGGCTGGCCGAGCTGCACCGGTTCGACGGGGTGCGGCGCCTGGACCTTGCGGGCCTCGACACCGAGGCGATCGCCGAGTTCGTGGCGCGGACCCAGCAGCTGGCCCCGGCGTCGGCACGCACGGCCGCCGCGATGCTGCGGGAGAGAACCGGCGGCAATCCGTTCTTCTTGACCGAACTGGTCAACGACCTTGAAATCCGCGGCGGCCTGGCCACATTGAGCACGCAGCAGACGGTCCCCGCCTCGATCGGCGACGCGATCGCCCGCCGCCTTGCCGGACTGGGTACCGGCGTGCGCGCGGTCATCGAGCAGGCGGCCGTGCTGGGCCAGACGTTCGACCTCCCGGCGCTCATCTCGACGTGTGACACGGAGGTCGGCGCGACACTGGCGGCGATCGATTCAGCCGAGGCCGTCGGGCTGGTCCGCGCGGTTCACGACTCCGACGGTGAATTCGCGTTCGTCCACGCGCTGACCCGTGAGTCGGTTCTCGGCGGGATGGCGGCCTCGCGGCTGCGGGTCATGCACGCGCGCGCCGCCGAGGCGCTCGAGGGCCGCGCCGACCCGTCGCTCGTTCCGCGCCTGGCCCATCACTTCCTGACCGCGCACGTGCTGGGCTATCACGAGCAGGCGCTGCGGTACGCGCGCCGGGCGGCCCGGATGGCCGAGCAGAGTTTGGCCTACGAGGACGCGGCGAAGTGGTTCGAGCGGGCAGCGTCGCTGCCGGAGCTCAATCTCACCGAACGCGCCCGCTTGCACCTTGACGCCGCCGCCAACCACGTGCGCGGCGGCTCGTTCGCGCGGGCACGGGTCATCTACGAACGCATCGGCGCGATGGACGATCCACTGATGCGGCTGGAGGCCGCCGTAGGCTACGAGGAAGCTAATTGGCGGCCAGCGCAGGCGAATTCGAAGGCGGCCGACTTGCTCGCGGCGGCGCTGGAATCCTGCGGACTGCAAGCCGACGACCCGCGCTACGTGCAGGCGCTCGCCAGCTTCGGGCGAGCGCTGGCCTTCGCCGGCGAAGCGGCGCGAGCCCGCGAGGTCGGCGCCGACGCGATCGCGCGGGCACGGGCCGTCAACGACGGCGCAGTGCTCCTGCATACGCTGAAAACTAGCCTGTGGCAAGGCCTCACGCCCGAGATGAGCGAAATCCAGGAGCGGCGCTCGGCCGAGGTCTCCAAGATGGCGTTGTCGCGTCGCGATTACGAGTCATTGGGCGCGGCGTCACATTTCCACGCCCTGGTCAGCTACCTGGCCGGCCGCCCCGATGGCCTTGCCGCTGCGACGGCCGACATGCGGCGCGCGGCCCAGGCGTGCGGGCAACCGGCTTTCGGGTTTGTCGGCGCCTGCATGGAGCAGGCGCTGGCCTACCTGCGCGGCGACTTCACCGGCGCCGAACGCTGGGCCGACATCGCTTTGCACACAGGCGATTTATTCGGCGCCGACGACACCGAAGGCTCGAACGGGGTGCAGATGTTCATGATTCGCCGTGAGACCGGCGACCTGAAGAAGTTCGGCAGGTTCATTGACGGCAGTGAGACGTTCACCGGCCGCTGGGTGCCCGGCCTGCTTGCCTTATATACCGAGCTCAACTGCGAACGGGGGATGACCCGTGCGCTCAACCAACTGCTCAACCGCAACCTCGGCGACCGCCTCGAGGACGCGCAGTGGCCGATGGAACTGGTGTTCATGGTCGAGGCGGCCTTGGAGCTGTCGCACCGTGAAGCGGTCCACGCGCTGCGCCCATTCGTCGCGCGTTATGCCGGAAAGAATTTGGTGGCGGGCCAGTTCGTCGCGCTGTTCGGCAGCGCCGACCGATATCTGGCCCGGATGGCGGCGCTCTGCGGGGACGTCGCCGCGGCCGAGCGGCACTTCGCCGCCGCGATCGAGATGGATCGCCGGATGGGATCGGTGGTGCATATCGCCGAGACCCTTGCCCGGCAGACGATGTTCGAGGCGGCGTGCGGTCGCACCGAGGACGCCCGCCGCCTGGCCGACGAGACGCGCGCAATCGCCGGTGCAATCGGCCAGACCCGGGTCGTCGAGCTGGTGGATTCGCTGCGGACAACTGGTCCGGACGGCCTCACCGAGCGGGAGGTTGAGGTGCTGCGGCTACTAGCTGAGGGGTTGAGCAACCGGGCGATCGGCGAACGCCTTTTCATCAGCACCAACACCGCCGCAAACCATGTACGCAACATCCTGATCAAGACGGGGGCGGCGAACCGCACGCAGGCGGCGATGTACGCCTCAGATCACGAGCTTCTCGGGTAGCGTGTCCTCAGATTTCGGACAGGGCCCCGTCCGGCGTCAACCGCTCTTTTACTTCGACGACGGAGTCGGCAGGTAGGCCTGCGCGTGCGGCCGCCAATCTGATGGCCTCCGGTGACGGCGCCTCATACAGGCAGTAGGTCTTTCGTTTGTCCGCCGACAGGAACGAGTACATCCAGCGAACGCCCGCTTCGTCGTTGATCCGGTTGATACCGTCGGCAACTTCGAGGTCCGGTTCCAGTTCCTCGGCGAAGTTGCGCTCGACCATGAAGATGGGCACGGCGGACTCCTGTTCACTGTGTTGGGTCGAGCCTAAGGTCTCAGCGTCAATCGCGACATAGAAATTCCCGCGGGTGTCACTCCCCAGCCGCCTCGCCGGGATCGGCGAGCAACATCTGTAAGGTCTCGCGCAGTTCACCCATTCGCTGCCGACCCAGGACCCGTTCCCATCGCCGCTCCAAAGCGACCGCGTTCGAACGCATTACACGCAGGGCCTGTCGGCCCCTCGGTGTCAGCTCGATGATTCGGGCTCGCGCGTCTAAGGGATTGGGCACTCGGGTGACGTAGCCATGCCGCTCCAGCCCGGCGATCGCCTGGGCGACCGCCTGCCGGGTCACTTGGAGTCGATCGGCGAGCTCCGATGCGTGCAGCCCGCCGGCAGCCAGCGGCACGAGCGCGCCCGCTTGCGCCGGGCGGATCCCGTCAAGTCCCGTCGCGGCAAACGCCGCCCGCAATCGCGGCCCCCCCGACGCGGCCAGCAGATTCACCAGTGCGGGCACGGTGGGCTGCCAATCGGGCTGCAGAGGGCGTCGCATGAAACGAGTGTGCCATCCCGACGGAGATTGACAAGTTACTTGTCAAATGCAACATCGGCTGCCACGATGACGGCATGCGATCGCTTCATGGCCGGGCCGTCAGCGTCAGCCTCATCGCCGTCCTGGCTGCCGTGCTGGGCGTAAGCCTTGGCTGCGGCGGCCACGCACTCGGCACGCCTGACTCGCAATCGATCCCGGTCGGGCAATCTACACACAGAATCCAGTCGGGCGGCATCAGCCGGGCCTTCCACCTGTACCGACCCCCGGGGTTGGCCGACGCCGTGCCGGTGGTGGTCATGCTGCACGGTGGCTTTGGTAACGGCGCGCAGGCCGAGCGCTACTACCACTGGGACGCCGAGGCCGATAACGGGCATTTCCTGGTCGCCTACCCCGACGGCCTCAACCGGGCATGGAACGCCGGAACCTGTTGTGGCGAACCCGGACACCTCAACACCGACGACGTCGGCTTCATCAACGCCATGGTCGGCGCCATCGGACAGGAAATCCCGGTCGATCGCGCGCGTATCTATGTCACCGGTATGTCGAACGGCGCCATGATGGCACTTCGAATGGGCTGTCAGTCTGATACTTTCGCGGCGATCGCCCCGGTGGCCGGCACCCTGCTGACGGACTGCTCTGGGGCACGGCCGGCATCGGTTCTACAGATCCACGGCACCGCCGACGACAGAGTCCCGTATGACGGCGGCGCTGGAAAAGCCGTCGCGGCCAACGGATCTCCGCGCGTCGACGGGCCATCGGCAGAATCCGTCAACGCCACCTGGCGCGCCATCGACGGATGCCGAGCGCCGAACTCAACCACCTCGGGCGCCGTGACAACGCAGACGGCGGACTGTGCCGACGGGCGTACGGTGGAGCTGATTTCGGTGGCCGGGGCCGGCCATCAATGGCCCGGCGGCGAGCCGAGTCCCCTGGCTGAAAAGGTCGCCGGAATTCCGGCGCCGTCGACGGCGCTCGATGCAACGGACACCATCTGGCGATTCTTCAGCCAGAAACATCGGTAGCCCAAGCCATCTCCGAGATCGAGACCATGCCGGCGCGCCCGGTCACCACGTCGTTCCGTTTCCGGACCCGCGCTCCATTGATGCACGCCGCGCCCACGCGGCCCGAGGGTTTCGGTCGGCGGCCGCCGCCGAACCTTACCGCGCGTCGAACATTGCGCCGATGAGCCGGTGTAGCACCTGTCCGGTTTCCCGGCGGGTCCGTTTCGGGTCGTCAGCGGTCGCGATGACCATGGCCGCCTCGTCGAGCGCGCCGATCAGCACGTGCGCCAACGGACGGACCGGCTGCTCGGCCAGTTGGCCGGCCCGGATCGCCTCGGTGAGCATCTGCTCGGTCATGCCCAGGCTGTAACGCTGGGCGACATCGCGGAATTCGGCCCAGCCGAGCACGCTGGGCGCATCCAGCAGGATCAACTGGCGTACTTCGGGATCGCCGGAGACGTCGAGCCATGCGTCGACCGCGGCCCGGACCGCCTCCGCCGGCGTGGTGGCTCCGGACTCGGCCACCACAACGGCCATCCGCGCCATCACGTCCTGCTCGACAACCTCGACGACCTCGCGGAATAGCGCTGCCTTGTCGGCGAATTGGTGGTACATCGCACCTCGGGTCACCCCGGCGGCGGCGGCGATCTCCGGCGTCCCCACCTCGGCGTAACCACGCTGCCCCCACAGCCGGCGGGCAGCGGCGATCAGCGCGTCGCGGGTCGCCGCGGAGCGCTCTTCCTGGGTCCGTCTCTTGATTTCCATACAACCTGTTGGTAACTTACGAACAGGCAGCCTGTTTGTAAGTGTACCGCTGAATTAGGAGTTTGTTATGTCGACGATCGACATTAGTGCTGGAACCATCCATTACGAAGCAACCGGACCCGTGGATGGCAGGCCGGTGGTCTTCGTGCACGGATACATGATGGGCGGGCAGTTGTGGCGCCAGGTCAGCGAACGCCTGGCCGCTCGCGGTTTGCGCTGCATCGCCCCGACCTGGCCCTTGGGCGCGCATCCGGAGCCGCTGCGCCGCGGCGCCGACAAGACCATCACCGGTGTGGCCGGCATGGTCGCCGAGGTGCTCGCCGCTCTCGACCTGCAGGACGTGGTGCTGGTCGGCAACGACACCGGCGGGGTTGTCACCCAGCTGGTGGCTGTGCACCATCGCGAGCGGCTGGGTGCGCTCGTGCTCACGAGTTGCGATGCGTTCGAACATTTCCCGCCGCCGATCCTGCGGCCGCTGCTCCTGGCCGCCAAGTCGAAGACGTTGTTCCGCAGCGCGATTCAGGCGGTACGCGCGCCGGTCGTGCGGGCACGGGCGTTCAACGGCCTGGCACATAGCAACATCGATGACCTCACCAAACTCTGGGTGCGGCCGGCGTTGTCGCTTCCGGCGGTCGCCGAGGACCTGCGGCAGTTCACGCTTTCGATGCGCACCGAGGTGACGACGACGGTAGCGGCCCGGCTGCACGACTTCGACAAGCCGGCGCTTATTGCCTGGTCGGCCGACGACCTGTTCTTCGAGCAGGAAGACGGGCCGCGGCTGGCCGCGGCCATCCCCAACGCCCGCCTTGAAGTCATCTCAGGGGCCAGGACCTTTTCCATGGTCGATCAGCCCGACCGCCTCGCCGATCTGCTCTCGACTGTCGCGGTGCGCACCTGACCGAGCGCCCGCAACGCTACCGCGGCGGTTCCCACCGATCGCGGTAGCGTTCTGGCCATGTCAGATTCGACGTCTCCCCTTCTTAACAGGCGGATCCTGGTCACCGGCGGCGCCACCGGCATCGGCGCTGCCGCCGTCGGAGTCCTCGCGGCGGCGGGAGCCAAGGTCGCGGCGACTCATCACAAGACACCACCACCGGACGGCCTCGCCGCCGAGTGGTTGCAGTGCGACGTGCGCGAGGCCGAGGCCGTCTCGGCGATGGTTGGTGAGGCAGCGCGACGCCTCGGTGGACTCGATGTGCTGGTGAACGCCGCGGGGTTGTGGCAAGCGGGGATTCCCGGCTACATCGGCGCCGACGAGATCTCGTTCCTGTTGGACACCAACGTCAAGGCGACAATCCTCACCAACCAGGCTGCCTATGCGGTGATGAAGGACCAACGACCCAAGGGCGGTCGCATCATCAACTTCGGGTCATCGGAAGCCGTGATGGGCAGCCCGATCTCGGCCGTCTACGCCGCGACCAAGGGAGCGGTGCAGGCGTGGACGCGGTCGGCCGCCAAGGCCTGGGCTTCCGACAACATCACCGTCAACGCCCTTGCGCCCGCGGTGCAGACGCCGGGTGCCGACCGGCTGCGCGATTTCCTCGGACCTGACGCCGCGGCCCTGATCGACCAGCAGATGCAAATGATGATCCCGCTCGGCGGCACCTTGGGCGATCCCGCCCGCGACCTCGGTCCGATGCTGGCGTTCCTGGCCGGACCCGGGTCAGGGTTCATCACCGGTCAACTACTGGCGGTGGACGGCGGCCTGATGATGGTGGGGGGATAGGCAGCCCACGGCCTTGGCCATGATGGCCAATCACACTGAACGACAACAGCTTTAATCGCTATCCTTCGACTTGGCCGGCTGACCGCCGCGACGCCGGCGACCGGGGATGCGGATCGACCGTGACCGTGAGACCGCGCGCCGATATCCACGCGCCCGGTTCCGAAGCAGGATCAGCGACCTGTGCAACTCAAAAAGCATGGGGCAATGATGGCGGTTGAATGCGAACAGGATGGCTATACGCGCGGTCCTCGATCGGGAATCCTGGGTGACACAGGAGGGAAGTTTCCACAACACGAGGGGTGCACGGCGTACGGCCGCGGCCCGGGCGGTCGCGGTTTCGTCGGCGGGCACGAGGTCGGAGCTCGGCCGCCCGGTAGCATAAGACGGACCGTCTCGTCTCGTAGGGCGCGGTGAAATGAGGATGAATCCGACGGATGGCTGACGACACGATTCAAGCGCTGCTGCGCAAGCGTTTATCGGATCCTGGAGTCGCGGTGAAATACCGTGACCTGCAGTGGACTTGGCGTGAGTATCTGGCAGGCGCCACGACGCGGGCCGCCGCCCTGCTGGCCGCCGCCGACCCACAACGGCCGATGCACATCGGCGCCCTCCTGGGGAACACCCCCGAGATGGTCAGCCAGATGGCGGCGGCCGGGCTCGGCGGATACGTCCTGTGCGGCCTGAACACCACGCGGCGCGGTGCGGCGCTGGCCGCCGACGTCCGGCGCGCGGACTGCCAGTTTGTCGTCACCGACGCCGAACATCGGCCGCTACTGGACGGCTTGGATCTCGGGCCGACCCAGATCCTCGACTCCTCGACACCGCAATGGAGCGAATTCCTCGGCGCCGCAGGGGAGCTGAAACCTCACCGCGAGGTCACCGCGATGGATCCCTTCATTTTGATCTTCACCTCGGGGACGAGCGGAAATCCCAAGGCTGTGCAAGTATCACACCTCATGGCGACGGTCGCCGGCCTCAACCTGGTTCAGCGCTTCGCCCTCACCGAACACGACACCTGCTACGTCTCGATGCCGCTGTTTCACTCCAACGCGGTCGTCGCCGGATGGGCGCCCGCGGTCTGCTCCGGTGCCGCCATGGTGCCCGCCAAGTTCTCGGCGAGCGGTTTCCTCGACGACATCCGCCGCTACGGCGCCACCTACATGAACTACGTCGGGAAGCCGCTGGCCTACGTCCTCGCCACCGCGGAACGCGACGATGACGCCGACAATCCCCTGCGGGTGGCCTTCGGTAACGAGGCCAACGACAAGGACATCGACGAGTTCGGCCGCCGCTTCGGTGTTCAGGTCGAGGACGGCTTCGGCTCCACCGAGAATGCGGTCATCGTCATCCGCGAGGAAGGCACCCCCAAGGGCTCGATCGGCAAGGGTATGGATGGGATCTCGATCTACAACAGCGACACCGTCACCGAATGTGCGGTGGCCCGGTTCGACGCCGACGGCGCGCTCGTCAACGCTGACGAAGCGGTCGGCGAGTTGGTCAACACGGCGGGTTCGGGTTTTTTCACCGGCTACTACAACGACCCGGACGCCAACGCCGAGCGTCTGCGCCACGGCATGTACTGGTCCGGCGACCTGGCCTACCGCGACGCCGACGGCTGGATCTACCTGGCCGGACGCACGGCGGATTGGATGCGGGTGGACGGCGAGAACCTGGCCGCGGCGCCGATCGAGCGAATTCTGTTGCGCCACAGCGCCATCAGCCGGGCCGCGGTCTACGCCGTCCCGGACGGTCACGTCGGTGATCAGGTGATGGCCGCGATCGTGCTCAACGACGACCACAGCCTCGCGCCGGAAGAATTCGCGGCGTTCCTGGACGCGCAACCCGACCTGTCCCCCAAGGCCCGCCCGCGCTTCGTCCGCATCGCGGCCGACCTGCCCAGCACCGCGACGCACAAGATACTCAAGCGCGAGTTGATCGCGCGGGGAACCGAGGTCGGGGCGGGAGAGACGTTGTGGGAGCGCGAACCTCGGGGGACGGCTTACACGGCTAGTAGCGATCGCAAGGGCGGCACAGCCGGGCGCAGCGGGTCGCTA
This sequence comes from Mycobacterium sp. E2479, assembly GCF_001667925.1. Taxonomy (GTDB): domain Bacteria; phylum Actinomycetota; class Actinomycetes; order Mycobacteriales; family Mycobacteriaceae; genus Mycobacterium. The sequence continues at coordinate 22,813 of NZ_LZJR01000025.1, read as the reverse complement.
CCAACGGCTAGTAGCGATCGCAAGGGCGGCACAGCCGGGCGCAGCGGGTCGCTACCAGCAGCTACGCGCGGCTCCTCGGTACCCGGCGCCGGATCTGACCCTTCGACCGCCGCACCCGCTTGACGGGGTCTCGGGTGGTGCCGCCGGCGATCTCGTCGCGCAGCTGCGAGATGTTGGAGATCTCCGCGTACAGCCCGCGGATCGCATAGTCCAATACCGCGAAGGAGTAGCGCTGCGCGGGGTCATCGGTGATGCCGAGATCGATCGAGCGCTGGCGCGACCACAGCGCCTCGTCCAACCGGGCCCGGGTCGCGTCGAGGTGCCGGTCCAGGACGTCGAGGACATGTTCGGGGTCCTGGCCGCGGGCCAACCACGTTTTGAGGATGACGGGGTGTTTGATGACCACCCGGTCCTGACCCGGGAAGTGCTGGACCCAGCGGCGCAGCGCGTCGAGGCCGGTATCGGTGGTCTCGTACAAGGTGATGGCTCGCTTGCCGGATTGTGCGCCGGTCTCGCTGACCATGCCCCGCGCCAGCAGGCGGGTCAGCTCCCGCCGCACGTGACTGACCGACGGTGACCAGTAGAAGTGGCCGACCGACAGTTCGGCGCGCATCTTGATTTCACCGGCGGTGAGTTGTTCGTCGTTGGCCGCCAGCACGCCCAGGACCAGGTAGGCGGTGACCGGCAGGCCGTTGCTGGTTCTGGGGTTCACGAACTGTCCGTTTCCGCGGAGGTGAAGTACGGAAGGGTCACGCCGGGGCCGACGCCGTGGAACTGAACGCGCACCCGCATACCGATATCGAGGTCTTCGGGTGTCACGCCGACTACATTGGTCAGCATCTGATAGCCCTCGTCCAGGTTGATGATCGCCGGGGCATAGGGCGATTCGAATTCCGCCGTCACCGGCCGATAAACGACTGTCCAGCTGTAGATCTCGCCGCGGCCGCTGCCCTGCCGCCAGCTGATGTCCTCCGAAAGGCATTGCCGGCAATGCTCGGTCGGCGGGAAGTTCGCCGATCCGCAGGCCGCGCAACGCTGGTAGCGCAGCTCGTGTGATCGACATCCTTCCCAGAACGGGCCGCTGACGTGGCTGCTCGCGTGCGGGACAGGCCCGTTCTGGGGCCGCAACGGATCTGAAGTCACCGTGGTTCATCTCCCAGAATCAGGACCGTCGTGAACAGGGCCCCCGCTCCCCCGTTGCTGCACAACGCGATATGGGCATCGGGGACCTGCAGGCCGCCGGCCTGACCGCGCAGCTGCTGCACCGCGCGGATCGCCCTCTGCATCATTTGCGGATTGGCCCCCGCATGGCTGAACGACATGGTTCCCCCGTCGGTGGTGATCGGATGACTGCCGTCGATCGCGATGTGGCCGTCGGCGACGAACGGGCCGCCCTCGCCGTCGCCGCAGAAGCCGAAAGCCTCGAGTTGGCGGATGATTTCGAACGAGAACGGGTCGTAGAGTTCTAGCACGTCGACGTCGTCGCGGCGCAACCCGGCGTGGTTGAACGCGCACTCCGCGGCGCGCCGACCCACCACACCGTTGACGTGATCGCCGCGCCGGCCCGAAAGGTCATATGCCGGTGGGTGCTGGTAGGACGGGCCGTGGAAATCCGCCCCACTGCCCAGCACATAGATGGGTCGGCCCGCAACGTCGACTGCATCGACGTTCGCGACGACGAGGGCGCACCCTCCTTCGGAGGTGGTGGCGCAATCCAAGAGATGGAACGGATCGGCGACGGGCCGCGACGCGGTGATGTCGTCCGGGCCGAACGGCCCCCGGTCGTAATAGACGGCTTCGGGATTGCGGGAGCCGTTGTTGCGGATGGTCGCTGCCACCATCGAAAGTTGTTCGCGCGTCGTGCCGTAGACATGCATGTGCCGCCGAGCGATGAGCGCGAACTCAGCGGCGGTGAACATGCCCCAGGGAGCGACGAATTCGTTTTCGGGCCGGGTCCAGGGGGCGGTGGCCTCGTGGTCCCGGTACTCGCCGGCCTGGGCCGCGACCAACACCACCACGTCGGCCATGCCGTGCTCGATGGCGGTGACCGCTTCGGTGATCATGCCGACACCGAAGGCCAGGCCCTGCCAGGCCGGTCCGATACGCAGGTCGTAGACCAACGACGTCGACTGCGGGCTGGCGCTGATGCCGTCGACGTCGTCGAGAGTCAGGCCCGCATCATCGAGTGCGCCCAAGATCGCCTTGATCGCCAGGCCGCGCGAGGTTTCGCCCTCCAGGCGGCGCCCCTGCCGGGTGTTGTGTACTCCGACGATCGCCGCGGTGCGCTTCGCCGCCGTCACTGACATCCCATTCCGTTCCAGCCCTTCAATTTTCGTCCGCGACGACACCCAAATACGTGCCGCGGACTTCGTATCGACGCCCGTCGCGGGTGATGGTGCCTATCGTCGTGGCGCGCGCGTCACCCTTTCCAACGCCGGCCACCGAACCGGTTCCCACGACATCGATGCGCACGTCCACCGGCCGTGCCGTCTGTGGATCGGTGATCTCGACGACCATCGCGACCGCGCGCTCGTCGTCGTCCCATTCGACGCTGGTGATGCGGTGGCGGGCGGTCAACTCCATCACCACGGAGTCCTGGCGCAGCAAAAACCGCACTGGCGCACACAGCTCTCCGGCCCGGGGCGGCACGCACAGGCTGACCGCCATGTCACAAACCCGCCGGCCGGGCGCTGACAGTTCCGGATTCCCGCAACGCGGAAAGGTCGGCCCGGCTGTGCCCCAGGACCTCGGTCAGCACTTCCTCCGTGTGTTGGCCGTAAAGCGGCGGTATCCGCCGGATCCAGCGCCGCGGCCTGCCGAGGAATGCGAAAGGCATTCCGGTGCACAGAAAGGAGCCCGCAACGGGATGGTCGACCGTCTCCCAGAAGCCGCGGTCTTGCAGCTGCGGATCGGTCAGCAGCGCCGCGGCCGGTGTGACGCGCGCGGCGGCCACCCCGGCGGTTCGCAGCGCATCGACGGCCTCGGCCACCGACTGCCCTGCGGCCCAGGCGCCGATCAGTTTGTCGACGTCGTCCGCCCGCTCCGCCCAGCCGGTTTCGTGCAGCCCGGGTTGCCCGAGAAGGCCGGCCAGCGATGCGCGGGCGACGTCATCAATCGCGGCCAGCGCGACCCACTCGTTCTCACCGCGGCAACGGTAGACCCCTTGGGGGCACGCCCCCGGACCGCGGTTCCCACTGCGGCGCATCGTAATTCCGTTGCGGGAATACTCGACCAGCATTTCGGCCGCCACGTTCAACGCGGCCTCGACCATCGTCGACTCCACCTGCATTCCGCTGCCCCCGCGGTCGCGGATCACCAGCGCCGCGACTGCGGCGAAGGCGGCGTGCAGGCCGGCGATCGGGTCGCACACACCGCGCGGGATCACCGGGGGGCCGTCGGCGTGTCCGGTCATCCACGCCATGCCGGTTGCCTGTTCCATCGTCTGGGCGAAGCCGACCCGATCACGCCAGGGGCCATCGAGGCCGAATGCGGGCATCCGCACCATGATCGCGCGCGGGTTGGCCGAACGCACCGCATCCCATTCCAGGCCGAAGTTCGCCATCACTCGAGGGGAGAAGTTCTCGATGACGAGATCACTCGCGGCGATGAGCTCGAGCGCGAGCTTTCGTCCGGCATCGATACCCAGTTCGATGCTGACGCCGCGCTTGTTGTTGTTGCTGCACAAGAACACCGGGCCCCATTCCCACCATTGGTCCCAGTCGAGCGGGCGACCGGCGGAGAACCTCATGCCGTCAGGGCGGCGCACGCCCTCGATCTTGATGACGTCCGCGCCAAGGGCGCCCAAAAGTTGGGTGGCGACCGGGCCGGCCCAGAAGGCGGTGAAGTCGGTGACCCGGACGCCGGACAACGGCAGTGCGTCGGCGCTGTCAGCGTGCGGCGACTCGGGACGCGCGGGCCATCGCACGCGCCCGTTATCGGCACCGAGTTGCGGCGCTTCGGCCGGCACCCCGGTCTTTATCGCGTCGCTGCGATACGGCACCCGCGGCGCCAGCACCCCAGCCGGCGATTCGACGAACACCCCGCGTTCGACGAAGTGGTCGATCTTGGGGAGCATCTCCGGAGTCGCGATGGGGGCCACCGGAATCCGGAAGGCCACGGCGAGATCGACGATCTCCTGGGTCGTCCGGCAGCCGGTCCATTCGGTGACCATGCCCAGGAACTCGTCGCGGCGCTCGACCCGCCCGGCGAAAGATGCCAATTCGGCGTCGTCAACCAGATCGGCGCGGTCGATCATCACCAGAAAATCCTGAAACTGTTGTGCGGTGATGGTGCAGAAGCCGACCATACCGTCGGCCGTCGGGACGATCGACGGCAGCTCCAAACTACGCTCGTGCAGCAGCGAATCGGCGCCGAGCACGCTGGCCGACATGGCGGACAGGCCGCCCATGGCGACCGCCATGGCCTCGTATGTCGAGACGTCGATGACCTCGCCGCGACCGCTTCGGGCGGCATGCCGGGCTGTCGCGGCAGCCACCGCGGCCGCGAACGTACCTGCCAGCCATTCGCCGAGCCGGCCGCCCGCCTGGACGGGCTCGTCGTCCGGCCAACCGCGGCCGGCGATCGATCCGCACAACGCTTGGAGGATGAATTCGTTGGCAACAACCTGATTTTCGACGTAGGGACCGGTGGTGCCAAATGGCGTGACGGCAACCACGACGGCCGACCCGGCGGTGTGTGCCGTGATGGCATCGAGCGTCCATCCGTCGGTGAGGTCGGTGACTATCAGGTCGGCGCCGGCCAGCAGCGAGCTGATTTCGGCCTGACCATGATTCACGACGGACTTCTTACCCGCAGCCAGATAGCCGAACAACGCGCCGGGCGGTCCGCCGGCCGACCAGCCGCGCACCGCGTCTCCTAGGGAGGACTCGACTTTGACCACGTCGGCACCGGCGTCGGCGAACATCTTGCCGCAGTATGACGCCGCCAGGCCGTTGCACAACTCCAGCACGCGCCAGTCTGCGAAGGGCGCCTCGGCTGCCACGCTCAGTTGCCCAGAGTGGTGGCGCGGCCCGCGATACCGGACGCCTCAACCGTTCCCGGCGACTGCGCCAAGACCTGTGCTTGCAGGGCGAACTGCGTCATCCGCGTCCACGCGTCACGGTCGCGCTGACTGGCCTTGCGGCCGACATGGGTGACCACGTCGACGTCGGTGGCCTGCGCGCGCAGGTAACCGGCCCGTGCTTGCTCCTTCGGGATGTGCTGGAACGGGTCGAATGAGTATGCGGCCATGGCATTTCGATGTGTGATCTTGTCGATGACCGAGTCGTCGAGGTGGCCCATGGTGGCGACGATGTCCTCCGGTGCGAAGGGCCAGTTGCTGTCGGAGTGCGGGAAGTCGGACTCCCAGCACAGCATGTCCTCGTTGAACCAATTCATGTTTCGCACACCGACTTTGTCGCTGATGAAGCAGGTGTAGAAGTGCCGCTTGAATACATCGGTGGGCCCGTCGTAGCCGGGCGGGAAGGTCGCCAGCGTCCAGCCCGAGTGCCGGTTGTAGACGTGCTCGGCCCGCCAGAGGAAGTACGGGATCCAGCCGACGTCACCCTCGGTCAGCGAGAACTTCAATTGCGGAAAGTCGGCCCAGAACTGGGCCCAAATGAGCTCGGTGAACGTGAACATGCTCATCATCGACGAGGCGGTCATCTGCACACTGGGCGGCGCATCAGTCGACACCTGCGGAGACCGCGACGCCGATCCGACATGGGTGCACAGCACCGTGTTGCTTTCGCAGACGGCCTCGAAGAGCGGGTACCAGTACTTGGTGTGAATGCTGGGCATCGCCAAGGCCTCTGGATTTTCGGAGAACGTGACGGCGTGACAGCCCTTGTCGGCGAGTCGTTTCACTTCCTTGGCGGCCTCGGCCACGTCGAACAACGGCAGGATGCCGCACGGGATGAATCGGCCCGGGTACGCGCCACACCATTCGTCGACATGCCAATCGTTGTAGGCCTTGATCATCACCAGGTTCGTCTCGCGGTCGGAGCCCTGGTTGAGTACCTGACCTGAGAACCCGGTGAAGTTCGGGAAGTTCAACCCCGCCAACTGGCCACCGGCGTTCATGTCCCGCACCCGCTCGTCCACGTTGAAGCAGCCCGGCCGCATCTCGTCATAGCGTGAGGCGTCGATGTTATACATCTCGCGCGGTTTTCCCGCGACCGCATTCAGGCCCATGTTGCGTCCGCGGATCTCGCCGTAGTACCACTGCTGGACGCCGTCGGGCTCGAGCACCACCCGGGGGGCGCGGTCCTTATATGCGGCGGGAACGTGTGCGTCGAACATGTCGGCGGGCTCGGCGATGTGATCGTCCACGCTGATCAGGATCAGATCGTCCTTGTGCATGCCGCGCTCCTCGGTCGACAGTCCGCGACTAGTAGATAATGGTACGCATCACAGTGTCAACCAGGCCCCCGCGCATCGGCGACGGCACTCGACCGTTAATACGCTGGGACACAATCGCGCAGGCCCCGCGCAGATCCATCGCCGCGCCAAAACGGATCTCTCGGGCGGCATGTATATACGGACTATTAGTCAAACTGATCGCGCCTGGTGCGAACTCTCGGCGCGATATGTCTCGATACCAATCACTATTGCGTGCCACCATGGGGCATGACCGGGCCCGGAAGGTAGCGGAAGTTGAGCATCAATAAAGCCGCGCGTCCGACCACCGCCGACGTGGCCCGATTGGCCGGGGTGTCGACCGCCACGGTCAGTTATGTGCTGAACAACGCGCAGGGCCGCCGCATCTCCCCGGGAACCCGGGACGCGGTGTACCGCGCGGCAAAGCTCTTGGGTTACCGGCCCAACCTCGCCGCCCGTAACCTGGCTCGCGGCAAAAGCGGTGTGGTGCTCTACGTGGTGCCCCATGTGGCCGTCGGCGAGATGCCGATGCAGGCCGGCAGCCGGATGACCACCGCGCTGGCCCGCGAGGGCTTTCTGCAAGTACAGATTTTCGAGACCGACGACGACCAGCACGTGGTCGATGCGATCGAGAATCTCGACCCCGTCGCAATCACCAGCCTGTTCCCGTTGAGCGCCGCCGCCCGCCAAGCGGTGACCACGGCGGGCATCCCCCATATCGAGATCGGAACATTGCCCGCGCTCAAGGATCCACATCTGTCGGTGGGCGAGATGCGTGTCGATCACCTCATCGAGCGTGGGCATCGCCGAATCGCGTTCGCCTACACCGGAATTCCCCGATGGCGGCCGCTGGGCGACTACTGGTTCGAGGGGATTTCGCGCGCGGCGCGGTTGCGCCGGCTGCCGACGCCGCGGGTCGCCGAGGTCACCCTGGACAACGCCGCCGAGGTGGTGACCGGCTGGGTGGGCGACGGGGTGACCGCCGTGTGCGCGCAAAGCGACGAAATCGCCTGCCTTGTCCTGTACGGCATTCACCAGGCCCGGCTCCGGTGCCCCGGCGACCTCGCGGTGATGGGCGTCGACGCCAGCCCGATGGGCATGGTAAGCACACCGCCATTGACTACCGTGCAATTCGATCCCTGCGCAGTCGCCGACGCCGCGCTTGCCGAAGTCTTCGAGCGGCTCGGTCACCCCGCGCAGGCGTCTCCCGAGCTGACCGACATCGCCAATCTGGTGGTGCGGTCGTCGACCTAGTTCAGTCAGCGGGCTCGTAGCGAAGCAGCGTGACCTCGTGCTCCGGGTAGTCGCAAAACACGGGCTTCACCCGCATCCCCACCTTGAGGCGGGATGGGTGGACGTTAACCATCTCGGTGGAAAACCTTGGGCCTTCGTCCCATTCGACGATGGCGAGCAACTGGGGCACGGCATCGGCGAAGTGCGGGCTGACCGGCCGGTGGGCCACCGTGTAGGAGTACAGCGTGCCCGTTCCGGAGATCTCGCGCCACTCCAGGTCGTCGGCCAGGGTCCGGGGCGCGCGCACCCGTGGGTAGAACACGTAGGCCTGCAGCGACGGCGAGTATTGGATGACGATGCGATGCTCGCTCAGTGCATCCCAAAACGGTGCGCTGGTAGGCGTTTTCACCGGCATCGGCCGTTCGAACTTCATCTGTCAGTCCCCCTGCAGAATCAGCGTGGTCTGCTCGGACAGGATGCCGCCGTTGCCGGACACGAAAGCCCGGTTACAGTCGGCGACCTGCGCGGCACCCGCGCGGCCCATGATCTGGCGAGCGGCATCGCACACGTGATGCATGCCGCCGGCCAAACCCGCTTGCCCGAAGCCCAATTGCCCGCCGGCCGTGTTGAGCGGGAAGTCACCGCGGAAGGTCATGTCGTGGTTGGCGACGAATTCCATGCCCTTGCCTTTCTCGCAGAAGCCGGCGTCTTCCAGCGATAGCAGGACGGTGATGGTATAGCAGTCATAGATGGAGACCATGTCCATCTGTTGACGGGTCAGATCGGTCATGGCGAACGCGGTGTCCGCCGCTGCGGCGATCGGGGTGTTGAGCAGATCCTCGGCATACGTCGGGGTCTTGAACGGGACGTGTTCGCCGAATCCCTTGATCCACACCGGACGATTGCGCGACCGCTTGGCGACGTCCGCGCTTGCGACGACGACGGCCGCGCCGCCGACGCAGGGCATGACGATCTCCAGCATGTGCAGCGGGTCCGCGATCACCGGGCTGGCCAGCACGTCGTCGACGCCTAGCGACTTGTACCTCCAGATCGCGCCGTCGGTATGGTTGGCATTCACCCGCTGGTCGACGACGATCTTGGCCATCGCGCGCTCGTCGTAGCCATAAACAGCGGCGTAGCGCTGCGCCACCTGACCGTATGGCCCGTTCTGGCCGAGGTTGCCGTAGGGGATCTCGAATTCCGCTTGGGGAGAGCCGTATTGGTTACTCGACGAGCCGAAATACAATGCGTCGCCATAGGCTTTGGGCTTCTTACTGGACATCGGCGTGATGTAACGCGCGGGCAGCGCGCACAGGACGGCGTCGCAGATCCCCAATTCGATGGCCGCGGCGGCGCGCCACACCATGGCGGCGGCGCTGGCACCCCCCAGATCCACATGCTCGGCGAAGCGCGCACCGACACCGAGGTATTCGGCGATCGTCGAGGGGACGAAGATCTCAGACTCGGCCAAGTGTGACGCGGCGATCCCGTTGACGACGTCGCCCGGCAGACCCGCATCATCGAGCGCGGCGGCGCCCAGTTCCGCCCATTGTTCGAGGACGAACGGCGCGGGCGCGGCGTTGTTGAGCCGCTCCGGCGGCAGCTCGACGTATCCAACGATTGCGGCTTCGCCACGTAATCCCATGCCGTGCCTTACTTTCGGGGTAGGCCGAGAATCATCTGTGCGATGATGTTCAACTGGATCTCTCTCGTTCCACCGCCGATCAACTCGGCCGGCAGATGCAAATAGGGCTCCACGACCGCAGCGTCGGGGTCGTCGACCATCGCGACTTGCCCGGTCAACTGCAGCGTCGCCTGGAAGGTGCGCCGCAGCAACACGTTCATCGCGACCTTGGCGATGCTGGACGCCGGACCGGACGCCTGGCCGTCGAGCAGTCGGATGGTTTCCCGCACCCCGAGCGCTCTGATCGCGTTGGTGTAGGCGTCGAGTTCGCCGAGCGCGCGCAACGCGTCGTCACGATCGGGTCCGGCCTCAGCGGCGAGCCGCCGCAGCGCGACCGCCCGGTCGAACTTCACGTATCCGCTGATGGCCGAACGCTCCTCGGCCATCGTGGCGATGGCGAGGCCCCAACCATCGGTCGGCCCGCCCAGCAGCATCTCGTCGGGAACAAAGACGTCGTCGAGGAAGACTTCGTTGAAGTGCGCCTGCCCGGTCGCGGTCTTGATCGGTTGGATCTGAACCCCGGGAGATCGCATGTCGAGGATGAAATACCCGATGCCGCGGTGCCTGCTGGCTTCGGGGTCGGTGCGCGCGAGAAGCGCACCCAGGTCGGCGTACTGCGCCAGCGACGTCCAAATCTTGTGGCCGTTGATCCGCCAGCCGCCATCGACCTTGGTGGCCCGGGTGGTCAGCGACGCGAGGTCGGAGCCCGCTCCCGGCTCACTGAACAGCTGGCACCACAGGATGTCGCCGCGTTGCGTCGCCGGAATCAACCGCTCCTGCAGTTCTTTTGGCGCGGCCGCCAACACCGAGGGCAGGATCCATTCGGCGATGTTCAACGATGGCCGAACCAGCCCGGGTCGCTTGGCGAACTCCTCGTCGATGATGAGCTGTTTCAACGGATCCGCATCGACACCCCACGGCGCCGGCCAGTGCGGCGCCATGAGACCGGCGTCGGCGATCAACGTGCGTTGCGGCCCGGTGGCGAGGTGCTCGTAATCGCCGTGCGGTGCGGGTTTGTCGTTGCGTAACTGCATGGCCGCATCCAGCGTCTCGGCCACCCACGAGCGGAATTCCGATTCCGCGTCGCCGAGATCGACCGACATGTCGCGCGTCTGGGTGCACGTGAGCCGCCCCAGCCGTCGCGCCCAGCGATTCGCCGGACCTATGGATCCCGCCAGGCTGATCGCCCGCCGCCAGTACAGGTGCACGTCGTGTTCCCAGGTGAAGCCGATGGCGCCGAGCATCGTCAGGGCGTCGAGCACCAGGTCCGGGATCGGCGAGATCGCGATGACAGCCGCGCCGGCGGCGGCGATTCGGTGCTGGTCGAGTGGTTCGTCCGCGGCGCGTACCGCGTCCCAGGCGGCCGCGGTGGCCAGTTCGCTGTTGACCAATAGCATTGCCGCGCTGTGCTGCAGCGCCTGGAAGGTGCCGATCACCTTGCCGAATTGCTCGCGGATGCGCAGGTGCGCGGTGACGGCCTGCACACACCACTGGACGATGCCGGCGGTCATGCTGGCGACGAACCCGGCGACCACACAGCGGGCGCGCTCCGCGTCGATGCCGCTGAGCACGTCGTCGTCGCCCGCCCGGCAGTCGCCGAGGCGAAGCGTCCCGGCGTCGGCGACGAGGTCGGTGCCGGCGATGGCTTCGACTGTGGCCGTGGGATTTTCGCGGTCGACGAGAGCCCAGATGACTTCGGAGTCCTGGGTCCGGGCTCCCACCACGATGACCCGCGCCGCGCACACCCCCGGGGTGACCTGTGACGTGCCACTGATCAGCCAGTGCCCGTCCTCGGTTCGTGCCCGCAGGCCGGCGCCGTCATCGTCGTCGGGTAACACGACCGCCGAGGTGATGCCGGACGCGAGTTCACGCAGGAATGCCCGTGCGCCCGGCGTCGGATCGGCGAGTAAAGCGACCGCGCCGGCGGCCACCGTCGCCAACAGCGGTCCCGGCAGTAGTGACTTGCCGGCCGATTCAAGGACGCATGCGGCATCGATAGGCCGTCCACCCTGGCCGCCGAGATCTTCGGGCAGATGCACCGCATGAAAGCCATTGGCGACGAATGCATCCCACCATGGGGGTATTCGTCCGGCCCCAAGGTCGTCGAAGCTGTTGCGCGTGGCGGCGATCGGAGCGTTGCGGGCTGCGAATTGCGCCACGGCGTCGCTGAGCTCCTGCTGCTCCGGGCTCAGTCCCAGGGTCACGAGGGCAGCCGAGAGATGACTGGCGCTGGCCGCACGAGCTGTCATCCTTTCGCGTCCGATGGCGGCGACCCGCCGCGCCCGGCCCTTGGGGCCGTCGCTTGCGACTGCCGCGTCACAAGACGGACCGTCTCGTCTTGCGGAAGACTACCGGCGCGAGTCAGGATATGTAAAGCGCACACGATCACCGGCTTTCGATCTGAGTTCGCGGAAGCGAGGACCACGGATGCCAACCGATCTGAGCGGCGTGAACGCGCAAGCGGGTTCGCCCAGGAGGCGCAGCGAAAAGTCCCGCACGGCGATCGTCACCGCCACCCGGGAACTGCTCCTCGAGCGCGGCTTCGACGGGCTGACCATCGAGGCCGTCGCCGCCCGCGCCGGTGTGGGCAAGCAGACCATCTACCGCTGGTGGCCAACCCGCCCCGCGCTGGTCGCCGACGTCATGCTGGAAGATGCCGACAAGCTGCTCGCATCGGTCAACCACAGCGGCGACCTCAGCACCGACCTGGTCGGGTGGGTCGGCAAACTGTTCGCAAGCCTGACGACGCCGCGGGGTTCGGCCATGCTTCGAACGCTGACCGTCGCCTGCATGGAACATGAGGACACCGCCGTCAAACTGCGCGCCGGATTCAGTGCCCCGCTGCACGGCAGCGTGCGGGCCCGGCTGCTGGCCGACGGCATCAACGAGGCCATCGCCGAATCGGCGGCGGACGCGATCGTCGGCGGCGTGGTCTACCCGATTCTGTCCGGAGCGCAACCATATTCACGACGGCGCGCCGAACGGACCACCCGGCTCATCGTCGAAGCCCTCACCGGGACCTGACGGTCACGGTTCATCCGCAGCGTATCGATGAGCTTGCCGGCGTGGCTAATTCGCGGATTTCGGTTTCGACCTCGGTGAAGCCGCATCTATGGCGATTCGACCGCGGGCCGCGCGCCGACGCCGGGCAGAAGTTGGGCCATTTCCTCGCCTCTCACCCCTCGGACGGGGGGCGCAACCGGTACACCAGGTCGGACCCGGGGCTGGCCGCCGCGGCGGTACGCGAGCCGGGGAGCGCCTACCAGGACCGGTACGGGGTGTCGACCGAACAGCTGCGCAGATTCGGCCCGCGTCGAACACCGCTGCGGCGCTTGATGTCTGCGAGCGGAGTAGGCTCGCCGACAAGGCGACGGGAGCGGCGATGGACGACGATTGCCTGAAGCTCACCACCTATTTGGCAGAGCGCAGGCGGACCGGGAACAGCTTTGTCTCCGATGTTCTGCTCGGCTTGTACGCACAGCATCGGATCGCTTGCGGTGTCCTGCTACGCGGCATCGGCGGGTTCGGCACCGGTCACCATCTGCGTACCGACGAGTCCCTGACGCTGTCCGAGGATCCCCCGGTCGCGATCATCGCGGTGGACACGAGAAGGAAGATCGAGGCCCTGCTCGACCCGGTGCTGACCATCAAGCAGCGCGGTTTGGTGACCCTGGAACGCGCTCGGCTGCTCCACGAAAACATCGGGGCGGCGACGCAGGCCCAGGATCTGAGCGGCGCCGTCAAGTTGACGATCTACGTTGGGCGCAAGCAACGCGTCAACGGCTCACCCGCCTACATCGCCCTGTGCGATTTGATGCACCGGCGCGGCCTTGCCGGCGCCACGGTGCTGCTCGGCGTCGACGGCGTCGCGCACGGAGAACGCCAGCGCGCCAGCTTTTTTGGACGCAACGCCGACGTCCCGATGATGATCGTCGTGGTCGGATCCGGTGAACGGATCGGTCGCGTGCTACCGGATATCGGCGAACTGCTGCGCAGGCCCCTGTTCACCCTCGAACGGGTTCAGGTGTGCAAGCGCGACGGCCGGTTCCTGGAGCGGCCGCACGCTCTGCCCGGCGTCGACGAGCGCGGCCTGCCGCTTTTCCAGCAAGTGACGATCTACACGTCCGAGTCGGCACACCATCGCGGTGTGCCGATCCACCGCGCGATTGTGCAGCGGCTGCGGCAGACCAAGACCGCCGACGGTGCGACTGTGCTACGCGGCGTCTGGGGTTTTCACGGCGACCACCCGCCCCACGGTGACGGACTGTTCTCGCTGACGCGCCGGGTGCCCGTCGTCACCATCGTGATCGACACGCCGGCCAACATCGCCGAATCCTTTGCCATCATCGACGAATCGACCCAACACGAGGGCCTGGTGACCAGTGAAATGGTGCCCGCTCTGGTCTCTGACGAAGGCGATCCCGGGCCGCCGCGCATGGCCCGGCACCGTTACTAGATCAGCCGGCGACGGAGGCGTCGTAGATCGACTGGATCGCCTGGTCCAGGGTGGCGTTGAACTGCTCGTCGGACTGGTCGACGGTGAGGCCCTCGGTCAGAGCCCGGCTGAAGCTGGCGATCAAACCGGTGTTCTTCGCCAACAACTCGTTGGCTTCCTCACGGGAGTAGCCACCGGAAAGGGCAACCACCCGCATCACCTTCGGGTGCTCGATGAGGGGACGGTAGAAATTGACCTCGGTGGGCAGGCTCAGCTTGAGCATGACGCGCTGGCCCTCGGGCACGGAGTCGAGCTGCTTGGTGATCTCGTCGCGCAGGATGCCCTCGGCCTCGGCCTTGTCCGAGATCGAGATGGTGACCTCGGGTTCGATGATGGGCACCAGGCCGTGCGAGAGCACCTGGTGGGCCAGCTCGAACTGCTGGGCGACGACGGCCGCGATGCCCTTGGGGTTGGCGCCGCCGATCACCGACCGCTCCTTGGTGCCGAAGACACCCAGCCCGGCGGCCCGGTCCAGCAGCTCATCGAGTCCCGGGATCGGCTTCATCAGCTGGACGTCGTCGGACGCCTCCGCCAGACCCTTGTCGATCTTGAGGAAGGGCACCACGCCCTTGGTCTCCCACAGGTAGGTGGTCGACGGCTTGCCCGCGATGTCACGATCCATCGTCTGCTCGAACAGAATCGCGGCCAGCACGCGGTCACCGGTGAACGCCGGAGACGTGATGATCCGCGAGCGCATCTGGTGGATGAGGTCGAACATCTCCTCCTCGGAGGAGTATGCGTTGTCCTCGATGCCGTAGAGGCGCAGCGCCTTGGGGGTCGAACCGCCGCTCTGGTCGAGCGCCGCGATGAATCCCTTCCCCGACGTCATCCGTTCCGCTTGCTGCTGGTTCGACATTGAACTCTCCCGGTTCCTCATGGCCCTCACGGGCACCGCGCGCCCGGCCAATGCCCGCGCACTCAAGTCTGAATCGTGCCGATCATATTCGGCCACCTCGAGCCCGGGCAGACAGGCCGTCAGACTGCGATTTCTTCCTCAGCGCCGGTCTGGCTGGCGAGCTTTGGTGCGCCAGAGCGCCATGCGGTCGAGGAGGCGGTCACGCAATACGAGCGTGTGGAAGAGTACCGCCGTCACGTGCGCGGTAAACGCGAGGAAGAGCAGCAGCGCGAAGGCGCTGTGACACTCCCGGAGCACCGCGAAAAAGTCGATGTTGCGGGGCGCGATGCGGGGTAGCGCGACGGGCCCGAGCAGCGTGAGCGGGAATCGCGAAGCAGAAATCATGGCCCACCCCGTCACCGGCTGCACCAGCAACAGGCCGTAGAGCAGGTATTCCGACCACGTCGCGATGCGGCGTTCGGCCGGGCTCATGGTGGCCAGGAAAGCCGGTGGCCGGTGCCTGAGCCGGTTCGCCAGCCGGACCAGCGCGAACACGAGAATCAGCAGCCCCAGCGGCCGATGGATCGCCAGCAGGAGCGGGTAGTAAGTCAGCGCGGCGATCATGGTCACGCCGATGAGCAATTGCGCGATGACCATCGGCGCCATCAGCCAGTGCAGAATGCGCGACGGCAGGGTGAATCCGGCCGGGGCGGTCGCAAGCGTCATCGGAGGACCGCCTCGACGTCGACCGCGCTGGCTGTTTTGGGCTCCTCGGCGCGGCGCGTGAACGAGCGGGCATAAACGGCGGATCGCGCAGCGAGCAGCGGGTCGTCGGAGGCGGCTATGCCGTCTGGTAGCACCAGCGGGTCGAAGTTGACGTCGCGGGCGTTTCCGGCGTCTTCCGTCTGGACCGCAGAGATGGTGATGGTGCCGGCATCGATGGTGCGCCGCTCCGCGGGCCAGGGTTTGGTGGCGTCATTGGTCGCGTCGCCCGGCTCGCCGATGGTGAGGACCAGCCGCCAGTTCAACGGCGTGTGTGCCAGCGCATGGATGAGGGCGTCGAACAGGTAATCCTTGGCCGGCGGCCCGGATGGCGGGACCGCCACGTCAACGCCTTGCTGGGGAATCGCCGACCAGCGCACCGGCACCGTCGCGCCGGCGGCGTTGGTGACGTGGAAGGCGTTCAACGCGTGAAACGCGCTGTCGGCGAACCCCGTGCTCGGCGGTGCCTGCTTGATCAAGCGCATGGCCGCCGCGGTCTCCGGATGACGCCGCAGGAAGGCGGCCATCTGTTGCGGGTCGGGCTTGCCCGTGTCCGGGACCGTTTTGGATGCGAGCAACCGGTCGTAGAAACCCTGAGGCGTGCTGTCCGGAAAGACTGGGATGTTGACCATCGCGGTGCGCCACTGCTGGCCCATGGGCCCGTCGAACAGCAAGCCCAGCCCGCGGACGGTGTCGAGCTTGTCGGCCTGGTCGGGCAGCCCACCGGACAGCGAGAACCGGCCGATCACGGGAACGCTGCCGCGCCCGAAGACCGCGGCCCGGCAGACCGCCGCCGCCGCCCCGTTGCTGACGAACGTCCCGGTGGCGCTCAGCCCCTTGGCATGGTTTCGCCGGAATCCGTCATGGCGGCCGTAGACGTGTTCGAAACGATCCGCGAACCGGGGCGGCGTCAGAGCGCCGGGGCGCAACCAGCCGCCGGCGTACCCGAAGCCGCCCACGTCGGCCGCGGCGACTCCGGCTACCGCGCCCATGCCCAGTAGCGCACGCCGGCGATTCAGCGCACCGAATTGCGACCCGGTCGGCGCGGTCCCAGGGGGGCCGCCGGGCGGCTCGCCCGCGTATTGCCCGCTGGCGCGATCACCGGGCCCCACAGCCCACCGCCCTTACCGTTTGCGCAGGCCAGGCCACACAACGAGGAGACGAAGCCGGTGACAGCAGTTCACGCACGGGCCAGCGGCCCGTGCAACTTTTGCGTGACCCGTCGCGCACATCCGGACTACGTCGGGGCGCCCGAAATGGTTCAGCGTTTTGAGCGTGGTACACCGCGTGGCCTACCATTAACTAAACACTTGTAACCGTTCTCCATTTAGTAGCGCAGATCGACGGGGTGCGTCTCCTCGGTAGGCAAGCGTGTTCCCGAGGGGTTGAATCCACAGCCCCCGGATATGGCAGTGGCGGTTAAAGCTAGCGGTGTCCCGCACGGGACCGAATGTGAGTGATAGAGCATGGGTGAACAATCCGGCGATTTTGTCGATCCAACCGCTTTTGAAGTGGGCAAACACCAGGTAGATCAGGCGGTTGTGCTCACCGTCTCGGGCGAAGTCGACATGCTCAGCTCGCCGCTGCTGGCCGATGCGATTCAGACCGCGGTGGCCACCAAGCCCGCAGCACTGATCGTCGATCTGTCCAAGGTCGGTTTTCTGGCCTCGGCGGGGATGACCGTCCTGGTGACCGCGCAGGCGGAGATCGAGCCGCCAACCAAGTTCGCGGTGGTCGCCAACGGCTCGGCCACCAGCCGGCCGATCAAACTGATGGGAATCGACAGCGTCCTCTCGCTCTACAGCAGCCTTGACGCTGCGCTGAGCGGTATCGCTGGTGAGTGAGCCTCGACGCAGTGACGACGCAACTGGGGACGATGGGCCGCTCCGGCCAGCCGCAGAACGTGTCCAATGTCGATGACCGATCGCGCTTCGTCCGGACGCGAGTAGCCTCCGACGCGCGCAGCGCCGCCCGGACCCGCGCCGAGTTCGCGGTGTGGCTGGAACGTTATTTCTCGCTCGACGACGACCGCTTCAGTGATCTGCTGCTGGCGGTGAACGAGGCGATCGCCAATGCCGCGGAGTTCGCCTACGTCGACGCCGCAAAGCGCGGGACGGTCGCCGTCCGGGCAGCCTACGACGGCGATTCGGACACCCTGTCGGTCTCGGTCGACGACCGCGGTCGGTGGCGACAGAAAAAGCCGCGGCTATATCAACAGCAGATGCGCGGCCGCGGCATCCCGCTGATGGAAGCGCTCGCCGACGACGTCATCATCGACCGCACCCAGCAGGGCACCCGTGTCACGTTGACGTGGACCGGCCTGGCGCGTCCCACCTGTAAGGCTTGATCAGCACTGCCCCGCCGGTGCCCGCCGGAAGATTCGTCGATGCCCAGTTGGCCTTGTGCTGCAATGGGATTCATCGCTGAAACGGGCAAGGCGCACTCTGCTCGCGTCCGACACCCAAGCCGCACATCGCGGCCCGTACCATCGCCGGCATGCAACCGAGCCGCCGGTGTGAAGCGCGCGGCGCCGCGGCCGGCCCGCAAGTCAGGATGGATGGCCATGAAGACTTCGCTGGCGCAAGCCTTTTCTATCCTGGGTCTGGCCGCCCACCTCGGCCGCGGTGCGGGCCGGGTGGCCACCGACGCGGTAGTGGGTCCTCGATTCGGTCTGCCGCGGACGATCGAAGGCATCGACCCCGCGGTCCTGTCCCGGGTGATGGGAACTAGGGTTCGGTCGGTCCGCGTCCTGAGCTGGGACGCGGGGACCTCCTCGCGGGGCCGGCTGGTGCTGACCGGCAAGAACGTGCCCGATTCGGTGTTCGTCAAGGTCGCGGCGCAGAGCGCGGCCACCCGGCTGATCGGCGAACTCGGACGTCTGGGACACACCGAGGTGCGGTTCTACCGCGACCTCGCGCCGCAGGTCGTCGGCGTCCCCTACTGCCACGGCGCGGCGTTCGACGCCTGGACCGGCCGCTATCTGCTGGTCCTGGAGGACCTGCCGGCCGAGTCGTGTGAGTTCCCGGACACCTTGCATCCGTTGTCGGCCGATCAGGCCAGCCTGGTCATCGAACTGCTGGCCGACCTGCACGCCACCTTTTGGGGCCGGCTGCCGCGCGACGGGCGCGGCCCGATGGGCTGGCTGTACACGCCGTCCGGCGATGCCACTTCGTTGTTGACCGGTTCGCTCATGCACTCCTCGATCAAGCGTCTCGCCGAGCGCACCAGTATTCCGGTCGCCGACGGCGGCTTCATCGCCGACAACTACCGGGCCGTCGCCGCACTCATCGACACTCCGCCGCACACCGTCATGCACGGTGATGCCCACCCGGGAAACATCTACTTCCAGGGCGGCAAGGCCGGGCTGCTGGACTGGCAGGCGGTGCGCCGGGGACACCCGTCGCGCGAATTGGCCTATACCCTGATCACCAGCCTGACGCCGGAGGATCGGCGGACCAACCAGCGCGAACTTCTCGACGCCTACCGGCGGGCACTGATCGCGGCCGGCGGCCCCGAGTTGGACCGCGACGACCTGTGGCTGCGGTTTCGCCAGGGCGCGCTGTACGCGTACGTCGCCCCCTTGATCACCGCGGGCATGGGCGGAATGCAGGCGGAGAACATCGCGATGGAAGGCGTGCGACGCGGAGTCGCTGCGCTCGACGATCTGGAGACCGTCGCCGCCCTGAAGCGCTCGCTGTAGGACCGAACCAATTCGGCTGAGGCTATTGCCATCGTCGCGCCAAGAGTTACGCTACGTACCGTATCGAAATGCTGCGCGTCTCAGTGCTCAGCCCTCCGGAGACAGCCCACGGCGGCGAAGAGGAGTCTCATGTTCGACCTGAAGATCATCGGTGGAACGGTCGTCGACGGCACGGGCGCGGAACGCTATCAGGCCGACATCGGCATCAAGGACGGCAAGATCGCCGACATCCTCCGCCGCTCCGCCGACGGCCCCGCGATGAGCGGGGAGGCGGCCGAAACCATCGATGCGACAGGCCATGTGGTGGCCCCCGGCTTCGTCGACATCCATACCCACTACGACGGCCAGGTGAGCTGGGACAGCCTGCTCGAGCCGTCCAGCGGCCACGGTGTGACCACGATCGTGACCGGCAACTGCGGCGTCGGCTTCGCCCCCGTGCGGCCCGGCAGCGAACAGTGGCTGATCGAGTTGATGGAGGGCGTTGAGGACATCCCCGGCACCGCGCTGACCGAGGGCATCACCTGGGGCTGGGAAACGTACCCCGAGTACCTCGATGCGATCGGGAAGCACAACTACGCCGTCGACGTGGGCAGCCAGGTCGCGCACGGCGCGATCCGCGCCTACGCCATGGGCGAGCGCGGCGCCCGCAACGAACCGGCCACCCCCGACGACATCGAGGCGATGGGCCGGCTGGTTCGCGAGGCGATCGAGGCCGGGGCGCTCGGGTTTTCCACCTCGCGCACGATGGGCCACCGCGCTATGGACGGCGAACCGGTTCCCGGCACGTTCGCCGCCGAGGAGGAACTGTTCGGCCTCGGCCGCGCCATGGCCGCCGGCGGTCAGGCGGTGTTCGAGCTGGCCCCCCAAGGGGCGGCGGGCGAGGACATCATCGGGCCAAAGAAAGAACTGGCCTGGATGCGTCGGCTCAGTGGCGAGATCGACCGCCCGGTGTCCTTCGCGCTCATCCAGGTGGATGCCGATCCGAAATTGTGGCGCGAGATGCTGGACCTTTCGGCGGACGCGCACGCCGCGGGCGCCCGACTGTACCCGCAGATCGCGGCTCGTCCGTTCGGCATGATGATCGGCTTCCAGGGGCATCACGGTTTCAGTCATCGGCCCACCTATCGCCGGCTGAAGGCCGAGTCCAGCCGCGACGAGCTCGCGCACCGGTTGGCCGACCCCGCCGTGAAGGCGGCGATCCTCTCCGAGGACGACCTGCCGCCCGACCCCACGCTGTTGTTCGATGGGATGTTCGCACTGGTGCAGCACTCGCTGGGAAGGCTGTACGCGCTCGGCAATCCGCCGGACTACGAGCCCACGCCGGACCGCACCGTCGCGGCCATCGCCAAGGCTCGCGGCGAGGATCCGTTGTCCACGCTGTACGACCTCATGCTGGAGTCCAATGCGACGTCCATGCTGATGCTGCCGCTGTTCAACTACGCCGACGGCAATCACGACGCGATCCGCGAGATGATGTTGCACCCCGCCGGCGTGCTCGGACTGTCCGACGGCGGCGCCCACTGCGGGATGATCTGCGACGCCTCGTATCCGACGTTCCTGCTCACCCACTGGGCGCGGGACCGGCACCGGGGCGAGAAACTGTCGCTGGAGTATGTGATCCGCAAGCAATCTCGCGACACCGCTCACCTGTTCGGCCTGACCGACCGCGGCACCATCGAGCCGGGCAAGAAGGCCGACCTCAACGTCATCGACATGGATGCTCTGACCCTGCACCCGGCGGTGATGGCATTCGACCTGCCCGCGGGTGGCAACCGAATCCTGCAGGGCGCCAGCGGCTATGCGGCGACCATCGTCAGCGGAACGGTGACGCGGCGCAACGACGTCGACACCGGCGCCCGGCCCGGGCAACTGGTCCGCGGAGCGCGTTAAGAACTCCTCGATGGCCACGAAGGCCGGCAATCCGGCGCGAACCCGAGACGAGGATGCCATCGGCACCCCGCCGGAAGGCCCGACGCTGGTGCCCGCCGAGCGCTACTACTCCCCCGCATTCGCCGCGCTCGAGGCGCAACGGATGTGGCCGCGGGTCTGGCAACTGGCTTGCATGGTGGACCACGTCGCCGCGGCCGGCGACTACTTCGAGTACCGGTGCGGCCCGTATGGGGTGCTGATCGTTCGTGACGACAACGGGACGCTGCGCGCGTTCCAGAACGTCTGCCGGCATCGCGGCAATTCGCTGTGCACCGGATCCGGTTCGGCTCTGCGCGAACTCAAATGCGGCTATCACGGTTGGACCTGGGACCTGGGCGGCGCTCTCAAACGGGTGCCCGACCGCAAGGGCTTCGGCGCGTTGCGGATGTCCGATTTTCCATTGATATCGGCCCGCGTCGAGACCTGGGCCGGGCTCGTCTTCGTCAACCTCGACCCGGGCGCGGTCTCGTTGTCCGAATACCTGGAGGCGGTGCCCGACGACATCGCCTGGTGCCACCTGGAGGATTTCCGCTGCTACGCCACGCTGACCGTCGAGGTCGACGCCAATTGGAAAACCATCGCCGACGGGTACAGCGAGACGTACCATATCCAGACCCTGCATCCCGAACTGCTGCGCTGTGTCGACGATATTCATGCGCCGCAACAGATTTGGGGCCACACCGGGAAATCCGATCAGCCGTACGGTGTGCAAAGCCCACGCTTTGACGGCGCGCTGAGCGACGAAGAGGTCTGGAATGCTTACGTTGAGACCCAGGGCGCGCTGATGGGCGTCGCCGAAGGCACGCCGTTCCAGGCGCGGGAGTCCGGCCAGACCGTTCAGGACCTAATCGCCACGCGCACAAGGGCATTCGCGGCCGAGCGCGGCGTCGATCTCGCCTGGGCCGATACCGATCGCATCACCCGGCTGCACCAGTACAACGTGTTCCCGAACATGACGTTTCTGACCAACGCCGACCACCTGACGATCATGTGCTCGCGGCCCGGACCGGATCCCGATCACGGCGAGATGGTCATGTTTCTGATGATGCGGATGCCACCCGGTGCGCCGCACAACAAGCCGACGGATATGCGAACGACCGCCGGGGAGGCCGAACCGGGCCTGGTGCTTACCCAGGACATCCAGCTGCTCGCAGGCTTGCAGCGCGGGCTGCACCAACCAGGTTTCACCCACCTGGTGCTCTCCGGCGAGGAGCGGCGCGTGATCAACATGCACCGCAACCTGGAGCGCTACCTCGACCTGCCCGAGTCCGAGCGCATGACCGGCGGCGGGTGTTGCTGAGGGTCTCGGGGTAGCGGGTCGCCGGCCGCGATGTCCACGACGCGGTCGCCAGCCGGATAGCGCGAACGAACCCTCTTATGCCCCCGCGTGTTTGAGCTTCAAGGCATTGCCGGCAGCGGCCGGTCTTGGTAACGACATCAGTTGTTGGTCGGCGGTGGTTGGGGTTGGAAGGGTGTGTACCACCACCAGTCGGCGCGCTCGCCGGTGGGCCCCGGGCAGGGCGCCACCGCCGGCAGGGGTTTGGTTGGTGGGCGCGCCAGTGACCCCGGGCTCAGTGGTCGGCCGACGTCGTCGCTGACGAGGAGTGCGCCGACGGGTCCGGTAATCGTGATGACACCACGATGATGCAATCGGTGATGATATGGGCAGAGCAGCACCAGGTTGGCCAATTCCGTTGGGCCGCCGTCTTCCCAATGCTCGAGGTGATGGGCGTGCAGACCGCGGGTGGCGCCACAGCCGGGCACCACACAGCTGCGGTCGCGATACTCGAGTGCGCG
>NZ_LZJR01000024.1 GCF_001667925.1 Mycobacterium sp. E2479 | reverse complement strand
AAAAACCCCGGCCGATGGCCGGGGAATCTGTAACCCATGACGCGACTCATCTGTCACCTATGACTCGACTCATCACATTTGTGGAGCCTAGGGGAATCGAACCCCTGACACCCGCCTTGCAAAGGCGGTGCTCTACCAACTGAGCTAAGGCCCCTCATCGTGATTGAGTGGCTGACCTTGGTCATCCACGGCCACGTGCCAGACCTCGACTCCACGTCGTGACCACACCACCGCTGCCAATCCGGCGATAAGTCCCAGCGGCAGTGCGAGTCTTACGCAACGTCTTGACGGGCACATGGTGGTGGGCCTAGGAGGACTCGAACCTCCGACCTCTTCGTTATCAGCGAAGCGCTCTAACCGCCTGAGCTATAGGCCCGTACTCGCGTACGGCCGAGCGACGAGATTACCGCAATCCCCGCCCGACTCCCAAAAATCGCAGCACCCACGCTAGTCGCGGTCCGCCAGCGTGACCTCGATGCCGCCGATCAGATCGGTCGTCAAGTTGTAGACGAACGCGGCGATGGTGGCCGCCGCGGTCAGCAGCACGATGTTCACCAAGCCGATCAGAACGGCACCGCCGAAAATCGTGCCGCTGGACACCAGTTCGCCGCTGCTGCCGCTGGTGTTGTTCAGCAGGTCACCGACGTTGCTGTTCAACTTCGACCACACGCCCATGCCGCCGAGCACCAGGTACAGAAACGCGACGGCGATCATCCAGACGAAGAACAGCGCCACGGAGAGCAGCAGCGACACCTTCAAGGTGCTCCACGGATCAATGCGGCGGATCTGCATGCTGGCACGCACCGGACCGCGCGTCCGGCGTGACACCTGCACCCGGTTGTCGCGATTTTCGCGGCCTTCCCGGCTTTCGGCGCTCGCCGGACGTCCGCCTGCCGATGAGGTCGACGACTCCGCCGGCCGCTCGGGGGCGGGCTTGCGATGCGGGCCGCGCGGCACCGGGCCAGACAGGTCCGGTAATTCGCTGGCGTAGGCCTCGGTCGGCGAAGTCTCACCACGGGAGGTCGCAGGCTCCGGCTCTTTGGCATGGGACGGGGCGCCGGCCCCTGGCGCCGCCGTGCCCGAGATGAAGCGGTTCAACCGCGCCTCGACGCCACCGGCCTGCCCCGATGGTCGTTTCTCGGGGAAAGGCTCGTTCTGTCGAGGCCCCGGGTCCTGTGGCCGGGGGCCACCGCGCTGCCAGGGTGGTCCCTCCCCAGCCTCTTGGGCGCGGCCACCCTGTGCGGGCGGCACCCCGTGGCGCGCACCGGCGCGTTCGACCGAACCATCCCCATTGGGGCCATCCCCCTGCTTGGGGGCGCCCGGCTCGTTCGGTGAGGTCACCCCGACTCCTTAGGTCTCCTACCCTGGCCGCCCAAGCGGTGGCAGTCGCATTATGTCTGGTCGGGCTGAGTCTAGTGGCTCGGTTCCGACTAGCTGTCTGACTCCGCACCGTCGCTTTGTTCGGTGACTTCGTCCGCGTTTTCCTCGGCGTTGCGGGCAATGGCCAACAGCGTGTTCTCCTCACCCAGGTTCATCAGACGCACGCCCTTGGTCTGCCGTCCCGCCTTACGAACCTGGCGCGCTGCGGTCCGGATGACGCCGCCTCCCGAGGTGATTGCGTAGAGCTCGCTGTCCTCATCGACAATCAACGCACCAACCAGCCTGCCACGCCGACGGTCGTACATCACCGTCAGGACTCCCTTGCCGCCGCGTCCCTGCACCGGATACTCCTCGATCGCGGTCCGCTTCGCGTATCCGCCCGACGTCGCCACCAGCAGGTAGGTGTCTGCGCGGACGACGTTGAGTGACAACAGGTAGTCGTCGGCGTTGAACCGCATGCCCTGCACGCCGGAGGTCGCGCGGCCCATCGGTCGCAGCGCTTCGTCGGTCGCCGAGAACCGGATGGATTGGCCGTTGGCGGAGACCAGCAGCAGATCCTCGTCCGCGGAGCACAGCACCGCACCGACCAGCTCGTCGTTGTCGCGCAGGTTGATCGCCACGATGCCGCCCGACCGGTTGGAATCGAAATCAGTCAGCTTGGTCTTCTTCACCAAACCGTTGCGGGTAGCCAGGACCAGGTACGGGGCGTCCTCGTAGCTCTTGATCTGGATGACCTGGGCGATGCGCTCCTCCGGTTGGAACGCCAACAGGTTCGCGACGTGCTGACCGCGAGCGGTCCTCGAGGCCTCCGGCAGTTCGTAGGCCTTGGCCCGATACACCCGGCCCTGCGTGGTGAAGAACAGGATCCAATCGTGCGTGGAGCACACGAAGAAGTGCCGCACGATGTCGTCCTGTTTCAGGCCGGCACCCTGCACGCCCTTGCCGCCCCGTTTCTGACTGCGGTACAGGTCGGTTTTGGTGCGCTTGGCATATCCGGTTTCGGTGATCGTGACGACGACGTCCTCGCGCGCGATCAGGTCCTCATCGTTGACGTCGCCGTCTGCGGCGATGATCCGGGTACGACGCTCGTCGCCGTGCTTGTCGACGATCTCGGCGAGTTCGTCGTGCACGATCCGGCGTTGCCGCTCGGGCTTGGCCAGGATGTCTTCCAGGTCCGCGATCTCGGCTTCGATCTTGGCCAGATCGTCGATGATGCGCTGGCGCTCGAGGGCCGCCAACCGGCGCAGCTGCATGTCCAGGATCGCCTGGGCCTGGATCTCGTCGATATCCAGCAGCTCGATCAGGCCGGCCCGCGCGATATCCACCGTCTCCGACGCGCGGATCAAGGCGATGACCTCGTCGAGCGCGTCGAGCGCTTTGACCAGACCGCGCAAGATGTGAGCGCGCTCGTTCGCCTTGCGCAACCGATAGGTGGTGCGCCGGACGATGACGTCGAGCTGATGCGCGACGTAGTGGCGGATCATCTGGTCGAGGCGCAGCGTGCGCGGCACCCCGTCGACGATCGACAACATGTTCGCGCCGAAGCTGGTCTGCAGCTGGGTGTGCTTGTAGAGGTTGTTCAGCACCACCTTGGCCACGGCGTCGCGCTTGATCTCCACCACGATGCGCAGACCCACGCGGTCGCTCGACTGGTCTTCGATGTTCGAGATGCCGGCCAGCTTGCCATCGCGGACCTGCTCGGCGATCGAGGTGATGAAGTTGTCGTGGTTCACCTGGTACGGCAGCTCGGTGATCACCAGCGAGGTGCGCCCGCGTGAATCTTCTTCCACCTCAACGACTCCGCGCATCCGGATGGATCCACGGCCGGTGTTGTACGCGTCGTGGATGCCCTGGGATCCGACGATCAGACCGTGGGTGGGGAAGTCCGGGCCCTTGACCCGCTCGCAGACCGCGGCCAGCGTGGCCTCTTCATCGGCCTCGTGGTTGTCCAGGCACCAATAGACCGCTTCGGCCAACTCGCGCAGGTTGTGCGGCGGGATGTTGGTCGCCATGCCGACCGCGATACCGCCGGAGCCGTTGGCCAGCAGGTTGGGGAAGCGGCTGGGGAGCACGGTCGGCTCTTGGACGCGACCGTCATAATTGGGGGTGAAATCGACTGTCTCCTCGTCGATTTCGCGAAGCATCTCCATTGCGAGCGGGGTCAGCCGCGCTTCGGTGTACCGCATGGCGGCTGGCGGGTCATTACCCGGTGAACCGAAGTTGCCCTGTCCGTCGACGAGTGGATAACGCAGCGACCATGGCTGCGCCATTCGCACCAGGGTGTCGTAGATCGACGCGTCGCCGTGGGGGTGGTAGTTACCCATCGTCTCGGCGACCGAGCGCGCCGACTTGGCGTGGCTGCGGTCTGGGCGGAACCCGGAGTCATACATCGCATAGAGCACCCGGCGGTGCACCGGCTTGAGGCCGTCGCGCACCTCGGGCAGGGCGCGGCCGACGATGACGCTCATCGCGTAATCGATGTAGCTGCGCTGCATCTCCTGCTGAATGTCCACCGGCTGGATCCGGTCGACAGAGTCGTCACCTGGCGGCAGCGTGGTGTCAGTCATGTATTCCTCGTTGGTTGGTCAACTCCTGGCGGGTCCGATCGCTCAGACGTCCAGGAAGCGAACGTCCTTGGCGTTACGGGTGATAAAGCTGCGGCGCGCGTCGACGTCCTCGCCCATCAGGATGGAGAACAGCTCGTCGGCGGCCGCGGCGTCGTCGAGCGTGACTTGACGCAGCACCCGGACGGTGGGATCCATTGTGGTCTCCCACAGTTCTTTGGCGTCCATCTCGCCGAGACCCTTGTAGCGCTGGATGCCGTCGTCCTTGTTGATCTTCTTGCCCGCCTTCTGGCCGGCCTCGAGCAAGCCGTCGCGCTCGCGATCGGAGTAGGCGAATTCGGGATCGCTGCGCTGCCACTTCAGCTTGTACAGCGGCGGCTGCGCCAAGAACACATGCCCGTGTTCGATCAGCGGCCGCATGAACCGGAACAGCAGCGTGAGCAACAACGTCGAGATGTGCTGACCGTCAACGTCCGCATCGGCCATCAGCACGATCTTGTGATAGCGCAGCTTGGTGATGTCGAACTCGTCGTGAATGCCGGTGCCCAGCGCGGTGATGATCGCCTGGACTTCGGTGTTCTTCAGGACCCGGTCGATGCGGGCTTTCTCCACGTTTATGATCTTGCCGCGCAGCGGAAGGATGGCCTGGAACATCGAGTCGCGGCCGCTCTTGGCCGAGCCCCCGGCCGAATCGCCCTCCACCACATACAGTTCCGACTTGCGTGGGTCGGTGGAGCGGCAGTCGGCCAGCTTGCCGGGCAACCCGCCGAGGTCGGTGGCGCTCTTGCGGCGCACCAGCTCTCGCGCTTTGCGCGCGGCGATTCTGGCCTGGGCAGACGACACCGCCTTGTTGACCACGACCTTGGCGTCCGCGGGGTTGGCTTCGAACCAGTGCGTGAGTTGTTCGTTGCAGACCTTCTGCACGAACGACTTGACTTCGGTGTTGCCCAGTTTGGTCTTGGTCTGGCCCTCGAATTGCGGTTCGCTGACCTTGACCGAGATCACCGCAGCCAGCCCCTCGCGGATGTCGTCACCGGTGAGGTTCGGATCCTTGTCCTTCAGCAGCTTCTTGTCTTTGGCGTACTTGTTGACCACCGTCGTCAGCGCGCTGCGGAAGCCTTCTTCGTGGGTACCACCCTCGTGGGTGTTGATGGTGTTGGCAAAGGTGTGCACCGATTCCGAGTAGCCGCCGTTCCATTGCATTGCGATTTCAACCTCGTGGCCGGGGCCCTTGCCGTCGAAGTCGATGATGCTCTGCTGAATGGGGCTTTTGGTGCGGTTGATGTGCTTGACGAAGTCGACGAGCCCACCCGGATAGTGGAAGGTGCGGTGTTTGACCTTATGTGGCGCAGTCGATTCCGCGGCTTTTTCTTCTGCCGACTTCGGGGCCTCCGCGGTGTCGCTGACGACCTCGTCAACGACCTCCTCGTTGCTCACCCGTTCGTCGGTGAGATTGATCGTCAACCCCTTGTTGAGAAAAGCCATCTCCTGCAACCGGCGCGCGACGGTCTCGAAGTCGTATTCGGTGGTCTCGAAGATCTCGGGATCGGCCCAGAATCGGATCGTGGTGCCGGTGCGCTTGGTGGCCTCACCCTGTTTGAGGGTGCCGGGCACGGCACGGTCGTAATACTGCGACCATTCGTGGCCGTCGCGGGCGATGTCCACCTCGAGACGGGTCGAGAGCGCGTTGACCACTGACACACCGACCCCGTGCAGGCCGCCGCTGACGTTGTAGCCACTGTTCTCCCCGCCGAACTTGCCGCCGGCATGCAGTTGCGTCATCACCACGTCGACGGTGGGGGCGCCGGTGGCGTGCATGGCCACCGGGATTCCCCGGCCGTTATCGGAAACCTCGACGCTGCCGTCGTCAAGAATGCGGACGTCGACCCGGTCGGCGTAGCCGGCCATCGCTTCATCGACCGAGTTGTCGACCACCTCCCAGATGAGGTGGTGCAAGCCCCGCTCACCGGTGGACCCGATGTACATACCGGGACGTTTGCGGACGGCCTCGAGACCTTCCAGCACGGTGATCGCTGAAGCGCCGTATTCGTCTTGCGCCTTCTTCTTCTGGGCAGCCACGGTCGGAATGCTCTCCTTGGGGTTTCATGCGGGCGGTTCTAGTCACCGCAACAGTCGCATCCCGCCAGTCTAGCCTGATCGGCCATCCGCACCGATATTCTGGCCGCGTTTCTACCCAGCTAACTGCGCCGTGCGCACGATTTCTTTATTCTGGCCGCGTCCCGACGTACGTCGAGGGGGTCCGCCTCGTCCTGGCGGATTTCAGGGGCCTGTGAACGAACTCCCGGCTAGGGATTCGTGGGCCGGTGTCAAACTCCCTAACCGTAGGTGTCGCGCGGACCCCTGCCAGCGATATGACGCGGCCCCTTGCGCCACGAGGGCGCGGCCGGTCCGGTGATCTTCAACGACGTCACTACCCCATTGCCGACGGCAGTGGCGATCTTGGCCAGTAACTGTGACTGGATCATCCGCAGCTGGGTTGCCCATGCCGTCGATTCGGCGGCCACGCTCAGCACACCCTCGTTCAGGGCGGTCGGCGCCGCGTGGTCGGCGATCTGTTGGCCGACGACCGTCGCCCAGTTGCCCAGCACAGTGCCCTCGGCGACTTGCGCCGACCAACCCCGTTTCTTCGCCAGATCGCGCGCCAGCCTGCCCAGGGGTTGCGGGTCGCGGGCATCGGGTCCTGGTCCCGACCAGTTCCGCCGGGCACCCGCCACCCGCCGCGGCGCAAGCCCCGCCGCTCGCCCGCGGCCGGCGTCTTTGCCCTGAGCCCGAGCCGCGGCTCGGGCTTCCTCGAGGGTGCGCCGCACCAAATCGAGCCCGCTCAGGGCATTTGGTGGCTCGATCGGCCGCGGACTCTCTTCGCCACCGGTCATGAGTGCATCTTCGATACCCGCCCGGCGTCGCCGTCGCGTAAGTCGACATGAACCTCACGGGCCGCCCAATCCGTCGGGATGTCGTCGAGCACTGCGGCCGTGACCAACACTTGTTCGGCCGATTCGGCCACGGTGGCGAGCGCGCGGCGACGGGCGGTGTCGAGTTCGGCGAACACGTCGTCGAGCAACAACACGGGTTCGCTTTCTTGCGTTCGCAGTAATTCGTAGGCGGCCAGCCGCAGCGACAACGCGAACGACCACGACTCCCCGTGGCTGGCAAAGCCTTTCGCGGGCTGGTCTCCGAGCCACAATTCCAAGTCGTCGCGGTGTGGTCCGACGAGACACACGCCGCGTTCCAGCTCCGCGTCGCGGCGTGCCGACAATGCCGCCAGCAAGGCGGCTTCCAGGAACTCGCGGTCGGCGCCAGCGATATCCGCCGCCGCCTCGGCGCGCAGGCTGGATCGATAGCCGATGGAAGCGGCACGTGATCCGGGGGCCAACAACTGATAGGCCTTCTCCACCTCCGGTGCCAACTGATTCACCAAATCGACACGAGCGGCCATCAATTCGGCGCCGTGCTCAGCGAGACGACTGTCCCAGACGTCGAGCGTGTCCAGTGCGCTCTGGTCGCCGCGATAGCGGGCGCCGGACAGGGATTTCAACAGCGCCGTGCGTTGCCGCAAAACTTTCTCGTAGTCCGAGCGCACCACGGCCACCGCCGGGCGACGCACCGTCGCCAAATCGTCGAGGTAGCGGCGCCGGTCGGATGGATCGCCGCGGACCAGGGACAGATCTTCGGGAGCGAACAACACCGCTCGCAGGACGCCGATGACCTCCCGTGTGCTGCGCACCGGTGATCGGTTCAGTCGTGCCTTGTTCGCCCGGCCGGCCGCGATTTCCAGATCGACCGCGCACTCCCTGCCCTCGTTGACCACGATCGTCGACACCACCGCTCGGTCGGCGCCCGCGCGTATCAACGGCGCGTCCGTTCCCACCCGATGGGATCCCAGGGTGCTCGAATACCACAGCGCCTCAAGGAGATTCGTCTTACCAAACCCGTTGGAGCCGATGAATACCGTCCGACCAGGCTGCAATTCGAGGTCGGCGTGTGCCCAGGACCGGAAGTCGCGCAGTCCTAAATGCCGGACGTACACCTAGCCAGGCAACCGGACGGGCATCAACAAGTAGACGTAATCGGTCGGTAGGGCGCTATAGGGGCCGGTGCCGGTTGGGTGGCTGTCGTCATTCAACGCCGGACGCAGCAACGCCGGCTTGCCCGGGGTCGTGAAACCAAACGACACTCGCTCCGAGTGGACCGATCCCAGCCCGTCGGTCAAATAGGTCGGGTTGAAGGCGATCGTCAACGGCTGGCCGGCGAAGTCGACCGCCAGATCTTCCTCAGCCCGGCCCACGTCGTCGGCGCCCGCGGACAGCCGCAGCGATCCCTCGCTGAATTCCATCCGGACCTGGGCGCCCCGATCCGCTACCAGTGCCACCAGCTTGATGGCCTCGGTCAACTCCGCCACATCGATGGTGGCGACCGCCGTGTGCTCGGCCGGCAGCAACTGACGGAACTTCGGGAATTCGGCATCGAGCAGACGGGTGGTGCTGCGCTTGCCGTTACCGCTGATGCCCAGTAGTCCGTCTGTTCCGACGCCCGATCCCGCACCCAGGGACAACCGGACCTCGGAGCCGTCGGTGCCCGTGCGGGCGGCCTCCGCCAGCGTCTTGGCCGGTACCAGCACCGCGGCTTCGATATCGGGTGAGGCCGCCGACCAAGTCAGCTCACGGACTGCCAAGCGGAACCTGTCGGTGGCGGCCAAAACCACGGTGTCACCAGAAATCTCAACCCTGATTCCGGTCAGCATCGGCAACGTGTCGTCACGGCCGGCCGCAATCGCAACCTGGCTGATCGCCTCGGCAAACAGATCGGCGGGCAACGTACCGGTCTCTTCGGGCAACGCCGGCAGCGTCGGGTAATCCTCAACCGCCATCGTCGGCAGCGAGAACCTGGCGTTTCCGCAGTGCAGTGCCACCCGGTTACCGTCGGCATAGAAGTCGATCGGTTTGTTGGGCAGTGCCCGCACGATGTCCGATAGCAACCGACCGGATACCAAAACGCTTCCCGGAGAAGCTATTTCGGCGGCCACCTGCGCTTCGGCGGAAACCTCGTAATCGAATCCCGAGATCGTCAGGCCCTCGTCGGTTCCTGACAGGAGCACACCGGAAAGCACCGGCACGGCAGGTCTGGACGGCAAGTTCTTCGCCACCCAGGACACTGCGTCTGCGAAAGATTCCCGCACCAAACGAAATTTCAAGTCGCTGAGCCCAGCCGTTGTCGTCGCCGCGTCCATAGCGTCCCTCCACCTACCCAGCGTTTTCGAGTCCATTGGCTAGCCACCGCCCGCTAGCTCGGGGCTCCGCCACGAACGCCGATGGCGGCTAATGCCAGCGACGACCGCAACGGCAGTCGAAGAACAACCGTAGATCCTTCGACGCCATCTTGAAAGCTAATCGCAAAGCCCGACAACCCCGGTCTGCGTCGGTTCAGACGACCGGTGTGCACCGTGCGTCCCCAAGCCTGTATTTCAAAGAAGAACCGATGTAGAGATCTCAGTACCAGTATTAAGGCCTGTGCATTCTGGGGACAGGATCATCTCGGCGCAGCTAGCGCCGTGATCGGGTTGTGCATCGTGGTGCAAACGCCTGTGGGCGATGTGTTGGGTGAGTGGGGACGAATGACAGTTGTGCACCGAAGCTCTGTCACTGCACCGGCGCGTAATTGCGTTGTGCACAACTCTGCGCACAAGTCCAGGGTGGGGCGGGTGTGACAGATGTGCGTGAAGTTTCTCGAAAAAAAATTACCAACACGGGCAGCGAGCGCCCGAAAATCGGCGGTTCGGAGCTCTGGGAGAGGAGGATTCAGCGCTTGGAGCGCTGGCGGATGCGAGTGGTGAGTTCCTTGACATGATCAAAAACCTCACGCCGCTCGGCCATCTCGGACAGGATCTTGCGCTGCGCATACATAACCGTCGTGTGATCCCGGCCGAATGCCTGGCCGATCTTGGGCAGTGAGAGATCGGTGAGCTCACGGCACAGGTACATGGCGATTTGGCGCGACTGAGCCAGCGCTCGAGTCTTGCCGGGGCCGCGGAGCTCTTCCACGGTGGTGTCGAAGTATTCGGCGGTAGCCGCCATGATGGTGGCGGCGCTGATCTGCATGGTGCTGGCATCGGCGATCAGATCGCGCAACACGATCTCGGCTAGTGACTTGTCGATTGGCGTTTTGTTCAGCGAGGCGAACGCGGTCACCCGAATCAGCGCCCCTTCGAGTTCTCGAATGTTGCGCTCGATGCTGCTGGCGATCAGTTCCAGCACGTCGTCGGGGACCGCCAGCCTCTCCATCTGAGCCTTCTTACGCAAGATGGCGATTCGGGTTTCCAGCTCTGGGGGCTGAACATCGGTGATCAAGCCCCACTCGAACCGCGTCCTCAGCCGGTCTTCGAGGGTGGCGAGTTGCTTGGGCGGCCGGTCGGATGAGATGACGATCTGTTTGTTGGCGTTGTGCAGGGTGTTGAAGGTGTGGAAGAACTCCTCCTGGATACCTTCCTTGCCCTCGATGAACTGAATGTCATCGACCAGCAGCACGTCGACGTCGCGATAGCTGCGCTTGAATGCGACCTTGCGGTCGTCGCGAAGCGAATTGATGAAGTCGTTGGTGAATTCCTCGGTGGAGACGTATTTGACTCGCATCCCCGGGAAGAGCCGCTGTGCGTAGTTCCCGGCGGCGTGCAGCAGGTGGGTCTTGCCGAGACCGGACTCTCCCCAGATGAACAACGGGTTGTACGCCCGGGCAGGCGCCTCCGCGATCGCCAGGGCGGCGGCGTGAGCGAATCGGTTGGAGGCGCCGATGACGAAGGTGTCGAAGGTGTAGCGGCGGTTGAGGCTCGTTCCGGCGGCCACCGCCGGATCGATGGCGTGCGGCCGCTCGGTGAAGTAGTTGGGCCAGCCCTGCTGGTTGTCGTTGACCGTCTCGCTGTTTTCGAAGGCTTCCTCGGTGTCGACGACCGCATTGTCGGCGGCAAAGGACGGGTCGGATCCAGGGAACGCGTCGGCCGGCCCGATGAGCGCATCGTCGACATCCTCGGGCGGGGGAGCGATGCGGACACCCAATTGGATCTGTTGCCCGAGCCGGCGGCTGAGCGCATCGGTGATGGGCGCCCGGAGATGTCTCTCGATTTCGTTTTGGACGAAGCTGCTCGGCACCGAGAGCAGAGCGAATCCCTCGACGATGGTCAGTGGGCGGACGAGATTCAGCCACGCCCGTTGCTGTGGAGTGAGGGGAGTGACAAGGGTCGTGCGGCTGGCGGGCATGCCGTCTGCGGCGGGTTCCCCGTTGAGTTCGGAAACGACGGCATTCCACACTGTCGTGAAACTGGAACCGGGGTCATCGGTCAACGACGCATCTCCCTGGTTCTCGAACGTCCCGACCCGAGTACACCACGCTTGGCGGCAAAACAACTGTCCACATAGTTATACACAGGTGTGGACAGGATGATCGTAGGCGAGCCACAGCCTACTGGCCGGCTCGCGATCTCCGCGCTGGAAGAGAACCTCGAAAGGTTGTCTAGGCAGCTAGTCGATCCACCATCCTCGCTTCGTTGCCGAGCGCTGCTTCAGTCTAAAACGACTTCGCAGAAGCTAACAGTTTTCTGTTCGGCTGCCAACAGTTCTGCTGCTTTCCAATCGGGTCATTTAGGGTACGCGGGGCTTGCTTCGGCTCGTTATGGTAGCGACGGCCGCGGCGAGTGTGACGGAAACGGAAATCTTTCTGTCGCCTGTGTGTGGGTTCGTTGTGGCAAGCCAGGTTTGACCAGGCGAAGCCTCGTCAGTACCCTCAAACAGTCGCCCGAAAGTCGGCGATACGGCTGCGACCCGAACCACATGGGGACCGCGCCGGCCAGCAACACCAAGACCACCTCCGGTCGAACCGCAGATGAGCCAGATGCGAAAGTCTGAGCGGCTGGATGGCAACACAACGAGGAGAACGTCGTGGCCAAGGGCAAGCGGACCTTCCAGCCGAATAACCGGCGCCGAGCCCGCGTGCATGGTTTCCGCCTGCGGATGCGCACTCGCGCCGGACGTGCGATCGTGTCCGGTCGGCGCCGCAAGGGTCGCCGCGCGCTCTCTGCCTGATCGCGGCTCCAGGTCGTTCAGCGGTGCTTCCGGCACGCAACCGCATGACGCGGTCAATTGACTTTGACGCGACGGTGAAGCACGGGATTCGCCTGGCACAGCCCGATATCCTCGTGCATCTTCGCCGGGGATCCGATCGGGACGAAATCGTCGCGCCGCAGGTCGGATTGGTGGTGGGCAAGGCCGTCGGATCCGCCGTGGATCGACACCGCGTGGCTCGCCGGCTGCGCCATGTGGCCCGTGCCCTGCTGGGCGAGCTCGGCCGGTCGGATCGATTGGTGATCCGTGCGCTGCCCAGCAGCCGGACGGCATCCTCGGCCCGACTCGAGCAGGAACTGCGCCGGTGTCTGCGACGCGCGTCGGCGGCAGGGAGCGAGTCGTGACGGCGTTGACCGGGTTGCGCGCGTTCGTCCGGATGGCCGGAACGGCGGCCGCGCGCGGAGTGATTTTTTTGATTCAGCTGTACCGGCATATGGTGTCGCCGCTGCGTCCGGCGACATGCCGCTTCGTTCCGACCTGCAGCCAGTACGCGGTCGATGCGCTGAACGAGTACGGCCTGATTCGGGGGAGCTGGTTGGCTGCGGCCAGACTCGCCAAGTGCGGACCATGGCATGAAGGCGGATGGGATCCGATACCGGACCGCCCGGAAAGTCACGTGAATTGCCAAGATGCCAGCGCCGTTCGGGTTGTCCGAGCGGCGCGAGGGGAGAGTGGATCCTTTGTTTGATTTCTTCAGCCTCGACTTCGTCTACTACCCGGTGTCGTGGATCATGTGGGTCTGGTACAAGTTGTTCGCCTCGATGCTGGGCCCGTCGAACTTCTTCGCCTGGGCGCTGTCGGTGATGTTCTTGGTCTTCAGCCTGCGCGCGTTGCTCTACAAGCCCTTCGTGCGGCAGATCCGCACCACGCGCCAGATGCAGGAGCTACAGCCGCAGATCAAGGCGCTGCAGAAGAAGTACGGCAAGGATCGCCAGCGCATGGCGCTCGAGATGCAGAAGCTCCAGCGCGAACACGGCTTCAACCCGATCCTGGGCTGCTTACCGATGCTGGCGCAGATCCCGGTGTTCATCGGTCTGTATCACGTGCTGCGCTCGTTCAACCGGACCACCGGCGGCTTCGGTCAGCCCCACTTGTCGGTGGCGCAGAACCGCATGACCGGAAACTACGTCTTCACCCCGACCGACGTGGGGCACTTCCTGGACGCCAATTTGTTCGGCGCCCCGATCGGCGCCTTCATGACGCAGCGCACTGGGCTGGATGCGTTCACCTTCTTCAGCCGGCCGGCTGTGATCGCGGTGGGCCTGCCGGTGATGATCCTGGCCGGCGTCGCGACCTACTTCAACAGCCGGGCGTCGGTGGCGCGCCAGAGCCCGGAGGCGGCGGCGAACCCGCAGACCGCGA
Source organism: Mycobacterium sp. E2479 (assembly GCF_001667925.1). Classification (GTDB taxonomy): domain Bacteria; phylum Actinomycetota; class Actinomycetes; order Mycobacteriales; family Mycobacteriaceae; genus Mycobacterium. Next base: position 43,322 of record NZ_LZJR01000024.1, on the reverse strand, counting down.
TGATGAACAAACTCGCGTTGTACGTGTTCCCACTCGGCGTGGTGGTCGGTGGGCCATTCCTTCCGCTCGCGATCATCCTGTACTGGTTCGCGAACAACATCTGGACCTTCGGGCAGCAGCACTACGTCTTCGGGATGATCGAGAAAGAGGACGAAGCGAAGAAGCAGGAAGCGATCCAGCGCCGGGCGGCGAACGCGCCGGCGCCGGGAGCCAAGCCGAAGCGGAACCCGAAGGCGGCGTCGTCGGGTGGCAACGGTTCGACGGCGGCCGACGGCGACGTCGATGCGCCCGGTTCCGCGACGACAGATTCCGACGGAGCCGACCGCCCGGCGTCCGGCGGGGGCGGGGGCCCGAGCAACCGCACGCCGAGGCCCGGGGCGCGACCGAAAAAACGCAAACGCTGATACGGGCGGAATAGCTATCGGGGCCGTCCGCACAGGGTGACCCCAATTGGGCCGGGGCCCACGGATTGAGGGAGAAGACATGACAGACGCCGAGACCACCGAGCGCGACGTTGACACGGAGCTTGACACACGGTCGGACGCCGAAGATGCCGTTCCAGAGGACACCGATGCTTTGGAGGAGCGGTTGGTCGCCGAGGGCGAGATCGCCGGCGACTATCTCGAAGAGCTGCTAGACCTGTTGGACTTCGACGGCGACATCGACCTGGACGTCGAGGGCAGCCGTGCCGTCGTGAGCATCGATGGCAGCGACGACTTGAACAAGTTGGTGGGTCGCGGCGGCGAGGTGCTTGACGCGCTGCAGGAACTCACCCGCTTGGCGGTGCACCAGAAGACCGGGGTGCGGAGCCGGTTGATGCTCGACATCGCGAGTTGGCGGCGGCGGCGGCGCGAGGAACTGGCGGCGCTGGGCGACAAGGTCGCGCGCCGAGTTCTCGATTCCGGCGAGCGCGAAGAGCTTGCGCCGATGACGCCGTTCGAACGCAAGATCGTCCACGACGCCGTGGCCGCGGTCTCCGGAGTGCACAGCGAGAGCGAGGGCGTCGAGCCGGCGCGCCGCGTGGTCGTCCTGCGCGACTGAGGGCCCAGAGTTACAGCCGTGTAGTTCCCGTCGCGACCGACCTCTGAAGGGTTGAAAGTGGGCGCTCCGACTCGAAGATGTTTCACGTGAAACATGACGGCCCGCAGAATGTCGCGGGCCGCTCGGGGGAGGATGCCGGGATCAGGAACGCGCCGGACTCCGCGGCCGCCATCTTCGCCGAGCGGCTTGGAACCGCACAACAGTACGCGGAAATCCTTGCGACCGCGGGCGTGCATCGGGGCCTGCTCGGCCCCCGAGAGGTCGACCGCATTTGGGACCGCCACATACTCAACAGCGTGTCCCTCGCCGAACTCCTCGACCGGGGCGAGCGGATCATCGACATTGGCAGTGGGGCGGGCCTGCCCGGGTTACCGCTGGCGATCGCTCGACCCGATCTCGAGGTCGTGTTGCTCGAACCCCTGCTGCGACGCAGCGAATTTCTCAACGAGGTCATCAACGAACTAGGGTTGGCCGTCGAAGTGGTCCGTGGCCGTGCGGAGGAACCGGGTGTGCGTAACCGGTTCGGGGAGAGGGATGCTGCGGTGTCGCGAGCGGTTGCATCGTTGGACAAGTTGACGAAGTGGAGCATGCCGTTACTACGCCCAGGCGGGCGGATGCTCGCCCTGAAGGGGGAGCGGGCTTCCGATGAAGTTGAACAATATCGGCGTGTGATGGCAGCATCGGGCGCCGCTGATGTCAGGGTGGTGACATGTGGCGCGACCTATTTGCGTCCCCCCGCAACCGTAGTTTCAGCGCGCCGCGGGAGGCCGCCACACCACAAACCGGCACGGACCGGGAAGGCCCGAACCCGATGACTTCTTCAGCAGATTGGCCGGCGGCTTCTCAAACGCCGGCAGACGTCGTCCCGGCGGGACCGCCCGTTTCGGCCGCGGCGGATCCGGACGCACCCGCACCGTCGGCGGCCGCCGCAACGGCGCCCGCGCCAGCGAATGTTTCACGTGAAACATCGGACGAATTCGACACCCCGATAGGGGCTGCCGCCGAGCGCGCGATGCGGGTGCTGCACACGACCTACCCGCCGCTGCGCCGACCGTCCCACCGCCGCGTGTTCACCGTCGCCAACCAGAAGGGCGGGGTGGGCAAGACGACTACCGCCGTAAACCTTGCGGCAGCGCTCGCACTGCAGGGACTCAAGACGCTCGTCATCGACCTCGACCCCCAGGGCAACGCGAGCACGGCACTTGGGATCACCGATCGGCAATCGGGCACACCCTCCTCATACGAAGTCCTACTCGGCGAGGTCGCCGTGCGCGACGCGCTCCGGCGAAGTCCGCACAATGAGCGCCTGTTCTGCATCCCGGCCACGATCGATCTGGCCGGCGCCGAAATCGAATTAGTCAGCATGGTGGCGCGCGAGAATCGGCTGCGCACCGCATTGGCCGACCTCGACAGCCTCGACTTCGATTGCGTCTTCATCGATTGCCCGCCATCGCTCGGATTGCTGACCATCAATGCGCTTGTCGCCGCGCCGGAGGTGATGATCCCGATTCAGTGCGAGTACTACGCACTCGAGGGCGTCTCGCAACTGATGCGCAACATCGAAATGGTGAAGGCGCACCTGAATCCGAAGCTCGAGGTGAGCACCGTGGTGCTGACGATGTACGACGGCCGCACCAAACTCGCGGACCAGGTTGCCGAAGAGGTACGCAGGTACTTCGGAAGCAAGGTGTTGCGCACGGTCATTCCGCGCAGCGTGAAGGTTTCCGAGGCGCCGGGCTACAGCATGACCATCATCGATTACGACCCCGGCTCACGCGGGGCGATGAGTTATCTAGATGCGAGTCGTGAACTCGCCGAGCGTGATTGACCACCATCCGCGAAGGGACGACCATGACGCAGCCGTTACGCAAGAAGGGAGGCCTCGGCCGAGGCCTGGCTTCGCTTATCCCGACCGGCCCCGCGGAGGGCGACGCTGGGCCGGCTACGCTCGGCCCGCGGATGGGCGACGCGGCCGCCGATGTCTTGATCGGGGGACCACCGCCGCAGGACGCATCGTCGGTGGGCGCGGTCTACCGCGAGATCGCACCCGCCGACATCGAACGCAACCCGCGTCAGCCCCGTCAGGTGTTCGACGAGGAAGCCCTGTCGGAGCTGGTGCACTCGATCCGCGAGTTCGGCCTCTTGCAGCCGATCGTGGTGCGGGCGATCAAAGATTCCGCAAGCGGTGCGCGTTACCAGATCGTGATGGGGGAGCGGCGCTGGCGCGCGGCCCAAGAGGCCGGCCTGGCGACCATCCCGGCGATCGTGCGCGAGACCGGCGACGACGATCTGCTGCGCGACGCCCTGCTGGAGAACATCCACCGGGTGCAGCTGAACCCGCTGGAAGAGGCGGCGGCCTACCAACAGCTGCTCGACGAGTTCGGCGTCACCCACGATGAACTGGCGGCGCGCATCGGCAGGTCGCGGCCATTGATCACGAACATGATCCGCCTGCTCAAGCTGCCGATCGCGGTGCAACGGCGGGTGGCCGCCGGAGTACTGTCCGCCGGTCACGCGCGCGCGCTGCTGTCGCTGGAGGCCGGGCCCGAAGCGCAGGAGGAGTTGGCCGCCCGGATCGTCGCCGAGGGACTCTCGGTGCGAGCCACCGAGGAAGCGGTCACCTTGGCCAACCGCAGTGGTGCGGCCACGCCGACCGCCCCGCGACGCAAGCCAATCCAGATGCCCGGCCTCCAAGACGTTGCTGACCGGCTGTCGACCGCCTTCGACACCCGCGTCACCGTTAGCCTCGGCAAACGCAAGGGCAAGATCGTGGTCGAGTTCGGTTCGGTGGACGATCTACAGCGCATCCTCGACGTTATGTCCCCGCCCAAGGCATGAACCAGGACACCGTGTAATTACGTCACTGTGACACCGCGGCGGCGTTGGTGCCAAATTCGCGTATACCAGGAACACCGGCTCAGCGAAACGGCATGCACATCAACAACTTTCGGCCCTGGAGGGGTTGAGGCTCCTTGATGCGGACCGGTCCGGGGGCGCCAAACTCGATGACCAGGCCAAAGCTGGCCCGATCACGGCCACCTCTCCTATCCTGGAGGGGTTGCCGGTGCAGATGGCTGCAGTACCGCACAGAAGCCAGGAGGCTAGTGTCCGCTCGAATCATGCCGCTAAGGCTCGAGGCATTCGAGCAGCTTCCCAAGCACGCACGCCGGTGCGTCTTCTGGGAAGTCGATCCTGCGACCCTCGGTAATCACGACCACCTCGCGGACCCGGAGTTCGAAAAAGAAGCGTGGTTGTCGATGGTGATGCTGGAGTGGGGATCGTGCGGGCAGGTCGCGACCGCGGTCCCGGACGAGCGAAGCCAGGCCGAGCCACCATGCCTGGGCTACGTGTTCTACGCGCCGCCACGGGCGGTGCCGCGGGCACAGCGGTTCCCGACGGGTCCGGTGTCGGCGGATGCGGTGTTGTTGACGTCAATGGGTATCGAACCGGGACCGGCGGCCGACGACCTGCCACACGGCTTGATCGCCCGGGTCATCGATGAACTGGTACGCCGTGGCGTCCGCGCGCTCGAAGCGTTCGGGCGCACCCCGGCGGCCTCGGAACTGCAGGATCCGCGCTTGGTCGGTCCCGACGTACGGCCCGTGCTGGAAGCCGTCGGCGATTGCTCGGTGGACCACTGCGTCATGGATGCAGATTTCTTACAAGACACGGGTTTCGTTGTGGTAGCCCCACATACGTACTTCCCTCGGCTGCGCCTCGAACTCGACAAAGGCCTCGGCTGGAAGGCGGAGGTGGAGGCTGCCTTGGAACGCCTGCTGGAGAACGCACACCTGGAGCAGCCGGTGGGCGCCGGGTCCACGGCAGGGGGCACCGGATCCACGACAGCGAATGCGCGCGAAACCACCCTGGGTGGCTACGGTTAGGAACCGCCGAGTTGGCTGGTGCGTTCCACCGACAGTTCGTGGGCCAGCAGCTCGGCGAAAGTGAAAGTGCCAGTGGGGCGGTCGTTCTTGCCCAACAGGTACAGCCGCTTGACCGCGGCCAGGATTCCCTCGGCGATGGCGTCGCGAGTCTGCGTTGAGACCAGCATGGATCGGTCGCGGGGATTGGTGATGTAGCCGACGTCGACCTGTACGGTCGGCATCCGGGTCAGGCGCAGCAGGTCCCACGTCCGGCCGTGTGTGCGGCAGTCCCGTAAACCAGTGCGCGCCACCACTTCTCGTTGGATGAAGTCGGCCAGGTTGCGCCCGATGGTGGAGACCGAACCGTGCGAGTTGCCGAAATGGAAGGAAGCCACCCCGTTGGCGGCGGGGCTCGCCTGACTTTCGCAGCGCAGGCTGATCATCAGGTCTGCGCCGACATTGTTGGCGGTGGCGGCCCGTTCGGCATCGAGCGGACTGCGGTTGACCGGCCTCGACAGGAAGGTCTCCATGCCAATCGCGGCCATCCGCCCTTCCAGGCGGCTGGCCAAGTCCCACAACACATCTGCTTCGCTGACCGGTCCCGACGGGCCCTGCATGATCATGCCGTGGTCTGGGCCCCCGCGGCCCGGATCGATGATGATCCGCTTGCCCGACAACTTGGGACCGGATGAGCGAACCAACTCCTCTTCGCGTAGCGCGTGCGGAGATCCGCCGGTGACCCGCGAACTCAGGAAATGAAAGGAACGCAATGTTTCTGGCCCGCAGATCCCGTCGGCGGACAGGCCGTACTCGCGCTGATACGACATCAACGCGTTGTGGGTCTGCAACCCGAAGTATCCGTCGACCAGCCCGGTGTAAAAGCCCAGATCCTGCAAGCGAGCCTGCAGCGTGGCGACGTCGTCGCCGAACAGCGGGGCACCGAATTGGTGATACAGGATGCGGGCACCGAGCCGGTACGACGCCTCTTTGAGCGCCCGGTAGGTGGCCTCGCCGACGATGCCGTCCACCAGCAGGCCACGATGCTGCTGAAAGGCACGAACCGCTTGGTCGAGTTCGGCGTCGAAGAGCTCGAGGGCCACGTGCCGGCCGGTGTTGAGATCGTCCTCGGAGCTATCCAGCAGGCCCAGCGTGGCCAGCGTCGCCCGGATCTCGGTCACTGCAGCGCTGTGATCACCACAGCGCAGCGCGTCGCCGTATTCGCGGCGCGGACTCGGCATACCAAGGGCCCTCCGGGACTAATTGACAAGCTCAGATGTGGGCAACAGCTAACGGTATTGTCGCAGACGCTTGGTAAATTCGGGAAAACCCCAGGCTATGCGCGGGGCGTGGTGCGACGAACTAAATGAAATCAGCTGAGGTCGGGAACCGCGTCGGACAGCTCACGCAGTAACGCCGCCTTGCCTTTCGCGCCGACGATCCGCTTCACCGGCTGCCCGTCTTTGAACAGGATCAGTGTGGGGATGGAGACCACCTGGAAGTTCTGTGCGGTTTCGGGGTTGGCATCCACGTCGAGCTTGGCGACCGTGAGTTGTTCGCCTCGCTCGCTGGCGATCTCCTCGAGAACCGGCGCCACCATCTTGCACGGGCCGCACCACGTTGCCCAAAAGTCAACCAGCACAGGCTTATTGCTGGACAGCACGTCAGTGGAGAACGACGCGTCAGAGACTTCTAGTGTGCCACCGGCTTTTTCGGCGTCGGTCATTGTGGTGCTCCAATCAATGTGTCGGTACTGCCCGGAAATTCGGTGGTGTCGCCTTGTGCGGCGGCGCTGGACTCTTCGTGGTCGGCGAGCCAGCGTTCGGCGTCGATGGCCGCCGAGCAGCCGCTGCCGGCGGCGGTGACGGCCTGGCGGTAGGTGCGATCCACCAAGTCCCCGGCGGCGAACACCCCGTCAATCGAGGTGGCCGTGGTACGCCCGCGCACCAGCACATAACCGTCGGGATCGGTGTCCACCACCTCCCGGACCAACTCCGAGCGCGGATCATGCCCGATCGCCACGAACACCCCGCTCACCGCCAACGTCGAGACCTCCCCGGTGACGGTGTCGCGCATCCGCAACCCGGTCACCGACTGCTCACCCTCGACCGCCTCGACCGCCTTATTGGTCACGATGGTGATCTTGTCATTGGCACGCGCGCGATCCAGCATGATCCGCGAGGCCCGAAACTCCTCGCGCCGGTGCACCACCGTCACGCTGCGGGCAAACCGGGTCAAAAACGTGGCCTCCTCCATCGCCGAGTCCCCGCCCCCGATCACCGCGATGTCTTGATCCTTGAAAAAGAACCCATCACAGGTCGCACACGAGCTCACCCCGCGGCCCAGCAACTCCTGCTCGCCGGGCACCCCCAGATACCGGGCGGCCGCGCCCATCGCCAAGATCACCGCCCGCGCGCGTACCGTCTGACCCTCGGCCGTGGTCACCGCTTTGACCGGGCCCTCCAGCGAGACCGATTCGACGTCTTCCATCCGCAGATCCGCCCCGAACCGCAACGCCTGCTCCCGCATCTGATCCATCAACTCCGGACCGGTGATCCCGTCGCGAAAACCGGGGAAATTCTCTACCTCGGTGGTCGTCATCAACGCCCCACCAAACGCCGTGCCCTCAAACACCACCGGCGCCAACTGCGCCCGCGCCGCATACAACGCCGCGGTATACCCAGCAGGACCCGAACCAACAACGATCACGTCATGCACTGTGTCGGCGGTCATGGAAACCTTTCAAGCGATTCGTCTCTGGACTTGTGTAAACGCCAGCGTAGGCAAGGCTGTTCCCCGGTGTGTCGCATCACCCATCGCACCACATTAGGGGCGGGGGACCTGGGTATTGGCCAGTAATCCGGTATCGGCGGCGCTGCAGTTGGGGGAGACCGCGAAGACAGCCAGCGTGTGTGGGCTGTCGCCGGCTATGACCAGAACGACGCCGGGACGGGCGTTGATCTCGACCGGACGCGCCCCCAGGACCTGCGTGGATGCCGGATAGCCGAGGCCGGTGAGGCAAGAGGCGCGCCGCGCCGGGTCGTTGAGCGTTCCGTAGTCGGGGCTGCGGTCGAGCAGGCCGAGGATCTCGTTCCGTGAAAGCGGGACCTCCATCGGCGGCGTCGACAACGTGATGTGCTCGACGTCGCCAGGGGTGTCCGGGACGGGTTCGGGCGCATGCAGGAGCGCCACGGTCCCGAAGCCGATGGCGGAGAGCACCGCGCACAGGCCCGCGGCCGCCGCGACGGTCCGGGCCGGACGGATGTGTGGGCGGGCGGAGTGAACGGCCGGCCCGGTCGCATCGTCGGAAGCGGGCTCCGCCGAGCGCAGCGCCGCGGAAATTCGGCCGGTCATCTGCGGAGGCGGGTCAGGTGCGGAGCCTGGATCGGCGCCGACGGTGGCGAGGTCGCGGCGGACCCGATTCAAGGCACCCAACACGGCGGCGGCATCCGGGTCCGCGCGGACTCGACTGCGAACGCGGGCGGCGGCCTCGTCGTCGAGCATGCCGGCCTGCAGGTCGGCGAGCAGTTCGACGGTCAGCGGTGGGTCTGGTCCCGCGTCGCGGCCATCCGCCGCGTCGTTGTCCGCTGCATTCATCGGACCCAGTGTCCGTCATGCGCGCGCCGATGGCCACGCATAGCCCCGCGTGGGTGGGCGCTCGTCGACCGGTCAGGGCGGGCCGGCGGCGGCGTCGGGTAGAGCGTGGGCGCCGGTGTTGAGGTAGCCCAGCAGCTCGGCGAGCCGAACTCGGCCGCGGGCACAGCGGCTCTTGATCGTGCCTTCGGCGACGCCGAGGAGGCGGGCGGTGTCGGCCACGGAGTAACCCTGCATGTCGACGGCCACCACCGCGGCCCGCTGCTCGACGGGCAGCCGCATCAGAGCGCGCTGCACCGCGAGCGCGGTGTCGACCTGAGCCGTGCGATCGGCCACCGGATAGATGTCTTCCAGCGGCACGGTGGGGTGGGATTTGGTTCGGCGTAGCCGGTCCAGGCACGCGTTGACGACGATGCGGTGCAGCCAGCTGCCGACCGCGGCGTCATGACGGAATGCGCCGGCACCGCGGTGCGCGGAGAGCATGGCATCTTGCAGCGCGTCTTCCGCGTCCTCGGGGGTGCGCGTGGTCAGCCGGGCAAGCCGGTGCAGGTGCCGCCGGTGACGGTCAAAGAGCTCGCTGAACGCGTAACGGTCACCGGCCACATGGGCTGCCAGCAGTTCGGCGTCACTACGCTCATGCTTTGCATTTCTCCCCAAGCCCACGGCCGGACAGTAACTAATCGCCCATGCCGCGGCACTTCACTCAGAACGGCTTGTGTGAGTGCGGCAATTGGGCAGTAGATCAGGATGCCGCCTGAACGGTGATCTCCGAAAAGCCGGCTTGGCTCTTGCCATTGGTCGTTCCCAGCGTGGAGATCCACACCAGCAGGTTCGACGTCGGCGAGCCCGCCCTGACTGGGATCACGTTGTGGCCGGGCTTGAGCGTGAAGCCCTGGGCCAGCACGGTGGTGTCGTTGAGGCTCGACGGCGACGGTGAGGATGCCGCGCGGATCTCCACCTTCGTTCCGCTGCTCGGGGTGTCGATGGTGACTTGGCCGACCACGGTGGGGCCCGGCAGCTGCAGGATCAGCCCCTCGCCCTGCTTGAAACTAGGGAATGGGACGGCGTCGGTGTAGACCTCGGTCGCCCAGGCGGTCGAGGGATCGCCGTCGATGGCCTGCCCGGCGGTGCCCGCATTGTCGGCGTCGCCGTCGGGGGAGAAGACGGTCGCTTTGGTGGGTTTGACGACGCTGCCCGCCGCCGCGGGCGGGGCGCTCGACGAGGCCGACGCGGACGACGACGACGAGGGGCCGTTCAGTCCGAGCTCGTCCTTATTGAGGCCCCCGCCGACGTTGCCGAAGATCTTGCTCACGATCGACGCCAGCACCAGTAGGGCCACCACGATGACGGCGAGGCCGGCGCCGACCCCGATGAGCACGTTGCGTCGCCGACGGGCGAAGATCTCCTGGTCCTGACCGGGTGAGATCAAAGCCGTCGAAGGCGAGGGCGAATCGTCGATGGGACCTAGCACCTCGGTGCGGTCGGCGACTGCGGTGGCCTGCTGAAGCAGATTCAAAAGCGTTGAGGCGCTGCGTATTCCACCGTCCTCCTGGACCGCCCGCACGGCGACCGCGGAGATCTGAAAGGGGATATCGCGGTCGACCGTCATGGGCTCGACGGGGTTTCCGGAGGAGTCGCGTTGGGCGGCCGCGAGCCCGCTGCGCACCCCGCTCTCCACGATGGGCCATCGATTGACCAGTAGGGCGTAGAGCGCGGCGCCGATGCCGCGGATGTCGTCCTGCGGGTTGGCGTCGGGCATGGTGGCCGGGTAGGCCAGCACGACGTCGCCTTCGATACTGACCCGCACTCGGCTGGGGTGGTCGATCGACAGGGCGACGCCGGCGCGGTGGGCCGCATCGGCGGCCGCGGCCAGCGACTGCATGGCCCGCACAGCTCCCACCGGGGAGGGTGCGGTGTCGGCCACCTCCTGTAATGAGCCGCCCCGGATCCATTCGGAGACCACCAGGCCGCCGGAGCCGGTGTGCACCACGTCAAGGACGCGGGCGATACCGGGTTTGTCGATGCGGCTGAGCCGCAGGGTCCGCGACAAGATCTCCTGGAGGACCTCGTCGGGCAGGGCGCCGTCCGGGTCGACGAAGGTCAGTGCCACCTGCCGGTCCAGGGCGGTGTCCAGCGCCTGCCAGAACTGCAGTGGCGGGGCGCCGCCGTGGAACACCAGCAGTCGGTACCGGCCGCCGGCGATGCGGGCGCCGGGGACAAGGTGCACGTCGTCTCGTGTGGAATCCGCCGAATGTTCGCGCGGCGCTTCGAACGGGGTCTGTGCGTGCCGGGTACCGGGCAGCTCGGCGTTGGCCTGGTCGGACGGGCGCGCAGGGGGGGACCGCTTCGGCTCGTCGGCGGGGATGTCGGGTTGGAAGTCGTCGGCGACCGGCCGCGGCAGCGGAGTACCCGAGCCTGCACCAGGCCCAGAACTGGGGGCTGCGCTCTCCATCGGGCGGTCGGTCACCTCCGGTCCTTTCACTAGCCGGGCTCGGTTTGCCCGCTCCGGAGGCCTGCGCCGGATCGGCTCCTGGACCGCATTTACCCCAGGCGGGGACGAATTCCTCTGCTCAGGGTACGTGACCGGGCGCCGCTGAGACGATCGATCCTTGGCACTCGGTCTGCGCGGGCGCGGTCCGCGACCCGTGATGCGGTACCGCAGGGTGTCCCGCGCCGGCAGCGCCTCGGGGACCTGTGCGCGCAACATGACTGCGGCCGTGATCGGCAGCATGATCAGCCCCAGTACGAACAGCCGAAGCAGGGAACCGGCGCCGCCGTGCTCGGTGAGGGCTTCCAGCCCGGCCAGCCGGTCGACAACATGGGCGATCAATCCGGCCAGCATGGACGCGGTGAGTGTCACCAGGATCGTCCGGACTTCGCCCACGCCGATCAGGTGGCCGCCGGCCGGCAGCAGGGTGCGTCGCAGCAGGACGTAACCGATGATCGCGCCGGCGAGGAATCCGACGCCGTTGGCCAGTCCCAGAAAACCGGCCACCAGGTTGGGGTCGTCGGTGAGATGCGGCGCCAGCACCGAGCCGAGGATCTTGACGGCCGTGATGACCAGGATGATGACGATCGGCGTCCACGGCTGCTCGCGTGCGTAGAACACCCGCAGCTGCAGGAGCACCAGCCCGTAGGGGATCAGCGTGAAGGCCGAAAGGGTGATTGCGGCGCCCAGGTATCCCGCGTCGACGCTTCCGAAATGGCCGTAGGCGAACAGGGCGCTGCCAATCGCGGGGCCGCCGACGGTCATGAACGCCACGATCGGAATCAGCGTGATCAACGTCAGCCGGGTGGCCAACGACAGGTCTCCGAGGACGGCCTCGGTGTCGTCGGCTGCGGCGTTGCGGCTCAGCCGCGGCATCACCACGGTCAGTACCGTCACGCCGATCATGCCGAACGGCAGCATCAGGACCAGCCAGGTGTAGTTGTAGATCGCCGGGCCTGATGCCGCTGCGGTGCTTGCGATCTGGTTGCCGACCACCAGCCCGAGCTGGCTGATCAACACGTAGAGCACCATGGCTGCGGCCATCGTGCCGAAGCGCTTGAGTCGCTGGTCGATTCCCCACAGGGGGCGCAGGTCGACGCGCTGGCGGCGCAGTGCCACCCACAGCAGCCCGGTTTGGGCGAAGACGCCCAGCGTGGTGCCGACTGCGAGCACCAGCAACTTGGCGTTTCCCATCCGGACGGGATCGACGGACAACTCACCGGGAACCAGCGCGTAGACCGCCAGCGTCACAAGCGCGACGACGTTGTTGACGACCGGCGCCCAGGCGGTCGGCCCGAATACGTTGCGGGTGTTCAGGATCGCCATGAACACCGATGTCAGGCCGTAAGCGAGGACCTGCGGCAGCAGCAGGTAGGCGAAGGCGGTGGTCAATGGCTCGTTCACTTGCGGGTTGTGGCCGAGCATCAACCGCACCAACAGCGGGGCGGCCACCACCGACAGCGCCGTCGCGAAGATCAGCAGCGCCGTCGTCAAGGTGACCAGCCGCCGCACGAATGCCGCGCCGCCGTCGGGGTCGTTCTGCTCGGCGCGAGCCAGCACCGGCACGAAGATCGCCGTGAACGTCGCCTCCAGCACCAGCGCCGCCACCAGGTTGGGCAACTGGTTGGCCACCGAGAACGCGCTGGACAGCGCGGCGCCCAGGATCGCGGCCAGCAGCACCACCCGCGCGAAGCCGGTTAGCCGGCTGATCAACGTGGCGAAGGCCATCGCCCACGACCGTGATACCAGCGCGGCGTCAGAAAGCTCGGGACGCCGACGATCGATCTCGGCGGCAACGGGCGGCAGCGGACCGGTCGGCGGTGAGCCCGGCACCCGGGAATGCCGCGCCGGCTCGGGCAGGCGATGGTGTGGCTGGGCCTGCCGATAGGTGGGGGTCATACTCGGTGCTCTTGTTCGACCTGGTTATCGGCTGCGTCGGATCCGGCGGCGTGCCGGGCATCGGGTGGGTCGGGGCGGTCCAGGTCGGCGCGGTCGGGTTGGCCACGGAAGCGGTGCCACAGGCGTCTGCCGGCCAGCAAGATCAGGACCGCCGCGGCGGACAGCGTGATGGCGAACAAGACCTTGCCGTAGGCGTTGGAATGCACCGACAACCGCACCGGCTCGCCCAGCCGCAGACCGTCCGGGGTCCGCAGCGTCGCGTCAACGGCGACCCGCTGCGTGAAGTTCACTTCGACCGGAATGCGCAGCGGAAGGTAACCCGGCGGCAGCTCGATCTGGCCGATGTCGGTGACGTTCATCCCCGGGGGCGCATCGACATGCAGGCGCACCCGAATCGGAACGGCCAGGCCGTTGTGCAATGCGAGTGGCAGCGGGCTGTGCTCGGTGGCCAGGGTGTAGGAGCCGCCCGGGTTGACGATCGTCACCGCTCCGAACAGGTCGTTGATCGTTTTGCCGACCACCGCCAGGCGTTGCTGGGCCAACCCGTTGCGGGTGTCGGGCGGTTCGGACTGGCTCAGCGCGCGCAGCATGTCCTCGCGCAGGGGCGCGGTGTACTGGACGCCGGTCAGCCCGGTGCGATCGTCGGTCATCAGCGATGAGGTCAACCCCCACAGCCGGCCGACCTGCCCGGTGATGCCGGCGGTGACGTCATCGCTGAACTGGCCGGGTGCCGACGTGTAGGCGCCGACCTCTTCGGGTGTTTCGGTGGGGGCTTGCGCAGCCTGGTTGGCGTCGGCGACCACGACGGGCAGCGGGCGAGGCACCGCAAGGCCGGAGCGGATGGTGGTGGTAAGCGCCGTCAGGATGACCTGGGCGTCGTCGGCCTGCAGATTCCAGGTCGACGGCGGAACCAAGATCTGGGTGCGCGGATCGTCGCGGTTGAGCGCACGCCAGAAGATCGAGCCCAGCGCGTCCTGTCGCCGTGCGGTCACCGAGTCGTGTCCCAGCCGAACCGTCAGGGACGAGTCCAGGTACGTCGGCGCTCCTGGGCTGGCACCTGCCCCGGCCAGCGCGGCGCCCACCGCGGGGTCGAACGGCGCGACCATGACCTGCGGGGACAGTCGCCGGGGTGCGGTGTCGACCCCGGCATCAGCGGAGCCCTGTGCGTCGGTCGCGGACAGGTCGGCGGCGGCGATCGCCACCGTGTTGTCGTTGGCGCCGAGCAGCTTGACTGCGCGGCTGGTCAGCGGGCCGTCGGCTACCAGCGTGGCGCCGCGGATGGACGAGACGTCGAGGATCTTGTCGATGATGCCGTTCGCATTGGTGGTGGCGATGGCGCTCAGTCCCGGATCGCTGACGCGCTGCACGGCATCCAGATCGGCTTGGGCGTACGGGAGTGGGGCCACACAGGTCCGGTGCGCCAGGGCGCGCAGGCGGTTCAGCCATTCGGTCGCGGTGGCCTGCCCCGCGCCGGGGTGGGTAGGGGTACCGGGCAGTTGTGCGGAGTCTTCGGTGGAGTTGGACACCACATAGCCGGCGGTCATCGCGTTGACCGTGACCAGCAGATCCGGGTCGATCGCCAGGCACAGCGCGCGGCCGACCGCGCCGTCGGGATCGACGTCGTGACTAGTGGCGACTTCGGCCGAGGACAGCAGAATGTCGAGCCGACCGCCGCTGGCCAACGAGGTGGCTAGCTCGTCGTCGACAAGCCGCACCGGGATGGTTCCGCCCGGGACGCCGGGCGCCAGCCTGGGCCGGTCGGCCAGCGGCCACAGCATGGTAATCATCACCGGTTTAGCGGTGTCGGGCGCGACGACGGAGCCCACGTCATCGGCTCGGTCCGCCGGCACTCCCACCACCGGTAGCAGGAATCGTGCGTTGTCCAGGCGGGCGGGTGCGCCGTAGTCGGGGGTGCCGTTGGCGTTGACCAGGACGGGGTATATGCCGGGCTTCTCCACTCCCAGCGACGGCTTGGTCAGGGCGCGCAGCGGGGCCGACAGGGTGAAGCCGACTTCTTGCCCGCGTTGCAGTTCGGGCGCCACCGTGAGGAAATCCGCGGCGGGTTGGTATCCGTCGGTGTCACCGTCCAGCGTGGTGCGCAAACCCGCGGAGGTGGTGACGGCGTCGGCGTGCTCGAGGCGGACCATCACGTCGCGGACCGGCCGGTCGCCGATGTTGGTCACCATGCCGCTGACGGTCACGACGGGTGGACTGGTCGTGGTGACCACGTCCGGGGTGACCTGATCGATGCGGACTCGGACAAACGGCGTCACCCCGGGCTCGCCCGCCGCCGCACGCGGCATGACCGGCGCGGTGAGCATCGCAAGTCCGGCCACGATGGCGAGCACGGCGGCGATGCGCACCAAACCGGCCCACCGGAGACGCGGAGCTGTCACGGCCCGGGTCCGTGGCCGTTCTTCCGGCCAGCGGCCGGTTTGTCCGAATGCCGGGTCCGCGAATGCGTCTGCGGTCGGCGCCGCGGCGAGCTGGGCGGCAGCGGGGGAAGCGACGCCGGACCGTCGCTCTGCAGCTTGTCGATCAGCTCGTTGGCCACGCGCGCCAGGCGGCGTTCGTCGGCGTAGGCCAAGCGGGAAGGCAATTCGCCCATCGGCACCCAGGCCACCTCGGCGACCTCGAGATCCTCGTCGGAAAGCTCACCGCCGGAGAAACGCATTAGGTAGTGGTGCACGGTCTTGTGCACCCGACGGCCATCGGTGACGAACCAGTAGTCGATGCGGCCCAGCGCGGCCAGCACGCTGCCCCGGATGCCGGTCTCTTCGGCTACTTCTCTGATAGCGGTCTGCTCGGCGGTCTCACCGAGTTCGATGTGCCCTTTGGGCAGCGACCACAGCATCCGCCCGCGCCGGTCGATACGCCCGATCAGGGCGGCGACCTGAGACTCCCGTGGTCCATCGAGACCGTCGATGACCAGCCCCCCGGCCGAGGTCTCGTGGACGGTCCGCAGCTGATCCGGTCCGCGGCGAGACGATCGGGATCGGCGGGATTTGGTGGCCGTCGAGTCGCCCGTCGCTCGACCGTTAGTGGGCTTTTCGGGCGAAGTCGCGGCGCCACGGCCACGGCGCCGCCCCCGGCGCCGACGTGGTTTGCCTTGTTCGCCGTCCGACACCCAAGCGATAGTAGCTGGCACGGCATCTTCTCCTGGAGATGCTCGCCGCCGGGTGACTGCGCGAAGGTTCGGCGCGGGCCGTTCGTCAGATCGGGCCTATTGCTGCGGCGATAGCCCACAGTGCGCCAAAGATAAGCAGCGAGATGGGCCCGGACAGGCTTCCGATGAGCATGCCGCGCCCGATCTGACCCATTGTCCCCGGAGCCAGCATTACCAGAGCCGAGATCGCCATGTATATCAGAACGACCGGCAGCACGAAGACGATTGAATACGGCATGAAAAGCCACGTGGCGAACTCGACGATGAAAATGTGAAGTACCGCCACCACGAAAGCGACCGGGCCATAACGCGACTTCGATACCGGTATCAGCGATTCGTCGGTCACCACAACACCTTTCAGCGCAAGACCAAGTACGCGTAAACAATTCCACCGATAAACACGGTCGCGGACGATCCCGCAATGCTCAGGGCAAGACCGCGATTGCGCGGCGACGACGACTGCGCGAGTGCGGCGGCGACCGCAAGAGACACCAGCGTGGTGATCGCGGCGGCGACGAACATCCAGCTACGTTCGGTGAGTCCGCGCTCGGTTGCGAAGGGTCCCTTGCCCAACCCCCACATCACGACAAGAAGCAACCCGACGACGATCTGGACGACGAACGGCGACGACAACGTTGCCGTGCGCCATGCACCCGCGTCCAGGTCACGAACTCGAGCAAAATACGACATGTCTTGCTGCTTTCAGTAATTCGCGGTCATGCGGGAACCGCGGTCCCGGTGGGCAGGGTAGGAACCGAGGGTATGTCGGTAACCAGGCCGAAGTCGATCGGGGGCAAAGGAGCCGGCACATCATATTTCATGTTCCAGCCATTTGAATCGAACGGCGCGAACGCCTTGCCGCCGAGGGGGCCGACGTCGTGATGGCCGGGCAGGTTGAAAGCCGGTCCCCATGATCGGCCGGATTGAGCCGGGTCGATCAGTGCTGTGCGGGTGCCGCCGTTTTGCGAGTCTTGATACACCTCCAAGGAGGGGTAATCGGTGTGCGTCCCGTTGACCTGGACACCCCCTTGTCCGGGGGTGAAAACCAGGTCGCCGTTGACCGTTAGTGTATGGCCCGCAAACGGCCCGGTGGGATCTCCGGTGACCCTTGGGGCGAAAGGGTTGCCTGCGTCGTATTTGATACGAACGGATCCATCGCAAAGTTGCGTCACGCTGCCTTTGGGTATGCCGACCTTGACCCGACCTGGCTCGCCGGTGGAGGTCTCCTCGACTGAAGGGTTCTGCCTTAGGACGATGAGCCCGTTTTCGTAGTCGATGTAAGTGGTGACCTTGGTGTCTTCAGGGTCGAAGTTGGGATTGGGTCCCCGGTTGTTCCCAAGGTCTCGCTTCCACGGCGGAAAGCTGGTCACGTCGCGTTGTTCAATCCATTGCGAGACACGGACGACGCCTTGCCCGGGCACCGGGCGAATCTTCACCACTCGGATCTGCGATTTAGCGCCCTTGAACATCGGGTCGTAAGTCTGCTGATCGAGAGCTGCCGCAGTCTCCCAGTCGGTGGCCGAAGTCGGTTCGCGGCCGAAGACTTGCCTGAAGGCCTCGATCTGGTTGTGCCGCCGCTCCTCATCTTGGACGTTCTGCGTAGGCCATTCCGGGATGTCGCCGTCCAGGGCTTGGATCGGTGGCTGATACCCGTCCTGGTTGTGCAGGTTGGCCAGCGAGGTGTGCAGCCGCCTAGAGTACCGACCGCGGACGCGCTTGAGGTTGCTCAGCGAAGCCTTGGTGTCGCCGACTGCATGCTTCTCGAGTCCATCGATGTAGTGCTCCAGCAGTCGCCTTTCGAAGACCGTCAGCGCCAGGTTGTTTTCCAGCTCGACCGCCTCACCGATCTGATCGTCGAGACCTTGGAGCGCGCCTTCGAGCGATGAAATCTCGCCCTTTCCCGATCGTTGGGCCTCGGCCAGTGCGGCTGCGATGTTTTCCAGATCGGCACCGATTTGGGGCAACTGAGCTGTCTGTACCCCGAGTGAGGTCGTAGCCCGCTGAACCTCGGCCGACTCGTTGATCGGATTCTCGCCGTTCTCCCGCGTCCAAGCTTTGTTGAAGCGAGTTCGCGCCAAGTTGAATGCTGCTTCCGCTTCCGCCGTGGCTCGACCGGCGTCATGAAACGCTTTCGCGAGGTTCGAGATCTGGGCCGGCCGCCCGCTCTGCAATGTGGCGTTGATCTTCCACGGGTCTCCACCCGCGAACGCGATCAGTGCGCCCTTGCTTATGAATCGGAGATGCACCGGACGGTCCCCCAGTTCGCCTTTCTTGTCGCAGTAACGCTACTGACGCTCCGCGCCGGGTCAATTCACCTTTGGTGACTGCGAGGCTCCTCACACGGGCTTTTCGCCCGCGGCCGACTAGGCTGATCGAACGTGCCCGACGCCGCCCAGGATGCCGACCTGTTGACCGCCGCCGCGGTCGCGCTGAATCGGCATGCGCCCATGCTGGCCGAACTCGGCTCAGCGTTCGGCGCCGCGGGGCATGAGCTTTATCTCGTAGGCGGTTCGGTACGGGATGCCTTACTGAGCAGGTTGAGCCCCGATCTGGATTTCACCACCGACGCACGCCCGGAGCAGGTGCAGCAAATCCTGCGGCGGTGGGCCGACAACCTATGGGACACCGGGATCGAATTCGGCACCGTCGGCGTCGGAAAGGGCGACCAGCGCCTGGAGATCACGACCTTTCGCGCCGACACCTATGACCAACAGTCCCGCCATCCCGAGGTGCGGTTCGGCGACCGCCTCGCGGACGATCTGGTGCGCCGCGATTTCACGGCCAACGCGATGGCCGTGCGCATCACCCCGCAGGGACCGGGCGAATTCCTAGACCCGCTAGGCGGTTTGGCGGCACTGCGCGCGCGGGTGCTGGACACACCTGCCGAGCCGGAGGTGTCCTTCGGCGACGACCCACTGCGGATGTTGCGCGCGGCGCGGTTCGTCTCGCAGCTCGGCTTCGGTGTTGCACCGCGTGTGCGAGAGGCGATCGATCAGATGGCCCCGCAGCTCGCGCGGATCAGCGCCGAAAGGGTCGCCACCGAACTGGACAAGCTGTTGCTCGGCGATGACCCGACGGCGGGCATCGATCTACTGGTGCAGACCGGCATGGGTGAGGTGGTGCTGCCCGAGGTCGGCGGCATGCAGATGGCCATCGATGAACATCACCAACACAAGGACGTATACCAGCACTCACTGACCGTCTTGCGCCAGGCGATCGCCTTGGAGGACGACGGCCCGGACTTGGTGTTGCGTTGGGCCGCGCTGCTGCACGACATCGGCAAGCCCGCGACTCGGCGCCACGAAGCCAACGGTGGCGTGAGCTTTCATCACCACGAGGTCGTCGGCGCCAAAATGGCCCGAAAGCGGTTGCGGGCCTTGAAGTATTCGAGGCAAATGGTCGAGGACGTCTCGCAACTGGTCTATCTGCATCTGCGGTTTCACGGCTACGGCGATGGGAAGTGGACCGATTCCGCCGTGCGCCGCTACGTCACCGATGCCGGCCCGCTGCTGCCTCGGCTGCACAAGCTGGTGCGAGCCGACTGCACGACCCGCAACAAGCGGCGGGCGGCGCGACTGCAGGCCAGTTACGACCGACTCGAGGCACGCATCGCCGAGCTGGCCGCCCAAGAGGATTTGGCGCGGGTGCGACCCGATTTGGACGGCAACCAGATCATGGAGCTCCTCGGCATCCCGGCCGGTCCCCAAGTCGGCGAGGCGTGGCGTTATCTGAAGGAGCTCCGGTTGGAGCGCGGACCGTTGGACCACGACGAGGCGACCGCGGAACTGTTGGCGTGGTGGCGGTCTCGTGGGAACGACTAGCGGCATCCGCGCGTCCGAATACGCATGGACTACTGCATAGCTGGCGATAACGGCGCTGCCGTCATTTGGCACGCGCAACCCGACCTCGACCTGGACGGCGACGGGCGGTTGGAATCGATCGGTATTGATTTCGACCACGACGGTCTGCGCGACGACGCACTCGCCGATCTCGACGGCGATGGCGTCGTCGATCACGCCGTGCTGGACATCGACAACGACGGCACCCCCGAGGCGTACTTCACCGACGACGGATCCGGAACGTGGGCTGTGGCCATGGACGGGGGCGGCGGCCAGCTGCGCTGGTTCGGCCTCGATGGTGTCGAGCACACCGGCGGTCCTCTGGTCGACTTCGACGGGCACGGGCGCGCCGACGCTCGCCTCGTCGACACCGATGGCAATGGGCTGGCCGACCGTGTTCTGCGATCTGACGAACGCGGCGTGACCGGATACGTCGACACCGATGGCGATGGCAAGTGGAACGTCCGGCTGACCGACACCGACGGCGACGGTCTCGCCGATGGCGCGAGCGCGCTCTGACGGCAATTCGGTGCCTTAACGCGCTTCGTCGGGGACCCGATGCAACTGCGCCACCTGAACATTCCGTTTCTCGTTGCCGAGGCGGTCGGCGATCCCTGGTCGATCGACGCCAGTATGCAAGCCGGAGCCCCAGCGCAGATCTCGGCTCTAGCCAAAGCCTTTCGTGACGCCGGGGTAAACACGGTGGAGGCCAGCTTCGCGTTTGAGGCTGCCCGTCGCCGGTTCGAGGCGTCGTGGAATCACCAGAATGGTGAGCATCCGATCAACGACGTCGACGAGGTACAGCGCGCGACCCGCTCTCTCGGCCTGCAGGCCGAGCGATTGCCGGAGATCGCAATCGCTTTGGAGAATATCGCCGCCGCGTTGGCCGAGGCGCAACGCGCCTCCGCGTGGTACCTCGCTGCGCTGGAGTACGACCTCGAGGACATCGACGCCGAGCTTTGCGACGCTTTCGCGGACGACGACCACTGCGCGGCCGACAACCTGCGCGGGGACGCTGTTACCGAGGTGAACGCAATAGTGCAGGTGCTTCGCCAGATTCGCGATCGGTATTCGGCCATGCTTGCAACGGGGCTAAGGCATCTGCGTGCCGAGGGCGCCGATCCGGCGGAGGTTCAAGGTGTCGACAAGCTGTCGATTCCATGGCCGGGCAACAGCCCAGAAGAAGTCAAACGATGGTGGGACGCGTTGAGCGCAAACCAGCAACGTCTGCTGATCGAGCAGCACCCTTACGAGTTGGGCAACCTCAACGGCGTACCGGCGGAGACGCGTGACTCGGTGAACCAGGCAGCGATGAAAGACAACCTGCGCAGGGTCGAAGACGCGGTCCGCCAGCGTGGGCTCGATCCCTCGACGCTCCGAGACGACGCGCTCAACGACCGGAATGCGGACGTGTTCTCCAACCCAGGCGATTATGGGCTTTGCGCCACAGACATCGCCCGATACCAAAACGCGGTGAAAACAAACGACTTCCTCGAGCGCGACAAAGGGTCCGACGCATCTCGCGGTGTCCCAATTATGTTGTGGGCGTACGACCCGCTGGCGTTCAACGGCAAGGGCAGGGCAGCCATCGCGATCGGCAACCCGGACAAGTCCCGCAACACGGCGGTCATCGTCCCGGGCACCAACAGCAGTGTGCGGGGAGGGTGGATGTCCGACGGGACAGACGACGCCCTCAATCTTTATGAGCAGTCGATGAAGGCCGACCCTCGCCATACCACCGCTGTGGTGGCCTGGATGGGTTATGACGCACCAGAATTCGACCACCCGCACTGGCAGCAGGCCCTCACCGACCCATCGATGTTGGAACAGGTGGGCACCCCGTGGCGGGCACGCCAGGCGGGCGCGCTGCTGGCCGCCGATGTCAATGGCCTTGGCGCCACCCATGAGCCGTCGACCCCAGCACATGTAACGGTTCTCGGCCATTCCTACGGATCCACCACGGTGGCTGACGCATTCGCAAACAGCGGCATGCGGGCCAATGACGCCGTGCTAACCGGTTGTCCAGGAACAGATTTAGCGCACAGCGCCGGGGACTTTCGTCTCGACGGTGGCCGATTGTATGTGGGTGCCGCTTCGACCGATGCGGTCAGCTGGATCGGCGATTCGGGTACCGGACTCCCGAATGGCTTGAACGCGACGCTGGACCAACCGCTGGGCCCATTGGCCGGGCTGGGCACCGATCCCGCTCATGCAGGTTTCGGGGAGGTGCGGTTTCACGCCGAAGTCGCGGGCTCGCGCAGCGTAGTGCCGTGGTTCACCGACCACTCGCACTATTACGACGTGGGCAGCGAATCGCTGCACAACATGACCGAGATCGTCACCGGGCACGGCGATCGCCTGTCCGGCGAAGGCATGCTGGCGCGTGATCGATCCGCAGCGCGCATCGCCCTTCCTTTCCAGTTGCATACCCGCTTGGGGACGGTTTCGCTGCCGCACGTCGGGATCCAGGTGCCCGTCACCGTCGATCCGGAATGGGATCGACCCGCGCGATCGGTCACCAATGGTCATGGGTTCTAGCGACGGCTCCCATTGGCGGGCGGTTCAGGTGAATTGACCACTCCCAAAGTGGCATTTAGCTTGATCAAATGGCGTACGCGGCCGGGAGGCTGTGCTCGAACCCATCGCGTGAACGGAAGGAGTGCCAGTGTTCGTCGATGCGGAGCTGTTGCGTTCCGGAGGCAACCAGTCCCACCGCGCAGGAGGTCACGCCCAGGACGGGGCGGATCAGTTGGCAGGCGGAACCGTGGCATCGGGAATGTTCGGTGACTTCGCGGCGGCCGACGCCTTCCACAGTGCGGTGTCGGCAGCGCACGGGCACCACGTGAAAACCCTGCAAGGCCACAGTGAGACGCTCACAGGAGTCGGCACCAAGGCGCACCATGCGGCCAACGGGTTCACCAGCATGGACAAAAACAACGCCACCGAAATGCAAGCGCTGCGACCGAGTTCGGGTCCGTCGGCACACGACGTATAGACAAAGCCCGTCGCGGAGGACCCACACCGCGCGGCCACGTTCACAAATGTGGCCGGCGATTGGTCTGGGTGCGATTGCCGTCCTGCTGGGCGCCGGGGTCCTCATTGTGGCATTTACCCTTCGTACGAACAGTCAGCCAGCGGCGTCCTCAACCACGTTGACGATGCCCTCATACACTGCTGACCAGGCTGCCGCTACACATCAGAAGTTGTGGAGACTCGCGGCGCACAGTGAATTGCTTGGCGTCCGGTTCCTTGCTCCACTATTGATGGAGCGAAGGCCGTTTGGACGATTTGTATGGTGTCGCGCACAGACGTGCCGAATAGAGGAGGGAATATGGCGGGAGACCTGCCTTCGGATCATGGTGCAGGGCCATCTGTCCCGCCGCCTGCTGGAAGTTGGCCTCCACCGCAAATCCCGCAGCCAAAATTTCGTCCACGCCCATGGCTGACAAGCGCGGTAGTTGCGACCGCCGCGGTGGCTGTTGCTGCGCTAGTCGTAGCACTAACGCGACCGACGGCTTCGCACTCCTCAGCCGTTACCACTACGGCGCCCACCTATACGGCGGCGGAGACCGGCGCCGCGCAGAAAGCGCTTTGCGACACCTACAAGCTGGTAGCGCGAGCGGTGGAAGTGGACACCAACGGAACGGACAAGGCACTGGCCCGTATTGCGGATACCAATGGCGCCGTGATGCTCGACATGGCGTCCGAAGCTCCCGCTCTTGATACCAACCATCGAGACGCGGCGCACGCTTTGGCGACTGCTTACGGAACAGTTACTGCCCTGGGCAGTAGCGCTGTCGCCAGCGATGCAGATTATCGAGCTGCCCTCGACGACGTCATCGCGAAAGACGCAGTCATGAAAAAGGTATGCGGTGGGGGTTGATCTTCCGCCGGGTAAGTGGTCAGCGGCGCTCGTCGGTGCGTGGTGGCCAGCGCCGTCAACGACACTGCGGGCAGGCGCACAACACTGGAGTCAGGCTTCTGCAGAGCAGCAACGATACTCGCAACACCTGCGTAATCTTTGGACAAAAATCGCGGCCCACAACAAGGGTCACACGGCAGACGACCTCATTTCGCGATATCAACAGGGCGAGAAATTTCACCTGGATCTTGCGGAGAAGTATCGGACGAAGACCTCGGCATTCAACTCCGGCGCGGACGCCATCGATTACTTGCGGAGCCGCTTATCCGAAATAGCGAACAAGGGCAATAAAGATATAGATGAAATTCTTGCATCGAAAAAGCCATTCCCAGAGCAACTAGCGGAAGTGCAACGTGTCCAAGCGCGCTGCACCGCCGATGCCGCGAATGCCAGCCGGGACGCGGGCGACAAGATGATCGCGGCGACGCAAAAAATCCTTGATGCTGAAGGCCTGGGGGGCAATGCCCGGGGCTGGGCGCAAGCAAACGGCTTTGATGTCGATGGTGTCGCACCACCGAAACCGATCAGCGAGCATGACCTGAAGGCGCCACCGCACGGCTCTGGGGGGCGGGACGGCAGCGGAGGGGTTGGAGCAGCCCGGGCAGGTGTTCATGCGGCTGCCGGGCGTGGTCCTGCATCTGACGGAAATCCTGGCAGCGGTGGGATCGGTACTCATGGAGGCATTCCAGGTGGTGCTCAAGGCGGCAGTGGCCGCTACGACGCTGGTTCAGTTCCAGGCGCGCCACCAGCAGCCCCGTCGACAGGTATCCAAACGCCCGGCGGTGGCGTACCCGCATCGCCGGGGATGCCCGGGGTGCATGGCGCGCCTGTTTCGGCGTCACCGGCTGGTCTAGGTCAGGGCCTGCAGCCTGGGTTGGGACAAGCCTTCACCTCCGGCTTGGCGACCGGCCAGACGACAGGGCCTGGCGGGCAAGCGTTTACGGCGGGGCCCCTACAAGCGATGGAGACCGGCAGCCCGCAAACTGCGGCGACTACGCCAGCAGTGACGCCGACCGTACCCGGTGGGGGAACTTTCATTCCGACAAGTACGCCGGTCGACGCGCCCCCGGCGCCGTCACCCGCGCCAGCGCCCACCAGCGGCGGCGCTTCAGTTGCGCCGGTCATTACCGGTGGCTCATGGTCGTCACCCGCGCCGACCCTAGGCGCAGCATCCATTCCCTCAGGACCGTTGCCCGCCTACGGTTCTGACCTGCGCCCGCCTGTCGTGGCGCCCCCGTCAGTGCCTGCTACGCCGGCCGGCCCCGTGTCGGGCGCGCCAGTGGCGTCTTCACCGGCATCATCTCCATCTGCGGGCGGGCCACTTGTCTCGCCAGTGGAGCGGACGGCGTCCGGGGCCGCGGCGAGCCAGGCCGGCGCGGGGTCATCGACCATGGCCGGTGCATCGGCAGCCTCCGCGGCGACGGGCGCGACGGCTGGCACGGTGTCGGCCAGGACGGCCGAACAACAACGGTTACAGCGCCTCGTCGACGCGGTGGCCCGCCAGGAACCGCGCCTGTCGTGGGCGGCAGGGCTGCGCGACGACGGCACCACGACGCTGCTGGTCACCGACCTTGCCGGAGGCTGGATTCCGCCGCACGTCCGGTTGCCAGCCCACGTAACACTGCTCGAGCCAACGACGCGACGCCGTGATGCAAACTTGGTGGATTTGCTAGGCGCCATCACGGCCGCAGCTGCCCATCACGCCAACACATATGTCGGCGAGCCGGGTCCCGACGAGCCCGCGCTCAGCGGTGACCGGCCCGCCCGCTCGGCGGCGCCTCAAGTCGATGAGCTCGGGCCCACCCTGGTCGATGCCGTGCGTCGCCGCGATGGTCTGCCACGTATCGCCCAGGCCGTCGCGGCGCCCGCGGTGCGGAAAACCGGCGTCCTGGAAAGCGAAACGGAGATGTTGCGCGTATGCGCCGCAGCAATTCAGCATTCGGTGCTAGCGGCCTATCCCAATCACGACCCAGAGGTGGTCGGAGATTGGATGCTCCTGGCGGCCATCGAGGCACTGATCGATGGCCATGAGTACCTCGCGAACTATCACCTGGCGTGGTTCGCCGCAATCAGTCATCGGAGTGGCCACATAGGCCGGATCTCGACCTGAATACCGATTGCGTCGTGCTGTGACAAAATGTGCTAGATCCGACGCCGAGGGGCTTTGAGCACTTGTGGATCCGAATGGGGTGGAGGTGAATTATGGGCGGTCCAGGGCAGAACATTAAGCAGTCTCCGGGCTCGACGGTTGACGGAGTCCCGGTGCACTTGCCGGTCCCCGGTCCAACTCCACCAGGTGGCACCTCAGTCGCCGACGGTTGGCAGAGCGCCTTGGGCGGCGTCGGCAACGCTGGCGTCCCCAAAGATGCCGCGGACGCCGCAGCTGCAGACGCCGACCGTCGCGCCCATGCCGCCGATGCCGAAGCTAAGTTCCCGGCCAACGAGGCAAATGGGCAGCAGGAAATGCAGATGGTCCAGCAGACGCTGCAGGGCGTTACTGGTGCGATCGGCGGCGCGATCGGCGGCATCATGGGGCCGCTGACCCAGCTGCCGCAGCAGGCGATGCAGGCCGGCCAAAGCGCGTTCCAACCCTTGATGAGCGCGGTTCAGGGTGCCCATGGCGCCGCCCTCGCTGACAACGCGCATCTGGTCGACAGCGTCGGCAGTGGCGCGGGCTCCGGCCTGGGCGCCGGTTCCGCCGGCGGCGGTGGGGGCGGCCTCGGGGGTGGCGGCACCACTCCAGCCAGCTCGCTGGGCCCACCGCCGGTGCCAACGTCGTCCCCGCCAACCACGCCGGCGGCCGCGAAGGCGGCCATGATGCCGCCAACCGGAGGGATGCCAGCCATGCCGGCCCAACCCGGCATGACCGGTATGCCGATGATGCCGCCTGGCGCGATGGGCGCCGGTGGCGAGGCCGGCACCAAAGACAAGCCGGCCGAGAAGCGGGTCATGGCACCGGGTGTGCCTAACGGCCAGCCGGTAAAGGGCCGCTTGACGATCCCCCCGAGCACCCCGGGCAGCAAATCCGGTGAGGCCAAGCCGACGGTGGTTACTAATAGGCCCAATCGCCGGATCGTGATCATGCCGTCCGAGGACGAGCCGAAGGAATAGGCCTCCTCCAGCCCAGGGGAAGGTGAGTGGTCGCGCAGTTCGCCCGGCAGTAAGGTCGCTACGTAATCGCGGCCGACCCAGCCCTGAGCGCGGGCCTGTTGGGTCGCCCGTTATTGACAGCAGAACTGTCGATACGTGCATGCTATTGAGCACGTCGGCAGCGACCGCGGATCACGCGGCCAGGAAGGGTGTGGGAGTACTAACGCGAGTGGCCGGCAAGGATGCGGCGCCCAGAGGGCGCGCAGGTGAATCACGGCGGGGAAGCCGGTGACAGATCCGCTGAAAATGCGAGCGATCACGGTGTTGGCTCGTGCCCACGATCTGTTCGCGGGAACCGCCACGGACCACGGCATCGGTGGCGCGCCGATAGAGACGCGGGCGCGCGCTGAGGCGATGACGCATGGTCCTGGTGGGCTGCCCGGCGCAGCGGCCGCGCGGTCGGGCTCCTCGATATCACGGTTGGCGCGCTCGGCACATTCAGACCGGACGCTCGGACAGATCATCACCGCGGCGCGGTCCGATCACACCCAGGGCCGTGCGGCGACGCGGACGGTGCTCGACGCCGCCTTAACCGACACGACGCCGGCCGCCGATACGCCGATGGGCCGACGCGAGGCGGTCGCCCGTATGGCGGACCGGCTGCGGACCCAACATCGGCACGTCGCCGGATCACGCCGGCGCGCAAAGCTGCTCGCGCTGAAACTGCGACGCTTGCACTACCTTCGAGGGCGGTCGATGCACAGAAACCAGGCCAGCGGACGCCCGGCGGTGCTGGCAGCCATCCGTAAAGCGTTGGACATCAAGGGTATTCATGACCCGGCTGCGCGCGCTCGTTGGGAACGCGGCATGGACCTGGTGGCTCGCCGCGAGTCCAATTACAACGCGACTGCAGTTAACGACTGGGATTCCAACGCGGCGCGGGGCACACCGAGTAAGGGTGCCTGGCAATTCATCGCGCCAACCTTCGCGGCGTACCACCAGCCGGGGACCTCGCGCGACATCCACAATCTGGTAGCGCAGGCGTGCGCGTTCATCAATTACGCGATGGGCCGCTATGGGGTGGCCGCCGACGCATCGAATCTGGCCGATCGAATTCAGCAGGCCGATCCTCACCGAGCGCCCAAGGGGTACTGAGCATGCCGCTGAGTTTGTCTAACCGGGACCAGAACTCTGGGCACCTGTTCTATAACCGACGGCTGCGCGCCGCGACCACCCGTTTTTCGGTGCGCATGAAACACGATGACCGCAAGCAGACCGCCGCGCTGGTGTTGTCGGTACTGTTGGTGGCCATCGCGTCGGGATGGATGCTGCTGCTGAATGTTCTCAAACCCACTGGCATTGTCGGTGATTCGGCGATCATCGGCGACCGCGATTCCGGGGCCCTCTACGCCAGGATTGACGGCCGGCTGTACCCGGTGTTGAATTTGACGTCCGCCCGGCTGGCGACGGGGACGGCGAATCAGCCGACGTGGGTGAAACCGGCTGAGATAGCGAAGTATCCGACCGGACCGCTCGTTGGCATCCCTGGCGCGCCGGCAGCGATGCCGGTTCATCGAGGGGCGACGTCGGCGTGGGCGGTGTGCGACACGGCGGGGCGACCACGCAGCCCCGAGCGGCCGGTAGTGACCTCGATCGCGGGACAACTCGACGGCTTCGACCGCGCCACACCGCTGAGTGATGATGCCGGGGTGTTGGTCACGTTCGAGGGCAACACTTTTGTGATCTGGGGCGGCAAACGCTCGCAGATCGATCCGACGAACAGGGCTGTCACGCTGAGCTTGGGACTCGACCCGGGAGTGACGCTGCCGGTGGAGATTTCGCGGGCGCTCCACGACGCATTGCCGGCGACGGAACCGATCGGCGTGCCCGCGGTACCACTGGCGGGCACGCCTTCGACATGGGTCTCGGGCTCCCAGGTCGGCGCGGTGTTGCAGTCCCAAACGGCCAGCGGCGGCAAGCAGTTCTATGTGCTGTTGCCCGACGGCGTGCAAAAGATCACCAGCTTCGTTGCCGACCTTCTGCGCAGCGCCAACTCCTATGGCTCGACAGCGCCCCGCGTGGTTGCTCCCGACGTGCTGGTCAACATCCCCGAGGTGTCCTCGCTTGCGGTGGACTATTACCCGACCAAGCGTCTGAATTTCATTGATAGCGCAGCCAATCCGACTACGTGCGTGGGGTGGGAGAAGGGCTCGACGGATCCGCAGGCGCGTGTTGTGGTCTACAACGGCCGCGGACTTCCGACGCCGTCATACCTCGACAACCGCATCGTCCACCTGGTGCGTGACGACCGCGACCCGGCCTCGGTGGTCGCCAGCCAGGTGCTGGTGTTGCCGGGCGCCGCCAACTTCGTGACGTCGACCAGCGGTGTGGTCACCTCCGATTCGCGGGAATCGTTGTTTTGGGTTTCCGACAATGGGGTTCGGTTCGGCATCACCAATGACGACACGACGTTGCGCGCGCTGGGGCTGGACCCGGGATCGGCAGTCCAGGCACCCTGGCCGCTGCTGCGGACCTTCGCGGCGGGCCCGGAGTTATCAAGGGACGCAGCGCTGTTGGCGCGGGACACCGTCCCGGCGTTCGGCAAGGTGGCTGTGGTGACCACATCGGCGAAGCCCGGAGGCTAGAGAATGTCCAAAAAAGCATTCCCCATCAACCGTGTCAGGATCGAGCCGCCGAAACCGGTGCGGGTAGCACCCAGTGCGCCGATCGCGCTGCCGGAACGCGAGCCTCGCAACATTTGGGTGATGATCGGAGTGCCGGCGCTGATCGTCGCGCTCATCGGCACCATCGTCATGCTGTACGTCTCGGGTGTGCGCAGCCTGACCACCGGCTTCTTCCCCCTGATGGGCATCGGCGCCTTCAGCATGCTGGCATTCTCCGGCCGCTTCGGGCGTGCCCGCAAGATCACTTGGGGCGAAATGGAAAAGGGCCGCCGCCGCTATCTTCGTGAGCTTGACAGTAACCGCGATGAGATCCAGACCGCCGTGTGCGCGCAACGTGAATGGCAGAACTCCGTGCACTCCGATCCCCGCGGGCTCGGTGCCATCATCGGCGGCCCCAGGATGTGGGAACGCGGGCGCGCCGACGCGGACTTCCTGGAGGTGCGCCTAGGCACGGGTGTTCAACACGCACCCGACTCGGTACTGTCAGTGACATGGCCCGACATCGCCTCCGATGAGGAGCTAGAGCCCGTCACGGGGCAGGCCCTTCGCGATTTCATCCTGGAGCAGCGCAAGATTCGCGATATCGCCAAGGTGGTCAACCTACGCTCGGCGCCCGGATTCAGCTTCGTCGGTGCGGATCTGGATCGGCTGCGCTCGCTGATGCGCTCAGTGCTGTGCGCCCTGGCGGTGTTCCACAACCCGCGCGACGTCAAGCTGCTCGTGGTGACCCGTAACCCCGAGGTGTGGTCGTGGATCATCTGGCTGCCGCACAACCTGCACGATGAGCTGTTCGACGCGTGCGGGTTCCGGCGTCTGGTCTTCGCCACGCCCGAGGAACTCGAAGAAACGCTCGGTGCCCAGCTGCACATGAAGGGCAAACGCGGCGCATGGGCGCCGCTAGCCGCGGTCAGCCCCACCGCGATGGGCTCGACGCTGGAAACCGGCACGGACATGGTCGATCTTGGCCCGCACCTGGTGATCGTCGACGACAACACCGGCAGCCCCGATGCCTGGGAGAGCGTGGCCGGGCAGGTCGGTAAGGCGGGAATCACTTTGCTGCGCATCGCCTCCCGCATTGGTACCGGCGTGGGCTTCGCCAATGACCAGGTCTTCGATCTCAGCGAGCGCCACAGCGCGCCCAAGGGAGCGGTTAACGGTGATATAGCTCTGCACCGCGTCGGTTCCGACGCCGACGACGAGGACGACCGCCCGGCACCGCTGCTGCGGGTGCGTAACAAGTTTTTCGCCCACGCCGACCAGCTTTCCGTGCACCGCGCCTATCGGTATGCGCGGGCCATGGCCCGTTGGTCGCCGACGAGCCGCAGTGAGATCGCCGACTCGGTCAGCGGCGCAACCGAACTGCTGCGGGCCCTGGGAATCGGTGACCCACGCGACCTGGATGTCGACCGGTTATGGTCCGAGCGGCGGGGGCGCGGCGACGAGCGTTGGTGCGAGGTCCCGGTCGGTGCCAAACCCAACGGTGAGCTGCAGAACATCATCCTCCGTGCGAAAGACTTCGGCGGCTTCGGGTTCCACTCGGTGGTCATCGGCACCAGTGGCTCGGGTAAGTCGGAATTCTTTCTGTCGTTGGTCTACGGCATCGCGCTGACCCACTCGCCGGAGACGTTCAACGTCATTTTCGTCGACATGAAATTCGAATCGGCGGCGCAGGACATCTTGGGCATTCCCCATGTGGTGGCGGCGCTGTCGAACCTCGGCAAGGACGAACGGCACCTGGCCGAGCGGATGCGCAGGGTCATCGACGGTGAGATCAAGCAGCGCTACGAGCTGTTCACCTCGGTGGGCGCGCGCGACGCCAACGACTACGAAGAGATCCGGCTCGCCGGACGGGATCTGCCCCCGGTGCCGGTCCTGCTCGTCATCGTCGATGAGTACCTGGAACTGTTCGCCAACCACGAGAAGTGGATCAATCTCATCATCCACATCGGCCAGGAGGGCCGCGGCGCCAACGTGTTCTTCATGCTCGGTGGGCAGCGGCTGGACCTGTCGTCGCTGCAAAAGGTCAAGTCCAACATCGCGTTCCGCATCGCGCTGCGCGCCGAGTCCGGCGACGACAGCCGCGAGGTGATCGGCTCGGATGCCGCCTACCACCTACCGTCGAAGGAAAACGGTTTCGGCCTGCTGAAGGTGGGACCGCGTGATCTCGAACCATTCCGCTGCTTCTATCTTTCCGCCCCCTTTGTGGTGCCGAAGGCCAAGGAGGTGGCCACCACCGTCGACATGACCTTGACCAAGCCGCGGCTTTACAACTGGCAATTCCAGCCACTGGACGCCTCCGACGCCTCGGCGTTGGAAGCAGCCGCCGCCGTAGACGCCGAGCCCGACGAATTCCTCTACTACGAAGATGGTTTCAAGCGGAAGAAGATCGTCGACGTGCTGCGCGAGTCGTTGCACGACGTGCCCCACCGCTCACCGCGCCGACCTTGGCTGGAGCCACTGGAGGAGCCCGAGTCCATCGACGCCCTGGTCGCGGGATACCGCGGCAAACCCTGGCACGTCGACTACGGACACAACGCGGGGTTGATGTTCCCGGTCGGTGTCATGGACATCCCGGAAGAGTCCAAGCAGATCGTTCACGCGGTGGATGCGTTGCGCAGCAATGTGATCGTGGTGGGTGCCAAGCAGCGCGGCAAGACCACCACGCTGATGACGCTGATGTGCTCGGCGGCAACGATGTACAGCCCGTCGCGCGTGACGTTCTTCTGCATCGGCGGCGCCACCCTCGCCCAGGCCGCATCGTTGCCCCACGTCACCGATATCGTCTCGCCAAAGGACGCCGAGGGTATCGAGCGCATTTTAAGCAGCATGGACGCGTTGATCGACGCCCGCGAGGACTCGTTCCGGCGCCTCAAGATCGACCTCGACGGTTTCCGCGAGCGCCGATTCGGCCCGGGCAGCGACGGATTGGGCGGCACCGACGCCGGCGACCCGTTCGGCGATGTCTTCGTGGTGGTCGATGACTACGACGACCTGTACTCGAAAGACACCGTGCTGGGCGACCGCATCATCTCGCTGAGCAGCCGCGGCCCCGAATACGGGGTGCACCTGATGTGCAGCGCCGGCGGCTGGATTCACGGCCAGCGACAAAGCCTGCTGCAAAACGCCACCGCGCGCATCCAATTGCGGCTGGCCGACCCGAGCGAAAGTCAAATGGGCCACTCGTCGCTCGAGTCACGCGACGCGGCGCGGCGGACGCTGAACCGGCCCGGCTTCGGCCTGACCGACAGCTTGCACGAGCTACGGGTGGGTGTTCCGGCCCTGACCGATCCGAACACCGGCGCGGTAGTGAGCATCGTCGACGTCGGCGCACGCATCGCGGATGTCGCCGGAGTCACCAAGCACGCCACCCTGCAGCGCCTGCCGCAGCGGGTGGCGCTGAAGGCGATTCTGGACTACGAGGCCGCGCACCCCAGCGGCGATGACCTGTCGATCTCTTTCGCCATCGGCGAGCGTCACGAATTGGGCCCGGTTCCCATCAGGCTGCGCGAGAGCCCCGGTTTGATGATCTTGGGACGGCAAGGGTGCGGAAAAACCCTGTCGCTGGTCGCCATTGGTGAGGCGATCATGAACCGATTCAGCCCCGAGGAAGCGCAGCTGACGCTGATCGACCCCAAGACCGCACCGCACGGTCTACGGGATCTGCACGGACCGGGTTACGTGCGCGCATACGCCTATGACCAGGATGAGATCGACGAGGTGGTCACCGCACTGGCCCAGCAGGTCCTGCTGCCGCGGCTGCCCCCGAAAGGGCTGAGTCAGGAGGAGTTACGCGCACTCAAACCCTGGGAAGGACCGCGGCACT
The DNA here is from genome assembly GCF_001667925.1 of Mycobacterium sp. E2479. GTDB lineage: Bacteria > Actinomycetota > Actinomycetes > Mycobacteriales > Mycobacteriaceae > Mycobacterium. The sequence continues at coordinate 9,916 of NZ_LZJR01000024.1, read as the reverse complement.
TTGTGCTCATCGACGACATCCAGGACCTGCGCCCGGATCAGAGCTACCCGCCCAAACCCCCGGTGGGCGCGGCGCTTTGGAAGCTGATGGAGCGTGCGCGGCAGATCGGGTTGCACGTCTTCACCACCCGCAACAGCGCGAACTGGGCTACGCTGCAAATGGATCCATGGATGCGCTTCCAGAACTCGGCGAAGGTCGCGCAGCTGTACATGGACAACGATCCGCAGAACCGGATCAACCGAAACGTCCGCGCGCAAACACTGCCGCCGGGGCGCGGACTGCTGGTCAGCGTCGACGGAGACGTCGAAGGCGTTCTGGTCGGGCTGCCCTCGTCGGTTACACCGCCACCGCAGTAACCAGCTGCGGCTCGGGCGTTTTCATCGACGACGGGACGGTGTGGCGGGGAAGCGGACTCGGCCACCAGAACCACCGGCCCAGTAGCGTCACGATCGACGGCACGATGAACGTCCGCACCACCAGCGTGTCCAGTAGCAATCCGACCGCGATCGTCGTGCCGATCTGGGCGATGCTGAGCACGCTGCTACTCAGCTGCGCCAGCATGGTCAGTCCGAAGATGACACCCGCTATCGTGACCACGCCGCCGGTACCGCCGAACGCCCGGATGATGCCGGTCTTCAGGCCCGCCGCCGCTTCCTGTTTGATGCGCAACGCCAGCAGCAGGTTGTAGTCCGCGCCGACGGCGGTCAGCGCGATGAAGGCGATCGGGGCCACGGCCCAGTGCAGGTCGTGATGGAGCAGGTGCTGCCAGATCAGCACGCTGGCACCGACGGCCGACGCGTAGGAGGTGACGACGGTCCCGACCACGACCAGTCCCGCGACCGGGCTGCGCAACATGGCCGTGACGATGAGGAAGATGAGAACCAGTGCGGCACACACCAGAAGCGTGGTGTCCCCGGCGACAAAACGCTGCAGATCGGCGGTTACCGGTCCAACTCCGGCGAGGTCGACCTCGGTCGGAGTCAGGGTGCCTTCCTTGGTGGCCTCCCTGATGGCGGCGCGCACCTGGCCCGCGCGCTCGACACCGTTGGCACCCCACTCCGACCCATCGCCATACACCAGCAGGTAAGCGGCACGGCCGTTCTCTGAGACCAGGTGGCCCAGCGCCGTGGTGTACCGGGGGTCGGTCAACGCCCGCTGCGGCATGTAGAAGTCCGCCGCTGCGCTGCCCTGAAACTGTGTGGCGATCTCGTTCAGGTAATCGGTCAGCCGGTGCATTTGGGGCCCGAGCGCGTCGGACAGACTCAACAAGTCGTGCGTGGCCGAACGCGCTTGCCCCAACGCATCTCGCATCGATGCCACACTCTGCGGCAGGGTCGCCATCGCGGCGGCGGCCGTGCTCGATCCGCTGGTGAGCTTGGCCGCGCCCGAACCCAGGTCGGCGGATGTCTGCACCAGGCTATCGACGGGCTGGAGTACCCGGTCCACTGTCGAGCAGATCGGATTGGTGGCGCAGTCGGGGGTGCGCCCGACGAAGTCCCGCAGCGGGTCGAGGTAACCCGACACCGTAGTGACATTTTGCTGCAGTCCGTCCATCCCGGCTCGCATTTCTTGCGCGGCGCCGGACATGTCGGCCAATCCGGCACTGCCACCGCGCAATCCGCTGCCCAACCCGTCGACCGCAGCCTGGGTCTGCGCCAGCGCACTGTCCAGTTCGGAGACTCGCTTGAGGCGCTGCGTCAGCGAATCCATGGTTTCACCGAACTGACGGCCGAGCACACCGGCCTGATAGCTCAACGTCGCCTGTTCGGGCACCTTGCCGTCGGGGCGGCTGGCGGATTGCACCGCACGCACCCCCGGCACGGCCATGATGTGGCGGGTGATTCGCTCGATGGCGATCAGGCCGGCTGGATTGCGTAGGTCGTGGTCGGCCTGGATTGCGATGACATCGGGCAGCAGTGCGTTGGCCGCGAAATGCCGGTCGGCGCTGGCATAACCACGGTTAGAGTCGGCGGACGACGGCGTGGCAGCGGGTTCGTTGAAGCCGACCCGCATGCCGACCAACGGCAACGCGACCAGCAGGGTCGACGCCAGCGCAGTGACCAGGATCGGTCCGGGCCACCGCGCCACGGCCGTTCCGACACGACGCCAGCGATGCGCCGTTTTCGACGGACGCGGCTCGAGATACCCCCGGCGTATCGCCAGGCTCATGAGCGCGGGCGTCAGGGTCAGTGCCGCGACCATGGTCGCCAGAATGCCGATCGCGCAGGGCAACCCGGCGCTGCGGAAGGCGCCCACCTTCGCGAAGACCAGGCACGCCAGTGCCACCGACACGGTGAGCGCCGATCCAATTACCACGGGCGCGATGGACCGGTAGGCCTGCGTCAACGCCTGGGTCGGAGCCACGCCGCGGCGCCGGCCTTCGTGGTAGCGGCCCACCAGGAAGATCGCGTAGTCGGTCCCCGCGCCCAATGTCATGGCGGCCATGAGCGCCACCGAAAAAAGCGACACCTCAACCACATTGGCCTGGCCTAGGGCGGCGACGACGGCGCGAGCCAGAGCCAGCGCGAGTCCGACCGAGATCAGCGGGATCGCGGCTGGGATGGGTGATCGGTAGACCACCAGCAGCAATAGCAGAATGAGCCCGATGGTGGCGCCGGTGATTTTGAGCATCTGCCGATCGATCGCGGAGAATTCGTCGACGATTGTGGCACCGGGACCCGTGACATGGACTACCAGGCCCGGCGGCGGTGAGAGCTTTTGGACGGCCCCGCGCACGGCGTTCACCGAATCACGCGCCTGCGCGGTGCCCAGCATCCCGGCCAGCCGCACCATCACGCTGACCGCCTTGCCGTCCGGGCTCTGCGCGCCGGCGGCGGTGGCCTGCTGCGACCACAGGTCGGTCACCGCATACACGTGGCGCCGATCCGAGCCGAGCGATGTCGTCAGCGCATCGTAGAACCGGCGATCCTGCGGCGCCAGCCGCTGATTGCGTTCCAGCACAACGTAAACGAAGTTATTGCTGGGCGTCTGGTTGAATAGCCGGGCGGCCCGGGCGGCGGCCACCGCGCTCGGCGCGCCGGTCGGCATGAAGGACCGGGCATGGGAGTCCACGACCCGCTCCAATTGCGGGACCGCCACATTAGCGATTCCCGCCGCCAGGACCCATAGGCCGGCGACGAGGACCGCGTACCGGCTGGTCAGACGCGCAAGGCTGCCCGTTCGGTCATGCAACGGTCTGCCGATCACTGGTGGGCCCGCCGAACAAGCCCACGGCCACATGCTCACCACGCGTGAGGGAGCGCACGCGCAGCGAGCAGCGGGTGCCGATCTTCACCAACGCGTGCAGCCCGGGATGGGCGGCTTCGAGATCGGCACGCACCTGTTCGGCCGAAGCGCCCTCGTAGGCCGCCTGATCCAGTTTGGCCACCAGCATCGTGATCCATCGGTGGCCGAGTGAAAGCATCAAGCCCTCCTTGTCGCCGAACAGCTCGGGCACCTCGGATGACTTGTCGATCAACGCAAGTGCCGCCTCGGGGTCCGTCTCGGCGGCTCGTATCACCTCGGCCATGAAGGCCATGCGGTCGTGCAGCAGTGTCCATGTCATGACTCGACGCTAGGAGAGCAGAGGGTCGGCGCGCGTCGTGCCGAAGTGCAGTCTTTGTCTCCTACCACGGGCGGAGACGCATGCCGACCGCAGGAGGATGTGATGAGGCGCCGAGCTCTTTTAGGATTGGACGATGTTGCATGCCGCAGCGAATTACCTGCGGGAACAGGTGCGTCGACGAAGCGAGCTGATTCCCGTCGGTATCACGTGGGCGGCCTTGATCGCCGTCGATGTCTCGCTTTTGCTCGGCGGCACGATCGGGACGCTGCAACGGCCCGCCGCCGATCTGCCCGTGGCGCTGACTGCGTTCGCCATAGCCCTGTCGCCCGAGGTGGCGTTTTTCGTGTTCAACACGAAGATCACCCCGTTGCCGTTGTGGGCAACCTGGTCGGCGTCCACCGCGCTGACGCTGTTCGGCACGTCCACGCCCATTCACGCCGATTTCGCACCGGCGCTCTTGGTGTTGATGGTCTTGGTGGTCTCGACGTTGGCGTCAGTCTTGGGCGGCTTGCTGGCAACCATGTCGGCCGTCGCGATGTTGCTCACCGCGTCCGCCCTGCACCGCCTGGACGCTGTGGTGCTGTACCTGGGTTTCATCGGGACGGGCTGGCTGCTCGGTTACCTGATGCGCACCCAGCGGCTGCTGCTGGCGGAACAGATTGCGGCGCAGGACATGTTGGCCGAGCACGCCGCCGCCGACGAACGTCGCCGCATCGCGCGCGAAGTACACGATGTCATCGCCCATTCGCTGAGCATCACTCTGTTGCACGTGACCGGTGCGCGCCGCGCGCTGCAGCAGGACCGCGACGTCGATGACGCGGTCGACGCCCTGGAGCAGGCCGAGCGGCTGGGCCGCCAGGCGATGGCAGACATCCGACGTACCGTCGGACTGCTCGACAACTGGCCGGCCAAGACCGCGCAGACCGCTCCCGAACCCGGCATCGACGACATCTCGGTGCTGGTCGAGGGTTTCCAGCGGGCCGGTCTGTCCGTCTCGCTCTGCGTCGAAGGGCCTACCGATCACGTGTCCGCGGCAGCCGGCCTCGCGCTATACCGCATTACCCAGGAGTCACTGGCCAACATCGCCAAGCATGCTCCGGAATCGAAAGCCGGTGTCATGTTGGATATCTCGTCGGCCTCGGCGAGACTCGCCATCACCAACCGGCTTCCCGCGGCGGTGGTGGCCGCGCAATCGGTCGAGGGCCGCGGCGTGCGTGGCATGCGCCAGCGGGTCGAGCTGCTCGGCGGGGCCATCGACGTAGGCCCCACCGGCGACGGGTGGGCGGTGTGCGCCGAAATCCCGTTGCACGAAGGCGACGCCGCCTGGCGCCAATGGTGGTGCAAGGCATGATCGACGCAACGCCCGAGATCACCGTGCTGCTCGTCGACGACCAGGACTTGGTGCGCTCGGGCCTGCGCCGGATCCTGCGCCGCAAGGACGGTTTCGCCATCGTCGCGGAGTGCGCCGACGGTGACGAGGTGCCGGGCGCGGTGGCCGAGCACCGGCCCGACGTCGTCGTGATGGATCTGCGGATGCGCCGCGTCGACGGGATTGAGGCGACGCGCAGGCTGGGCGGCCGGCCGCCGGTACTCGCCCTGACGACCTTCAACGAGGACGAGCTGTTATCGGGAGCACTGCGTGCCGGCGCGGCCGGTTTCGTGCTCAAAGACTCGTCCGCCGAGGAACTGATCCGCGCGGTGCGGGCTGTTGCCAGGGGCGACAGCTATCTCGATCCCGCGGTCACCTCGCGCGTGCTCACCACGTACCGCGAGGCCGCTCCCGGTCCCCGCGGCGCCGCGATCGGGGAGCTGACCAGCCGCGAACTCGACGTCCTGACGTTGATCGGCCAGGGTCTGTCGAATACGGAGATCGCCGACAAATTGTGCATCTCAGGCGTCACGGTCAAAAGCCACGTCGGGCGGATCTTCGGAAAGCTCGATCTGCGGGACCGGGCCGCCGCGATCGTCTACGCCTACGACAACGGCATCGTCGCACCGCGCTGAAGCCCTACAAAGGCGCCGACTCCGCCAGGTTCAGCAACACGTAGGCCATGCACATCAAGAAGTTGAGCACCACCATGACCAGGCCCGCGAACAACAGCGAACGGGCGCCGCGCTTCTTCAACCGCTTGTAGCGCGCCGCGCGCGATTCGCGGTCGAGCCGGATCGCGATCAACGCGAAGTTCACGTTGATCATTTCGTGTGCCGCCAGCGGCGCGCCATCGAGCATTGCCCGCAGCCGCTCCGGTGCCGTCCGAACGCCCACCCGTTCGAAACTGTGGCACAAACGTCGCGCCCGCCGTTGGCGGAGCGTCTGATACGGCAGCCGAAGGTGCCGCGCAATTTGCCCTCGATCGCCCCCCCAGGGGTAAGACGGGGTCATCACAAGCGGGATTCTAGATCGCTCGGCGCCACTTTCGCGCAGTGAACGCGAATTATGTTGCGAGATATCACTTAGGCGTTCACCGGCCAGGTGCTCGGCCAGGGTGGATCCACGTAACTTTCGAGGTGGCGAAGTTTCCAGTGGCGCCACGGGTAGCGCTCACACACGCGGCGGGGGCACTGCCGGTTCAGTGCTCGCTCGGAGCGCTGTTGATGATCACGGTCATGGCGGTCCTCCTCGGCCTGTGCGTCCGATTCGACTGTGCAATTTTCGGAGCGTCAGACTGGGGAGAACCCGTAACTGGGCGGCCGGCCGGTCGCGGATATGAGCGGGTTGGGCGGCTGGCGCGACGTTTCGTCGACGCGGGACCGCGGCCGGGGCCAGATACGGGATTTCCCCGATGTTTGCGGTTCACCGTCCCGAGATGCTGGCTAGCATGACCGAAACTGACCCGCGCGCGGAGTTGAACTGGAGCGACGTGCTGCCAACTGGAACGGTGACGCTGCTGCTCGCGGACGTCGAGGGCTCGACGCGGCTGTGGGAGAGCGAGCCCGAGGCGATGACGGCCGCGTTTGCTCGCCTGGACCGCACGCTGGCCGAGTTGCTCGACACGTATGGCGGGGTGCGGCCCGTCGAACAGGGGGAGGGCGACAGCTTCGTGGTGGCGTTCGCCCGCGCAACCGAAGCGGTCGCGTGCGCCTTGGCATTGCAGCGGGCGCCGCTGGCCCCGATCCGATTGCGCATCGGCGTGCATACCGGCGAGGTGCAGTTGCGCGATGAAGGTAACTACGTGGGCTCCACGATCAATCGGACTGCGCGCCTACGAGACCTTGGCCACGGCGGCCAGACGTTGCTCTCGGGTACCACCGAGGATTTGGTGGCCGATGCGCTTCCGGCCAACGCGTGGCTGACCGATCTCGGCAGGCACGAACTGCGCGGCGTCGCCCGTCCCGAACGGGCGGTGCAGCTCTGTCATTCGGATATTCGCAACGACTTCCCGCCCCTTCGAACATCGAAATCCGTTGCCGCTGAGCATTTGCCGGTACCGCTGACGAGTTTCGTCGGCCGTGGCGCGGAGATCGACGATGTGCGGCAGAGCCTCGCCGCCAACCGGCTGGTGACCTTGACCGGCGCGGGCGGCGTGGGCAAAACCCGGCTGGCCATCCAGGTAGCGGGCCAGATGACCGGCGATTTCGATGACGGAGTCTGGTACGTCGACCTGGCGCCGATCGCCGACCCCGATCTGGTGCCGGTCGCGATGGCGGGTGCCCTCGGCCTGCAGGAACAACCGGGGCATTCCACAACCGCGACGCTGATCCGGTTCATTGCAGGCCGACGGATGTTGGTCGTTCTCGACAACTGCGAGCACCTGCTGGAGGGGGTTGCCGAGCTGACCACCGCGCTGTTGAGCGCCTGTCCCGGCTTGGCGCTATTGGCGACGAGTCGCGAGCCGATCGGCGTCGACGGCGAGGTCATTTGGCGGGTGCCGTCCCTCTCCGTGGACGACGAGGCGGTCGAGTTGTTCGCGGAACGGGCCCGCCGGGTGCGATCCGATTTCATGATGACCGATGAGAACCTGCACGCGGTGCAGGAGATCTGCCGTCGCCTCGACGGCATGCCGCTCGCCATCGAACTGGCGGCCGCCCGGGTGCGGGCGCTGTCACTCGAGGAGATCGTGGACAGCTTGAACGACCGCTTCCGGCTGTTGACCGGCGGTCGGCGCACCGCGGTGCGCCGTCAGCAGACGTTGCGCGCCTCGGTGGATTGGTCCCACGCCCTGCTGACCGAGTCCGAGCGGGTGCTGTTTCGCCGGCTTGCGCCGTTCATGGGTGGCTTCGATCTCGCCGCGGCCCGTGCCGTGGCCGGCGGCACGGAAGTCGAGCGCTACCAGGTCCTCGATCAGCTCACCCTGCTGGTGGACAAATCGCTGGTGGTGGCGGACAACACCGGCGGCCGAACGCGGTACCGGCTGCTCGAAACCGTACGGCAGTACGCGCTGGAAAAGCTCGGCGAGTCCGGCGAAGCCGATGCCGTGCGGGCGCGTCACCGCGACTACTACACCGCGATGGCCGCCCTGCTCGACGCCCCAGCGGAGACCGGCCACCAGGGACGTGTCGAGCAGATAGAAGCCGAGATCGATAACCTGCGAGCGGCGTTCGCCTGGAGCCGCGAAAACCTCGACCTCGAGCTCGCGCTGCAGCTCGCTTCGTCGCTGCAGCCGCTGTGGCTCACGCGCGGCCGCCTACGCGAAGGGATGAGTTGGATCGACGAGGCGCTGGCCGACCTGAAGACCGTCGACGGGGAGGTGGCGCCGGCGGTACTGGCGCGGGCGCTGGCCGACGTGGCCCTGTTGGACGGGTGGGTGGGCATGCCGCAGCGGCAGGAACAGGCCGCCGAGGCGCTTGCGATCGCGCGCCAGCTCGACAACCCCTCCTTATTGGTCCGGGCCCTCACCGGCTGCGTGGGTACGGCCGCGTTCAAGCCCGATCAGGCGGCGACATACTTCGCCGAGGCCATCGAGTCGGCGCGCGCCCTGGGCGACAAATGGAGGCTGAGTCAGCTGCTGGGCTTCCAGGCGTACGCGACCATGATCGCTGGCCTGCCGATATCAGAGCGTGCGGCCGAAGAAGGGCGTGACCTTGCCGACGCGATCGGTGACCGGGTCGCCTCGGGTCAGTGCCGCCTATGGGGGATCGCCGGAGGTCGGGCGATGCGTGGCGACCTCCAAGGCGCCGAGGACGAATTCCGGGAGTTGATCGCCGACGCCGATGCTGCCGGCGACCAGTTGACCCGGTTCAACGCCCTGATGACGCAAAGCTTTGTCCTTGGGTGGCAGGGTAAGAGGACGGAGGCGCTCGCCGCCGCCGAAACGGCCATCGAGTCCGCCGCTGAGCTCGGCGCGGCGGTCGAGGGACTCGGCTATCTCGCGTTAGGTGCCGCACACCTGGCCGCGGGCGACGTCGCCGCAGCGAAAGACGCCCTCACACAGGGCTATAGCCGCCTACCTGGTGCCGATTTCAATATGACGAACATGCCGTGGCGAGCCGAAACCGAGCTTGCCGCAGGCGATGTCGTTGCGGCCCGGCTCTCGGCCGATCGAGCGGTGTCCTCAACCCGAGGGATGTTTCGGGTAATGGCGTTGAATGCCCGTGCCCGCGTTGCGCTCGTAGAGGACGAGGCAGAAGCGGCCGAGCGTGACGCGCACGACGCGCTGGCGTGCGCGGCCGACACAGGAGCACAGCTAGGCGTGCCCGACATCTTCGACTGTCTAGCTCGTCTGGCCGCGCGAGCCGAGAGTTATTTCGAGGCAGCCCGGCTCTTCGGTGCGGCGGAGGGCGTCCGGCGGCGCACCGGCGAGGTGCGGTACGCGGTACGCGAAGCCGACTACGAAGCGTCGGTCACGGCGCTGCGAGATGCCATGGACCCGAACGACTTCGACGCCGCCTGGGCCGAGGGCGCCGCGTTGTCCACCGAGGAGGCGATCGCCTACGCGCGGCGCGGCCGCGGCGAACGCAAGCGCCCGTCCACCGGCTGGGCGTCGCTCACTCCGGCGGAACTCGACGTCGTCCGGCTCGTCAGCGAGGGCTTGGGCAACAAGGACATCGCCACAAGGCTCTTCATCTCACCGCGCACGGTCGAGACCCACCTCACTCACATCTACACCAAGCTTGGCCTGGCTTCGCGCGTCCAGCTTGCCCAAGAGGCCACGCGCCACGCCTGAGCGCTCGCCCGCATGAGCAGACGCAAAACCGCACGCAAACGGATCGCGCGCACGCGATTTTGTGTCTGCTCGCGAGAACCTGAATTGGCGCATTCAGCGCGGGTCTCACGGTCCGGTTTTGTCGGTGGTGGCTGCGATGATGTGGTCATGTCGTTGACCGCATCTGCTGACGCCGTGGGGGTGACCGCGAGCGAGCGTCTTGAGGTGTTGTTCGGGGAGTTGGCGGAGTTGTGCGGTCAGCGCAACG
>NZ_LZJR01000023.1 GCF_001667925.1 Mycobacterium sp. E2479 | reverse complement strand
ACGATCTCGTTCGGCACTCCGTACGGCACTGTCGACTACGAGGGCGCCACCATCCCGGTTCCGGTGGATGACCAGACCCTGCAGAAGATCTGCGAGATCACCGACGGCCAGTCGTTCCACGCCGACAGCCTGGATTCGCTGAAGAACGTGTATTCGACACTGCAGCGCCAGATCGGCTACGAGACCGTGAAAGGTGACGCGAGCATGGCCTGGATGCTGCTCGGCGCCGTCGTCATGGCCGGCGCCGTCCTGGCGGGTCTGCTGTTGAACCGCAGGCTGCCCGCCTGAGCCGTCAGCTCGGCAGGCGCCGGTTGATCAGCAACGAAAGTCCCGTCGCAATCAGGGCAGTCAGCACGCCGAGGCGCAGCCAGCCGGAGCTGCCCGGCCCCGGCACGGTGCGGTAGCCGATCTCGTTCTCGATGGCGTTGTAGCTCTTTTGCAGCTCGCCCAGATTGGTGGCGGTGTAAGACTGCCCGCCGGACAGCTTGGCGACCGTCTTCATCTGGTC
>NZ_LZJR01000022.1 GCF_001667925.1 Mycobacterium sp. E2479 | reverse complement strand
CCGTCCAGCGACGTCAGCACGAACATCACGCCGGCGACGATCAGCCACGGAGACCCAGACTGTGACGGTGACGCCTTCTCCGGCACCGCCGCCCCCGCCCGCACCCGCTCCGGCGCCACCGCCGGCGACGTCCACAGCGGCCGCGCCACCGCCCACCACGCCGGCGGGCCCGCGTCAGGTCACCTACTCGGTCACCGGCACCAAAGCCCCGGGCGACATCATTTCGGTGACCTACGTCGACGCGTCCGGCCGGCGGCGCACGCAGCACAACGTGTACATCCCGTGGTCGATGACGGTCACCCCGATCTCGCAATCCGACGTGGGCTCGGTAGAGGCGTCCAGCCTGTTCCGGGTCAGTAGGCTCAATTGCTCGATCACGACCAGCGATGGAACAGTGCTCTCGTCGAACAGCAACGACTCGCCGCAGACGAGCTGCTGATGGTCAACCGATATTCGGCTTACCGAGGCGGCGTTGACGACGACACCGTCGCGCCCGAGGTCGTCGACCGCATCCTGATCGGCGCGTGTGCCGCCATTTATCTGGTGTTGCTGGGCGTCAGCGTGGCGGCCGTCGTCGCGCTGGTGGACCTGGGTAGGGGCTTTCACAAGGCGGCCCACAGCCCGCATACCACCTGGGTGCTGTACGCCGTCATCATCGTTTCGGCGCTGATCATCGCGGCCGCGATCCCCGTCTTGTTGCGCGCCCGCCGGATGTCGCAGTCCGAGCCGGCCGCTCAAGCGATGACGGCGCCGGCGCGCGGACCGTCGAGGCCTTCGATGCGGCTGGGGACCGGCGCCCTGCGCACCGGAACCGCCACGGTGCAAACGGCGACACCGTCCGCGGGGGGCGAGTCGGGCGATGCGGTGGACCGAGTCTGGTTGCGCGGCATCGTGATACTGACCGGCACCATGGGCGCGGCCCTGATCGCGTGCGCGGCGGCGACCTACCTGATGGCGATTGGCCACGATGGCGCGTCGTGGGTCGGTTATGGGTTCGCCGGCGTCATCACCGCGGCCATGCCGGCGGTGGAGTGGCTGCACATTCGCCAGCTGCGCGAGGTTGTCGCCGAGCGGCGTCGTTGACGTTCCGCGGGACCGCCACCGGCACATAAACCACGCAGACGACCCGCCGCCGGGCAACGTCGTCGTGGTTTATGTCTCGCGGTTGGGTCCCCCGGCCGGGGCGCTGTCAATGCGCCCCCGGGCCGCCCGAGCTAGTGTTCGCCTTCGCCGTTTGTCGAACCGTTTGACGAACCGTTGAGGCCGTCCTGGTGCTCGCGCAGTGCGGTCAGGGCGCGCTGCTCAGCGCCGTGCGCCGCCTCTCGCAACGCCGCGTCCTCGGACACCGGGTCGGCGAACAGGAAGCTGCCGCTGCCCGGGGATCCGGCCGAGCCCAGCTTGTTCATCTTCTTGGGCAGCGGCGCGCCCTGGTACTCCAGCGGCAGCGGGTGGCCGTGGTCGTCGACCGGGCCGAGCGGCTGGTGCAGCTCGATGTAGGCGCCGTGCGGCAGCCGCTTGATGATGCCGGTCTCGATGCCGTGCTCGAGCACCGCGCGGTCGCTGCGCTGCAGTCCGATGCACCACCGGTAGGTGATGAAGTAGACGACCGGCGGAACGATCACCATGCCGATGCGCCCGATCCACGTCGTCGCGTTCAGCGAGATGTCGAACTTGTACGCGATGATGTCGTTCATCGCGGCCAGCGTCAGCAACATGTAGAACGCGATCGCCATGGCGCCGATCGACGTGCGCACCGGCACATCGCGCGGCCGCTGCAGCAGATTGTGGTGCGCGTTGTCGCCGCTGAACCGCTTCTCCAGGAACGGGTAGACGATCAGCAGGACGAAGATCAGGCCCATGATCAACGCCACCCAGACGGCAGCGGGGACGGTGTGGTGCCAGAAGTAGAACTCCCATGGCGGCCAGATACGGGCCAGGCCTTCGGTCCACATCATGTAGAAGTCCGGCTGCGAACCGGCCGAGACGTGAGAAGGCTTGTAGGGACCCAGGTTCCAGATCGGGTTGATTTGCAGCAGGCCACCCAGCAGGCCCAGCACGCCGACGATGGTGGCGAAGAACGCGCCGGATTTCACGGCGAACACCGGCATCACTCGCACGCCGACCACGTTGTGCTCGGTGCGACCGGGTCCGGGGAACTGGGTGTGCTTCTGGAACCACACCATGGCCAGGTGCAGCCCGATCAGCGCCAGGATGATTCCGGGCAGCAGCAGGATGTGCAAGGCGTACATCCGCGGGATGATGTAACCCGCTGTGGCGCATTCGTTTCCGACGCCACCGCACGGGAAGTCACCGCCGAACAGCGCCCAGTGCAACCAGGTGCCTATCACCGGCATACCCAGCGTGATCGAGGACAGGGCGGCGCGTAACCCGATGCCCGACAACAGGTCGTCGGGCAGCGAGTAACCGAAGTAACCCTCGAACATGGCCAGGATGAGCAGCAGCGAACCGATGACCCAGTTGGCCTCGCGGGGCCGCCGGAAGGCACCGGTGAAGAAGATGCGGGCCAGGTGCACCATGATCGACGCGGCGAAAATCAGCGCGGCCCAGTGGTGGACCTGCCGGACGAACAGGCCGCCGCGTACCTCGAAGGAGATGTCGAGGGTCGATGCGAAGGCCTTCGACATGTCCACGCCGCGCAGCGGCTGGTAGGCGCCGTTATAGGTGATCTCACCCATGGACGGATCGAAGAACAGCGTCAGGTACACACCGGTGAGCAGCAGCACGATGAAGCTGTACATCGCGATCTCGCCCAAGAGGAACGACCAGTGGGTGGGAAAGACCTTGTTGAGCTGTCTGCGAACCGCCGCCGACGGGTGGTAGCGCGTGTCGATGTCCTCGCCTTGGCGGGCCAGGACATCGCCGATCTTCGGGGGACTGAATTTCGGACTCATGTTGTCGTCCTCTCCCAGAATGCCGGTCCGACGGGCTCGACGAAGTCACCGTTGGCGACCAGATACCCGTTGGTGTCGATGGTGATCGGCAGTTGCGCCAACGCACGCGCGGCCGGCCCGAAAATCGGCTTGGCGAAGTGCAGCGCGTCGAACTGCGACTGGTGGCATGGGCACAAGATCCGGTAGGACTGCTCCTCGTACAGGGATGCGGGGCAACCCAGGTGCGAGCAGACCTTGGTGTAGGCGAAGAATTCGCCGAAGTTGAAGCTCTCCTGGCCCTGCCGCTTTACCACGCGGTCTATGTCGGTGGGCCGAATTCGGATGAGCATCACCGGGTTTCGCACACCCTGGTTGATGGCCCGGAGCTTTTCCTGCGATTCTGGGGTGGTGCCGTCCCCGTCGGACTCCCGCCACGGGAAGACGGTCTCCATGCCGCCTGCGTCCAGGTCTTCGGGGCGCATCTTGACGAACGGCGACGTGGAGGCGGAGCCGGTGGCGCGCGCCAGATAGATGGTCTCGCCGTGGTAGCGCGGCGTCCACCCGGAAGTGAACAGCACGGCCTTCTTGCCCTCGGCGGTCTGCACCACGGGCTTCCACGGGTTCTTGATCAACCCACCAGCAAACGCGACCAGGGTGGAGAGGCCGAACGCGCCCAATCCCATCCCCAGCGACAGGCCGATCAGCTTGCGCCGCCCGACCGTCGAACCCTCATAGGCGTCGGCCAGGTTCGCCACCACCGTCTTGCGGTCAACGTCACGCGAGGCACCGTCGTGGCGCTCCTGGATCGAAATCTCTTCGGGGATAAAGCGTTTCTGGTAGAGAACGACGCCGATCCCGATCGACAGAATCGCCATGCCGAACGTCAGGCCGTACAGCGGGGTGGCCAGATCGTAGAGGAAGCTTCCGGCCTCCTCCTTCGGCTTGTACTCCCACGGCCAGAACAAGAAGACCAGCAGCAGGGCCAGCCCGAAAAAGCCGCCCAGCAACAGCCAGCGGGCGACGCCACGCTCGGCGCGCTTCTCGGCTTTGGTGCCCTCAATCGGCCAACGGGGTTCCTTGAACACCGTCTCGACGCCGTCGAGCTTGCCGCCCAGCGCCACCAGTTCTCGCTGCGACATGGCGGCCAGCGCCGCGTCGTCGGGCTCCCTCTCACCGGCACCGTGCGGGTTCCCGCCGGTGTCAGAGCCGCGAACGTCCGCCTCACTCATGCTCGTGCCCCAATCCACAGCGCCAGCCCGATGGCGGCGACCATTCCGATGATCCAGGCGGCCATACCCTCCGGTGCGGGCCCGAATCCGCCGAGGCCGTAGCCACCCGGCTGGCGCTCCTCGGTCACCGCCTTGATGTAGCCGATGATGTCCTTCTTGGCCTCGAAGGACAGCTGACGGTCGGAGAACTTCGGCATGTTCTGCGGGCCGGTCCGCATGGCCGCCAGGATTTGCTGCTCGTTGGCGGGTTCCAGGTCCGGCGCGTACTTACCCGACGACAGCGCCCCGCCCTTACCGGTGAAGTTGTGGCACGAGGAGCAGTTCAGCCGGAACAGGTCGCCGCCTCGGCCCAGGTCCTGGCCGCGCAGCGAGCGCATCGCCAGGCTGCCGTCCGGGTTGCGCACCGTGGTGGGCCCGCCGCCGTTGGCCTGAACGTAGGCGCCCAGCGCGTCGACCTGGCCTTCGTCGAAGATCGGTTCTTTGCGCGGTGCCTGGGCCTCCCCGGTCATCGCCGGCATCCGGCCGGTCGACACCTGGAAGTACACGGCTTCCTCGCCAACGCCGATCAGGCTCGGCCCGCGGTCGGGAACACCCTGCAGGTTGGCGCCGTGGCAGGACACGCACGACGTGTCGAAGAGCTGCTTGCCGGTGCGCAGCAGCGCCGAGTTCGACTCGTCGGCGACGGCCACCTGCGGGCGCGGGGTAAGGACGGCGGCCAATCCGCCGGCGATGGTCAGCGCGATCAGCAGCAGCAGACCGCCGGACAGCCGGCGACGCAGCCGCCGTCGCGAACGATCACGCTGCCCCTGTGACGACTTGGCCGCACCGGATCGGGTAGATCCCAGTTTCTTCAACCGAGCACTCCTGTTCGTCCAGCGCCTGCTCATCGGATGAAATAGATCACGGCGAACAGCGCGATCCACACAATGTCCACGAAATGCCAGTAGTACGAGACGACGATGCTGGCCGTAGCCTGCGCCGGTGTGAACTTGCTCATCGCTGTGCGGGCCAGCAAGAAGATGAAGGCGATCAGCCCGCCGGTGACGTGCAGGCCGTGGAACCCGGTCGCCAGGTAGAACACGCTGCCATAGGCGCTTCCGGGGATCGTGGTTCCGTGCGAGGTGAGGTGGTAATACTCGTACCCCTGGCCGCAAATGAAGAACAATCCCATCAGGAAGGTCAACACGTACCAGCGGCGCAGCCCGAACACGTCGCCACGCTCGGCCGCAAACACGCCCATCTGACAGGTGAACGACGACGCGATCAGCACCAATGTGACCGGGACGGCCTGATACAGGTTCAACTCGGTGGGCGGCGGCGGCCACTTCCCGCCCGATTGGGCGCGAGCGGTGAAGTACATCGCGAAGAGGCCAGCAAAGAACATCAGCTCGCTGGAAAGCCAAACGATGGTGCCGACGCTGACCATGTTGGGTCGGTTCAGCGAATGCACCCGCGACGTAATTGCAGTACCCGAAGTCCCGGCAGCGCTGGTCACATCCGCAAGTATGACGCTTTGTAGTTGTTGAACTCCACCCGGGGCGGCATTTGATGTCCGGCGCGTCGGACTGGAGCGCCAAGTGGGCGGCTCGCAGCCGAGTTTGTTGGGGGTTGGGGCTACTTATGGTCCGCGTGGGACCATCGGCGCGTGGCTTTGTCACCCGAGGCTTCGCCGTTCGGCGCGTCCGCACCATCGTGGCCGCGGGTCCTGTCGCGTCTGACCGGCGGTCAGGACCTGACGCGCGGGCAGGCGGCCTGGGCCATGGACCAGATCATGTCCGGCCAGGCGAGCCCCGCCCAGATCGCGGCCTTCGCGGTCGCGATGCAGGTGAAGATTCCCACCTCGGCCGAAGTCATCGAGCTGGCGGAGGTGATGCTCAACCACGCGCTGCCGATGCCCGCCGGCGCCATCCGCGACGACACGGTCGACATCGTCGGTACCGGTGGCGACGGCGTCAACACCGTGAACCTGTCCACCATGGCGGCCATCGTGGCCGCCGCTGCCGGGGTGCCGGTGGTCAAACACGGCAACCGGGCCGCCTCGTCGCTGTCCGGCGGCGCCGACACGCTCGAGGCGCTCGGCATTCGGATCGACCTCGGGCCCGAGGAGGTCGCACGCAGCCTCGCCGAGGTCGGCATCGGCTTCTGCTTCGCGCCGCTGTTCCACCCGTCCTACCGGCACGCCTCGGCGGTGCGCCGCGAGATCGGGGTACCGACGGTCTTCAATCTCCTTGGGCCGCTTACCAATCCGGCCAGGCCGCGGGCCGGGTTGATCGGCTGCGCCTTCGCCGACCTCTCCGAGGTGATGGCCGGCGTGTTCGCCGCTCGCCGATCCAGTGTGCTGGTGGTGCACGGCGACGACGGGCTCGACGAACTGACGACGACCACCACCAGCACGATCTGGCGGGTGCAGGCCGGCACGGTGGACAAGCTGACGTTCGACCCCGCCGGATTCGGTTTTCCCCGAGCCGATCTCGACGACCTGCTGGGTGGTGACGCGCAGGCCAACGCGGCGGAGGTGCGCGCGGTGCTGGCCGGCGGCAAGGGCCCGGTGCGCGACGCCGTCGTCCTCAATGCCGCCGGCGCGATCGTCGCCCACGCCGGGTTATCCAGCCGCGCTGAATGGTTGCCGGCGTGGGAGGACGGGTTGGCCCGCGCCGGTAGGGCCATCGATTCCGGTGCGGCCGAACAACTGCTCGCGCGATGGGTGCGGTTCGGCCAGCAGGTCTGATTGCCGGAGGGCCTGCTCGGCGGCCAGCCGGGCCGAGCGGGCCGAGGCGGCCCACGCCGACCACGCCCCGGCCGACCGCAGCGGGGAAGCCCAGCCGTCCTCGGCCACCCGAACGAGGCGCACCCCGGCCGTCGTCAGCCAGCGCATGATGAGTGCGGTCTCCTCGACCAGTGCGCCGCCCAGGGGCGCGGGTGTGCGCAAAATCGCTTGTGCCCCAGCCACGATCGCGTCGATGACCGGCATCGGCGGCACCCCGCGCCTGGCGCAGCCCGCCGCGGCGAGTTGGCCGTGGCGGATGACGGCCAGGTGATAGCCGCCCTGCCCGTCGGGTGCGGCGGCGATCAGCTCGGGCAACGCGGCCAGGCCACGCAACCGCTGACCGCGCCACAGCGTCTCGACCGCGGTGACGGTGCGATCGCGCAGTCGCGCGGCGCTCTCGAAGTGATGTCGGTCGGCGAGCGCGCTGACCTGGCCCACGGCCGCGGTCAGCGCGGTGTTGTCCGTGCCGTCGATCAGCGCCGCGGCCCGCGCCACGGCGGCGGCGTACTGGATGGCGGTGACGTCACGCGCTGCCGGGCAGGGCGACACCTCCGCCTCGGCGCACAGCGGCCCGTGCAACGCCGAGCGCCCTAACCGGTTGGTGCAGGTTCGTAGGCCGGTGAACCGGGCTAGCAGGGCGGCCGTGTCGGCGGCGTCGGCGCGGGCCCGGAACGGGCCGACGGCGCGGTCGTGCCGCGGCGCCCGCACCACCGCCAGGCGGGGGAATGCCTCCTCGGTCAGCGCTACCCACCACCATCGCTGCGGGAACTTCGACCGTCGGTTGTACGGCGGGCCGTGGGCGGCCAGCAGCCGCAGTTCGCGCACGCCGGCCTCCACGGGGTGGGCGCATTCGACGTGATCGACCGCGGTGGCCAGCGCGACCATCTCCTTCATGCGGCCGCGCGGGTCGGCGCCGGTGAAGTACTGATTGACCCGTCGTCGCAGGTCGACGGCCGTGCCGATGTAGAGCACCTCGCCCGCCGGCCCGCGGAACAAATACACGCCGGGCCGGCGTGGCAGGCCCTCGGCGAGCACCCGTTTACGGCGCTGCATGGGTGTGACGCCCGGCAGATAGGCGCGCAGGTCGGCATAGGTGTGCACGCCCTGGTTGCCCACTCGCTCGATGAGGGCGTGCAACACGTCGACGGTGGCACGCGCGTCGTCGAGGGCGCGGTGCGTGGGTTGGGTGGCCACGGCGAACAGCCGCGCCAGGGAGGCCAGCCGCACGCTGGGGGCTTCCTCGCGGCTCAGCACCCGCCGTGCCAGCCGGACGGTGCACAACACCTGCGGCCGCGGCCAGGCGATATCGCAGTGCTGCGCGGCGGCACGCAGGAAGCCGACGTCGAACCCGGCGTTGTGGGCGACGAGCACGGCTCCCCGGTCGAAGCCGGCGAACTCCAAAAACATCGGCAATACCGCGTCGATGGTCGGCGCGTCGGTGACCATCGCGGTGGTGATGCCGGTCAGCTGGACGATCTGGGGCGGGATGCTGCGCTGCGGGTCCACCAGGGTGGCGAGCTCGCCGAGCACCGCTCCGCCGCGTACCTTGACCGCTCCGATTTCGGTGATGGCGTCGGGAAGGGTTCCCCCGGTGGTCTTGGTGCGCCCACCGGTGGTCTCCAGGTCGACCACGACGAAGGTCGTTTCGCGCAGCGAGAGTTCGTCGGGCGTGAACGGCGACCCCGCGTCGGCGAAGCTCAGCTGAGTCGCACCCCTAACAGCCACGGCGGTGACGTTAAGGGTGACGACCGACACGCCCGCGGCTGCCACGCCGGGCGGCTACCGGAATGCGGGGACGGTACCTGTCGGTGGCGGCGGTTACCGTTCGGGCAGTGCGGCGTGATGTTCGCCGAAGCCAGACCGAGAGGACCGATCCGATGGCACCGAGAACTGGACCGACCGACATCGGCGCGACGCCGCCGCAGCCCGGGACGCCGGTGGTGATCGACTGCGACGAGTGCGCGGTGCGCGGCCCCGGCTGCCCCGACTGCGTCGTCAGCGTGATACTCGGGGTCCCGGATACTTTATTGCAGGATGAACGAGCGGCTTTAGAAGTTCTGGCCGAGGTCGGCTTGGCGCCCCGGCTTCGTCTGGTCCCAATTCGTCGGGTTCGGGGATCTGGTGTAGCCTAATTGCCTTGTCCCACAAAGGTCCTCGGGCCACCCGAAACGACTCACATAGAAATGACAGAATTCTATCTAATTTCTTAACCGCTGGCTTTGGACAAACGCCGATATCGTTTCGTAACCTGTTTGAGACCTAAACCCGCTCGACGACCTAATTCGTCGATGGCCGTTTAAGGAAGCAAATCTTGAGGCTTGACTCTAGGTACCCGGTTGCGCGTGCGCTCACACGTTCGGCCATAGGGGCACTAGCTGGCTTCGCGATCTTCTCCGGCATCATGACCGCCCCGGCGTGGGGCGACCCGGCCGAAGACGCCACGGCAAAACTCAACGAGCTGTCCCGTCAGGCCGAGCAGACCACCGAGGCCATGCACAGCGCCCAGCTCGACCTGAACGACAAGGTCGCCGCGCAGCGCGCCGCGGACAAGAAGCACGCCGACGACCAGGCCGCGGTCGATGCGGCCAAGGCGCATCTGTCGTCGTATCAGGATTCGGTCAACAAGCTGGCCGCCGCGACCTACATGGGTGGCCACGTCGACGGCATGCAGGCCATCCTGACCGCCGGCTCGCCCCAGGGCCTGATCGACAAGCTGGCGGTGCAGCGGGTGATGGCCGCGCAGATGGCCAGCCAGATGAAGAGCTACCGGATCGCCGGGGAGCAGGCCGCGAAGGCCGAGCGCGAGTCCGCCAAGTCGGCAGCGGACGCCAAGAGTGCGGCCGAGCAGGCCGCCGCGGTCCGGGCGAGCCTGCAGTCCAAGCAGAGCCAGCTGCAGGTGCAGATCGCGGTGGTGAAGTCGCAGTACCTTTCCTTGACTGCCGATCAGCGCACCGCGCTGGCCAATCCCGGAACGCCCGCACCGGCGGCCGCGCCCGCCCCCGGCGCTCCGGCGCCGGAAGCGGCGCCCCCGGGCACACCTCCCGGCCAGGCGCCGGGCGAGGCTCCGCCCGCCGGTGGGATGCCCGGCCTGCCCGGCATGGCTCCCGGCGGTGTCGGCGGCGGCGACCGCGCCACCGTCGTGCAGGCCGCGCTGACCCAGGTCGGTTCGCCCTATGTGTGGGGTGGTGCCGCGCCCGGCGGATTCGACTGCTCGGGCCTGGTGATGTGGGCATTCCAGCAGGCCGGTATCTCGCTGCCGCACTCCAGCCAGGCGATGGCCCACGGAGGCCAGCCGGTTGCGCTGTCGGATCTGCAGCCCGGTGACGTCCTGACCTTCTATTCCGACGCATCGCACGCGGGGCTCTACATCGGTGACGGCATGATGATCCACTCGTCCACCTACGGCGTGCCGGTGCGGGTGGTGCCGATGAACTCCTCTGGCCCGATTTACGACGCTCGCCGTTACTAGACACCTCCGACGGCGCCCGCGGCTCCCGTTGCTGCTGGCCTGGTTACTCGTCGTCGAACTGCTCGTGGTCGCGGCCGTGCCGTTCGATGCCGTGCGCGAGAGCCGGATCCGACCCGCGCAGCTGGTCATGCCCGCCCCCAGCCAAATCGGTGCCTCAACGAAGTCGATCACGCTCGGCGATCGCACCGTGCGGCTGTTGGGCCTCGGCGGGCCCGCCAGTGACCGATTGCTGGCCCGGGTGGCCGCGAACATGGGTGCGGCGATCAGCGCGGTGGAGTCGTTCTGGGGCGTCGACTGGCCCCACGAGATCGCCGTGGTCGCCGCCGGTACGGACGAGGAATTCCGCGCCGCCGCAGGCGGGGGACCGGCGTCCCAGTGGGCCGATATCGCGGCGGTGACGGTCGTCGACCGCCTCGATCCCGTTCGCCGGGTTGCAGCCGGCGAGCGGATCGTGTTCGCGCCGGGCGCGGCCGCAATGAGCGCCACATCGTTGCGAATCGTGTTGGCCCATGAGCTGTTTCACTACGCCGCCCGCGCCGACACCGTCACGGATGCACCCCGCTGGCTCACCGAGGGCGTGGCCGACTTCGTCGGCCGCCCACCCGCGCCGGTGCCGGCCGACAGCTTGCTACCCATGACGCTGCCCACCGACGGCGACCTGGACGAGCCGGGGACGGCGCGCTCGCTGGCCTATGACCGCGCCTGGTGGTTCGCCCGATTCGTTGCCGACGCCTACGGGCCGCCGAAGTTACGCGACCTCTACCTCGCCACCTGCGGCATCCGGCACACCGACATGGCGGCCGCCGCCCAAGAGTTGCTGGGCACCAGCCCGGCGGGCCTGCTCATGCGCTGGCAGCAGTGGCTGACCCACTAGGGAACTCCCGGTTCACCGCCGCGGCCCAGCCCAGACCACGGTCCGCGTCGTCGCCAAGCTAACCTGACGCAGGTGAGTCGGGTCCTGCTGGTAACCAACGACTTTCCGCCCCGCCCCGGCGGCATCCAGTCGTACCTCGGTGAGTTGGTCGGCCGGCTGGCCGACGGCGGGTCGCACTCGGTGATGGTGTATGCGCCGCAATGGAAGGGCGCCGAGGCCTACGACGAGGCCGCCGGCTACCGGGTGGTGCGCCACCCGGGCACGCTGATGCTGCCGGGCCCTGCGGTCGAGGGCCGGATGCGGCGGCTGATCGCCGACCACGACATCGACACCGTCTGGTTCGGCGCCGCCGCACCGCTGGCACTACTGGCCCAGCGCGCCCGTGGAGCCGGCGCGGGCCGGGTGCTGGCCAGCACGCATGGCCACGAGGTCGGCTGGTCGATGCTCCCTGTCGCGCGCTCGGTGCTGCGCCGCATCGGCGACGACACCGACGTCGTCACCTTCGTCAGCCGCTACACCCGTTCCCGGTTCGCGCCGGCCTTCGGGCCCAGGGCCTCGTTGGAATACCTGCCGTCCGGAGTGGACACCGACCGGTTCCGGCCCGATCCGGCGGGCCGCGCGCGGCTGCGTGACCGCTACGGGCTGGGGGAGCGGCCGACCGTGGTGTGCGTGTCCCGGCTGGTGCCGCGTAAGGGCCAGGACATGCTCATCAAGGCCCTGCCGTCGATCCGGCGACGTGTCGACGGCGCCGCCCTGGTCATCGTCGGCGGCGGCCCGTATGCGGACTCGCTGCGCGCACTGGCCCGCGAGTGCGGGGTGGCCGACGACGTGACCTTCACCGGCGGTGTACCGGCCGCCGAGTTGCCGACGCACCACGCTCTTGCGGACGTGTTCGCGATGCCGTGCCGCACCCGAGGCGCCGGGCTGGACGTCGAAGGGCTGGGCATCGTATTCCTCGAGGCGTCGGCGACCGGCGTGCCGGTGATCGCGGGGAAATCCGGCGGAGCGCCGGAAACGGTGCAGCACAACAAGACCGGACTGGTCGTGGACGGTCGCGACACGGACGAGATCGCCGAGGGCGTCAGCGAGTTGCTAACCGATCGCGACCGGGCCGCCGCGATGGGCGCGGCCGGGCGCGACTGGGTGACGGCCCAGTGGCGCTGGGAAACCTTGGCGGCGCGGTTGGGCACCCTGCTCGGCTGAACGGAGTGAGCCCGCGCGAGCGTTTCGGCGCCGGCCCGGCTAGTCCTTCTGGTAGATGGCCTCGATCTCGGAGGCGAACTTCTCGGCCACCACCTTGCGCTTGACCTTCATCGTCGGCGTCAGTTCGCCGGTGTCCTCGGTGAAGTCGACCGGCAGGATGCGGAATTTGCGAATCGACTCGGCGTGCGACACCGCCTGATTGGCGTCCTTGATCGCCGCGTCGACCTCGGCGACCAGGTCGGGATCGGTGGTCAGTTCGCTCACCGACGCACCGGCCCCCTTCTGGTTGCGCTGCTTCCAGCCATCGAACGCTTCCGGGTCGATGGTGATCAACGCGCCTATGAACGGCTTGTTGTCGCCGACAACCATGGCCTGGCTGATCAACGGATGCGCCCGCAGCCGGTCCTCGAGGACGGCCGGCGCGACATTCTTGCCGCCGGCGGTCACGATGATCTCCTTCTTGCGCCCGGTGATCTTCAAGAAGCCGTCTTCGTCGAGCACGCCCAGATCGCCGGTTTTGAACCAACCGTCGGTGAAGGCATCTTTGGTGGCCTGCTCGTTGTGCCAGTAGCCGCTGAACACGACGCCGCCGCGGACCAATAGCTCGCCGTCATCGGCGATGCGCATGCTGTTGCCGGGCACCAAGGTTCCGACGGTGCCGATCTTGACGTTGCCGACCTGGTTCACGGTGATCGCCGAGCTGGTCTCGGTCAGGCCGTAACCCTCGTGGATGGTCAAACCCACGCCCCGGTAGAAGTGCCCCAGCCGCGAGCCCAGCGGCGCACCGCCGGACACGGCCGCGTGGCAGTCGCCGCCCAGCGCGGCGCGCAATTTGTGGTAGACCAGCCGGTCGAACAAGGCGTGCTTGGCGCGCAGCACGAGCCCGCGGCGGCCGCCGTCCTGCGCCTGGCTCCAGTCGACGGCGGTCTGCACGGCCGTCGCGAAGATGCGGCCCTTGCCGTCGTTGGAGGCGTTCTGCTCGGCGGTGTTGTAAACCTTCTCGAACACTCTCGGCACCGAGACCACCACGGTCGGCTTGAACACCGCGAACAGCGGCACCAGGTTCTTGATGTCGCTGGTGAAGCCGACGGTGACCTTGTTGGCGTATGCGGACAACGTGAGTGAGCGGGCCAGCACGTGCGCCAGCGGCAGGAAGACCAGCAGCCGCTGTCCCTCGTCGAGCAGCGTCGGCAGGCTCTCCTTGGCGCCGCGGGTCTCGTACAGCAGGTTCGAGTGCGTCAGTTGGCAGCCCTTGGGTCGCCCGGTGGTACCCGAGGTGTAGATGAGAGTCGCCGGATCCGCCGCTCGCAGCGCATCGAGGCGCGCGGTCAGCTCGGCCGGTTCCACCGATGCCCCGGCCTCCACCAGCTGGGCGAGCGCCTTGGGGCCCGAACCGTCGATGTGCAGCACGCGGCGCAGTGCGGGCAGTTCGGCGCTCAGCTCCGTCACCATCGCGGCGTGCTCGTCGGTCTCGGCGAATGCCAGCACCGCCTCGGAGTCCTGCAGTACCCAGCGCACCTGCTCGGCCGACGACGTCTCATAGATGGGCACGGTGACCGCGCCCACCGACAGGATCGCCAGGTCGAGGATCGCCCATTCGTAGCAGGTGGCACAGAAGATCGATACCCGATCACCGGCCTGCACGCCCAATGAGATCAAACCGAGTGCGGCCGAGCGGATCTGACCGGCCGCCTCATGGCAGGTGACGTCGGTCCACTCACCCTCGATCTGACGCTGGTAGATGACGAAGTTGGGGTCATCGCGCTCGTGTTCAAACACCATCGCCGCGATGTTGTCCTGTTCGCCTACGGAAAAGCGGGCGGGGACGCTGTACTCACGCACTCTTATGACCTCGATTGACCTCGTGAAGATCCCGGTAGGGGGTTGCTGGTGACCAGCCTAATCCGCGCGTTGACCCAGCACGGCGAGAGGCGGTCAGGCCGACACCGCGTTTCCCGCCGCCAGGCCCGAAGCGCCCGCGTCGGCCGGTGTGTGAAGCTGTGGCCATGAACAGCATCCAGATCGCGGATGAGACGTTTATCGCCGCCGACGGCGCACGGGTGGGGGCCGCGGTAGCCGATCAGGCGAGCTGGCGCCGCTGGTGGCCGGACCTGCGGCTGGAAGTCGTCGAGGAGCGCGGGGAAAAGGGCATCCGGTGGGCCGTCACCGGTGCCCTGACCGGGACCATGGAGATCTGGCTGGAGCCGTCGCTGGACGGCATCGTGCTGCATTACTTTCTGCACGCCGAGCCGACCGGTGTGGCGGCCTGGCAGCTGGCCAAGCTGAACCTGGCCAAGATGACACACCGCTGTCGGGTGGCGGGCAAAAAAATGGCCTTCGAGGTCAAGGCGACGCTGGAACGGTCACGTCCGGTCGGAGTTTCTCCGGTAGTTTAGCCGGGTCGGGTTCGCGCAGGGAGTACCGTGTCGGACCGAGACCCGCGGGGTCCCCTGCATCGGAGGGGTCGATCCGTTCGCGGGAGAGAGGGCAACAACCAGGTGGCGGAGAAGACGAGGCAAACCATCTATATCGAAGCCGACCCGGGCACCGTCATGCAGGTGATCGCGGACATCGATTCCTACCCCCAGTGGATCTCGGAGTACAAGGAAGCCGAGGTTCAGGAGAAGGACGCCGACGGCTACCCCAAAGTGGCGCGGATCGTCATGGACGCCACGGTGATCAAGGACACGATGGTGATGTCCTACGAGTGGCCCAAGGATCGCCAATCGGTGAGTTGGACGCTCGTGTCGAGCTCTCTGCTGCGTTCGCTTGAAGGCTCATATAGATTGGCGCCAAAAGGATCTGGCACCGAAGTCACCTACGAACTGTCCGTCGACCTGGCCATGCCGATGATAGGCCTGCTCAAGCGCAAGGCCGAGCGCCGGTTGACCGACACCGCACTGAAGGATCTCAAGAAACGAGTCGAGGCTGAGTGAGTCCACTGAATTCCGAGCGCCCGCCCCGGCCCGGATCAGCCTTTTCGTCGGCAAAGGCGGGGTAGGGAAATCCACCCTGGCTTGCGCCACCGCCGTGGGCGCCGCGAGCGCCGGGCAGCGAGTGCTTGTCGTCTCCACCGACCAGGCGCACTCGCTGGGTGACGTCCTGGGCATCGCTGTCCCGCCCAGCCAGGGCGAGCCGGTGCGGGTGCTTGCCGACCTGGAAACCGGGCAGGCAGAGGCCGGTGGTGGGTTTCTCGACGCACTGGCGTTGGACACCCTGGCCCTGCTCGAGGTCCGGTGGCACGACGTGGTCGCCACACTCGACCGGCGCTTTCCGGATTCGGAGCTGAGTACCATTGCGCCCGAAGAACTTTCCGCCCTACCGGGTGTTCAGGAAGTGCTCGGTCTGCATGCCGTCGGTGAGCTGGCCCGCTCCGGCGAATGGGACCGCGTGGTGGTCGACTGCGCGTCGACCGCCGATGCTTTGCGGATGTTGACGTTGCCCGCCACCTTCGGGCTGTATGTCGAGCGGGCGTGGCCGCGGCATCGGCGGCTGTCCGTCACCGCCGACGATGGCCGGTCGGCGGCGCTGGTCGAGTTGCTGGAGCGGATCAGCTCTCATGTGGAATCGCTCAGCAGGCTGCTCACCGACGGTGATCTGGTCAGCGCGCACCTGGTGCTGACCCCCGAGCGGGTGGTGGCGGCCGAGGCGACGCGAACGCTGGGCTCACTGGCCCTGATGGGGGTGCGCGTCGAAGAGCTGATCGTGAACCAGGTTCTGCTGCAAGATGACTCATACGAGTACCGCAACCTGCCCGACCACCCGGCCTTCTACTGGTACACCGAGCGCATCGCCGAGCAGCGGGGTGTGCTCGACGAGCTCGACGCCGCCATCGGTGAGGTGGCGCTGGTGATGACCCCGCACCTATCCGGCGAACCGATCGGCGCCAAGGCGCTGAGCGGGTTGCTCGACGCGGCCCGGCGGCGGGGCGGCGCGGCGCCACCCGGCCCGTTGCGGCCCACCGTGGACCTCGAGTCCGGGACGGGACTGGCGTCCATCTATCGAATGCGGCTCGCGTTGCCGCAACTCGACCCCTCGGCCTTGACGTTGGGCCGCGTCGATGACGATCTGATCATCAGTGCCGGCGGATCGCGGCGCAGGGTTAAGTTGGCATCAGTACTTCGGCGGTGCACGGTGCTGGACGCACATCTGCGGGGGAGCGAGCTGACGGTGCGATTTCGACCAGATCCGGAGGTGTGGCCTAAGTGAGTGGGGCTCATTCCGACATCGGTCCGGAACTGCGCAGGCTCGCCCAGACGATCCTGGACGGCATCGACCCCGCGGTGCGCGCGGCGGCGGCGCTGACGGCCGGTGCGGGCGTCGGCACCGGCAAGTGTCAGCAGATCTGGTGCCCGGTGTGCGCGCTGGCCGCGTTGGCAACCGGCGACCAGCACCCGCTGCTCACCGCAATCGCCGACCACAGCGTCGCCCTGCTCGAGGTGATCCGCGACATCGTCAACGACATCGACCGGTCCACCAAGCCGACACCGGAACCGCCGAACGGACCGCCCGGCGGCGGGCCCGCCCCGCCGGGCGACGCCAACGACTTCGCGTCGCGAACCCGTTATCAGCCCATCCCCGTCACGCTCGAGGAGTGAGCGGGCTGCGTCGCAGGTGGTCCCCGCCGATGGGGATGGGTACAGTTGGCGCAGAACATCAGCGCCTGCAGCCGAGAGGGAGGGCCATGTGGTACTGGCTATTCAAGTACGTACTGCTCGGCCCGCTGCTGTCACTGCTGGGACGGCCGAAAGTTGAAGGCTTAGAACATGTTCCGAGTTCTGGGCCGGCGATACTGGCCAGCAACCACTTGGCGGTGATGGACAGTTTCTACCTGCCGCTGGTGGTGAAGCGCCGGATCACGTTCCTGGCCAAGTCGGAATATTTCACCGGTACCGGACTGAAGGGCTGGTTCCAGCGGTGGTTCTTCACCGCGGTCGGCCAGGTGCCGATCGATCGCACCGACGCCGACAGCGCCCAGGCCGCGCTGAACACCGCCCAGCAGGTGCTGAGCCAGGGCAAGTTGTTGGGCATGTATCCCGAAGGCACGCGGTCGCCGGACGGACGGCTCTATAAGGGCAAGACGGGGTTGGCGCGGCTGGCCCTCGAGACCGGTGTTCCGGTGATCCCGGTTGCAATGATCGGCACCAACGTCGTCAACCCGCCCGGGACCAACATGCTGCGGTTCGGCCGGGTCACCGTCCGCTTCGGCAAGCCGATGGACTTCTCCCGGTTCGACGGGCTGGCCGGCAACCGCTTCATCGAGCGGGCCGTCACCGACGAGGTGATCTACGAGTTGATGGGGTTGTCCGGCCAGGAATACGTCGACATCTACGCGGCGAGCCTGAAAAACGGTGGTAGCGGCAACGCGGCCAACGGCGAGGCCGTGCGGATCCCGGCAACCGCCGCGGGTTAGCCGGCCGCGGTAACCGGCGTCAACTGCTGTGGAGCGGTATCCCGTGCGACCCCGCGAGCGGTGACGGCGACTCCCACGGTGACAATGACCGCCAGCGCCCACCACACGTAGGACATTCCGGCCAACTGGCGCCACCAGGCCGCGCTGGCCTCGTGATGCTTGGGCAGCAGGTCGATCGGCGACCAGCGCATCAGCGCTACTCCGACAGCGCTGACCACCATCAGCCCCGCGTTGCGGCGACGCCAGCCCAAGATCCCCGTCACCAGCACGGTTGGCAGCACCCAGACCCAGTGGTGCGACCAGGACACCGGCGACACGTCCAGCCCGAACAACGCGACGCACACCAACGCAAGCATGGGCTCGTCGGCGCGCAGCGCGCGTCGCATCGCCCACACCGTCAGTGCGAGCACCAGCAGTGATGCGGCCACCCAGAGCAGCGACCGGCCCTGCTCTCCCAGCCCCAGCCGGGCCAGGGCGCCGGCGATGTTCTGGTCGGTGTTCAACGACGCAGAACCGATCCGGTCCGTGTGATGCACGGTGTGCGTCCAGTACTCCCACGAGTCGTTCCAGGCCAGCACGAAACCGAGCAGCGTCGCCCCCACGAAAGACGCCACGGCGGTCAGCGCCGCGCGATAGTCACGCCGCAACAGGAAATACAGCAGGAACACCGCGGGGGTCAGCTTCAACGCCATGCCCAGGCCCAGCAGCAGCCCGCGCGGCCACGCCGTGCGGCGCGGCGCGCAGTCGGCGATCACCAGCGTCATCAGCACGACATTGATCTGTCCGAAGGCGAAGTTCGAGCTGATCGGCTCCAGCCAGATCGACGCGGCCGCCGTGGCGACGATCGCCAGCCACCACCGGCGCAGCCAGGCCGGGCCCCGCAGGGCCGACGACGTGCTCCAGACGTCCAGCCGGGTCAGCACCATCACGGTCGACACGACCAGCAGCACCAGCGTCAAGGCGGTGATGGCGACGCTGGCGGTGGGCATGTGCATCCATGCGAACGGGCAGAACAGGATCGCCGCCAGCGGCGGATAGGTGAACGGCAGATCCACGATCGGCGTATGGAACAGCACCTCCCCGCGGTACAGCGGATGGCCGTCCATCCAGGCCTTGGCGCCCATCTGGTAGACGTCGATATCGATGCGATAGGGCGTGTGCCCGAACAGCTGCCAGGCCGCATAACTCAGCCCCGCGGCGGCCACCAGCCAAGCCAGCGACCACCACAGCACCCACCCGGGTCGGTTGCCCACGCCGGGCGCCTGCCGTGTACTCATGTCGCACATCAGCGTAGTGGGTACCCGTGCCCGGACCCGCCTGGTGCGGCGCGGGTCCCACGACCCGAGCGCAGACAGGCGTAGGTTTCAATAGTGCTCCATTCGTTCGTGGCCGAGGTGACCCGATGGTTTGCACATGACATTCACGAGAGTGGCCACCTGCCACTGCTGTGCTGCCTGGTCGCCTTCATCCTGACGTTCTTCGTCACGCGCACGTTCGTGCGTTTCATCCGCCACCGCGCCGAAACCGGCCGCCCCACCCGATGGTGGCACCCGCGCAATGTGCACATTGGGGGAGTGCACATTCACCACGTGACCTTCGGGGTGGTGCTGACCCTGCTCTCCGGGCTGATGCTGGTCACGCTGTCCATCGACGGTCATGAGCCCGAGTTCATCGTTGCCGCAACACTTTTCGGCATCGGTGCCGCCTTGGTCCTCGACGAGTACGCGCTGATCCTGCACCTGTCCGACGTTTACTGGTCCGAGGACGGCCGCACCTCGGTGGACGCGGTGTTCGCCGCCGTGGCGGTGGGCGGGCTGTTGATCATGGGACTGCACCCGCTGATGTTCTTCCTGCCGATCTGGCACGGCGCCGACTCGACGGTGCTGCGGGCGGTGGTGGGCAGCGCGATGGCGTTGACGTTGCCGATGGCGGTCGTGGTGGTGCTCAAGGGCAAGGTGTGGACCGGCCTGCTGGGCATGTTCCTGGTCATCCTGCTGGTCATCGGTGCGATCCGGTTGTCGCGCCCGCACGCCCCGTGGGCTCGCTGGCGGTACTCCACGCGACCTGACAAGATGCGTCGCGCGCTGCAACGCGAGCGGACACTGCGCCGCCCGGTGGTGCGGGCCAAGCTGTACTTGCAATGCGCGATCGCCGGCACACCGCGGTTGCCCGACGAACGCATCATCGATGCCACGCTCGACCAGGAAATCCACCCGGCGCCTGCGCCCACCGGGCCCATCCTGATCAGCCGATAGTCTGCTGCTTACACCGCCGGCCGGCACCTCGCTCGCGCCGGTCTAGGCTTCCCGGGTGCGGTATTTCTACGACACCGAATTCATCGAGGACGGCCGCACCATCGACCTGATCTCGATCGGGGTGGCCGCCGAGGACGGCCGTGAGTACTACGCGGTATCCACCGAATTCGATCCCGAGCGCGCCGGCCCCTGGGTGCGCGCCAACGTGCTGCCCAAGTTGCCGTCGCCCGCGTCGCGGCAGTGGCGCTCCCGCCGGCAGATCCGGGACGACCTGGAGGACTTCTTCGGCATAAATTCTGAGCAGGCGGCCGCCGAACCGATCGAGCTGTGGGCGTGGGTCGCGGCCTACGACCACGTGGCGTTGTGCCAGTTGTGGGGGGCCATGCCGGAGTTGCCGCGATCCATCCCCCGATTCACCCGCGAACTGCGGCAACTATGGGAAGACCGGGGCAGCCCGCGGCTGCCGCCGCGGTCGTCGGATGCGCATGATGCGCTCGTCGATGCGCGCGATCAGCTCCGCAGATACCGGCTCATCACATCCGCAGGTTGAAGACAGCGGGCGAAATGCCGCCGGCCGAGTCACGTTCGCGCAGATCAGCCTTGACCCGGGGCGGCGGCGCCCCCGCTAAGATGAACCGATGAACTGGACCGTCGACATACCGATCGATCAGCTGCCGCCGCTGCCGCCGCTGCCGACCGATCTGCGGGCGCGGTTGGATGCCGCGCTGGCCAAACCGGCCGCCCAGCAGCCAAGCTGGCCTGCCGACCAGGCGTCGGCGATGCGTACGGTCCTGGAGAGTGTGCCGCCGGTGACAGTGCCCTCGGAGGTCGCCCGGTTGCAGGAGCAGCTCGCCCAGGTGGCGCGCGGGGAGGCGTTTTTGCTGCAGGGCGGCGACTGCGCGGAGACGTTCACCGAGAACACCGAACCCCACATTCGCGGCAACGTGCGCACCCTGCTGCAGATGGCGGTGGTGCTGACCTACGGCTCAAGCCTGCCGGTGGTCAAGGTGGCCCGCATCGCGGGGCAGTACGCCAAGCCACGATCGGCCGACATCGACGCGCTGGGGTTGAAGTCTTACCGCGGCGACATGATCAACGGCTTCGCCCCGGACGCCGCCGTGCGCGAGCACGACCCGTCGCGGTTGGTGCGCGCCTACGCCAACGCCAGCGCGGCGATGAACTTGGTTCGCGCGCTGACGTCCTCCGGATTGGCCTCGCTGCATCTGGTGCACGACTGGAACCGGGAATTCGTCCGGACCTCGCCGGCCGGCGCCCGCTACGAGGCGCTGGCCACCGAGATCGATCGCGGCCTGCGCTTCATGAGCGCCTGCGGCGTGGCCGACCGCAACCTGCAGACCGCCGACATCTATGCGAGCCACGAGGCTCTGGTGCTCGACTACGAGCGGGCCATGCTGCGCCTGTCGGAAAGCGACAGCGGCGAACCGCTGCTGTACGACCTGTCGGCGCACACCGTGTGGGTCGGCGAGCGCACCCGCCAGCTCGACGGAGCCCACGTCGCCTTCGCCGAGGTGATCGCCAATCCGATCGGCGTCAAGATCGGCCCTACGATCACCCCCGAGCTGGCCGTCGAATACGTCGAGCGGCTCGACCCGCACAACAAGCCCGGCCGGCTCACCTTGGTGAGCAGGATGGGCAACAACAAGGTTCGCGATCTGCTGCCCCCGATTGTGGAGAAGGTCCAAGCCACCGGTCACCAGGTGATCTGGCAGTGCGACCCGATGCACGGCAACACCCACGAGTCGTCGAACGGCTACAAGACCCGCCACTTCGACCGCATCGTCGACGAGGTCCAGGGCTTCTTCGAAGTGCACCGCGCGCTGGGCACCCATCCGGGCGGCATCCACGTCGAGATCACCGGCGAGAACGTCACCGAGTGTCTGGGTGGGGCGCAAGACATTTCGGACATGGACTTGGTCGGTCGTTACGAAACCGCGTGTGATCCACGGCTGAATACCCAGCAGTCGCTGGAGTTGGCCTTTCTCGTCGCCGAGATGCTGCGCGACTGATCTATCTAAAGCAGTCCGTTGAGGTTGCTCCCGACGGTCCACGCCGCGGTGGCGATCAGCCCCGTGATCGCCAACACCAGCGCCACCCAGACCAGCACCATGCGCCGTCCGTGCTGGCGCGCCCACACGAACTCGCTGATCGGGATGCCCGCGAATTCACCTGTGACAGGCCCGTATTCGTAGTCGCCCTCGGGCTGGTCGTCGGCCTGCGCGGGGGGTTTCGGCTCCGACCAATCCTCGGGGCCCCGCGTCATCCGGCGAGTGGGGTGACGCACCGGCGTCGGGCCGGCCGGATCCGGCCGTCGCGCAGCGGCCGGCCGCTGGGCGTCGCGGCTGCGCTGCAGCTCCGCCGACCGGTGCTGCGCGGAGTTTCGTGGCGCCGGCACCCGAAAGTCCGGTAGCGCAAGCTCTTCGGCGATCGCATCAAGGTCGGCGCGCATCTCGATCGCGTCGGCATACCGCTCGGCCGGCTCGCGGGCCGTCGCACGCCGCACGAATTCGTCGATCCGCGCGGGCACACCGTCGATGACCGCGCTGGGCGGCGGCACGTCGGTGTCCAGCCGCTGATAAGCAAGCGACAACGCCGAGTCGCCGGTGAACGGCGTCCGTCCGGTCAGCAACTCGTAGGTCATGATCCCCGCGGAGTAGACGTCGCTGCGCGGACTGGCGTCGCCGTCTCGCACCTGCTCTGGCGACAGGTATGCCGCGGTGCCCAAAATCACGCTGGCAGAGGTGATTCCGGCCGCCGCGACTGCGCGGACCAAGCCGAAGTCGGCGATCTTCACCTCGCCGTCGTCGGAGATGAGGACGTTCTCGGGCTTGACGTCGCGATGCACCAGGCCGGCCCGGTGCGCCGCAGCGAGCCCGCCGAGCACCG
The DNA here is from genome assembly GCF_001667925.1 of Mycobacterium sp. E2479. Classification (GTDB taxonomy): domain Bacteria; phylum Actinomycetota; class Actinomycetes; order Mycobacteriales; family Mycobacteriaceae; genus Mycobacterium. The sequence continues at coordinate 14,463 of NZ_LZJR01000022.1, read as the reverse complement.
GACGAAGCACGGCTGCTACCGCGTACGGCGGCATGGGTCCGCGCTCACCCAGCAACTCGCGCAGCGTGCCACCCTCGATGAGCTCCATCACCAGGAACGGGTGCCGGGCGTCCAGGCCCTGGTCGTAGACCGCGACCAGCCCGGGATCCTTGAGCCGGGCCACTGTTTGGGCCTCACGCTGGAACCGGGTCAGGAACTGTGGGTCGCCGGCGTAGCGCGAATCCATCACCTTCACCGCCACGGGGCGGTCGAGCCGGGTGTCCAGGCCGCGATACACCGTTGACGTGCCGCCGCTGGCGATCCTGGACTGAACCAGGTAGCGGCCGTCCAGCAAAGCGTTGTCCAACGGATCGACGGGTTGGCGACGGGGCGGTCCGGGCCGGCCCGAGGCCGGGGTCGCGCCCGCTCGCGGGGAAGGGCCGGGCGATTCAGCTTTGGCCACGGGGCCATCGTATGTGCGCTGGCAGGATTGCCCGGCAGAACCGGGTTCAAGGTCGGAATCTAGGAATACACTTGCCCGGATGAGCAGTATTCCTGCCGGCGACGATGTGCTGGAGCCCGACGAGCCGATTTATGACTTGAAGCGGGTCGCCGAATTGATGGGGGTGCCGGTCACCAAGGTGCATCAGCAACTCCGGGATGGGCACCTGGTTGCGGTGCGGCGCGAGGAGGGCCTGGTGGTGCCGCAGCTGTTCTTCACCAAATCCGGTGAGGTGGTCAAAAGCCTGCCGGGTTTGTTGACGATCCTGCACGACGGCGGCTATCACGACACGGAGATCGTGCGCTGGTTGTTCACCCGAGATCCCTCGTTGACGGTCACCCGGGACGGCAGCCGGGATGCCCTCAACAACGCCCGCCCCGTCGACGCCCTGCACGCCCACCAGGCGCGGGAAGTCGTGCGCCGGGCGCAAGCGATGGCTTGCTGAGTTCGTTCACTATCCGGCGGCGACGTCGGCTTGCTCGGCTTGGCGCGCGGGAGCTCGATACAGGCTGTACCAGGCGATCACCGCGCAGGCAGTGGCCAGCGAGAAGTGCAGCCACGAGTACATGCCATGCGAGCCATCGGGTTTGAAGATCACCATCACCCAGGTCGACAAGCCGCCGATGATCGCGACCGCCCGTCGGGACTGCGCCAGCGGGGCCACGATCGCCAGCGGCCACGAGTAGTACCAGGGCAGCGCGGCGGGCACGAACAGCACCACGATCAGCATCGACCACGCGATACCGGTCAGCGCGGCCCGGTCGTCGCGGCGGAACCGCCACCACAACAGCGGTAGTGCAACCGCGATGATCGCGACGCCGATCAGCCTGGTGACGCGAAGGATCGGATAGAAGCTCACCGGGAAGAACGCACCGCCGATCGCGTGGATCAGGTTGGCAGCCGCGGTCGGCACCGTCAGCCAGTTGATGATCTTCACCGATCCGGCCAGCGCGGTCAGCCAGCCAAGGCCGACGCCGGCCACCGCGGACACGACAGCGAAGACCACGGCGAAGATCGACAGCGATAACGCCGTCGCGATGAAAAACGCTGGCACCGGCCGATATCCCCGCCGATCGCGCAGCCGCCGCATCCACACCCACACTAAAAACGGAAACGCGATGCCCGCGGTGGCTTTGACCGCGATGGCGATCGTGAGCACCGTGATGCCCGCAACGTGGCGGTCACCGAACATCAGCGCGATACCGGCGGCCATCAAGCCCACCATGAGCATCTCGTTGTGCACGCCGCCCATCAGATGAATGAGCACCAGAGGGTTGAGCACACAGATCCACAGCGCCGTCGAACCGTCGGCGCCCAGATGGCGCGACAGGCGGGGCGTCGCCCAGATCAACAGCACCAGGCCGGGCAGCATGCACAGCCGCAGCAACGCTGTGCCGGCCACCACGTTGTTGCCCACGATGATGGTGACGATCTTCGCCACCAGAATGAACACCGGGCCATAGGGTGCGGTCGTGATCGACCAGATGGGACTGACGTTGTCCAGCAGGCCGTTCGGGTTGGCGACGGGACCGACCGCGTACGGATCCAGCCCGTCGCGCAGCAGCGCGCCCTGCGCCAGGTATGAGTAGGTGTCCCGGCTGAAGACGGGCACCGACACCAGCAGCGGGGCCAGCCAGAAGCCGGTGGTGGCTTTCATGACGAACTCGCTCGCCTCGCCGGCCAGCACCCGACGGCCCAGGCCCAGCCACGCGATCAGCATCAGGCCAACGCCGGTCCACAACACGATCGACGACAGCACCAGGCCGTGGCCAAACCGCAACCAGGACATGTGCATTGACTCGAGCAGCGGATCGTGCTGGCGGGTGCTGCCCGCGCCCAGCCCGCCCAGGGTGATCAGCGCCGATCCCAGCATGCCCAGCTTCGCTGGACGGGAGTCGCCCGCGGCCACGAAGGCCTTCAGCTGCGAAAACCATTCGCCTCGAGAGGGTTCGGCCGCTGGCGAATCCGCCGCCGAGGTGTCCGTGGGCGTCGTCATCGGCTCAGGCGGACCGGTTCGTGGCCAGCTTGGCCAATTCAGACAGTCCCGCTTTGGCCGCGGTGTTGATGGGCGCGGCCGCCAGTGTGGACAGTGCCCGCTGGGTCAGCGCGGCGATCCGTTGTTCGGCGGCGGCCAGAGCCCCCACCGACTCGATGGCGTCCCGCAGCCGATCCACCTGCGCGTCGGTCAGCCCGGCCCCGACCGAGGTCCGTAAGAGTTTGGCCGCCAACGGATCTGACTTCTCCGCCAGTTCCACCGCCTCGGCCAGCAGCACGGTGCGCTTGCCCGATCGCAGGTCGTCTCCGGACGGCTTACCGGTGACCGCTGGGTCGCCGAAAACCCCGAGGACGTCGTCGCGCAGCTGAAACGCCACCCCCAGGTCGGTCCCGAATTGGCTGAAGACGTCGTGGACATCAGGCCGGTCCGCCGCTGCGGCCGCCCCGAGCTGCAGCGGCCGAGACACCGTGTAGCAGGCGGTTTTGAAGGTATCGACGTTCATCGCCGACGCGATCGATGCGGCCGCGCTGGCCTCGGCGACGATGTCGAGGTACTGCCCGCCGAGCACCTCGGTGCGGATGTTCGCCCACACCCGGCGCACGCGCCGCTGGGCCTGAGGCGTCAAGTCGGCGCCGAGGACGATGTCGTCGGCCCAGGCCAGTGCGAGGTCACCGAGCAGGATGGCGGCCGACATGCCGAACTGCTCCGGCGAGCCGTGATATCGCCGGTCGTGATGCAGTTTCGCGAACTGCACGTGGGTGGTCGGCCGGCCCCGGCGGGTTGAGGAGCCGTCGATCAGGTCGTCGTGCACCAGCGCGCACGCGTGCAGCAGCTCGAGCGCGGAAAACAGCAGCAGCACTTGCTCATCGGGGGCTTCGGTGGTCACGGCGCGCCAGCCCCAATAGGCGAACAAGGGCCGTAGCCGCTTACCCCCGTTGAGCACGAAATCTTCCAGCGCGGCGATCAGACCGCTGTACTCCTCACCGATATACGCCGTCTCGGTGCGACGGTCCTGCAGGTACCGCCGCAACTGGTCGGTGATGGCGCCGGTCAACTCGACGGTTGCCGCTGCTTCTGAAGCTCCTAGGCTCAGCGCGGCACCCCTTTCTGCTCTCGGCTGGCTGGTATTCCAGGCCCGATCAGTGTATTCGCCGCGCCGGCCGAGCCGCTTCGCACATGACGCGGACCGCCCGACCCAGTTGCTTCGCCTGTCTCATTAACCCGCCCCTATGCTGGCGGGTGCGCTGGGCCCGCGGAAACCGGGCGGCCCCAGGGCGCCCCGGGAGTCGTCAGATGGAGAGAAGCCGCGTGACCCTCAACACCATTGCGCTCGAGCTGGTGCCGCCGAACGCCGACGAAGGTCGGCAGCGGGCACTTGAAGAGGCGCAGAAAGTGGTGCGGAATTCCGCCGAATCCGGGCTCGACGGCCGGATCCGGCACGTGATGATTCCCGGGATCATCGCTGAGGACGACGACCGTCCCATTCAGATGAAACCCAAGTTGGACGTGCTCGACTTCTGGTCGGTCGTCAAGCCGGAACTGCCCGGCATCAAGGGCCTGTGCACGCAGGTCACCGCGTTCATGGACGAGCCGTCGCTGCGCGCCCGGCTGACGGAGCTGACGTCGGCCGGCATGGAAGGCGTTGTGTTCGTCGGCGTGCCGCGCACCATGAACGACGGCGAAGGCTCCGGCGTGGCGCCCACCGACGCCCTGTCGATCTACCGCGAGCTGGTGAAAAACCGCGGCGTCATCTTGATCCCCACCCGGGACGGCGAACACGGCCGGTTCAACTTCAAGTGCGACCAGGGTGCCACCTACGGCATGACCCAGTTGTTGTACTCCGACGCCATCGTGGGCTTCTTGAGCGAGTTCGCCAAAGAGACCGACCACCGGCCGGAGATCCTGCTGTCGTTCGGCTTCGTACCGAAGATGGAGAGCCGGGTCGGACTGATCAACTGGCTCATTCAGGACCCGGGCAACCCGGCGGTGGCAGGCGAGCAGGAATTCGTCAAGAAGCTGGCCGCCGGCGAACCCGCGCAGAAGCGCCAGCAGATGGTCGACCTCTACAAACGCGTTATCGACGGGGTCGCCGAGCTCGGATTCCCGCTGAGCATTCATCTAGAGGCGACCTACGGGAATTCCGGACCGGCCTTCCAGACGTTCGCGGAGATGCTCGCCTACTGGTCACCGGTCCGGCCCGACTAGTCAGCCAGGCGGCGGTTGGTCGCGCGGCGCCGTCAGCCGCGGTGACCGATCCCGGCTGACCCAGGCCAGCACCCCCACCACGCCCGCGGCCGCGAACGACGCGATGCACAGCCACACCACCGCTCCGGTGAAGGACCGGGTGTTGGGGTCGGTGTAGCGGGCCTGGGCGGTCATGGTGGTCACCACGCCCGGTTTGAGCTTCCACGCCACCACGTCGGGTTCGACCCGGTCGCCGTTGGTGGAGGTCACCACGCCTGGGAAGGCCACCGTCAGCTCGACGTCGGCCTCGGGGTCGGTCAGCGACGTCAGGTCCGCCCGTCCCTCCAGGATCACCAGGTTGCCATTGCGGCGCAGCGTCAGGTTCACCCCGGAGGCGTCGGAGTTCATGTTGGCCAGCTGCGGCAACTCCGCGAACGTCAGATCGGAGAACACCGCCTGCGAGCCGACGTAGCCGTCGCTGTCGTAGTTCGACACCGCGACCTTCTGGCTGAACGGCAGGTTGTTGCTGTCCAGTTGTGGACCGGTGTCTTTGGACGTCTTGGGTTTGGCGGCGGCGACGATCTCGCCGGACACCAGGTCATCGGCGGAGATGGTGAGCGAGGCCCTGACCCTCAGGCATCCGGTGGCCAGCGGCACCAGCAGCAGCAACATGGCGATGGCCGTCAGGCGGCGCCGCCGAGCTTGGAACACCCGGGATCCTCGGCTGCGGGGCGGGAGGGAGCTGGCTCGCACCAGGTCATCGTGCCAGATCCGATGTGCCACTTAGTGGAGTCTTCGGATCTGTGCCGACTTCGGGTGTTAGAGAGGGAGCTTGCGGCCCAGGATGGCGAACGCCCGCGGGTCGCCGGCGAAGTGGTAGCCCCGGATGACGTCGGTGAAACCCAGGCGCCGGTACAGCCGCCAGGCGCGGTTGGGCTCACCGTTGGTTTCCGGCGTGGACAGGAGCACATTCTGCTCGGCGCGACCGGCGAGCAGGCGTCGCGCCAACGCCTCGCCGAGACCGCGGCCCTGGGCGCGGGGATGGATGTGCAACTCGGTCAACTCGAAATAGCTCTCCATCAGCCGGGAGATCTCTTGGGGCGGCGCGCCGCCGCGCCGCATGCCCAGCACTACCTGCTGCTGCCACCATTGCCCGGGTGCGCCGGGATAGCCGTAGGCCACACCGAGCAGGGGCGCGCCGGCCAAGTCTTGCGCCGACGGCGGCTGTGCGGCTGCGTCTTTTGCTTCCTGGATTTCGACGACGCCGGCGCCCTGCCATCCCCGTCGCCGGATGTGTTCGAGCCACATCGCGGCGCGCTGGTTCTCGGTTCCCCGTGGGTAGCGCATCGCATCGACGTACACCGCCAGGGCGTCATCCAGACGACGCTCCATTTCGTGGGGAAGCAAATCGATGAGGAATATCGCCAACGTGCGGTCTCCTCCTCGTCGCTCGTCCAGGCTCATGCGGCGCCTCGGTGTGGTCGCCGTGGACCCCATTGCCCATTATCGGACCCATACGCCACGGCTGGGCGGGCGGTCGTGGCATCGGACCGCGGACCACCCCGGTTGGGGAAGCCCCTGTAGCGCACGGCCGTTCCGGTCCGGCGGAGCGCCGGCGGGAGGCCGGGATAGAATCGGCGGCGAACCAGTGGTATGGGGCAGATCGACCTCGTATCATTCAATTAGTTGCCCCGGCAAAGGGCATCTGCGTGTTACCAGGTCACGTGCCACACCGTCGGCAAGGAGGGACGAATGCCACTCTCCGATCATGAGCAGCGGATGCTCGATCAGATCGAGAGCGCTCTCTACGCCGAGGACCCCAAGTTCGCGTCAAGCGTTCGCGGCGGCGGGTTTCGTGCACCTACCGCCCGTCGGCGGCTGCAGGGCGTGGCGCTGTTCGTCGTCGGCCTGGCGATGCTGGTCTCCGGGGTGGCCTTCAGGGCGACGATGATCGGAACCTTCCCTATTCTCAGCGTCTTTGGGTTCATCGTGATGTTCGGCGGCGTGATCTTCGCGATCACCGGTCCGCGCTTGTCCGGCAGGGCCGATCATTCCGGGGCGGCTCCCACCTCGCTGCGTCAGCGCCGTAACAAGGGCGGGGGTTCGTTCACCAGCCGCATGGAGGATCGGTTCCGCCGCCGCTTCGACGGCTAGGCGTATCCGCACATTCGGGGTAGCCAGCGGCTGCCCCGATTTGTTTTTCAGGGCGTTTTTCAAGGCTCGGTGGCGGCCGGCCATCCGGTCCCTCACGATCAACCAGCCGATGCCGTTTTGCGGCTCAATTGAGCCCTAACCGAGGCGCGTCTCTGCATTTACCCCCCACCGCGCCCCACTAGAGTCCTCCATAACGCCCCACATTGCGCGTTCTCCCTGGTAGACGGGGTTCGACTGGCGCTCCTGAACACCCCCGACCATCCGCTCGACACACCCTCTGCGGCGCTTTGACGGCGTCCTGACGACGGATAACGCCGGAAAACGCCACCCCAACACCCAAAGATGGGGCGTAGTGGGGGATTGTGGGGTATGGTGGCTGCAGTGTTTGGGTGACCCCACAGGGGAGGTGAGCTGGTGTTTCTCGGCACCTACACGCCCAAACTCGACGACAAAGGGCGGCTGACGCTGCCCGCCAAGTTTCGCGACGCGCTGGCAGGGGGGTTGATGGTCACCAAGAGCCAGGACCACAGCCTCGCCGTTTATCCGCGGGCGGAATTCGAGCAGTTGGCCCGCCGTGCGAGCAAGGCCTCGCGGAGCAACCCCGAGGCCAGGGCGTTTCTCCGTAACCTCGCGGCCGGCACCGACGAGCAGCATCCCGACGCGCAGGGCCGGATCACGTTGTCGGCCGATCACCGGCGCTACGCGAACCTCTCGAAGGACTGTGTGGTCATCGGCGCGATCGACAACCTGGAGATCTGGGATGCGCAGGCCTGGCAGGACTACCAGCAGACCCACGAAGAGAACTTCTCCGCGGCCAGCGATGAAGCACTCGGCGACATCATCTGAGGCGCATGCCCGTGCAACGTGGCCTCTGCCCGAACCGACCCTGGCGTACTTCCCCAACGCCAGGTTCGCGACTTCGGTCAGAGACCTCGATGCAGGGGCTGCCCATCTTCCCGAGCGCTCGGTGAGGCCCGTCCGGGCGGCACAGGCTCGACTCGGCGCGAGGACACTTCTCGTGGGGACCCGGGTGGCCGACGGGTGCCGGCAGATCCGTGGAGGCGTTGCGGTGGCTGAGAATTCGAGTTCCGGCGATTACGGGCACGTTCCCGTCCTGCTGGAACGTTGCGTCGAACTGCTCAGTCCCGCGCTCACCCGTCACCACCCCGACGGCGCGGGGGCGACGCTGCTCGATGCCACCCTCGGCGCGGGCGGACACGCGGAACGGTTCCTCATCGATCTGCCGGGGCTGCGGCTGATCGGACTCGACCGCGATCCCAGCGCGCTGGACATCGCCCGGGCGCGGCTGGCGGACTTCGCCGATCGGGTAACGCTGGTGCACACGCGCTATGACGGCATTGCTGCCGCTCTGGTCGAATCAGGTTATGCGGCAAACGAATCGGTGGACGCGATACTGTTCGACCTCGGGGTGTCGTCCATGCAGCTGGATCGCGCGGACCGAGGCTTCGCCTACGCGCAGGACGCACCACTGGACATGCGAATGGATCCCACGTCGCCGCTGACCGCGGCCGACATCGTCAACACCTACGACGAGGCGCAGCTGGCCAACATCTTGCATCGCTACGGCGAGGAGCGGTTCGCACGTCGCATCGCCGCGCACATTGTGCGCCGACGTGCCCGTGCGCCGTTCACGACGACCTCGGACCTGGTAGCCCTGCTGTACGAAGCGATTCCGGCCGCGGCGCGGCGCACCGGCGGACATCCGGCCAAGCGGACTTTCCAGGCGCTGCGGGTCGCGGTCAACGACGAACTGGACACGCTGCGCCGCGCGCTCCCCGCCGCCCTGGATGCCCTGGACGTCGGAGGGCGCATCGCGGTGATGGCCTACCAATCGCTGGAGGACCGGATCGTCAAGCGGTTCTTCGCCCAGGCGGCCGCGTCGCGCACGCCGGTGGACCTGCCGGTCGAGCTTCCCGGCCATGAGCCGCGATTCCGGTCCCTGACACACGGTGCCGAACGCGCCGGCGCCACCGAGATCGAACGCAATCCCCGCAGCTCAGCCGTTCGGTTGCGGGCGCTGCAACGAATGGCATCAGGGCAGGCTAGGGGGAGAGGCGACGCATGAGAGCAGAACGCGAGACGTCGAAACGGCGTGGTGGCAGCGACCGTCGGGCCGGACGCGAGGGTGCTGCCCGGCGCAGCACGCGTCCGGCGGCGGAGTCCGGATCGGCGCGGCGCGCCCGAGGCGGCCGGTCCTCGGCGCCCGCCCGCGAAGCCCGCGCGCCCAAGTCCGGGCCGCAGACCAGCCCCATCGCCCGGCCGGTTGAGCGGCAGGCACGGCCCAAGAACGCCAGCCAGGCCAAGGCGCGAGCCAAAGCGCGGAAAGCCAAAGCGCCCAAGGTGGTTCGCCCTCGCCTGACCGAGCGGCTGGCCGCCCGGCTGGCCTCGGTCGACCTGCGGCCGCGGACGTTGGCCAGCAAGGTACCGTTCGTCGTCCTGATCATCGGTGCGCTGGGCATCGGCCTCGGGCTCACGCTGTGGCTGTCCACCGACTCCGCCGAACGCTCCTACAAGTTGAGCCACGCCCGCGAGCGGAACCGCTTGCTCCAGCAGCAGAAGGAAGCGCTGGAGCGTGACGTGCGCGAGGCGGAGGCCGCCCCGGCGCTCGCCGAGGCGGCCCGCAAGCAGGGCATGATCCCGAGCCGCGACACCGCGCACCTGGTCCAGGACCCGTCCGGGAACTGGGTGGTGGTCGGCACACCCAAGCCGGCCGACGGCGTTGCACCTCCGCCGTTGAACACCAAACTTCCCGACGAGGCGCCGCAGCCCCCCAAGCCGCCGGCCGCTGCGCCGGAGGTCGCTACCCCGGTGGAGCCGGCCCCCGGCGGCCCCGCCCTGGCCAGGTCCGGGCCCGAAGCACTGCTGCGCGCTCCCGACGGCGCGTCGACGGTGGGCGGTCAACATCTGGCGCCGGCGGTGCCTCCGGTGCGCGGCGCGCCTGCCGCCCCCGGGCTGCCGGTGACCGGTACGCTGCCCGGCATGCCAGGCGGACCGGCGACGGGTGTGGTGCCCGGCACGCCCGCTGCACCGGCCACCGGTGCGCTGCCCGGGTTGCCGACGCCGGGATTGCCCATGCCGGCCGCGCCCGCGACCCCTGCGGCGCCGGCCGCCGAGGTGCCGATTCCCTTGGCCGGGCTGCCGATTCCGGCTCCCGGCCAGGTGCCCGCGCCGTTGCCCGCCGAGATCCCGGTCCCGTTGCAGTTGGGCCGTCCGGCGGCGCCGCCTCAACCGGTAGCCCCCGCCACGCCGGCTAACGGCCTGCCCGGACCTGCGGTCGTCGCGCCGCCAGGTGTGCCCAGGTGAGCCGCGGTGAATCCCCGCGGGCACGACGGTCGCAGTCCGCACGGCCGACACGTGGTCCCCGTAAGGACTTGCAGGCCAAGGGCGTACGGCAATCCAAGCGACGCCTGAAGACTCAGCAGGCCGACGCCGGCCGAGAGATTGGTGAGTCGAAGCGATTCCGCAAAGCCAAGCAAGCCAAGAACGGCGGGGCGGCCCGGCGGTCCGAGGCGGTGGCGGCCGGGCACTCGGCGCGGGAACGCCGCACCCGCCAGATCGTGGAGTTGACCAGCCGCGGTGGGTCATTCGTGTTCCGGCATCGGGCCGGCAACGTGGTCATTCTGGTGTTGATGCTGATGGCCGCGGCCCAGCTGTTCGTCCTGCAGGTGACCAACGCCCCGTCGCTGCGCGCCCAGGCCGCCGGTCAGCTCAAGGTCACCGACGTGGAAAAAGCCGTTCGCGGCAGCATCATCGACCGTCGCAAAGACCAGCTTGCCTTCACCATCGAGTCGCGTGCGCTGACGTTTCAGCCCAAACGGATCCGCAAGCAGCTAGAGGAAGCCAAGGCCAAGAACTCGACCGCCCCCGACCCGCAGCAGCGGCTGCGCGATATCGCCAAAGAAGTGTCCAGCCGCCTGGGCAACAAGCCGGACGCGGCGACCGTCTTGAAGAAGCTGCAAACCGACGACAACTTCGTCTATCTGGCGCGCGCCGTCGATCCCGCTGTCGCCAGCGCGATCTCGGACAAGTATCCCGAGGTCGGTTCAGAACGCCAGGATCTGCGCCAGTATCCGGGCGGATCGCTGGCGGCCAATATCGTCGGTGGCATCGACTGGGACGGGCACGGCCTGCTGGGACTGGAAGAGGCGATGGACTCGGTGCTGTCGGGCACCGACGGTTCGGTCACCTACGACCGCGGATCCGACGGTGTCGTCATTCCCGGCAGTTACCGCAACCGGCATCGGGCGGTCAACGGCTCGATGGTCCAGCTGACGCTCGACGACGACATCCAGTTCTACGTGCAGCAGCAGGTTCAGCAGGCCAAGAATGTGTCCGGCGCGCAAAATGTCTCGGCCGTCGTGCTCGACGCCAAGACCGGCGAAGTGCTGGCCATGGCCAACGACAACACCTTTGACCCCTCGCAGGACATCGGGCGCCAGGCCGACAAGCAGCTGGGCAACCTGGCGGTGTCCTCGCCGTTCGAGCCCGGCTCGGTGAACAAGGTGATCACCGCATCGTCGGTGATCGAGTACGGCCTGTCCAATCCCGATGAGGTGTTGCAGGTCCCCGGCACCATCCAGATGGGCGGGGTGTCCATCCACGACGCCTGGGAACACGGCGTGATGCCCTACACCACCACCGGGGTGTTCGGAAAGTCCTCCAACGTCGGCACTTTGATGCTCGCGCAGCGCGTCGGCCCAGAGCGTTTCTACGACATGGTCCGTAAATTCGGTCTGGGGCAACGCACCAACGTGGGTCTGCCGGGTGAGAGCGCCGGACTGGTGCCGCCGATTGACCAGTGGTCGGGCAGTACCTTCTCGAACCTGCCCATCGGGCAGGGTCTTTCGATGACGCTGTTGCAGATGACCGGGATGTACCAGACGATCGCCAACGACGGGCTGCGAATGCCACCGCGAATCGTCAAGGCAACCATCGCGCCCGACGGCACGCGCACCGAGGAGCCGCGTCCGGAAGGCGTGCGGGTGGTGTCGCCGCAGACGGCGCAGACCGTGCGCAACATGCTGCGTGCCGTCGTGCAAAAGGACCCGATGGGTTACCAGCAGGGCACCGGGCCTGCCGGCGCCGTGACGGGTTATCAGATGGCCGGCAAGACGGGCACCGCACAGCAGATCAACCCGGCCTGCGGCTGCTATTTCGACAACGTCTACTGGATCACGTTCGCCGGAATGGCCACCGTCGACAACCCGCGGTATGTGATCGGCATCATGATGGACAACCCGGAGCGAAACGCCGACGGCACGCCGGGTCACTCCGCGGCCCCGCTGTTCCACAACATCGCCGGCTGGCTCATGCAGCGCGAGAACGTGCCGCTGTCGCCCGACCCCGGCCCGCCGCTGACACTGCAGGCCACCTAGCGGCTCGCCGCCCATATTTCCGGGCGATCGCCAGGGCGGCGGAGCCGAGGGCGCGTGGCGGCCCCATGGGCACGCGGATCGCCTCATGTCCGGTTGCGGCTAGGTAGGGTGTCATGGCCGATCATGAGGATGACGCAGCGTCGGAGGGAGGTGTGCGGAGAAGTGGTGCCGGTGCCCACTGGGTTACGCCCCAGCGCCGCCGCGGGCGTGCGGCTGCAGACGCTCGCCGAACAGGTCGGCGCGGCCTTGGCCGGCGGTCCAGGCCAGGACGCCGCCGTGCCCGACGTGACCATCACCGGCGTGACGCTGCGCGCCCAGGACGTGCTGCCCGGTGACCTGTTCGCCGCGCTGCCCGGTCTGACCACCCACGGGGCCCGCTACGCCGCCGACGCGGTCGAACGCGGCGCGGTCGCCGTGCTGACCGATTCCAGCGGAATCGCCGAGATGGCCGCGGCCGGCGCCCCCACCGTCCCGACGCTGGTGCACCCGGACCCCCGCAGCGTGCTCGGCCGCCTGGCCGCCACGGTGTACGGCAATCCGTCCGAACGGGTGGCCGTCATCGGCATCACCGGCACGTCCGGCAAGACCACCACCACTTATCTGGTCGAATCCGGTCTGCGCGCCGCCGGCCGCACGGCAGGGCTGATCGGCACCATCGGCATTCGCATCGACGGTGCCGACGTTCCCAGCGCGCTGACCACTCCGGAGGCCCCCGCATTGCAGGCGATGCTGGCGGCCATGGCCGAACAGGGCGTGGACACCGTCGTCATGGAGGTATCCAGCCATGCGCTGGCGTTGGGCCGGGTGGACGGAACCGGCTTCGCGGTGGGCGGTTTCACCAACCTGTCGCGCGATCACCTCGACTTTCACCCGACCATGGAAGACTACTTCAACACCAAAGCCTTGCTGTTCGAACCGGATTCGTCGCTGCGGGCGGCCCGCGTCGTGGTGTGTGTCGACGACGAGGCCGGCCGTGCCATGGCGGGTCGGGCCGGCGACGCGATCACCGTCAGCGCCGAGGGTCAGCCCGCGGACTGGCGCGCCGTCGATGTGGTCCCGATGGGCGCCGGCGCACAACAATTCACCGTCGTCGATCCCGCCGGCGCACGGCATCAGGTCGCAGTCCCGCTACCCGGCCACTACAACGTCGCCAATTGCCTTATGGCACTGGCCCTTCTGGATGCCGTGGGGGTGTCGCCGGAGCAGGCGGCACCCGGATTGCGGCAGACCCGCGTGCCGGGACGCATGGAACAGATCGACGCCGGCCAGGATTTCCTGGCGCTGGTCGACTACGCGCACAAACCGGGCGCCTTGCGTGCGGTGCTGACCACGCTGGTGCGCCCGGGCCGCCGAGTGGCGGTGGTGTTCGGCGCCGGTGGCGAGCGCGATCCGGGCAAACGGGCGCCGATGGGGGCCACGGCCGCCGAGCTGGCCGACCTGGTCGTCGTCACCGACGACAATCCGCGCGGTGAGGACCCGGCCTCGATCCGCCGGCAAATCTTGGCCGGTGCTATCGAAAGTGATTGCGCGGCAGAGGTTGTCGAGGTCGCCGACCGCCGCGACGCGATCAGGCACGCGGTCGCCTGGGCGGGCCCCGGTGACGTGGTGCTGATCGCGGGCAAGGGCCACGAAACCGGGCAGCGAGCCGGCGGACGCACCCGTCCCTTCGACGACCGGGTCGAACTGGCCGAGGCGTTGCGGGACCTACACGGGGCACAGCGTTGATCGACCTGACCGTCGCCCAGATCGCCGACATCGTCGGGGGGACCCTGTCCGACATCTCCCCGGACGATGCGGCGCGGCGTCACGTCACCGCAACGGTGGAATTCGACTCACGCGCCGTCAAGCCGGGCGGGCTGTTCCTGGCGCTGCCGGGAGCGCGAGCCGACGGGCATGACTTCGCGGACTCGGCGGTCGCCGCCGGCGCGGTCGCCGTCCTGGCGGCGCGACCGGTCGGCGTACCGGCCATTGTGGTGCCCCCCCAACCGCCGGCGGCGCGCCCGCAGCGCGGGCTGGCCGGAATTCTCGAGCACGACTCCGACGGTTCCGGCGCGGCGGTGCTCGGCGCGCTGGCCAAGCTGGCTCAAGCGGTCGCCGCCGAGTTGGTGGCCGGCGGGCTGATGATCGTCGGCATCACCGGATCTTCGGGAAAGACCTCGACCAAGGACCTGGTGGCCGCCGTCGCGCGCAGCACCGTCCACGGGTGCCCCAGTTCGTTCGCGAACCACCCGGGCGGGGCCACCACCTCACCG
>NZ_LZJR01000021.1 GCF_001667925.1 Mycobacterium sp. E2479 | reverse complement strand
CGTCGAGCGCCCGCGGGCTGATCGCGGCGACACGGCCGTCGCGGATCCCGATATTGCGGATCGCCGATGGCGCGCCGGTGCCATCGAACCAGCGGCCGTTGCGGACTACCGTGTCGAAGCCCATGAGATTTCCTTTCCTGGTCGTTCTCTCACAGGATGCGGGCGCGGCAACGCCGGAGTCTTGACAATTGTGGACGATTATTTGACATTTTCTGACATGTCGGTGGTGCGGGGAACGTCGCTGTCGGGCTACCCCCGACTGGTCGCCGAACTGGGTGGCGATCCAATCGAGCTGCTTCGCGCCGCCGGCATTCGGCCCCAAGATGTCGGCGACCATGAAGTTTTTTTGCCTTACCGCAGCCTCATCGTGGCTGTTGAGACCGCTGCGGCAGCCACCTCAACTCGGGATTTCGGGCGGCGGTTTGCACTGCGGCAGGGCATCGAAATCCTTGGACCGGTCGGGGTGGCTGCGCGCACGGCGGCCACCGTCGGCGACGCGTTCATGATTCTCGAAACGTTCATAGCGGCCTACAGCCCAGCCATCTCCGGGCGAATCACCCCTGGCGCCAACCCCGAACAATTGTTCTACGCATTCGAGATCTTGATCGAGCGGCCGCCGCCGCACCCGCAGACCATCGAACTGTCCCTTGGGGTTTCGCTTGGGGTGATGCGGTTTCTGCTCGGCGCACAGTACGCACCCTTGGCGGTGCACCTTCCGCATCAGCCGCTGACGGCGACGGCCGACTATCTGACCTACTTCGGCTGCCGACCGCATTTCACACAACCGACAGCGGGCTTCACCCTCCGCACCGCCGATCTCGGGCGTCCCCTCAAACAGGACGCGCTCGCCCATCAAGCGGTGGTGCAGTACTTAACCGGGGTCACCACACATCAACCCGGCATGACTGAGTCAGTCCGCAGAATGGTTCGCCAACTACTACCGACCGGCACCGCTAGCCTCGAGTTGATCGCCGCCCAGTTCGATCTGCATCCCAGGGCGTTGCACCGCCGACTCGCCGCGGAGAAAACGACCTTCGGCGAACTCATTGATGGCGTGCGCCGCGAAACCGCCGAACACTACCTGCGCAACACCGACATGAGCTTGTCGCACCTCACCCGAGAACTCGGCTACGCCGAGCAGAGCGTGCTCAGCCGGTCGTGTCGACGGTGGTTCGGCTGCGGTCCCAGCAGCTATCGCCGTGGAGCCCGCTCGGATCGTGTTCAATCAACGAAATGTTGAGCTTGGAGGACATCTCGGACCGCCTGGAGATCCAGCAGCTGTTGGTGGACTATTCCACCGCCATCGACAACCGGCGATTCGACGACCTGGACAAGGTGTTCACACCCGACGCCTACATCGACTACACGGCGCTGGGCGGCATCAAGGGCCATTATCCCGAGGTGAAGAAATGGCTGGCCGAGGTGCTGCCCAACTTCCCGGTGTATGCACACATGCTGGGCAACTTCTCTGTCCAAATCGACGGGGACAAGGCCTCGTCGCGCGTGATCTGCTTCAACCCGATGGTGCTGGGCGGTGACAAGGACCAGGTACTGTTCTGCGGCCTTTGGTACGACGACGAGTTCGTGCGCACACCCGACGGTTGGCGCATGACGCGCCGGGCGGAGACCAAGGTCTTTCAGAAGGTGATGTGAGTGGCCGCGTTCGCCGCGTTCGCCGCGTTCGCCGCGTTCGCCGCGTTCGCCGCGTTCGCCGCGTTCGCCGCGTTCGCCCAGATTGCCGTCAGGGCTGTGCCTGGCCTCCAGATCACGACCACGACGGCAATCTCGGTAACACGACCGGCCGGCGAATTTCTGATCACCGCCCCTGTTCTGGCACAATGGGCGGCTGTCCGCCGAGCGATTACGCATCGCCGACCGGTCATACACGCGAGGCAAAACCGGATCGGGGCATCCCGCCCCGATCGCTGAATTGCAGCGTGACACACACAGGAGAAATCGCTTAACCATGGCTGTGAAGATCAAGCTCACTCGGCTTGGCAAGATCCGCAATCCCCAGTACCGCATCGCCGTCGCCGACGCACGGACCCGGCGCGACGGACGCTCTATCGAGGTCATCGGCCGCTACCACCCGAAGGAAGACCCGAGCCTCATTGAGATCAATTCCGAGCGCGCCCAGTACTGGTTGTCCGTGGGTGCCCAGCCCACCGAGCCCGTCCTCAAGCTGTTGAAGATCACCGGCGACTGGCAGAAGTTCAAGGGTCTGCCCGGTGCGGAGGGCCGCCTGAAGGTCGCCCCCGCCAAGCCCAGCAAGCTGGAGCTGTTCAACGCCGCGCTGGCCGAGGCCGAGGGCGGACCGACGACCGAGGCCGCAAAGCCGAAGAAGAAGGCCCCGGCCAAGAAGGCCGCGAAGGCCGCGAAGGCCGCGGACGAGTCAGCCGAACCCGAGGCCGCGGCCGAGGCCCCCGCGGAGACCGCCGCCGCTGAAGCCGAGGCGCCCGCCGAGACCGGCGAGCAGGCCGAGCCGACCACCGAAAGCTGATCGCGGCGATGAGTACGGTTGTCGTTGACGCTGTTGAGCACCTGGTTCGCGGGATTGTCGACAATCCCGACGACGTCCGGGTGGACATGGTGACCAGCCGCCGGGGGCGGACGGTCGAGGTCCACGTCCATCCCGACGACTTGGGCAAGGTGATCGGTCGCGGAGGTCGCACCGCAACCGCACTGCGCACGCTGGTCGCCGGTATCGGTGGTCGCGGCATCCGCGTCGACGTGGTGGACACCGACCAGTAGCGGGGCGCTGCTCATGGAACTCCCTTGGAGTTGACCGTCGGGCGCGTGGTGAAAGCCCACGGCATCAGCGGCGAGCTGGTGGTGGAGATCCGCACCGACGATCCCGATGCCCGATTCTCGCCGGGTAACACGTTGCGCGCCAAGCCGTCTCGAGGCGGTGCGGAACGCAACTGTGTCATCGAGAGTGTGCGCGAGCACGGCGGGCGGCTGCTGGTCCGACTGGCCGGCGTCACCGACCGTGACGCCGCCGACGCGCTGCGCGGGACCCTGTTCGTCGTCAATTCCGAGGATTTGCCCGAGATCGACGAGGCGGACACCTACTACGACCATCAGCTCGAAGGCCTGCGCGTGCGCACCGCCGCGGGCCAGCAGATCGGTGTCGTGGCCGAGGTGTTGCACACTGCGGCCGGTGAACTGTTGGCGGTGCGAAGTGATGCCGGCGACGAGAAGCGGGAAGTGTTGGTGCCGTTCGTGACTGCGATCGTCACGGCGGTGTCGCTGGACGACGGAACGGTTGAGATCGACCCGCCCGAAGGCTTGCTGGACCTGTAACGGGGATCTTCGAGATGAGAATCGACGTCGTTACCATCTTTCCGGCTTATCTGGATCCGCTGCGGCAATCGTTGCCGGGCAAGGCGATCCAGTCCGGCCTGGTCGATCTGCACGTGCACGACCTGCGGCGCTGGACGCATGACGTGCACCGCTCCGTCGACGATTCGCCGTACGGCGGTGGCCCGGGGATGGTGATGAAGGCGCCGGTGTGGGGGGAGGCGCTCGACGAAATCACCTCTGCCGAAACACTTTTGATTGTTCCCACCCCCGCGGGCCGGTTGTTCACCCAGGCGACGGCCGCGCTCTGGAGCGTCGAGACCCACCTGGTGTTCGCCTGCGGTCGTTATGAGGGCATCGACCAGCGGGTCATTGAGGATGCCGCGGGGCGGATGCGGGTCGAGGAGGTTTCGATCGGCGACTACGTGCTGCCCGGTGGCGAGTCGGCGGCCGTGGTGATGATCGAGGCGGTGCTGCGCCTGCTCGACGGAGTCCTTGGCAATCCCGCGTCGCACCGAGACGATTCGCACTCGCCGGCGTTGGACCGGCGCCTGGAGGGACCCTCCTACACCAGGCCGCCGAGCTGGCGTGGGCTCGACGTCCCCGAGGTGCTGCTGTCCGGTGACCACGCGCGAATCGCGGCGTGGCGCCGGGAGATCTCGCTACAGCGGACTCGCGAGCGCCGCCCCGAGTTGCTTGAGCCCGGCGACGATGCGGTCCGCTAGAGCGGACCGAGGAGGAGTTGGGCCATCGGGCTTGAGCCCGGCGACGATGCGGTCCGCTAGAGCGGACCGAGCAGGAGTTGGGCCATCGGGCTGAGCCCGGCGACGATGCGGTCCGCTAGAGCCCATGTCGGGGCACGTCGATTCGGCCCTCGGGAAAGATCGTCTTGACCGCGCGGGTGATGGTGTCGCGTGCGGTGGCGTCATCGGCGGGCTGCAGGGACTGGACCACCATGATGTAGCGGCGGTCGGCCCCGATCACCCCGGTCGAAAGATGCATCCAGTCACTCCCGATGCAGCACATCCAGCCCTGCTTGACGGCGACCGGCTCGGCATACAGGCCGTCGGGGATGCCGAATCGCTGCGGGTAGCCGTCGAGCCCGTTGGGGGTGGACTGCGACAGGTCGTTGACGATGATCTTGGCCTCATCTGCCGGCAGACCACCGGATCCGTCCAGCAGCATCTCGTAGTAGCGAATCAGGTCGGTCACCGAGCTCATGGTGTTCCACCACCGCCCGTCGCTGGGCGGGGTGGTGGAGGACAGGCCGTAGCGGGCGGCCACCTCCGTGATGATGGCGGCTCCGCCACCCTGACCCCAGAACCTCTCGGCCGCCCCGTCGTCGGATGACTGCAGCATCACGTCCAAGGCCTGGCGATCATCGGCGCTCAGCGGCGCCTTGCCCTCGCTCTCGTGCAGCAACAGATCGTCGGCGATGAACAACTTGGCCACTGACGCGGTGCCGATGATCTGGCTGTTTCCGTTGGCGATCAGCTGATGGGTGGTGCGATCGAGGATGGCCACCGACAGGGCGGCGCCACTGGCAGCGGCCTCGTCGGCGGCAAGCTGGACGCGGGCCTGCAGCTGACCGAATCCCGGACCCGGTAGGGCCTGTTGCGGGGGAGCGGCCGCCTCGAGCCTTAGCGCGGCCGACTGCGGGGCAGCGGAGGTGGGTGGCGCGGCGATGATCCGAACGGGCGCGCTGACCGGCAGGCTGTATACCTTGGCCTGGACCAGCGCCTCAGAACCGGCGGCAACCACCAACGTCACCGCCGCGGTGGCGGTGACCAGCGTCAGTGGACGTACCCGCATCCGTCTCCTCCGGCGTGACTTCGACACAGTGCAACAGCGGGACCATCGCGCTACCTGTACCGGCCATCACGCTCCTGCGCGGAAGCGCATTCTGACCCCAGTCATATGTACCATTTACCAGCGTGTTTGGCGCGCTACGAACCGCCGACTCGCTGTGATTTTCGCGGCACGCGCCCCGTCTGGCACAATTGACCAGTTGTCTCCAGCGGTTGCAGGCCGGTTGAGCGGTTTCCCGCCTGCTGCGAGATACGCCAGAAAGCCCGAAACCATCGGCTTGGCGACCGCCTCACACCTGCGTGTGGGTAGCTGCCGTCGGCCGCGACCTCAAGGAAGTGTCTCGCATGAACCGGCTGGACTTCGTCGATCAAGCGTCGCTGCGCGACGATATTCCGGTTTTCGGCCCGGGCGACACGGTCAACGTGCACGTCAAGGTCATCGAGGGCGCCAAGGAGCGAATCCAGGTGTTCAAGGGCGTGGTGATCCGTCGTCAGGGCGGGGGCATCCGGGAGACCTTCACCGTGCGCAAGGAAAGCTATGGCGTCGGCGTCGAGCGGACCTTCCCGGTGCATTCACCCAACATCGACCACATCGAAGTTGTGACCCGCGGTGACGTCCGCCGCGCGAAGCTGTACTACCTGCGTGAGCTGCGCGGCAAGAAGGCCAAGATCAAAGAGAAGCGCTGAGCGGGACGCCTTGGCGGCGCTGGTGATTCGTCCCATCCTTTCTCCGGTGCGCCGGTTGGCCGGGCCACCACGCGCGCTGGCTACGCTGATCTCGTGACCGATACCGCGGATTCATCGAAGCCCGAGTCCCACGCCGGCGAATCAGATCCGAAGGTCTTTACCCGCGCCCCGGAGACGCCCCCGGACGACGCCGGGACTTCGGGCGGATTGGTGCCCGAACGGCCGCCGGTGGCGGAGGCGCCCGACGAGGGCGAACCGGCGGACGCCAAGCATTCGACGTTGCGCGAATTCGCGCTGCTGGCGGTGATCGCCGTCATCCTCTACTACGTCATGTTGACCTTCGTGGCGCGGCCCTACCTGATCCCGTCGGAATCCATGGAGCCCACGCTGCACGGGTGTACCGGCTGCGTCGGCGATCGGATCATGGTCGATAAGGTCAGCTACCGATTCAGCGCCCCCCACCCCGGTGACGTCATCGTCTTCAAGGGCCCGCCCCCGTGGAATCTCGGCTACAAGTCGATCCGGTCCAACAACACCGTGCTGCGCTTTGTGCAAAACGCGCTGTCCTTCGTCGGCTTCGTGCCGCCCGACGAAAACGACCTGGTGAAGCGGGTGATCGCGGTCGGCGGCCAGACGGTGCAGTGCCGTGCCGACACCGGGTTGACGGTTGACGGCAAGCCGTTGAAGGAGCCGTACCTGGATCGCAACACCATGGCCGCCGACCCATCGGTGTACCCATGCCTGGGCAGCGAGTTCGGGCCCGTCGCCGTCCCGGCTGGGCGGCTGTGGGTGATGGGTGACAATCGGACGCATTCGGCGGATTCTCGGGCCCACTGCACTAGCGTCCCGACCGAAGCCCTCAAGGGTGTCTTGTGCACCGGCGACCCGACCTCGGGAACCGTGCCAGTGTCCAACGTGATCGGAAAAGCAAGGTTCATCGTGTGGCCGCCGTCCCGGTGGGGTGGTGTGGGATCGGTGAACCCGCAACAGAATCGGTAGCCGTGGTCACGACGTGGCCGCCGCGGACGGTGATCCGCAAATCGTCGGGGTTACGCACCCTGGAATCCGCGCTGTACCGCAGCGGTTTGGGACCGGTGGCCGGCGTCGACGAGGTCGGCCGCGGTGCCTGCGCCGGGCCCTTGGTGGTGGCAGCCTGTGTGCTCGGACCGGGACGACTGGAAAGCCTTGCCGCGCTTGATGATTCCAAAAAGCTGACCGAGGCTGCCCGGGAGAAGCTGTTCCCGGTGATCCGCCGTTATGCGCTGGCCTATCACGTGGTGTTCATCCCGCCGGGAGAGGTGGACCGGCGCGGTGTGCACGTCGCCAACATCGAGGGGATGCGCCGCGCCGTCGCCGGGTTGTCCGTGCGGCCCGGCTACGTGCTGAGCGACGGGTTCCGGGTGCCCGGGCTGGCCGTCCCGTCGCTGCCGGTCATCGGTGGCGATGCGGTCGCGGCGTGTATCGCGGCGGCCAGCGTGCTGGCCAAGGTCAGCCGGGACCGTTTGATGGTCGCCATGGAGACCGACCATCCCGGCTACGGCTTCGCCGACCACAAGGGCTACAGCACGCCGGCGCACAGCGCGGCGCTCGCCCAGCTGGGTCCGTGCGCGGAGCATCGTTATTCCTTCATCAACGTGCGGCGCGTGGCCGACGGGTCCGGCGGCCGGGTGGTGGCCGACTGCCAACCGGACCCACCGCTGCAGCGCGACGGATATCGGTGAGGAAAGATGGGTTCCGGATTGCCGCCCCGGCGAACGGCAGCTAGCGCCGGGATGCCCGGGGAGAGCTGTCTGGGAGAAGGACGTCTGAGCAGATGAGTGCAGAAGATCTCGAAAAGTATGAAACCGAGATGGAGCTCTCGCTGTACCGCGAATACAAGGACATCGTCGGCCAGTTCAGCTACGTCGTGGAGACCGAACGGCGGTTCTACCTGGCCAACAGCGTGGAGATGACGCCGCGCAACGCCGACGGTGAGGTGTACTTCGAGCTGCGACTGTCCGACGCCTGGGTGTGGGACATGTACCGGCCCGCGCGGTTCGTCAAGCAGGTGCGGGTGGTCACCTTCAAGGACGTCAACATCGAAGAGGTCGAAAAGCCCGAGCTGCGGCTTCCCGAGTAGCGGGGGCTAGGTATTCGGCGGCAGCTGGTTTTCGCCGGGGATGGGCAGCTGGCCGCGCTTCTCGATGACCTCGCGGGCAACGTCGGCCAGCTTCACGTTCAGCGCCTGAGAGTGGCGCCTCAGCAGGTCGAACGCCTGGTCCTCGCTCATTTGGTGCAGCATCATCAGCATGCCGACGGCCTTGCCGATCTCGCGGTTGCTGAGCAGGCCGCGTCGCAGGCTTGCCGAGTCCTCGCCCTTGGCGACCGCGTTGATGGCGACGCTGGCGAACGCGGCCAACACCGCCGCCCGCCCCGCGGACTCGGCGTCGAACATGTTCGGGGTGTCGCTGAATAAGTTGAGCGCCGCCGCTTTGCGCTTGTCGACCAGAAGCCGAAATCCCATCGCGCCGCGCACCGGGGTCTCTGCGACCAAGACCTCGGCGAGCTTTGGCCACAGCGACGGCGTGGTCAAGTCCGTGTCGATCTGCGGTGTCTCTTCCTCGATGGCGTCGATGCATGGGCCGTCGCCGGCCCGGCGTTCCAGGTCGTCGATGGTCTGCGCCAGACGGTCGCTGGCACCGACGGTGATGTATCTGTCGTTCTCGCGCACCAACAGGCTGGCGTGGTCACAGCCACGGACGATCAGGGTGGCGGCCACGCAGATGGCGGCATATATCTGGTGGACATCCGAGCCCTGGTAGATGATCTCGGCAAGGGCGGCGAAAACCGTCGCGGGGTCAGCCTCCTCCCCGGCAGTCGCGGGTGCATCCGCGTCGGTATTCGATTCGTCCGCCATGCTGCTGCCTCGATTCGGTGTCGGCGGTGTGATCCGCTTTCGATCGCCGTAAATTATGGGTCGCCCACGACAGCCTTGCATGCTGTTCCGTCGGGTTGCGGCCGATCTGGGCATCTTGCCGCTCGCCGTTGATCGCCAAGCCTTCGCTGATTGTGCGAAGTGTCCGCACGCCCAACCGCTCGGGGATCGCGAGACGCTGGAAAAATGGTGCTACCACGCCGAAGGCGCGCGCTGGGTCTTGGTGATGTTCGGTCGCGGGGTTTCGGCTGGCCGCGGGAGGGAAGGACGTTCTGAATGGGAGTGACCGTCGCGGTGACCGGACCAACCGGGGAGATCGGTATCTCCGCGGTGACGGCGCTGGAGCGCGAACCGGCCGTCGACGCGATCATCGGCATGGCCCGCCGGCCGTTCGACCCGTCGTCGCGCGGCTGGCAGAAGACCAGCTATCAGCAGGGCGACATCCTGGACCGCGACGCCGTCGACGCCTTGGTCGTGCAGGCCGATGTGGTGATCCACCTGGCCTTCATCATCATGGGCTCGCGCGACGAAAGCGCCCGCGTGAATCTCGAAGGAACCCGCAACGTATTCGAGGCGACGGTGGCCGCCGAGCGGCCCCGGCGCCTGGTGTACACCTCGTCGGTGGCGGCGTACGGCTACCACTCCGACAACCCCGTCCCGCTGACCGAGGACGTGCCCACCCGGGGATCGGCGGAGCACTACTATTCCGAGCAGAAGGCGGCCTGCGAGGAGCTGCTCGCCGACATCACCAAGGATTCCGCCCTCGAGGTGTTCGTGCTGCGGCCCTGCGTGGTCGCCGGGCCCAACGCCACCGCGCTGGCCGACGCCATGCCGTGGAACCAATTGCCGGGCCCGATGCGTGCTGTGGTCAAAGCCGTCCCCATCCTGAAGCCGGTGGTGCCCGATCCGGGCTACCCGTTGCAACTGGTGCACCACGACGACGTCGCGACGGCCGTCGCGCTGGCGGCCACGGCCCCGGCTCCCCCGGGGGTGTACAACATCGCCGGTGACGGAGTGGTGACGGTGGCCGACGTGGCCAGGGCGTTGGGCGGGCGCCCGGTGCGGGTCCCCGCCGTGGCGGCCACGGCGGCATCGGCCGCGATCGCGCGGGTGCCGGGGGTGCCGTCCATGCTGGAATGGCTGCACACGGCGCGGACGTCGATGGTGATGGACACCACCAAGGCCAAGACCCAACTGGGCTGGCGTCCGCTGCACTCTTCGGCCGAGACGCTGGAAGCGCTGGCCGCGGGGGCGTGAGGGCGCACGGGGCGAGCGACCCGGTCAGTTCTCCGCATCCGGGTGTCGCCGGCGGCTGTGGATGGACTTGGCACTGGGGGTAACTCGCCGGCGCGGGCCGTCGCGGGGTGCGATGACATCACGTCTCGTCGGGGGCGCGGGGCACCTTCATCCACATGACAACCGAAACGACGATGACCCGGATCCAGCTGGGGGCAATGGGTGAGGCGCTCGCCGTGGATCATCTGACGCGGATGGGATTGCGGATCCTGCAGCGCAACTGGCGTTGCCGCTACGGCGAGCTCGACATCATCGCTCGCGACGACGCGACTTCGACGGTGGTGTTCATCGAGGTGAAGACCCGTACCGGGGACGGATACGGAGGACTGGCGCATGCTGTCACCCCGCGCAAAGTTCTCCGGTTGCGCAGGCTGGCCGGGCTGTGGCTGGCCGGCCAGGACCAGCGCTGCGCGGGAATCCGCATCGACGTGATCGGCGTGCGGGTCGGGCGGCGCCGCACTCCCGAGATCACCCACCTGCAAGGGATCGCCTGATGGCGCTGGGCCGCGCGTTCTCCGTCGCGGTGCGCGGCGTGGATGGACAGATCGTCGAGATCGAAGCCGACATCACCTCCGGGCTGCCCGGCGTGCACCTGGTGGGCTTGCCCGACGCCGCCCTGCAGGAGTCCCGCGACCGTGTCCGGGCGGCCGTCACCAACTGCGGTAACACCTGGCCCATGGCGCGGCTGACGTTGGCGCTGTCGCCGGCGACGCTGCCCAAAATGGGGTCGGTCTACGACATCGCCCTGGCCGCCGCGGTGTTGTCGGCGCAGCGCAAGAACCCGTGGGACCGACTGGAGAAAACGGTGCTGCTCGGGGAGCTGTCGCTGGACGGGCGAGTCCGGCCGGTGCGCGGGGTGCTGCCCGCCGTGCTGGCCGCCAAACGCGACGGCTGGCCGGCCGTGGTGGTTCCGTTGGACAACCTAGCCGAGGCCAGCCTGGTCGACGGGATCGACGTATGGGGCGTGCGCACGTTGCGGCAGCTGCAGAAGTGGCTCAGCGGCGGCGGCGCCCTGCTCGGCAGGATCGATGTGAAGCCCACCGACGGTGAGCCCGAGGCGGATCTGGTCGACGTGGTAGGGCAGACGCAGGCGCGGTTCGCGGTGGAGGTGGCCGCCGCCGGAGCGCACCACCTCATGCTCACCGGGCCGCCCGGAGTAGGCAAAACCATGCTCGCCCAACGCCTTCCGGGGTTGCTGCCACCGCTGACGGAGGCCGAGTCCCTGGAGGTCACCGCGATTCACTCGGTGGCAGGCTTGCTGTCGGGAGAAACGCCGTTGATCACCAGGCCGCCTTTTGTGGCGCCACACCACAGTTCCAGCGTCGCCGCGCTGGTAGGCGGAGGGTCCGGGATGGCCCGCCCGGGCGCCGTCAGCCGGGCGCATCGCGGGGTGCTCTTTCTCGACGAGTGCGCCGAGATCCGCGTCAGCGCGCTGGAAGCTCTGCGAACACCGTTGGAGGACGGCGAGATTCGCCTGGCGCGCCGCGATGGGGTGGCGTGTTATCCCGCCCGGTTCCAGCTGGTCCTGGCAGCCAACCTGTGCCCGTGCGCCCCGGCCGACCCGCAGGACTGCATCTGCGCGGCGGCGGCCAAACGGCGCTACCTGGGCAAGCTTTCGGGGCCGCTGCTGGATCGGGTAGACCTACGCGTGCAGATGCATCAGGTGAAGGCGGGGGCGTTCGCCGGCGGAAGCGGTGAATCGACGGGGCAGGTCCGCCATCGTGTGGAGCTGGCGCGCGCGGCCGCCGCCCAGCGCTGGCTGCCGCACGGATTCCGCACCAACGCCGAAGTCAGTGGGACGCTGCTGCGCCGAAACTTCCGCCTCAGCAACGCGGCAATGGAGCCCCTACAACGGGCGCTGGACCGCGGACTGCTCAGCATCCGTGGACTTGACCGCACGTTGCGCGTCGCGTGGAGCCTGGCCGACCTGGGCGGCCGCACGTCTCCCGGAACCGACGAAGTCGCTGCCGCACTCAGCTTCCGCCAACCCGGGGCGCAGCGATGAGCCCCTCGACCCGTCGGCCCGGCGCGTTAGCAGCGCGCCGTCGTCGGCCGGTCAGTGTGCCCCCCACGCAGCGCCATTGTCACGGTCACCGGTATCGCGAGCGCTCGGACGAATCGCGCCATGCCGCGGCCTTTTTCACCTCGCGATTGCATCGCGCGCAACCCGATGGAGGCCGGCGATGACGCCGGCGCTCGACGATCCCACGCTGCGCGCATGGGCCTATCTGTCGCGGGTGGCCGAGCCGCCCTGCGCCGAACTTGCCGCCGTAGTGCAGCGCGCCGGCCCCGTCGAGGCCGCCGAGCGGATCCGGCGTGGAATGGTCGACGACAACGTTGCCCGCCGTACCGAAGCTCGGCGCGAAATTGACTGCAGTGCAAGTGATCTCGAGATGCTTGCCCGGCGCGGCGGACGGTTGATCACCCCGGACGACGACGAGTGGCCGCTGCTGGCGTTCGCCGCATTCCGCGGCGCACTTCGACCCGGCGGCGGTGCGCCGATGGTTCCGCCGATGGTGTTGTGGGCATTGGGGCCCGTGCGGCTCGACGAGGCCGCGCACCGGGCGGCGGCCGTGGTCGGAACGCGCGCTTCGACCACTTACGGTGAGCACATCGCCGGCGAACTGGCGGCCGGGTTGGCGCAGCGCGACGTCGCCGTGGTCTCGGGCGGCGCCTACGGCATCGATGGCGCGGCCCACCGCGCCGCGCTGGACTGCGAGGGCGTCACGGTGGCCGTCCTGGCCGCCGGGCTCGACGTTCCCTACCCGAGCGGTCACAGCGCACTGCTGCACCGGATCGGCCAGCAGGGCCTGTTGTTCACGGAATACGCGCCCGGGATTCGCCCGGCCCGCCACCGGTTCCTGACGCGCAATCGGCTGGTTGCCGCCGTGGTAGGGGCCGCCGTAGTGGTCGAAGCGGGTCTGCGTAGCGGCGCGGCCAACACCGCGTCCTGGGCGCGGGCGTTGGGGCGGGTCGTCGCGGCGGTACCCGGGCCTGTCACGTCGTCGGCGTCGGCAGGCTGCCATGCCCTGCTGCGCAACGGCGCCGAGCTGGTCACCCGCGCCGACCACGTCGTCGAACTCGTCGGCCACATCGGAGAACTGGCCCGCGACGAGCCGCATCCGACGACGCCGCTGGACGGCCTCAGCGACGCCGAACGCCGGGTTTACGAGGGGCTGCCGGGCCGCGGCGCCGCCACGGTGGACGAGATCGCGGCCGCCTCGGGAATGGTTCCTGAGCAGGCGCTGGGGCCGCTGGCGATGCTCGAGCTGGCTGGGCTGGTGCAGCGCCAGGACGGGCGGTGGCGCATTGTTCGGGTCACCGCAGGTCAGGCCGCGTCGACGACGCGACTCGTATAGTCGACCAGGGGTTGGGGTTTGGACAGGAGGACAAGTGGCGGGTCGACCACTGCAACGCTTCGAGGTTGTCGGTACCGAACAACTCACACCTCACATGGTGCGGATAGTGCTCGCAAGCAAGGATTTTGGTGCTTTTGTGCCGAGCAAGTTCACCGACTCCTACGTCAAGCTGGCGTTTGTCGCCGACGACGTCGACGTGGC
>NZ_LZJR01000020.1 GCF_001667925.1 Mycobacterium sp. E2479 | reverse complement strand
GACCATCCTGCTGGCCGTGTCGCTGGTATTGCTGACCACCGCGATGGCCGGGCCGACCTCGGACGTCCGGATTCCGCTCAACCGCGCGGTCGTGATGCTGGTGATCGATGTCTCGGAGTCGATGGCTTCGACCGATGTGCCGCCCAACCGCCTCGACGCGGCCAAGGAGGCCGGCAAGCAGTTCGCCGACCAGCTGACCCCGGCGATCAACCTGGGGCTGGTGGAGTTCGCGGCCAACGCGACGCTGCTGGTGCCCCCGACGACCAACCGCGGCGCGGTGAAGGCGGGCATCGACAGCCTCAAGCCGATGCCCAAAACCGCAACGGGAGAAGGCATTTTCACCGCTCTGCAGGCGATCGCGACGGTCGGTTCGGTGATGGGCGGCGGCGACGGCCCACCGCCGGCCCGGATCGTGCTGGAGTCCGACGGCGCCGAGAACAAGCCCTCCAACCCCAGCGATCCGCACGACGGCGTCTACACCGCGGCGCGGCTGGCCAAGGACGAGGGTGTTCCCATCTCGACGATCTCGTTCGGGACCAAGGGCGGCGAGATCG
>NZ_LZJR01000019.1 GCF_001667925.1 Mycobacterium sp. E2479 | reverse complement strand
GCTGCAGGAGCATTACGCGCGGACCCTCAACATCTGGGCGGCGAATCTGGAAGCCAACAAGGAGAAGGCGATCGCTCTCCAGTCCCAGGAGATCTACGACAAGTACATGCACTATCTGACCGGGTGCGAGAACTTCTTCCGCAAGGGCATCAGCAACGTGGGGCAATTCACGTTGGTCAAGTAGCTCACAGCATTTCAGCGCACAACGGTGATCCGTTGGGGCTGAGTGCCTATGGTGAGCCGGTCACTTCTCCAACGTGAACTGGTTGACGTCGGTGTAGCCCTCCCGGAACAGCTTCGCGCAGCCGGTGAGGTACTTCATGTAGCGGTCGTAGACCTCCTGAGACTGGATGGCCAACGCCTGCTCGCGATTCGCCTCGAGCGCCTCGGCCCATAGATCCAGTGTCCTGGCGTAGTGCAACTGCAGCGACTGGACCCGGGTCAGGTCGAAGCCCGCCGTGACCCCGTATTCGCCGACGGTCTGCGGGGTCGGCAGCCAGCCGCCGGGAAAGATCTCGGCCAGGATGAATTGCGAGAACTGGACGATCTCGTGGGTCAGTTTCATGCCCCTGGCGCGGGCATCCCTGAACGACGGCCGAACGATGGTGTGCAGCAACATCACTCCGCCTGGCGGCAGCGCTTGGTAGGCCATCTTGAAGAAGCGGCCGTAGCGCTGGCGACCGAAGTGCTCAAACGCGCCGATCGACACGATCCGGTCCACCGGCTCGTGGAACTTTTCCCAGCCCTCCAGCAGCACCCGCCTGCTGCGGGTGGTGTCCATCTGATCGAACGACTTCTGCACGTGCTCGGCCTGGTTCTCCGAGAGCGTCAGGCCGACGACGTTCACGTCGTATTTCTCGACAGCCCGCTTCAGCGCGCCGCCCCAACCGCAACCGATGTCGAGCAGCGTCATCCCGGGCTCGAGGTTCAGCTTTCCCAATGCCAGGTCGAACTTCGCAATCTGCGCTTCTTCGAGCGTCATGTCATCACGCTCGAAATAGGCACACGTGTAACCCATCGTGGCATCCAGAAATAACGCGAAAAATTCATCCGAGACGTCGTAGATGGACTGCGACTCCTCGTAAAAGGGCTCCAATCGCG
>NZ_LZJR01000018.1 GCF_001667925.1 Mycobacterium sp. E2479 | reverse complement strand
GGTGCGGTACATCCGCACGCCCGAATCCCCGAACGGACACGCCACAAACCGCGACGCCGTCAACCCCGCACGACGCAGATAGCCAACCGCAAGCCCATCACCAGCCACATACAACTCGCCCACCACCCCGGCAGGCACCCGACGCAACCACCCATCCAGGACGAACACCGCCGCCCCCGGCACCGGCGACCCAATCGGCGGCGCCCCCGACCCGGCGGTCAACCGAGCACTGATCGCCGCATACACGGTCGCTTCGGTGGGCCCATAGGCATTGAGCATCACCCGCCCCGGCGCCCACCGATCCACCACCTCGGCCGGACACGCCTCACCGGCCACCACCAACGCCATTGATTCCAAACCATCCGGCGACAACATCGCCACCGCCGACGGGGTCTGGCTCAGCACGTCGACATGTTCTGCCAGCAACATGTCACGAAGTTCTTCCGGTGAGCGCGCCACCCAGTCGGGGATCACCACCAGTCGCCCACCATGCAACAACGCGCCAAAGATCTCGGACACGGAGACGTCGAACACATAGGAGTGCCACTGCGCCCACACCGCCCCGGATGGCAGGCCGGCATCAAGCGACCCCATCAACTGGGTGACGTTGCGGTGGGTCACCGCCACACCCTTGGGCACACCGGTGGTACCGGATGTGTAGATGAGGTACGCGATCTCCTCCGGGTCTGGCGCCGGCAGCGCTGTGCTGGATTGGTCATCGATGGCCGAGTCGTGCACATCGATGACCAGCACGCCGTAGCCGTCTAACTGGCCCACCTCATCGGCGGTGGTGATCGCGGCCGCCGGTGCGGCATCGCCGAGCATGAACGCGATCCGCGCCGCCGGCAGCGCCGGGTCGATCGGCAGATACGCCGCCCCGGTCTTCAACACAGCCAAAATCGCCACGATTGCCTCAGCAGACCGAGAGAACAGCAGCGCCACACAGCCACCGGGACCGACACCGCGGCCGGCCAGTTGGTGCGCCAACCGGTTGGC
Source organism: Mycobacterium sp. E2479 (assembly GCF_001667925.1). GTDB lineage: Bacteria > Actinomycetota > Actinomycetes > Mycobacteriales > Mycobacteriaceae > Mycobacterium. The sequence continues at coordinate 954 of NZ_LZJR01000018.1, read as the reverse complement.
GGCTTCGTCGAGTTCCCGGTAGGTCCACGATCGCTCACCGCAGGTGAGCGCCACGGCATCCGGGGTGCGGGCCACCTGAGCGGCGAACAACACCGGAATCGACAGCGGCTCAGCCCCGCGCTGTGTCAGCACCGCTCGGTTGCCCAGTTCGTCAAGCCGCGCGGGCTCCGCCTCATCGAGCAACTCCGCCGACGACAACCGCCGTGTCGGGTCGGCCGTCATGGCCATCAATACCCGACGTAACCGCTCAATCAGGGTGTGGATGCTTTCTGCGTCGAACACATCGGTGCGGAATTCCACCGCCCCGCCGATCCCCGCGGGCACGCCGTCCTCGCCGAAGCGCTCGGCCAACGAAAAAGTCAGGTCCATGCGGGCCGCCTGGGTGTCCACCGGCAACGGCGTAACCTGCAGATCACCTAAGGCAAGACCGTCGGCACCACCGTCATAGCCGGGCAGGTTCTGCCAGGCCAACATCACCTGCACCAGCGGATGATGACTCAGGCTTCGGGTCGGGTTGAGCCGATCCACCAACACCTCGAAGGGCACGTCCTGGTGCTCGTATGCTGCGAGACTGCGCCGCCGCACCTGCCCGAGCAGCTCGGCGAAGCTGGGATCACCGGCCACGTCGACGCGCAGCACCAGGGTGTTGACGAAGAAGCCCACCAGTTCGTCGAGCGCGGCATCGCGGCGTCCAGCGATCGGGAATCCAACGGCCACATCGGAATTGGCGCTGATTTTCGAGAGCAGCGCGGCGAGAGCGGCCTGAACCACCATGAAACTCGTGGCGTTGTGCTCCCTGGCCACGCGGGTGACCTGCTGCTGCAATTCGGCCGGCCAGTCCACCGCAACACTGGCGCCGCACTGGTCGGCAACCATCGGATACGGCCGATCGGTGGGCAGCTGCAGGCGCTCGGGCATCCCGGCCAGCGCATCCTCCCAATAGGCCAGCTGCGC
>NZ_LZJR01000017.1 GCF_001667925.1 Mycobacterium sp. E2479 | reverse complement strand
CGAAGCCAACTGGCCGACCGGCTGCCGGCCTATATGGTGCCGGCCGCGGTCGTGGTCCTGGAGACGATGCCGTTGACGGTCAACGGCAAGCTCGACTTCCGAGCCCTACCGGCACCGGACTACAGCGCGGGTGTATACCGCGCACCTGCCACCCCTACCGAGGAGATCCTGGCCGGCATCTACGCCCAAGCCCTGGGCGTGGATCGCGTCAGTGTCGACGACTCCTTCTTCGAACTAGGCGGCGACTCCATTTTGTCGATGCAGGTGGTGGCCCGGGCCAAGGCCGCCGGCCTGATGTGTCGGCCTCGCGACATCTTCGTCGAACAGACAGTGGCCCGGTTGGCCCGGGTGGCAATGGTCGCGACCGACGTCGGTGACGTGGTGGATACCGGTGTCGGGCCGGTGGCGCCCACCCCGATCATCCGGTGGCTGCAGGACGTCAGCGGCCCCGTCGACCAGTTCAACCAGACCATGGTGGTGCAGGCGCCCGCGGGGGTGACCGAGGCGGACGTGGTCGTGCTGTTGCAGGCCTTGCTGGACCGGCATGCGATGTTGCGGTTGCGCGTCGACGAGGATGGCGGAGGGGAGTGGGCGCTGTCCGTGCCCGAGGCGACGGCGGTGGATGCGCGCGCATGCCTGCAATCGGTGGACGCGATATCCGATGCGGCGCTGGTCGCGGCGCGTTCGAGGTTGGATCC
>NZ_LZJR01000016.1 GCF_001667925.1 Mycobacterium sp. E2479 | reverse complement strand
TCGTTGTCGACCGTTCACGTCGACGGCGAAGTTGCCGGTGATTTGTTCGCGCGCGTCGAGGCCATCCCGCGTGAGCACGTCATCGGCACGGTCAACCGGCACAAGACCTGGAGCACCGCCGAGGAGTACATCGCCGCCCTTGAGGCGCGGCCCTTGGGACCGAATGTGGCTGCCTTCATTGGGCATTCGGACATGCGGGCCGCGACAATGGGTCTGGACCGCGCCACCCGCAAGGACGTGCGGCCGAACAAGGCCGAGCAGACACGGATGGAGCAGATGCTCGTCGCAGCCCTACAGGCCGGGTTCGTCGGAATGTCTTCGCAGCAACTGCTTTTCGACAAGCTTGACGGCGAGGCCTGCCGCTCCCGTACCCTGCCGTCCACGTATGCAAAGCCGCGAGAGCTGCGCAGGCTGAAATCCCTGCTGCGGCGCAGCGGGCGAGTCTTGCAGGCGGGTCCCGACATTCAGAACCCGCTCAACATCGCATCACAGGCAGTGCAGTCGCTGGGCATCGGCCGCAGGCAGCTGAAGACCACTCTGCTCTCCGCCGCCGACATCAAAGCCAACCCCTGGTTGATCGCGGTGATGGGCCCGGCGGCCCGCCTTATCAACAAGCTGGGCGGGGACTTTCGCTGGCAGCACCTGCCGGTGCCGTTCGAGTTGTACTCCGATGGAATCGACCTGCCGGTCTTCGAGGAGTTCGGCGCCGGAACGGCCGCCCTGCACTTGCG
>NZ_LZJR01000015.1 GCF_001667925.1 Mycobacterium sp. E2479 | reverse complement strand
GGCGGCGCCGCAGCCGTGCCGCCGCCCGTCCAAGAGGCGGCGCCCCCCCCCGCCGCGCTGCCCGCGCCCGCACCGGAACCTGCCCCCGCCCCAGAGCCCGCTCCCGCTCCGGAGCCCGGACCCGATCAGCAAAACCCGCCGGGTTGACCCGCGGCATGTGGATCGGCTGGCTCGAGTTCGACGTGTTGCTGGGCGACGTTCGATCACTCAAACAGAAGCGCTCGGTCATTCGGCCCCTCGTCGCCGAGTTGCAGCGCAAGTTCAACGTGTCGGCGGCCGAGACGGGTTCGCACGAGCTATACCGCCGAGCGGGCATCGGCGTCGCCACGGTGTCCGGTGACCGGGGTCACGCGGTCGACGTCCTGGACGCCGCCGAACGGTTGGTGGCCGCGCATCCTGAGTTCGAGCTGCTGTCCGTACGGCGCTCCCTGGTGCGCAGCGAGGATCTCGCCTGATTAGCGGTGGCGACCCACCGCGCCCGGCTACCCGCGCTTGCGATCGACCACTAGCCGTCGCGGCCCTCGCGCTTGCGCCCCAAGGGCACGGGAGCGACGACGCCGGGCGCGAGCCGTCGCGTGAAGATCAGGAAGGCTGTATGTCCCCGCATCGAGTGCTGCGGCCGGACCGCGAGACCGACCACGTTCCAACCGCGTTGCAACGTTTCCCAGGACCGCGGTTCTGTCCAGCACTGCTGTGCCCGCAGGGCTTCGACCGCCCGCGACAGTTGGGTGACCGTAGCCACGTAGATGATCAGCACCCCGCCGGGGATCAACAGGCGGGCGACCGACTCCAGCACCTCCCACGGCGCGAGCATGTCGAGCACGGCGCGGTCGAAGGATTTGTCCGGCAATTCGGAGTCGGACACGTCGCTGATGATCAGTTGCCAGTTCTCGGGTGCCTGACCACCGTGAAACACCGACACGTTGCGTTCGGCGTGCTCGGCATGATCGGGGCGCTGTTCGTAGGAGGTCACCCGGCCTTCGGGCCCGACCGCGCGCAGCAGCGAACAGGTCAGCGCACCGGAACCCGCACCGGCCTCGAGCACCCGCGCACCCGGGAAGATGTCGCCCTCGTGCACGATCTGGGCGGCGTCCTTCGGGTAAATCACCTGGGGTCCGCGTGGCATCGACATGATGTAGTCGACCAGCAGGGGCCGCATCACCAAGTACGCCGCGTTGTTGCTGGACTTGATCACGCTGCCCTGCTCGAGCCCGATCAGCGCGTCGTGCGAGATTGACCCACGATGCGTGTGGAACTCGGCGCCCGCGGTGAGCACCACCGTGTAATGCCGACCCTTCGCATCGGTGAGCTGGATACGCTCGCCCTCGCTGAACGGGCCGGTTACGGACACGCGGTCCAGCGTGCCAGCCGACTCGCCGCCGCAGGTGCTTGGGGGTTGTCGCCGCCCAGTCCTAGGCTGCCGACATGATCGTCCAGCCGCAGGCGCCGCAGCCAGCTGAGCGCCCGGCGGGTCAGGTGCGCCGCCCGGCCCTGTCGCCGTCGCGTGCGGCGGACTTCAAGCAGTGCCCGCTGCTGTACCGGTTTCGGGCCATAGACCGGCTGCCCGAGGCGCCGTCGACCGCACAGCTGCGCGGATCGCTTGTCCACGCCGCCCTCCAGCAGCTCTACGGCCTGCCCGCCGAGCAGCGCGGCCCCGACACCGCTATGTCCCTAGTGGAGCCCGCGTGGCAACAGATCATCGCCGCAACACCCGAGATGACCACCGAACTGGATCCGGCGCAGCGCACCGAGCTGCTGATCGAAGCGCGGGCGCTGCTCGCCGGCTACTACCGGCTTGAGGACCCCACCCGGTTCAACCCGGAGTGCTGCGAGCAGCGGGTGGAGGTAGAACTCGCGGACGGCACCCTCCTGCGTGGCTTCATTGACCGCATCGACGTCGCCGCCACTGGCGAGCTTCGTGTGGTCGACTACAAGACCGGAAAGGCACCGCCGGCCGCGCGAGCTCTGGCCGAATTCAAGGCCATGTTCCAGATGAAGTTCTACGCGGTGGCGCTGTTGCGATCCCGGGGTGTGCGGCCCACCCGGCTGCGGCTCATCTATCTGGCTGATGGTCAGATGCTTGACTACACGCCGGACCACGATGAGCTGCTGCGGTTCGAGAAGACGCTGATGGCGATCTGGCGAGCCATCCAATCCGCTGGGCAGACAGGCGATTTCCGTCCCACCCATTCGCGGTTATGCGACTGGTGTCCCCACCAGCAGCACTGTCCGCTGTTCGGGGGAACCCCTCCGCCGTACCCGGGCTGGCCGGAATCTTTTGTAGCGCACACTGATTCTCACACGACCGAACCAGCGGCCTAACGGCTGGTTGACGGGTGGCGACCCGCCGCGCCCGGCCACGCCGCGCTTGCGATCGCCACTAGTCGAGCGGCGAAAGCTCTTGCAGCATTGTGGGAATCAGCTCGCTGACCGTCGGGTGGATGTGCATGGTCCGGGACAGCGTCGTGTAGGGCGCTTTGGCCGACATCACGTCCAAAATGCAGTGGATGGCCTCGTCACCGCCGACCCCGAGGATGGCGGCCCCCAAAATCTCCTTGGTGTCGGCGTCCACGACGACTTTCATGAAGCCTTGTGTCTCACCCTTTTCCACCGCCCGGCCGACTCTGGTCATCGGCCACTTGGCGACCAGCGCCTTGCGCCCGGACGAGCGGACCTGCTCGACCGTCATGCCTGCGCGCCCCAGCGGCGGATCGATGTAAAGCGCGTAAGTGGTAATGCGGTCACTCACCCGGCGCGGGTCGTCGTCCAGCAGATTGGCGGCGACGATCTCGAAGTCGTTGTAGGACGTATGCGTGAACGCGCCCCTGCCATTGCAGTCGCCCATCGCCCAGATGTGGTCCACGTTCGTCTTTAGCTGGTCATCGACCACGATGTAACCGCGGGCGTCAGTCACGACCCCGGCCGCTTCCAGACCGAGGTCGTCGGTGTTGGGTCGCCGGCCCACCGCCAGCAGCAGATGGCTTCCTTCGACCGGGGCCGCGCCCTGGCGAGGAATCAGCTCGAACCCGTTGCCGGTCTTGGTTATTCGCACATCGTTCGCATCGACGATGATTTCGATGTCTTCGGCCCGCAGAATTTCCTCCACCGATGCCGAGACATCTTCGTCTTCGCGCGACGCCAGCCGCGGTCCCCGTTCGACGACGGTCACCCGAGCCCCGAACCGCCGGTACATCTGCGCGAACTCCAGCGCGATGTAGCTGCCGCCGACGATGACGAGATGCGCCGGCAACGTGTCGAGTTCGAGAACCGACACGTTGGTCAGGAAGTCGACATCAAACAAGCCGGGGATGTCGGGCACCACCGCGCGCCCGCCGACGTTGAGGAAGATGCGGTCGGCGCGCAGCACATCGTCAGCGACCCGCAGCGTGTGCGAATCCTGGAAAACGGCGTGACCGCGAAACACGGTGCAGCCCTTCATGCCCTCGAGCCAATCCTCGACGCCCTTGCGGTCGCCGAGCATGATCTCGTCCTTGCGGGCCTTGACCTTCGCCAAATCGACGCTGACCGGTCCCGTCCCGACGCCGTATTCGGCGCCCCGGCGCGCCAGATGCGCGGCATGCGCGGAAGCCACCAGCGTCTTGGTTGGGATGCACCCGGTGTTGACGCAGGTGCCGCCAATCAGCTTGCGCTCAACCACCGCGACGCGGTGCCCGGCTGCGGTCAGCCGGCCTGCCAACGGCGGGCCGGCCTGACCGGCACCAACGATGATCGCATCGAAATGGTCTGTCACTTAACCGCCGTCAGCAGGTACTCGGTCAGTACGTGACCCGTCGCCGCAAGGATGGCGAACCCGCCCACGATCGCGACCGCATCCTCCAGCAGCGCGATCGGCAGGTCCTTGCCGCCCGTCGCCGCGACCAGCCGTTTGCGCGCCTGGTAGCCGCCGAGGGTGCCCAGCACCGCGCCGATGATGCCGGCGCCCAGCGCGGTAAACGTCCAGTGCGGCCAGGCGCCGAGGGCCGCGCCCGCGAGGCCGCCCGTGACGATTCGCGCCGCGAAGATCGGCGGGGCGGTGCGCGCCGGCGTCTTGGGCAGCTTGTCGTTGATCAGTTCGCCCACGGCCAGAACGGTGAAGATGATCACCGTGATGATGCTGGCCATCCACCCCGCCCACGTGCCGTGCAAATCGACCCAGCCGATGAAGGCCGCCCAGGCGACGACCGCTGGCGCGGTCAGCGACCGCAGTCCGGCTACGACGCCAATCAGCAAGGCCAGCAAAACAATAAGGACATGTGTCACGGGAAACCTCCAGAGGAGATCGGGTCGGACCACCGATTTTGGTCCGCGGGGGAAGAGTGGTTCATCGGTGGGTTGTGCCAGCGTAGCTGGCTGGCAGTAACCCACTGCGGTGGTGCAGGTGGATCTGTCGGCGAAATGCCAGCTATGAGTATGCGACATGCCGAGCGATCCCGTCGATCGACTCCTTTCGTCGTATGCGGAGCCCAGGCGTCCGCTCCACTTGCTATGTCTACAACTGTAGACTAGTCCGGCCGCCGTTGTCTACACTCGCAGACATGGTGCATCCGAAAAAGCGGTCCGCGACCCCTCGCCCGCGAAACGCGGCCAAAACCCGCGCCGACATCCTGGCCTCAGCGCTACAGGCCTTCGCGCTTTACGGGTATGACCGCGTCGGGGTCCGCGACATCGCCCGTGACGCCGGTGTGACCGCGATGCTGATCAACCGCTACTTCGGCTCCAAGGAACAACTCTTCGCCGAAGTGGTCGAGGCGGCGTTTGCGCCGCCGGCGTTCTTCGCCAACGAGCCCGAGGCACTGGCACGCGACGCTGCGGACAACCTCATTGCGCTCAGCGCACCCGACGCCGAGCAACTGGGCAGATTCCCGATCATGCTGCGATCGGTACCCAACCCGCGCGCCGCCCAGATCGTGCGCGATGCTCTCTCACGCCATGTCGCACGACGGCTCGCCTCCCAACTACCGGAACCGGACCAGCACCTCCGCACAGAGCTGATCCTGTCCGTCATCGCCGGCGTGTGGTTGATGCGAAGCGTCATCCAGACGCCGGCACTCACCGAAGCCGCGCCAGAAAACTTGACCGATGCGGTGTCCGCGGTCATTCAAACCATCATCGACATGCCCATGGACAGCGGCTGACGGTCCGGCACTAAGGTCAGCGCGGCCCAGACCTTCGTTATGCGGACCTGGTCACCGCGCGCGATCAGAAGCGGCAGAACCTGATGTCGGACGCCAAAATCGCTTTGGCGCCGATGGCGGCCAACTCGTCCATGATCTCGTTGACGCCCCGACGCGGCACCAGCGCGCGAATGGCGACCCAGTCGGGGTCGGCCAGGGGTGCGATGGTGGGCGACTCGAGCCCCGGCGTGATCGCCGTGGCCCTATCCTGCACCGAGCGGGGGCAGTCGTAATCGAGCATCAGATATTGCTGGCCGAACACCACGCCCTGAATCCGCGCTACCAATTGGTCACGCGCCGCTTGCGTCCCGGACTTACTGGTCTGGTCGCTCTCGATCAGCACCGCTTCGGAATCGCACAGCGGTTCGCCGAAGGCCTCGAGGTCATGCAGGCTCAGAGTGCGCCCGGAACCCACCACGTCGGCGATCGCGTCAGCCACGCCGAGTTGTATCGAGATCTCCACCGCGCCATCGAGTCTGATAACGGTCGCCTCAATACCCCTGCCCGCCAAGTCTTTTCGGACCAGATTAGGATAGGCGGTGGCGATCCGTCTGCCGGCCAGGTCGGCGATCTTCCAGCCGCACCCCGCCGGTCCGGCGTAGCGAAAGCTCGACGAGCCGAACCCGAGCGCCAGGCGTTCGCGCACCGGTGCGTCGGAATCGCCCACCAGGTCCCGGCCGGTGATGCCGAAATCCAGTTCTCCCGAACCCACGTAGATGGCAATGTCTTTGGGCCGCAGGAAGAAGAACTCAACCTGGTTCACGGGGTCAATGACGGTCAGGTCTTTGGTGTCGGTGCGCCGCCGGTATCCCGCCTCGGCGAGGATCTCGCTGGCCGGCTCGCTCAGCGTGCCCTTGTTGGGGACCGCAACCCGCAGCATGGTCATAGCTTCCGATAAACGTCGTCGAGGGTCAGCCCGCGGGCCACCATCAATACCTGCGTCCAATAGAGCAACTGGCTGATTTCCCCGGCCAGCGCGTCGTCAGATTCGTGTTCGGCGGCCAGCCACACTTCGCCGGCTTCCTCGAGGATCTTTTTGCCCAGCCCGTGGACGCCACCGTCCAGTGCGGCAACCGTCGCACTGCCGGCCGGCCGGGTACGGGCACGCTCGCCAAGTTCGGCGAACAGATCCTCGAAGGTCTTCACGGCCAGCGATTGTTTCACGCCGTGGCCAGCAAAGTCACGGCGGTTTAGCACCGGCGGGGTTTTGAGCCGCTTCGTCCCTCGAATCCGGCGAGCGTGATCCGCAGCGCTTCCTCCAACCGCACGTGAAATGGTGGGCTCTCGGCGGTGTTGGAGGTCAACCACCCATCGAGCACGAATTGCACTGTGGCCAAACTGGTGTGGACCAACAGCGCGGGCCGAATGTCAACCGCCGCATCAACATGCATCCGGTGTGCGACTTGCTCGATCAGCGTGCCGTGATCTGTTTCGCTGACCAACACTGATTTGGTCAACAAGTGGGGGGCGGTTGCCACGGCAAGGCGCCAGGTATCAAGGTTGTCAATCTCGCTGATATCCATGGCGCGCGTGACGAAGAGCTGGATCAAGGCTTCAACGGGTGACTCGTGGGGCGGCCTGGCGCTGTAGGCACCCACGATCTCGGAGGCCGCCTCGCGGACGGGATCGACCAGCAATCCCTCCTTGGTCGGCGCGTACCGGAAATACGTGCTGATGGAGATGCCGGCGGCCGAGGCGATGTCCTCGGTCGTCACCGCCTCGAAACCGCGCTCGGCGAACAGTTGATGCGCGGTCTGTTGAATGTGGGAAAGCAGCTCAGCACGGCGTCGGTCGCGCAGCGAACCGGTGTTTGCTGAGGCCATGCCACCACCTTAGTCGATCCGGTAATAGGACCGCACGAAGCCGTCCAGCGACGAATTCAGATGAGTGACTCTACACTATTGAAAGTCCCTATCAAGTAGGCTAGTGTGAGGCGGCACACACCGATGAGCTGCGGAGTCCCGGCGCTTGTTGACACTATTTTAATAAGGATAGGGTCCAACGGTCGCGCAATGGCCTCCGCTCGGCACTCACGACTTAGGGGTGGGAAGAGCGCCGATGAAGGCGGTAGCTGGTACGCGACGACCCGCGCCATGGCTTTGCTAGACGGACCGCAGGTCACGCCGCTATGACGACGGCACAGCTTGATGGCGTCAACGCGATCAAGAACTGGTCCGTCGGTTACGTCAAACGTCACCCGGTCGCCTCGCTGACGACGGTAGGTGAACAGTTCGTTCTCGGGGTGCGAACCGCTCAATACTTCTTCTACGACCTGGTGACCGGGCGATTCCAGTGGCAGGAGTTCGTCCGGCAGGGCGCGTTCATGGCCGGCACCGCCGTGTTGCCGACGATCCTGGTGTCGCTGCCGATCAGCGTCACCCTGTCCATCCAGTTCGCGTTGCTGGCCGGCCAGGTCGGTGCCACGTCACTGGCCGGGGCTGCCAGCGGGCTCGCGGTCATCCGGCAGGGGGCCTCGCTGGTGGCCGCGGTCCTCATGGCATCTGCGGTCGGGTCGGCGATCACGGCCGACCTTGGTTCGCGAACGATGCGCGAGGAAACCGACGCAATGGAGGTGATGGGCGTCTCGGTTGTCCGCCGCCTGGTCGTCCCCCGCTTCGCCGCGGCGGTGATGATCGGGGTGGCCCTTACCGGCGTCGTGTGCTTCGCCGGATTCTTCGCGAGCTACATGTTCAACGTCTACTTCCAGAACGGCGCACCTGGCAGCTTCGTATCGACGTTCGCGTCGTTCGCGACAACCGGCGACATGGTCTTGGCGCTGATCAAAGCCATCGTGTTCGGCGCCATCGTCGCCATCGTCTCGAGCCAAAAAGGCTTGTCCACCAAGGGTGGACCGACCGGGGTCGCGAATTCCGTGAATGCCGCCGTGGTGGAGGCGATCCTGCTGTTGATGATCGTCAACGTCGCGATCAGCCAGCTCTACATCATGTTGTCACCCAGGACGGGACTATGACGTGACGGCATCCGCCTACCGGCCTTTCGCACCGATTTCGACGCCGCTCGTCCGGGTTTACCGACGGGGCAGAGTGCCGATCATCCGGCTCGGCCACCTGCTCGTCTTCTTCGTCCGCGCGCTGGTCGCCGTGCCACTGGCCTTGCGGCAGTACAGCGCCGAATTCCTGCGGCTGCTGTCGAACATCACCTGGGGCAACGGCTCGATCGTGGTGGGTGGGGGAACCGCCGGTGTGGCCGTCGTGCTCGGCATGACCGTCGGCGCCCTCGTCGGCATCGAGGGCTACAACTTCCTGGACCTGCTCGGACTCGGGCCCGCCACCGGGTTCGTCTCGTCGTTGGTCAACACCCGCGAACTGGCTCCCCTGATGGCGTCGCTCGCGTTCGCCATGCAGGGTGGTTGCCGCTTCACCGCGCAGTTGGGATCCATGCGTATCGCCGAGGAGATCGACGCGATGGAATCGATTGCCATCCGCCCAATCCCCTACCTGGTGACCACCCGGTTGATCGCTTCGGTGGTGGCGATCGTCCCGCTGTACGCCGCTTGCCTGGCGATCGGATACCTGAGCACACAGATCGTTGTCGGCATCGGCAGCGGCGGGTCGACCGGTTCCTACCTGCACTACTTCACGCTGATGTTGGCCGGCCAGGACATCGTCTATTCGTTGATCAAGGCCGTCATCTTCGTGTGGATCGCCTCCACGATCCAGTGCTACTACGGGTATTACGCCAGCGGCGGGCCCGAGGGCGTAGGGGTCGCCGCTGGGCACGGTATGCGGGCCAGCATCACCGTCGTGATCATCGTGAACATGCTGCTCACCATGGCGCTTTGGGGTGTCGACTCCGGCGCGAGGTTCGGTGGCTAGGTCGGTGGAACATGCCCAATTCCATTGAGCTGGACGGCCGCGGCCCCACCGACCGGCAGCTGCTGGGCATCGGCGTTGCGGTAATCGTGGTCAGCGCCCTGATCACCACGGCGATGCTGGTCAAATCCACTGGCAGACTTAATGATTACGTGCGGGTGGTTGCCGACCTGGTCAACGTGGGTGATGGCCTTCCGCAGAAGTCCGACGTCAAATACCACGGCGTGCTCGTCGGAATGGTCAACGACGTCGTCCCGGCTGCCCACGGCAAGCCCAATTACGTCCACATCGACCTCAAAGAGGAATACGCCAAGTCGATTCCGGCGAGCGTGACGGCACGCGTGGTACCCAGCAACGTTTTTGCCGTTTCGTCGGTCCAACTGGTAGGCAAGGGCTCCGGTGCAAAAATCCGCGACGGCGCCCACATCCTGGAGGACAAGCGGCTGCCGACCGTGCTGTTCCAGACGACTGTCAGCAAGCTGCGTGACCTGCTCGCCGCGGCGGGCCGTGGCCGCGACGACAGGTCCGTCGGGATCCTGGCTGCCCTGGGCGCCGCCACCGACCACCGCCGCGTGACCCTGCTGAACGCCGGCGCGCAACTGAACCGCGCTCTCGATCAACTGAATTCGATTGTCAGCACCGACACCGGCCCCTCGACGGTGTCGGCGCTGCTGGACGCGACGACCGGTCTCGCGCAGACGGCACCCGATCTCCTCGACGCGTTGCATCAGGCCGTCGAGCCGATGCGGACGTTCACCGAGAGCCGCGGGCAGTTGGCCTCGCTGCTGTCGGGCGCCGACTACACCGTCGGCACGACACGTCAATCCTTGGACAACCACATCGATCAACTGATCAGGATCACCACCGATTTCACACCGGTGCTGGGCATCTTGGCGCAGAAATCGAACAACTTCGTGCCCGCCGTCGCCAAGCTGGACAACCTGGCCAATCAGTTCATGGAACAGGTGTGGAACCCGCGCACGAACGTGGGCAACATGCGCGCGATGCTTACCTTCACGCCCAGTTCCACCTACACCCGCGCCGACTGTCCCCATTACGGCGAGCTCAAAGGACCCAGCTGCTTTACCGCACCGCTGATCCCGGTACGACCCGATCTGCCCGAGGTGCTGCTGCCACAGAACTACCATCCGCCCAAGGATCTGGCTCCGCCGCCCGGCACCGTGATCGGCCCGGACGGAAACCTGGTGGCGGTGGGGCCGCCGCTGATCAACCCCACCCCCAACCTGACCGATCCCAATCCGCCGCTGGCCCCTGGTATTACACCGTCACCACCAGTACCCGGCAGCGCGAATCCCGACAACCCCTCACCCGGGGCGCCGGCGACACCACAACCACACCAGCCGTGGGTCGCGCCGGTGGCACCCAAGGCGCCGTGGATTCCACAGGCCTCGTACCGGGCCTCTTTCGGGGGCAACGTGGGCCCCGTTGGGAGCCAGTACGAACGAAACATGCTCGGCGTCATCACCGGCGCCCCCGCAACCGAAGCCACCGAGTTGCTGCTGGGCCCGGTCGCCCGCGGAACCACGGTGTCACTGACTCATCCACCCGGGGAGGCCAAGTGAGATTTCGATGAGGTTTCGAGGCCCACTCATCGCGCTGACGCTGTTCATGATCGTCTCGTTGACGCTGACCTGGCTGGTGTACGTGAGCCTGCGGCGCGACGTAGCCGGCAACACGGCCAGGTATTCGGCGGTGTTCACCGACGTGTACGGGCTCCGCGAAGGCGACGACGTTCGCGTGGCCGGGGTTCGCGTGGGCCGCGTTGAAAAGGTGGAACTCGACGGGACACTGGCGAAGGTCTCCTTTGTCGTGCAGTCCGAACAGCGGTTGTTCGGAAACACACTCGCGTCGGTGACCTATCAGAACATCGTCGGGCAGCGTTACCTCGGACTGTCCATCGGCAAGGAGGGCAGTCCGCAGCTGCTACCACCGGGCAGCACGATCCCGGTGGAACGCACCGAACCGTCTTTCGACGTGACCACGCTGCTCAACGGCTACGAACCCCTGTTCAGCCTGCTTAACCCGCATGACGCCGACAACCTCACCAAGGGCATCATTCAGTCGTTGCAGGGCGACACGTCATCGCTCGCCACGTTGGTCGGTCAGACCTCTACGCTCACAGAGACTTTCGCCGGCCGCGATCAGGCCCTCGGCAGCGTGATCACCAATCTCGACAAGGTGGTCGGCAACCTCGCCCAACAGAACGACAACCTCGACGGAGTCATCACGCAGACCCGCAGCGTCGTCGGCGAGCTCGACCGGCGCCGTCCGGACCTTGTCGCCTCGGTGGGTTCATTGGCTCGGGTGACCGGTCGGCTGTCTACCTCCGCGACGGATGTGTATCCGGCACTGCGCGAATTCATCGACCGTCAGCCCGGTGTCGCCAGACACGTCATGGACGTCGAGCCGCAGGTGGCGTTCTTCGGCGACAACATCCCGCTGCTGCTGAAAGGCCTTATCCGGGTGGGCAATCAGGGTGCCTATGGCAACGCCTACGTGTGTGACGTGAACTTCATGGGGTTCTTCCCCGGGCTCAACGATGTGGTGCCGATCATCATCAACGCCGCCACCCCGGGCAACAAGGCCTGGCACACCCCGAGGTGTAGGAGCACAGTCGATGGCTGACCCGTGGGTACGGCAACGGCTTTCGGGGATGCGGAAGCGTCCGCTGGAGAGCTACAACAAGACCTGGCTCGGGTTCATCGCCGTCGCGGTCGTCGCGGTGGTGATTTCGGTCATGCTGCTGGTTCATGCGATCGGCGCCGGTTACCGGCATTACACCGCGGAATTTCTCCAGGCGGCCTCCCTGCGCGCCGGCAACCCGATCGTGGTCGCGGGCATCCCGGTGGGCAACGTCACCAGCATGAAACTCGTCGGCGACCATGTCGAGGCTGGCTTGAAGGTGCGCGACGACATCAAGCTGGGCAAGGACTCCCGAGCTCAGATCAGGGTTACCACCATCCTGGGTTCGCGCTACCTCGCCCTGGAACCCAGGGGCCCGGCCCGCCTGCCTCACGAGACCTTCGACCTGGCGCACACCGAAGTGCCCTACGACCTGCAGGCCGCGTTGCAGGATGCCACCACCACTTTCGAGCAGGTGGACTCCGACAGGTTCGCGCAGTCGCTGGCGGTGCTGGGCAAGCAGCTCGAGGGTCTGCCCGCCGTTGTGCCGCAGGCGATCACGAACATCAACACGCTGTCCTCGATCATCGCGGTACGACGCGACCAGCTCGGACAGCTGCTCCGCAGCACCGAGCAGGTGACCAACACGCTGCGGCGCCAACAGGCCGGCATCGGCGCCCTGATGGACCAGGGACAAGACCTGTTGGGCCAATTCGTCGCGCGGCGTGCCGTTTTTCACGCGATGATGCAGTCGTTGTCGAGCCTGGTCGACACCATGAGCCAGGTCGTGGTCAATGATCGCTCGGGCCTGGACGCGCTGATCAAAGACATGCGCGACTTCACCAACCTGATGTCTGAACACGACGACCTGCTGCACAGCATGCTGCAGACCAGCCCGATCTTTTTCCGCGAGGCCGCCAACCTCACCGGTGAGGGCAACGCGGTCAACTTCAACGCCCCCAATGTCCCGCTGATCGACTCCTGGATGTGCGCGATCAGCGGCCGTGCCAAGCAGTTCGGCATGATCCAGTACTTCAAGGACTGCAAGTGAGGGGGCTGGGCGCCAAGGCGCTGGCCATCGTCGCCGCGGTCGCGGTCATCGCCGCGGCGGTCGGTATCGGCTGGTGGACCTTGGGCTCCGACGAGGACACGATCACCCTGACCGCCCAATTCGACAGCGCCTCAGGACTTTACGAGGGCAACGAGGTGGCGGTGCTGGGCATGCCGGTGGGCAAGATCACCAAGATCAACGCCAAGGGCGGCTATGTCGAAGTCGAGTTCACCGTCGACCGGCACGTCAAAGTGCCGGCCACCGCTCAGGCCGTCACGGTGTCGACCTCCATCCTCACCGACCGCCAGATCGAGCTCACGCCGCCGTATCGCGGCGGTCCGACCCTGCAGAACCACGACACCATCGGGCTGCCCCGGACCAAGACACCCGTCGAATTCAGCAGCGTCCTCAATGTTTTGGACAAGGTGACCAAGTCGCTCGAGGGTGATGGCCACGGTGGCGGGCCGATCGCCGACGTGCTGGGCGGTGGCGCCGAGGTGGTCAACGGCAACGGCGAAAAGATCAAGGCGGCGCTGGGTGAGCTGTCCAAGGCCCTGCGGCTGTCCAGCGACGGCGGCGCGGCAACCCGCGAGCAGATCACCACGATCGTCAAGAACATCAGCACGCTCTTCGATGCTGTGGCCGCCAACGACACGAAGTTGCGCGAATTCGCTTCCACCATCCACCAAGTCAGCCAGATCATGGCCGACGAGGACCTTGGCAGCGGCAGCACGGGGCGCAAACTGGACCAGCTGATCCAGCGGGCCGGCGACCTGCTCGACGAAAACCGGGACAGCGTCAAGCAGACCGTGCTCCACGGCAATGACACACTGAAGACGGTGACCGACCAGCGGCGCGACCTGGCCGAGCTTTTGGATCTGGCCCCGTTGGTGGCAGACAACGCCTACAACATGATCGACCGGGCGAACGGCACCGTGCGGGCCCGCTTCCTCACGGATCGGTTGCTCTTCGACAGCCAGTACACCAAAGAGATCTGCAACCTGATGGGCCTTCGCCAACTGGGCTGCAGCACGGGGACCATCCAGGACTTCGGCCCCGATTTCGGGTTGACGTATGTGCTCGATGGCATGGCCGCCATGGGGCAGAAATGATGCCGACGGGGGCGCGGGGCATGTTGACGGCGGTGGCCGCGGCGATGGTCACCGCAGGCTGCGCCACGAACGGCCTTGCCAGCCTGCCTCTTCCGGCCCCGGGCCTCGGCTCGGGAGGCTATTCGCTGAACGCGGTCTTCTCCAACGCGTTGAACCTGCCGATGAACGCCAAGGTCAAGCTCGCCGGCGCCGACGTCGGGCAGCTCGAATCGATGGTCGCACGCAACTACACCGCAGTCACCCGGCTGCGCATCCGTGACGGCGTGCAACTGCCCCGGGGCAGCACCGCCGAATTGCGCACCGCGACACCGCTTGGCGACGTGTTCGTGGCGCTGAAGCCTCCCGCTGACGATCCCGCCGACACGCCGATGCTGCGCGACGGCGACACGATCGGGCTGGATTCGACCGCGGCCGCCGCGACCGTCGAGTCGGTGCTGAGCTCGGCGGCGATTCTGGTGAACGGCGGCGCGGTTCGCAATTTCACCAACATCATCAATGGATTCGGCAAGGCGACCGGCGAGCAGGGCCAGGCGTTCGGAGACATGATCCGCAAGTCCAACGAACTGCTCGGCACGTTGGACGGCCGGTCGGATCAGATTTCGCATGCGCTGACCCAATTGTCAAGGCTGGCCGACCAACTCGATGCCAAGAACCAGACCATCAGCGACCTGATGGCGGCCGCCAGCCCCGCCACTTCAGCCCTTGCCGATAACACCAGTCAACTTTCCGATCTGGCCGTCCAGGTGGGCGACACCTCCCGGCTGCTGGCCAGGTTCCCGTCAATCGGCGGGACCGACACCAGCGGCCGCAGCGTGATCCGCGACCTGAATACGATTGCCGGCGCCGCCAACGACGTTGCGATGAGCCCGGATACCAGCTGGCTGTCGGTCAATCGGCTGATCCCACCACTGGTCAAATCTACGGCGGGGAACTCGATTTCGGTGAATGTCGGTGTCGACAAGATCATGCTTGGGTCGCTGCCCGATATCGGATTCCCCGGTGACATCGGGCTGCACGGACCGCACCACTACAACGTGAACCTGCTCGTCGGCACCCTCAAGTACACGCTGTGGCGGCTGCAGGAACGCGTGGTCGGCCGGGGGCCGAATTCGCCACAGGTTCCGGTCATTCCGGACCCAAACATCCCGGGCCAAATCGATGTCGCCCCCGGCCCCCCGCCGGCCCGCTGGATCAGCTGGTCCAGTTTGCGCCCCGTGCTGCCGCTGCCAAGGTCC
>NZ_LZJR01000014.1 GCF_001667925.1 Mycobacterium sp. E2479 | reverse complement strand
GGGGGTGGCGCCGCCGGTGGCGATGGTGGCGGCGGCGGTGGCGCTGTCGGCGGCGCGGCGCTGAGTGCAGACCTCTTGGCCGCCAATCGGTTTGCGGCTTCGTCGCGGATGGCGTGTCGCTGCGGGTCCGGGTCGGTGTTGCCGGCGAAGCAACCCTGCGGCGCGGCTTCGACGATGGCCAACGCACTCGTGTAGCGTTCGTCGGCCCGTGCGCGGTCCCCCGCGGCCGCGGCCCGGTCGCCCTGAGTCTCGCGAACCAACTCGAGATTGACCCGCACCGGGCAGGAACCGACGCTGTCGCTGCGGGCCATCGCGTCGGTGAAGCGAGCGTCGGCGTCCTCTAACCGACCGCCGAGCACGGCGGCCGTGCCCGCGACGAACGGCGCCCTCGCCGGTTCCACCACATTGACGACTCCGAGGATCGCCGCGTCCCGCCGCACCGCGGTTGCGTCGCCACTCGCAAAGGCGTGGGTTGCCGAATTGCCGGCCAACACAACCACAAACAGCTTGATTGCGACCAGCAGCGCGGCGGCGACGACCGGCGCCGAATAAATGAAGAGCCGCCGCCGCAGCCGCAATCGCACCGGTCTGCGTGTCATGACGCCAAGTCCCGCCGCGCGATGCGACCGCGACGAAACTCGCGGACCGACAGGTAGATTTCCGCGAGCAGCAGCCCAGCCGCGAGCAGCGCAGGCAGCCAGTACAGCTCGGCGCGTTCGGAGGCGTCTACGCGGCTGGGCGGTGAATCGGGAAGGAGCGGCTGAAGGGGCGCTCCGAGGTCGCGGTGCAAGTAGTTGACATCGAGTTGTGCTGCCAATCTTCGCAATTCGGCTTCATCGATCGTTTCCGCGCGACCGTAACCCAGCACTGCTCCGCCGGCGACCGACCCCCGTATGAGGTTGAACTCGCCTTGTGTCACGCGCGATCCGGGCGCACCGGAGCCGAAGTAGAGCACCACGTTGCGCGAACCCGGGTACTGCTGTGTCGCCTGAATCAGCTGATATCGCAAGACATTGTCCGCCGCTCCCGCGTCGGCATCGGGACTCGGGCTCTGGGCGGTGAGCGCCGTGATGGTTGGGCGCAGACTCCAAACATCTTCGGAAAGCGGCCAATCCAGCGAAGCCTTCGAGGCGAAGCCGACGAGCGCATACCGTGCCGCGGGGTACCGTTTGATCAACGCCTCGATGTCCTCGCGCATGCCCACGATCCGTGGTTGACCGTAACCGTCGTTCTCGACCCCCGAGTAAGCCGAGCGATCGACGACGAGAAACACGTTGAGATTCGCGCCGGCGGGCGTTGCGCCCCGTTGGTTTCCGTCATCGAGAAGTGCCGGGCGGGTGGTCGCAGCGATGAGCATCAGCACCGCAAGCGTTACGGCAGCCCATCGCAACGCGGCCCGCCTTCGGCGTCCGGCCGAGAGCAGCGCCTGCCGCAGCGCCACCAAGCGCGCCAGCAATAGCGCGCCCGCGACGACGGCGAGGATCGGCCAGGGCAATACGGGCTGAAAGGTCATCGGCGCAACACCAGTAGGGCCACCGACAGCACTGCCGACGACAATAAGGCGATCACCAGCGGCACCACCGGCGCATCCCGGAAGTCCGCTGTCACAGCGGTGCCGTCGGCGCGGCGCGCCGGCGGCTTGTGCGCGCGAATCTCGTTGAGTGCCAGGGCCACTGATCGTGGATCCGGTGCACCGTACCGGCCACCGGTCTGCTCGGTAAGCGCGGCCAACGCACCGCTTGTGGGTGAGGGGGCCGTGTCGATCAC
Source organism: Mycobacterium sp. E2479 (assembly GCF_001667925.1). GTDB lineage: Bacteria > Actinomycetota > Actinomycetes > Mycobacteriales > Mycobacteriaceae > Mycobacterium. The sequence continues at coordinate 48,068 of NZ_LZJR01000014.1, read as the reverse complement.
ATTGACTTGGGCCCGGGCGTGTTCGGCCAGGGCCCGGACACTGCCATCGGTGAACAGTTCGGCACGCTGCTCCCCGGCGGCGCGGAGATCCGCAGGACCGAGGTAGATGACCGAGCGCCGGTCAGGGCCGCGCTGCTCGGCGGACGGGAACCCAGAGAGGCACAGCGCGAGAACGTCGTTCACGCTTGCGGCGTAGTCGGTGTAGGAAACCGGCGCTGTGAACGACGCCGACAGCGCCTGGCGGGCACCGATATAGTCGCCGAAGCGCGCGGCGGCGTACTGATGGTCGCGCGTCAACGGCACCAGACGCCGGTTGGCCGATGTCAGGCCGATGCGTTGCCCCTGAGGGGACGCCGCGGCCTGCCGCGCGAAGTAGTCGAGCAGCTCCGTCGTCGCCGCGTCGCTCACCGACTGCCCGACGCACAGCATGATGTCCTCGGGGTGGGCGGCGTCGAAATCCTTGCTCGGCACGGCGGGACGGGCGGCGGCCCAGGTCGCGGCGCTGAACATAACCGTCAGCACCACCAACGTCACAATCGTTGAGAGCGAGCGCAGCCGCGCCACTTTCGCGTACTCGGGCAACCGGGTAAGCCGCGCGACATTGGCCAATGGCCGCAGTCGCCTCCGGGCTGCGGTCATCGGAAGCAACGCCGCCAGCGCGACAACTGCGATGAAAGCGGCCGCTCCGACCGCAGCTACCGGCCACCACGTCAGGTCCACGCGCGGATCAACTCCTGCGCCTGGGCACTCATATCGGCGACATTGATGCGCGATTCGGCATTGAATTGTGCATCACCGAGCTGGGTGAGCAGCGGTGCCGCCGGGGCTAGTTCCCCGTCGGCAATCGCGTTGATCTGCAGGTACTGGGCGCGCGCACCGGTCGCTTGATGCAGAAAGCTGCGCACCGTCCGGCTGATTGCCGCGCATGCCGTCGGAGCCGACATCCGCTCGGCGTCGTGCTCGCGTGCGATGCGCTGTACGCAGCGTGCGAATCGGTTGCGAATCAGCCAACCGTGCATTCGCCGTACGATCGGGATGCGCCGTAATCGGTGTGACGGCAATGTCCACATGACAATGCCTGCATACCAGGCCATTACGGCTATAGTCAGCACGGCCGCCAGCCACAGCCAGCACAACGAGTACGGCTGCGGACCGAAGATGTGGCGCAGCAGGTCATCCGGCACGCGCGGCCACCTCGGTCAGGCGAACGAGTTCGCGCCGGATATCCCTGCTGCCGGCGATCGTCGCGTGCGCAATGGCGTGAGCGGTCAGGAACGCATCGAGGCGATCGCGGCGCGCCCGCTCGGCACGGCGGTACGCGGTGACGACCCGCGGGCCCAGGTCGGCTCCGTTCAGGACGAAGCGACCGGTGGCGACGTCGTACCCGTCGGTGTTGTCGGGGCCCACCGCGGGCATGTCCGACACCATCGCCCAGATGATGTCGTGGCGCGCGGTCAATCTGGTGAGCACATCGTCGAGCCCGCCGTCGACATCGGGCTCATCGGATACCACGACGATGAGCATGGTATGTCGGTAATGCGTTGCGACGTACTCGAGTTGGGCGGTGACGTCGCTGCGGCCGGGACGGGTCGTGGTGTGCTGGTACCAGCGGTGCAGCAAGCCCTCGATGTGCGACTCGCCGCGGCGCTGCGGAATGTTCACGCAGCCGCGGCGGTCACCATAGACCATGCCGATCTGATCGGATCGCCGTAATCCGATCAATCCCACCGCGCCCATGACGTGCGCGGCGACGTCGCGCTTGCACTCCCCGCTGGGGGCGAGCGCCGACATGTTGCGGCCGGCGTCGGCGACCAGCAGGATCTTGTGATGCTTTTCGGATACGAACCGTTTGATGAGCACGCCGCCCGAACGTGCGGAAGCCTTCCAGTCGATGTCTCGCACGTCGTCGCCGGGAACGTACGGGCGTAGGTCGTCGAATTCCATGCTGCGCGTATGCAATAGCGCGTAGCGCCCGCCTTCGAGTAACCCGCGGGTGTCGGTGCCGAAATGCGCCTTGGCGCGGTTGAGATGCTTACCCAAGATGACCTCAGGGCACGCGCACAGCACGCAGCGCCGCGTCGACCACGACCTCGGAGGTGATGTCAGCGCTGGCCGCCTCGAAGCCGAGGATGAGCCGGTGCCGCAGCACCCGGTGCGCGAGGTTCGCGATGTCCTCGGGCAGCACGTGCGCGCGCCCGGCCAGCACCGCCTGCGCCCGGGCCGCCTTGCAGAACGCGATGGTGGCGCGTGGGCTGGCGCCATACTCGACCAGGCGCGCGATCTGCTTGGGCAACGCTTGCGCGGGGTGGCGGGTGACGTCGACCAGTTGGCTGGCGTACAGCATCAGCGCACGGTCCATATGGACATGGCGCACCACCTCCTGCACGCGCAGAACATCATCGAGGCTCACTACCGGCGCAGTCGGCCGTCCCTTGTCGTAGATGCCGGCGTCGATCCGCGACATGACTTCTACCTCCTCCTGCGGAGAGGGGTAGCGCACGATCTCCTTGAGCAGGAAGCGATCGGTCTGCGCCTCGGAAAGCGGATAGGTGCCTTCCTGGTCGACGGGGTTCTGGGTGGCTATGACTAGAAACGGATCCTCGAGGGGGTGCACCTGCCCGGCGATGGTGGTCTGCCGCTCCTCCATCGCCTCGAGCATTGCGCTCTGCGTCTTGGCACTGGATCGGTTGATTTCGTCGAGTAGCACGATGTTGGCGTGCACCGGACCCAGTTGAGTGACGAACGAATTGGTCGCCGAATCGTAGATCTGGGTGCCGATGATGTCGCTCGGCAGCAGGTCGGGCGTGCACTGAATGCGCTGAAAGCGCCCGTGAATCGACTCGGCCAGCACTTTCGCGGCCGTGGTTTTGGCCAGGCCCGGCACGCTTTCGAGCAGGACGTGGCCGCCGGCGAGCAGGCCGATCAGGAGCGACTCGCGTAGGTCGCGCTGCCCGACAATCTTGGCTGCGAAAGCCTGGGAGATGGCGTCGACGGTCCCCCGGACGCTATCGATTTCACGCTGATCCGATTGTGTTTGTGCTGTAGACATACGTCCGCTGGGATACCCAGGTGCCGGAGAACGACACGCCAAGCTGCCCGCTTACTACGGTTTGTTCCCTTGCCGCTTGGCTTTGGCTTCAGCCTCCAGCCGCAGCCGGATTGCGCGCGCCCGCGCCTCGGCCGCCACCGCTTGGGCTTCGGCGGCTTGCGCTCCTGCCCAAACCTCGGCAGCCCGAGCGCGGGTTTCGGCGGCTTCCGCGCGCGCCCGCCCCTCGGCAGCCAGCGCTTCGGCCTCGGCGGCTTCTGCGCGCGCCTGCTCGCGTGCCCGCGCCTCGGCGGCCATGGCTTGGGTTTCGGCGGCTTCCGCGCGCGCCCGCGCCTCGGCGGCCAGCGCTTCCGCTTCGGCGGATTTTGCCCGTTCCCGCGCTTCGGCGGCCAGGGCCTGAGTTTCGGCAGCTTCTGCCCGCTTCCGCGCTGCGGCGGCCAGCGCTTCGGCTTCGGCGGCCTCTGCCCGCTTCCGCGCCTCGATGGCCCGGGCTTCGGCTTCGGCGGCTTCAGCGCGGGCCCGTTCTCGCACCCGCGCCTCGGCCGCCAGCGCTTCAATTTCGGCGGCTTCTGCCTCCGCCCGCGCCTCGGCGGCCAGCGCTTCGGGTTCGGCGGCTTTGGCCTGCTTACGGGCTTCAGCGGCCAGGGCCAGGGCTTCGGCGGCTTTGGCCTGCTTGCGAGCTTCGGCGGCCAGCGCTTCGGCTTCGGCGGCCTCTGCCCGCTTCCGCGCCTCGGCGGCCAGCGCTTCGGCCGCTGCGGCTTCTGCATGCGCCCGCTCCCGTGCCCGTGCCTCGGCCGCCAGCGCTTGCGCTTCGGCTGCCTCTGCCAGTGCCCGGGCCTCGGCGGCCACCGCTTCGGGTTCGGCGGCCAGCGCTTCGGCGGCGGCGGCTTCTTCCTGCGCCCGCGCTTCGGCGGCCAGCGCTTCGGCTTCCGCGGCCAGCGCTTCAGCTTCCGCCGCCAAGGCTTCGGCTGCGGCCGCGTCTGCCCGTGCCCGCCGCTCGGCAGCCACCGCCTCGGCGTCGGCGGCCAGCGCTTGGGCGGCGGCAGCTTCTGCATGCGCCACTGCCTCGGCTTCGGCGGCCCGCGCTTCGGCCGCCGCGGCTTGTGCCTGCGCGTCCGCCTCGGCTTTGGCGGCCAACGCTTCGACGGCCGCGGCTTGTGCCTGCGCCTCTGCCTCGGCTTCGGCGGCGAACGCTTCGGCTGCCTCGGCTTCTTTCTGTGCCCTCGCCACCTCTTTCTGCGCCCGCGCCTCGGCTTTCAATTCCCGTCGCGACGGCTTTTGCTCGACCTGGGTCGTGGGTTGGCTGGCGCGCGGCTGAAGGTTCCGCTTCTGGGTGCCGGTGGCGACCCGCGACTTTTGTTCCACCGCCCTGTACGGGCCGGCCAGGTAATCAAACAAAACCAGGGCCACGCCAGCCAGCAACACCAGCGGTAGGGCCAAGGTCGGGCATGTGACCATGCCCCAGAAGCCGGCGACCGCCACTGGAACCGCCAATAACACGGCGGCCCCGGGATACCTAGTGCCTAGTTGCAAAATATTCGCGGGCAACGCGGACGACCGCGCGACCAACGGAAGTCGATCCGGCCGACTACCGACGACTTTCTGCGATCCCACGATCCCTCACCCTCACGGAGACGCTGGCACACCTACAGTGGAGACGCTGGCACATAAACAGTACTGTGCGCACGGTCGCGGCGGAATCTTAATTCTTAGTGTTTCCGTAGCAATTTCACCGCAGTACGGGCGTCACGCCAAGCAAACCGGCGGCGAGGTGAAGCAAGCCCGCGGCAAATGGCGGCTTCCGCAACGCCGCCGAGCGCCACATGCGGCTCATCCGCCACGCGGGTCGCACATGACACGCAGGAGTTGAGCGGGCACCGGGCCTCCTGCGCCGAGCGCCGGAATCCTCAATTCCACCGTGGATTACGCGTCAAGCCTCTACGCTGCCGATTAATCATGACGTGTCATCCGGCGAGGAGGCTGAGCGCATGAATTTCCACCCCCCATGGCGTCGCTCATGTCGATCGGTGTGGTGGCGGACGGCGTGGTGTGCGCATAACCGTTCGACGTAAAGAGATACCGTAGATGACCCCAGAACTTGCGCGTAGCAACGGGTTCGACTGGGACCGATTGGTGAAGATGCCCTCCGCGAGCGAAGAGTGGCATAAAGGGCACCAGGTTCTCAACTTTTATCCGATGGACAAGGATTATCGAGATTCACCGGCGGCTCGCGCAATGGTGACGGAATACTTTGCCGATGCAAAGCCTCTGAATACCGATGCGGCCGTGCTCAAGTTCGGCTCCGATGCCGTTAGGTTGCGCGGCGCGTACCTGGAGATGGGCGTGTGTACGGGAAGGACCATCAATTTCATCGCCGCGCTCAATCCGGAGCAACGCATTTGGGGATTCGATTCCTTTGACGGGCTTCCGGAAGAATGGGCTCGCACCGACCTTACCGTCCCCCAAGGTACCTTTCGGGTCAACACTGAAGGGTGGATGCCACCGGTTCTGCACAATGTAAGCCTGGTGAAAGGCATGTTTCACGAAACCCTTCCGCAGTTCAAATCTCAGATTCTGAAAACTACGCCCATCGCCTTCGTACATATGGATTGCGATTTATACGCTTCCGCAAAGGAGACCTTCGACCAGCTGGCCGATAACATCGTTTCGGGCACTGTGATAGTCTTTGACGAATTCTATAATTACCCCGAAGCCACAGAACATGAATTCAAAGCATTTCAGGAGTTCCTGGATTGGAGCGGGAAAGAGGCTGTCTACCTCGCATACAACCAGTACTTTGAACAGGCGGTCGCTCAGATAATCTGAGACCCGGCAGAGCGGTCAGGAACGGCGGTCGACGCCTCGAGGTCTGAGTCGCGCCCGCGCCCATCTAGCGGGATCGAGCGCGTCTGACGGGACCCCCCTCCGCAGCCGGCAAACACCTTTACTCGACCTTGACCGTGCGTTGATTCAGCTCCCTGACTATCGCAACGTGAGTACGCTTCATGCGGTGGAACTGGGGGTTTTGGGACCTCTGCAGGTGCGGCGGGACGGCGCGCCCGTCGCAATCCCGGGCGCCAAACCGCGCGCGATCCTGACCATGCTCGGGCTGCACGGTTCTTCGATCGTGTCCGCCGAAACCCTGCTCGAGCTCCTGTGGGGCGACGATCCCCCGCGCACCGCCGCCAAAGCGCTCCAGACTCATATTTCCGCGCTACGGCGCACGCTGGACGACGGCTTCGTCCTGACCGAGGGAACGGGCTGGGTCCTCACTAAATCCGACACCGATGCGTCGCGCTACAAGGTGGCCACCAAGATTGGCCGTGATGCCGCAGCGGCCGGCGACAGCATCCAAGCGGTGGCCTACTTCGACGAGGCGCTGACCCTCTGGCGCGGAATCCCGGAGCTGCCCGATACCCGCCGAGGAGTATCCGAGAAGACACGCTGGATAGAGGGCCACGCCGCGCTGGTCGAGGATCGCGCCGATGCTCTATTGGCGACCGGCCGGGCCGCCGAGATCATCGGCGAGCTCGAGGCCGCGGTGTCCGACGCACCCCTGCGCGAAAGGCGATGGGGCCAGCTGATGCTGGCGCTCTACCGCGCAGGTAGGCAAGGCGAAGCGTTGGCCGCTTACCAGCGGGCGCGGTCACTGCTGGCCGATGAGCTGGGGGTCGACCCCGGGCCAGAACTTCGGCGGCTGGAAGCCGCGATCGTTTCCCAGGACGCATCGCTGGAAGTCCCCGTAGGACAACAGCTTACGACGGTGACACGCGCCGTGACCTTCTTACTCACCGACATCGAGGGGTCAACCGCCGCTTGGGAGGCCGACGCCGACGCCATGGCGATCGCGCTCGCGCGTCACGACGAGCTCGCCGAACAAGTCGTCACCTCCCGCGGAGGACGGCTGCTCAAGACCCGCGGTGAGGGTGACGCCACCTTCTCGGTCTTCGATCGGCCGTCGGCGGCGGCCGCCGCAGCTCTGGAGCTTCAAGATGCGATCGCCAAAGAACCATGGGCGCTGACCGAGCCCATCCGCATTCGCATCGCGCTGCATACCGGCGAGGCGGAACTTCGCGACGGCGACTACTTCGGTCGGGCGGTCAACCGTGCTGCACGCCTGCGGTCCCTGGCGTCGGGCGGGCAGATCCTTTGCTCCGGTGCGACAGCCGAACTCGCTATCGACTCGCTGCCCGACGATGTCGTGTTCGACGACTTGGGGATGCGTCAGCTCAAAAACTTGGCACGCCCCGAGCACGTGTTCGAGCTTCGCTTGCAGGCTACCGAGGACAGTCCTACGGAAGAGACGACCGATGCACCCCTCGAGCGGCCCAGCCTTCCCACGGTACTGATCGGTCCGGGTCCATTCGTCGGGCGCACCCACGAACTCGAAGGGCTCGTGTCGGTTTGGGAGACGGCGCGCACGGGCGGCATCCACGCGGTTCTGATTGCCGGCGAACCTGGTGTAGGAAAGACGCGTCTTGCCGGCGAGTGGTCTCAGCGGGCCTATCAGCAAGGAGCCGTCGTGCTTTACGGCCGCTGCGATGAGGATCTCGGTGCGCCGTACCAGCCTTTCGCAGAGGCGCTACGTTCGCTGATGCCGTGCATCGGCGCCACCCGGCTACGCGGACTGCGCGGTGTCGAAGCACTACTCGCATTGGTTCCCGGGCTGACCGATGTCCTACCCGATCTGACCGCGCCAAGCCGGGCAGACCCGGACACCGAACGCTACGCACTTTTCGACGCGGTCGTAGCGCTGCTGGAAGTCGCGTCCGCGAGCGCACCCGTCGTCGTGGTACTCGACGATCTGCACTGGGCAGCCAAACCCACGCTGCTCTTGCTGCGTCATCTGCTGCGCTTCGGCGACCAGGCCCGCGTACAGATCGTCGGGACGTACCGCAGCACAGACCTCGACCGCTCACATCCGTTGGCGGCCATGCTCGCCGACCTTCATCGCAGCACTGATTCCGGCACTGCAAACCGCCTCCAACTCAGCGGCCTCGACGAGGGGGACGTGACCGCATACGTCAGCGAGGCCGGCTACGACGACGAAGAGCTCGCGCGGGCGTTGGCCTCGGTGACCGGTGGCAACCCGTTCTTCCTCATCGAGGCACTGCGCCATGTCGATGAAAGTGGCGGCGTTTGGGATCCGACTACCCTGCCGCAAGGAGTCCGGGAAACCGTGAGCCGCCGGCTGTCGCGGCTTTCGCCAGAGACGAACAAGGCCCTTGCCGCAGCCGCCGTGGTTGGCAGTCGGTTCGCCGTGGACCTCGTCGAGCGGGTGGTCGAGCAAGATCTCGTTGACGCTTTCGACGAGGCGTGCAAGGCGGGCATCGTCATTGAGGAGCCCGGCGGTCTATACCGGTTCAACCACGCCATTGTGCGAAGGTCGCTCCTTGCCGAGCTGGCATCGGTGCGCCGCATGCGGTTGCACCAGCGTATCGCCGCGACGCTGGAGACCGAGCCCGGCGCCGACGACGAGCTGTTGGCTGACCTGGCGCACCACTACTTCGAATGCGCCTGGGCCGGAAACGCCGCCAAGGCCGTCGAATATTGCCGGCGTGCCGCAGACCAGGCGATGGCACGACTCGGCTATGAAGGCGCCGCCGAGCTGTACGACAGAGCACTGCACGCACTGGAGGAGCTCGACGACGAGCTCCCCGACCGCGACGACCAGGCCGCCGAGCTACTGATCGCGCGCTGCGAGGCCCTGCTGGCCGCGGGTGATGTGTCGTCGGCGGCGGGCGCGGTCTCGCAATTACAAGCAGCGACAGTCGATTCCGTGCGACTGGCAGCTTGGGCGACGTGTTTCGACGGCGAGCTGTCGATGCTGATCCACCCCGACCGACTGGACGAGGTCGAAACCGCGCTAGGCACGGCCGCGGAAAAGCTGGCCCGATTGGACGATGCCGCAGGGGAAGCCAAAGCGCACACCGTGCGCGCCACATGCCTGGCGCGCCTGGGGCGAATCGCTGATTGCGAAATCGCCCTGGATGAGGCTCTTACCGCGGCGCGGCGCGCGCGTGAACACCGCCGAGTCAACGCCGTGCTCGCAGGCGCGCCACTCGCCGCGTTGTGGGGTCCGAATCCTGTTCCGCGCGCCGGTGGCCGGTGTCTTGACGTGGTGCGGCTGCTCCGGATCACGACCGACTCCCCCGCGGTCGAGGCGACGTCGACGCGATGCCAGGCCGTGCTGGAGGCCTTCCGCGGCCGCGGCGCCGCGGCACGACGGATGATCGACTCGGCCCGGCGCACGGTGACCGACCTGGGCCTGCGCCATGCGCTTTTAGAAGTCGAGCAATTCGCCGGCATTGTCGAACTTGTCATCGATGATCCCGCCGCCGCTGAGGCGCCGCTACGTAAGGCCTACCACGGCTTTCGCCGTATGGGCCTGGACGCCGACACGGCCGAGACCGCTGCGCTGCTCGGCCGCGCGTGCCTTTTACTCGACCGGGATACCGACGCGGACGAATTATGCACGGAAAGTGAGCATCTCGCTGGTCACGCGCTGAAGCCCTCGATCGCCTGGCGCACGCTTCGGTCGCAGCTGCTCTCGCGCAGCAATGATCACGACGCGGCGCGTCGGTTCGCCGAGGCCGCCGTCAGCCTGGCCGAGCGCACCGACTTGTTGGTTGACCACGGCGACGCATGTCTGGCACTGGCTAACGTTTTGGCCACTGCAGGCGACGTCGCGGGGGTACGAGCCGCCGCTGAGCGAGCTGTAAGCCTGTGGGAGAGGAAAGGTGCTGCGGCGCTGGTCGAGAAGGCGCGTGTCCTTCTTGATGTGCGCAAGGTGCCGACTGCCCCGGCGCCGCCTGAAGCTCCGACCGTCGAACCCGATACCCCGTGCGTGCGCGTCGGTAAACGGGCAATGGATGCTGCTGCTCGCGGGGCCTGGGACGAGTTCGAGCAGGTGTTTGCACCCCACGTTCACGTTGAGAGTCGCCGGAAGGTCGTCGGCTTCACGCAAATCGACGTCGAATCGAGCGAGTGGGCACATGAGAACAGGCGCATTCATGAGACCGACCGCGTACGACCAAGCCAAGTCGTTATCGCCGTGCGCGGCGACCGGCTGGCTCTCACCCGATTAGAGTTGGGCACCGCCGACATGAGCCCGGGAGCGCCGCGCGATGAATTGCTCCAGCTTTACGGGATCGACATAGAGGGCCGAATCGCGCTGCACGTGTTCTTCGACGTCGATGACATGGACGCCGCGGTCGCCGAACTCGACGCCACACACGCCCGATTCGAGGAGGAGCAACACACGTCGGCACGGCGGCTTCAAAACGCCGCAAGCCAAGTGTACGAGCGCATCCAAGCGTGCTTCGCGGCCCGCGACTGGGATGCGATGGCAAACCTCATGGCGCAGGACATGATCGACCATGATCGTCGGCACGGGGTGAACGCAGAAATCCGACGCGGCCGTGATGCCGAAATCGCCAACAGTCGAGCAGTCGCCGAGTTAGGCAGCGAGAAGATTACGTCGAACGTCACCGCGACCCGCGGCAACCGCCTCGCGCTATGTCGCTCATGCATCTTCATGCAGGACAACCGCATCGAGTTTCTTAGCGTCATTGAGAGCGACACTGACGACCGGTTGGCAGCCCACCTTGCGTTCGACGTCGACGACTTCGACGCCGCCATAGCTGAACTCGATGCACGCTACCTCGCGGTGGAAGCGGCGCCGTACGCGGACACGTGGGCAATGACCACAGCGGGCTACGCTTCACTGAATCGGCACGAACTCCCCGCGACGACGCAGGACTGGGTCAACATCGACCATCGAGCGGTCGTACCGGTTGAGGCAGGTGTCCTGGGCGAATCCATTCGTGCCGTGTGGGATCTCGTCCCGCGAGCCACCAACTATGTCGAGACGGTGCATCGGCTAAGCAGCGTCGGAACGGTCACCACCCATGCGGTGCATGCGACGTCGCCCGAGGGCTTCGACGCCGAATGGCGAGACGTCATCCTTCTCACATTCGAGGGCGAAAGGATCAACCGCTGCGAGATATTCGATGAGTCCGACCTCGACGTCGCGATCGCGGGATTCGAACAACTCGACCGGCCGGCACGGCGACTGGAGAACGCGGCAACACAAGCATACGAGCGCATGTTGGCCTTTTTCGAAGCCCGCGATTGGGTGGCCCTCAGCGGCGTAGTCGCCGAGGCCGAGTTGATCGACGATCGCCGGCGAGTGGTGAACGGCGGACTCCGACACGGTCGCGATGCCGGAATCGAGGAATTGCGGGCGGCGGCCGACATCGGCTTCACCATAACGATGGTGGACGTCAGAGCGGCTCGAGGCGAGCGTCTCGCTCTGGCGCGCGTTAGGGCGGCGGGGCGCGATCCCGCTGCGATCCAAAACGATGTACTGCAAGTCGTCCAGATCGATTCCGACGAACGGATCGCGGAAGTGATTACGTTCGATCTCGATGACTTCGAGGCGGCCATTGCGGAACTCGATGCGCGCTACCTCGCCGGGGAAGCAGCGACCTATGCGCGCACCTGGTCGGTGGTCGCGAAAACCTTCACCTCGGTCAATCAGCACGAGCTCCCCGCGACGACACACGACTGTGTCACCCTCGACCATCGCAGCGTCACCGCATTTGAGCCCGGCGAGCTGACCGCGTACATCCGGGCTTCGTGGGACCTCGCCGCGGAGCTGAACGTATACATCGAGGCCGCGCACCGGCTGAGCGACCTCGGCGCGGTTTACAGCTATGCGGCGCAGAGTATTTCACACGAAGGCTTCGACGGCGAATGGCGCGGAGCCAATGTTGTGACTGTCCAGGGCGACATGATCAACCGCTGCGAACTATTCGACGAAGGAGACCTCGATGCTGCGCTCGCGAGATTCGAACAGCTCAGCCGGCCAGGAGCGCAGCTGCAAAATAAGGCAAGCAAAGTGGCCGACCGCTTCTTTGGCCGCTTCGCGATCCGCGATTGGGACGCGATAGGGGAGGTCCTCGCCGAGGACGTTTCCGTTGAGGATCGTCGCCGGGCCGCGAATGCCGGCATCCGACGCGGAAGAGCCGCCGAGATCGAAGACCTGCAGGCGGCGGCCAGCGTGGGCTTCGCCGACTTGGCGCCGACCGTCATCGCAACCCGGGGCGAGCGTCTCATCCTTTCGCGCACTCAAGCCACCGGCCACGACCCCGAGGCGATTCGAGTCGAAATCCTTCAAGTCATCGAAATCGACGCCAACGAACGGATCGCAGCCCTCTTGGTGTTCGAGCTCGATGACCTCGAAGCCGCCTTCGCCGAACTCGAAGCCCGATACCTCGCCGGTGAAGCCGCGGCCCATGCGGCCACATGGTCGGTGATCACCGGCGCCTTGGTTGCGCACAATCGGCGCGAAGTTGCTGCCGCTACACCGGATGTGGTGAGTATCGACCATCGCCGGGTGGCATCGTTTGCACCCGGTGAGGGTATCGAATACATCCGTGCCGGATGGGACCTCGACATAAGCCTCGACATCTTCGTCGAGACACCTCATCGGGTGAACGACTTCGGCGCCGTTTTCACGTGGGCGGCGTATGGAAGCTCGGACGAGGGCTTCGCCGCCGAGTGGCGGGGCGTCGAAATCATGATGGTCGATGGCGAAATGCTGAGCCGGGCTGAGGTATTCGACGAGGCAGACCTGGCCGCCGCGCTCGCGAAGTTCGATGAGCTAAGCCGCCCGACACCGCGGCTGGAAAACGCAGCAAGCCAAGTGTACGAGTGCTTCTTGAGCTGCTTCGCGAGCCGCGATTGGGAGACCATGGCCGAGATCTTGGACGACGAAGTCTGCATTGACGATCGTCGCCGCATGGCGAACGCCGGGACCCGATTTGGACGAGATGCCGAGATCGAAGACTCGAAGGCGGCCGCGAATGTAGGTTTCACGAAGTTGGCGCCGATCATCATTGCGACTCGGGGCGAGCGGCTCATCCTTTCGCGCACTCAAGCCACTGGCTATGACCCAGAGGCGATTCGAATCGAAGTTTTTCATCTCATCGAGATCGACACTGAAGAGCGGATTGTGGCGCTTGTAGTGTTCGAACTTGATGACTTCGACGACGCCATAGAGGAACTCGATCGTCGCTACCTCGCCGGCGAAGCTGCCGCCCACGCGCAGACATGGTCGGTGCTGGCAAAAACCTGTGCCCTGTTCAATCAGCACGAACTTCCAACGACGACGCCGGATTCGGTGTACGTCGACCATCGACCGGTCTTAACCGTCGAAGCGGTTGATCTGCCCGCATACCTTCGCGGGGTGTGGGATCAAACGCCTGACGCAAGGATCTACACCGAGGCCGTGCATCGGCTGTCCAATGACGGAGCCGTCGTCACCCATGCGGTGAGGGGGACCTCGCCCGAGGGCTTCAACGCCGAATGGCGGATGATCGACATTCTCACAGTCGAGGGTAGCCGGATCAGCCGCTGCGAGGTGTTCGACGAGTCCGACCTCGAAGGCGCACTCGCGAGATTCGAACAACTCGGCCCACCAGCGCCGAGGCTAGAAAACGCGGCAAGCCGAGCCTACGAGCGCATCTACGCGTGGTTCGCAGCCCGCGACTGGGACGCCATGGCCGCAAATGTGGCGCATAACTTTTCTAGCGAAGATCGCCGGCGAGTGGTGAATGCCGGGATCCGACGTGGTCGAGACGCCGGGATCGAAGATGTGCGGGCGATTGCCGACGTCGGCTTCACACTAACGCTGTTAGGGATCGTGGCGATCCGCGGCGGACGCCTCGCCCTTGTGCGTGTTCGCGCAGCGGGCCCTGACCCCGGGACGATTCAAAACGATGCCCTAAATATCGTCGAGATCGACGCCGAAGAACGGATCGTCGCGTCGATATCGTTTGACCTCGACAACTTCGACGCCGCTATTGCCGAACTCGACGCCCGCTATCTCGCCGGCGAAGCGGCCCCTTATGCCCACACGTGGTCGGTCATCACAGGTATCTACGCGGCGTTCAACCGGCACGAACTGCCTGCGACCGACTGGGTCACCATCGACCACCGGCGAGCCACGCCCTTCGCGCCCGGCACGATCCTCGCGTCCATCCGTGCCATCTGGGATCTCACCCCGGACCTCAACATCCACGTCGAGGCGGTGCATCAGCTCAGCAAGCTCGGAGCAGTGATCACCCATGTGCAGCGAGGAACGTCATCAGAAGGCTTTGACGTCGAGTGGCGACAGATCCAATTCTTAAGGGTCGACGACGACCGAATCGACCGTTGCGAAATCTTCGACGAAACTGACCTCGACGCCGCGCTGGCCCGCTTTGAGGAACTGCATCCGAATGTTCCCCAGCTGGAAAACGCGGCAAGTCAAGTCCTTGAACGGGTCTTCACCTACTTCGCTGCGCGCGACTGGAACGCGCTGGCGGAATTAGTGGCCGAAGACATTTGCTCCGAGGATCGCCGTCCAGTGGTGAACGCCGGCATTCGTCACGGTCGAGATGCCGAAGTCGCGGACATGCGAGCCATCGCGGACGTCGGGGCCAAGTACGCCACGATTACCGCGATGGCAACCCGCGCTGCGCACCTGGCCCTTTGTCATGTCCTTTTGGCGGTTGAAGATCAAGGGTCCGAGTCGTTCCGCACCGAAGCGCTCTGCCTGGTCGAAGTCAACGCCGACCACCGCGTCGCTGCCCGCCTGCTATTTGGCCTCGACGACATCGACGCCGCCATCGAGGAGCTTGACGCCCGCTTCCTGGCCGGCGAAGCGGCACCGTACGCGCGAACGTGGTCGGTCATCTCGAGCGCCTACGCCGCGATGAACCGGCATGAGCTTTTCCCGACGACGCCGGATTGGGTGAACATCGACCACCGACGACCAACGATTATCGTGGAGGGCCGCCTCAACGAGTTCCTGGAATCGCTGTGGAAACTCGCACCGGACGTCAGCTTCCGGGTAGAAGCAGTGCATCGATTGAATAACCTCGGGGCAGTCTGCAGTCATGTGGCACAGGGGATTTCACAAGACGGCTTTGAAGCCGAGTGGCGGGGAATAGAAGTCATGGCTGTCGACCGTGGTCTGATCAGCCGCTGCGAAATCTTCGACGCAACGGACCTCGACGCGGCGCTCACCCGCTTCGAAGAACTTCAGCCGCGCTCCCCCCGACTGAAAAGCGCTGTGGCGGACCGCTTCCTGACGCACTTCGCGACTCGCGACTGGGACGCCATGGCGCAGGACTTTGCCGAGAACTATCACTTCGACGATCGCCGCCGGGTCATCAACGCCGGAATCTATCGCGGTCGAGATGCCGCAATCAAAGACCTGCGGGTGGCTACCGACATCGGATTGACGACAACCGCCATCGTGGACATTATTGCGAGCCGGGGCGAGCGCCGTATTCTCACGCATTGGCGCGCCTCAGGACCCGACCCCGACGCGGTTCAATTCGATGTGCTGCAGGTCCTTGAGTTCGACACAGACGAACGGGTCGCAGCGGCCGTCATATTCGACCTCGACGACATCGACGCGGCTTTCGCTGAGCTTGACGCGCGGTACGTTGCCGACGAGGCTGCCGCCCACGCGCGCACGTGGTCAGTCATCACTGATACCTATGCCGCTTTCAACCGGCACGATCTCACCAAGGCCGACTGGGCCGTCGTCGACCATCGTCGGGTTGCACTGTTCGCTTCCAGCAACATGGTTGCCTCGGTCCGCGCCTCTTGGGAACAGACGCCAGACCTCAGCATCCGCATCGAGGCGGTGCATCGGATCAGCGCTGTAGGAGCGGTCGTCACGCACATTGCGCATGGGACCTCACCAGACGGTTTCGACGCCGAATGGCGAATGATCCAGGTCTTGACCCTCCAAGGTGACCACATCGGCGGCTGCGAGCTTTTCGACGAAGTCGACCTCGATGCTGCCCTCGCCCGCTTCGAGGAACTCCAAACGGAGCCGCGGCAAGTCGAGAACGCGGCAAGCCGAGTCGAGCAAAGCATCTTGGCCTCCTTCGTGGTCCGCGATTGGGACGCCATGGCGGGTCTGATCGCCGACGACATCCGCGTCGATGATCGTCGTCGCGTCGTGAACGCTGGTGCTTATCTCGGTCGAGATGCGGAGATCGCAAGCCTGCGAGCACTCGCCGGTGTCGGTGTCACAAATATGACCGCAATGACGATTGCGACCCGTGGGCAGCGCCTCGTCCTCAGCCGTCACTGCGTCTGGGACCACTGGTCTGGGCCCGGGACGTCGAAGGCACTAGCCGTCGTTGAGATCAACGCGCAAAACCAGGTCGTGTCGCGCGTGATATTCGATCCCGACGACTTCGAAGCAGCCATCGCTGAGCTCGACGCTCGCTATGCAGCCGGTGAAGCAAGCACCCACGCGGAAATCTGGTCGCTTGTTGCGCGGATCACCGCCGAGGTAAATCGGCAGGAAGTGCCCGCAACCACACCGGATTCGGTCTACATCGATCATCGACCGCTGGTGTCGATCGAGGGCGTTGATCTCGCCGCGTCCCTACATGCATTGTGGGACATCACTTCGGCTTTCAGCGCCTACGTCGATGCGGTGCATCGGCTGGATGAACTCGGAACCGTCGTCACCCAGGTGGTGAACGCGACCATGCGTGAGGGCGACGCCGAACTGCGGTACATCGAGATGGTCACATTCGAAGGCGACCTCATTAGCCGCGTCGAATGCTTCGACGAGGCAGACCTCGACACCGCGCTCGCCCGGTTCAACGAACTGCACTTTCAGGCGAGGCGGCTCGAAAATGCGGCAAGCCAAGTATTCGAACGCTTTCTGACGCACTACGTTGCCCGCGACTGGGACGTGGTTTCGGAGATGCTGGCAGAAGACATTTTCAACGACGATCGCCGCCGAGTGGTGAGCGCAGGCGTCCGCCGCGGTCGAGACGCCACGATCGCGAGCATGCGGGCCTCAGCCGACCTCGGGCTTACGTCCTGGGCCTCAACGGTTATCGCGACGCGTGGGGAGCTCCTTGCTCTGAGCCGCGATCGCATCTCGGTCCGAGACGAGCAGTCCGAGGCGGTTGTTGCCGAGGTCCTCGGCATCGTTGAGATCGACGCCGACGAACGGATCGTGACACGCATCGCATTGGACCTCGAGGACTTCGATGCGGCCATCGCTGAGCTTGACGATCGCTACGTTGCCGGCGAAGCCGCCACCTACGCGGATACGTGGTCGGTGATCGCGGGTGTCCAGGCCGCGGTCAATCGGCGCGAGCTTCCCGCGATGACGACCAATCCGGGTTACATCGATCATCGCCCGCTGGTATCCATCGAAGGGCCTGATCTGGCCTCATCTATTCGCGCAGTGTTCGACATCTTTTCCACTTACGACGTCTACGTCGAGGAGGTGCATCGGCTGGAAGAACTCGGCGCCGTCTACACCCAGGTGCACACAGGAACCTCGCACGACGGTGTTGACGCCGAGTTGCGGATGATCGAAGTTCAGACAGTCGAAGGTGGCCTGCTGAGCCGTGCCGAAGTTTTCGACGAGGCCGATCTCGATGTGGCCCTTGCACGATTCGACGAATTGCAGCCGCAGGCGCCGGGGCTGGAGAATGCGGCAAGCCGACTGTACGCCCGCTCCAACGCCTACCTCGCGGCTCGCGATTGGGACGCGATCGCGGAGCTGCTCGCCGACAATGTTTCCACGGACGACCGTCGCCGGGTGGTGGGCGGCGGCGTCCAACGCGGCCGAAATGCGCAGATCGCAAATATGCAGGCCGTTGTTGACCTAGGGGTCAACAACATCGAGGCGGTTGTCATCGCGACCCGCGGGGAGCGCCTCGCGCTCACTCGTACCCGCGTATCGGGTGGTGCCCAGGGGCCTGAGGCGTTCAGCGTCGAAATGCTCAACATCGTCGAGACCAACGCCGACAATCGGATCGCGGCGGCGGTCCAGTTCGACCCCGACGACATCGACGCCGCGTTCGCCGAGCTTGATGCCCGCTACCTCGCGGGCGAGGCCGCCACACAGGCGCAGGCGTGGTCGCTTGTTGCACGTACCTACGCCGCGGTCAACCGGCGCGAACTTCCAGCGACGACTCCGGATGCGATTTACATCGATCGTCGACCGATCGTATCGATCGAAGGCGTCGATCTGGCCGCGTCTCTTCGTGCACTGTGGGACATCACTTCGGCCTTCAGCGTGTACGCCGAGGCAGTGCATCGGTTAGACGCACTCGGAACCGTCGTCACCCAGGTCGTAAACGGGACCTCGCAAGAAGGCCTCGACACAGAGGTGCGGACGATCGGCATATTCACAATCGAGGGCGGCCTTTTCAGCCGTGTCGAAATCTTCGACGACGCGGATCTCGATACCGCACTCGCCCGCTTCGATGAACTGCACGCACAGACGCGACGGCCACGAAACAGAGCAAGTCAAGTCGTCGAGCGGTTCCTGGCACACTTCGCCGCCCGCGACTGGGACGCGATAACCGAGGTCCTGAACGATGGCTACTACAACGATGACCGCCGTCGTGCGGTGGGAGCTGGGCTCCGGCGCGGTCGCGAATCCAATATCGCGGAAATGCAGACGACCGTCGACCTCGGCGTCGAGGTCATAACGTCACAGGACATCGCGACCCGCGGGGAGCACCTCCTCCTCAGTCGTGTCCGATGGTCCGCCAACGACGAGTCGGCTGGGGGGTTCCACACTGAAGCGCTCGGCATCGTCGAGCTCGACGCCGCCGAGCGGATCGCTGCAATCGTCACGTTCGATCCGGACGACATCGACGCCGCCTTCGCTGAACTCGACGCCCGCTACCTCGCCGGCGAAGCCGCCGACCACGCGCAAACGTGGACGAACGTGACGGAGGCCCAGGCCGCCTACAACCGACACGAAGTAATGCCGACGACGCAGGACTGGATCAACATCGATCACCGGCGAGGTCGAGCGTTCGCGCCCGGCGACATGATCCCTTACATACGTGCCACCTATGACATGGCCCCAAACGTCAAGGGTCACATAGAATCCGTGCACCGGCTGAGCAGCCTTGGCGCGGTCATCACAGAGGTAGTTACCGGGACGTCACACGAGGGCTTCGATTTCGAGTTGCGCGAGATCGCCATTTTCACATTCGACGGCGACATGGTGAGCCGGTTCGAGATGTTCGACGAGGCAGATCTCGATGCCGCCCTCGCCAGATTCGACGAGGTCCATCGCTCGGCACCGCTGCTTGAGAACGTCGCGACACGCGCCCGTGTATGCGTCGCCGATGCTTTCAATCTTCGTGACGTGGAAGGCCTTCTAGCGCTGAACACTGCCGACGCGCGATATGACGACCGGCGACGGGGCCTGCGTGATGAGGGCTTGGCGGCCCGGCCCGAACTTGTGCGCGGGATTTTCGAGGCACCGAAGGGATGGCGGTTGGAAGTCGCGCCGCTCGCGGTCAGGGGATCCCGCCTCGCGTTGACTCGCGACACGTACCGCGACATCAACGAATTCGACCGGCCAATCACTAACGAGCACTTGATGCTCACCGAACTCGATGCCGATGGACTAGTCCGCAACTCGGTGATTTTCGACTCCGACGACCTCGACGCCGCCTTCGAGGAGCTCGATGCCCGATATGTCGCCGGTGAGGCGGCCGCCCACGCGCACACGTGGTCGGTAATCGCGGGCGTCACCACGGCGCTCAACCGGCACGAATTGCCCTCTGCGGACTGGGTTGTCATTGACCACCGGCGAGGCACACCGTTCGCGCTCAGACGCGGGAGCGACACCAACGTCTATGCGTCCATCGGCGCGATTTGGGACCTGACGCCAGACCTCAACATCTACATCGAGGCCGCGCATCGGCTAAGCAACCTCGGCGCTGTCGTCACGTGGAAGGGGCGTGGGACCTCCCAAGAAGGCTTCGAAGCCGAGTGGCGAATGATCCAAGTTCCAATCGTCGAAGGCGATCTGATCCAGTACTGCGAGCTCTTCGACGAGACAGACCTCGATGCCGCCCTCGCCAGATTCGACGAGCTCGACCGGCCGGTCCCCCGCCTTGAGAATGCTTCGACCCGGACCTGGTCGCGCCTGGTCGATGCTTACAACCGCCGGGATATGAGTGCTTTCCTCGCCATGATGACTGAGGACATTCAATTGGACGACCGACGAAAGGGTCTGCGCGCCAGACTAACCGGGCTAGCAGTGTGGAAAAACGTCCAAGAACTGTTCCAGGCGCCAACCAGTTGGCGACTGAGCATGCAAGCCATCGCAATCAGAGGGTCTCATCTTTCACTGACTCGCCATTGCATCCGCGACATCGGTGCTGCCGACCAGCCGATCACCTGGGAGGTCTTGTCCGTGATGGAGGTCGGCGAAGACGATCTGATGCGCGAGCAGGTGACATTCGATCCGGACAACATCAACGACGCGTTCGATGAGCTCACCGCTCGGTGGATCGCATCTGGCGAGGTCGCCCACCCGGAGGTGATCGAGGCGGTGCAGCGGCTCAACGAAATCTCCAACCGCCATGACTGGGATGCGATCGCCGCCAGCCTCGATGGCGCTGCGTACGTCAGCCACCGGCAGCTCGCCCACGCACGCGCTGAGACGATCGATGACTACATGTCCTCGATCCGGACGTTGGCGTCGCTGGTACCCGATTACCGGGCCGAGTATGCCCAGATCCTTGCCCATTCGGGCTTGGGGGTACTGGCCGATGTGGTCGTGAGGGGCACCTCGACCGAGGGCGTCGCAATCGAAATCCCCCTCATCCAGCTCGGCCTTCTCGACCGTGACCGCGTCACCCGGGTCGAGTTCTTCGATCCCGACCAGCGCGACATGGCGCTGGCCCGGTTCAACGAACTCAGCCGAATGGATCAGCTGGAGTAACTGCCATCCATCGTGCTTCGCGAGGACCTATCGTCAGTGCATGAGGCGTCGAACGGTGCTGAAGCTGCCGCTGCTAGTCGCGGCCGGCACCACGCTGGCCCCCATGCCGCGCGCGGCAGCTGAGCAAAGCCCCTGGTCGCCCGACCGAGCCACCCGCTGGTATCAAGCGCAGGGATGGCTCGTCGGTGCCAACTACATCACCTCGAACGCGATCAACCAGCTTGAGATGTTTCAGGCCGACACCTTCGACCCCCGGCGCATCGATACCGAGCTCGGCTGGGCCCAGCTACACGGGCTCAACACGGTGCGGGTCTTCCTCCACGATCGGCTCTGGGCGCAAGACTCGGGAGGCTTCCAAAAACGTCTGGCCTCATTCGTCAGCATTGCGGCCCGCCATCGCATCAAACCAATGTTTGTCTTCTTCGACTCGTGTTGGGATCCGTTCCCCAACCCGGGGCGGCAACCGGCGCCGAAGCCTGGCGTCCACAACTCCGGCTGGGTGCAAGGCCCGGGCGCAGAACACCTCGATGACCTCGACTACCGCCGCACCCTGCGCGACTACGTCACGGGCGTGTTGAGGCAATTCCGCACGGACGATCGCGTTTTGGGATGGGACTTGTGGAATGAGCCCGACAATCCCTCGCGCGAATATCGCAAGGTTGAAAGGAAAGACAAGCTCGACCGCGTCGCCGACCTGCTCTCGCTGGCGTTCGGGTGGGCACGTTCGGCTGATCCGAGTCAACCGTTGACCAGTGGCGTGTGGGACGGCGCATGGGGAGATTCCGCGAGGCGTAGCGACATCGCTGACATGCAACTGAACAAGTCCGACGTGGTCACTTTTCACTGCTACGACAAACCAGCGGGTTTCGAGGCCCGGATCGCGGAACTTTCCCCATTGGGGCGTCCGATCATCTGCACCGAATACCTGGCGCGGACGATGGGCAGCACCGTTGACGGAGTCCTACCAGTTGCCAAGCGGCACAACGTCGGTGCGATCAATTGGGGGCTGGTCGCCGGTAAGACCCAAACCTACTTGCCGTGGGACTCCTGGGAGCATCCGTATACGACGGCTCCGAGGCTCTGGTTTCAAGACCTGATCCAGCCCGACGGGCGGCCGTACCAAAACTCTGAGATTCAGACCATCACGGAACTGACCAAGCTGTGACGACAGGACATGGGTTGCACAGAGCTTCGACGGACGGTTTGCGCGGTGGGATAGTCGGGCCCGGCTCAGCATGTCATGGCACCGGCCGGTCGACGTGATCGACCCACATCGACTGTTCTCGTAGAGGTGCCGGCCGGAGTGGACGATGCGAGTCAAATTGTTGGTTGTCCGGCCACACCGGCTGCGGCAGGTCTCCGCGGCGCATGGCTCAGCCGGAAAACGGGTAGTCGCCACTCGACGCATTACTTGCAACCGAAAAGAAGGACACGCTGATGAGCGGCGCGGATAAAGCCCGGAACAAGCTGAACCGGGTTGGGGGCAAGTTCAAGGCGGCGATCGGCCGCGCGTTCAACGATCCGACGCTAGAGGGCGAGGGCAGGGCAGATGAACGGACAACCCACCTGAGGGACGCGGGCGAAAAAGTCAAAGACGCCTTCCGGCCCCGGCGACATCGACAGATATAGCCGGGGAGCGCCAGCCAAATGGCCGGGGCGAGCAGTCCCACGGATGCCGTGCGGCGCGCTACATCCGAGCGCGGCGCGCAGATCGCGGCGCGCGTGGGGTATCTCATCAGTGGGCTGATGCACCTGTTGGTCGCCTACCTGGTCATCCGCATAGCCTTCGGAGGCAACGGTGATGCTGATCAGACCGGCGCGTTGAGAACTATCGCCGACACCACCGGCGGTTTCCTCGCTCTCTGGGCAGTAGCGGTGGCGCTGGTTCCCCTGATGCTTTGGCGGCTTGCGGAAACCGTTGTCGGGCTCCACCCGGCAGAACGTCGGCGTGATCCTCAAGATTTTCGAACGGTCAACCGGCTCAAGGCTTTCGGCCTCGCCATCGTGTATGCAGCGGTCGCCGTCACCGCGATGCAATTCGCGCTGGGCCGGCGCAAATCGAGCGCCGCGCAAAACGCCGGGCTTAGCGCGCGGTTGATGCAATCCACGCAGGGCAAATTGGTCCTCATCACGGTCGGCCTTGTGATCGTTGCAATCGGCAGCTACTTCGCCTACAAGGGAGCATCGCGGAAGTTCTGCAATGATCTCACCGTGTCACCCGGGCGGGCGATCACTGCGTTGGGTTTTTGTGGGTACGTCGCCGAAGGTGCGGTCTTGGCCGGTGCCGGCCTGCTGGTCGTCGTCGCCTCCATTCGCGCCGACCCGTCGAAGGCGACGGGTCTCGACGGCGCGGTGAAAACGTTGCGGGAAGCCCCGTTCGGCACAGGGCTGATCCTGCTGGCGGGAAGTGGATTTGCCGCCTACGGCCTGTACAGCTTCGCCCTGACCCGGTATTCGCGGATGTGACTCGGACTCAGAGCTTCTTGACAATTAGTAGGGCAATCTTCACCCCGTACCAGACAGCGCCAATCGCTTCGCCAGATACGGCCCCGTGCGACTGTGTTTCGCCCGTGCCACCTTCTGCGGCGGGCCGGCCGCCACGACCCGACCGCCGTCGCTGCCGGCTCCCGGTCCCAAATCGATCACCCAGTCCGCGCCCGCGACCATCCGCATGTCGTGTTCGGCTACCACCACGGTGTTGCCCGCGTCGACCAGTTGGTGTAGTTGACGATCGAGCAGATCGACATCGGCGGGGTGCAGCCCAGTGGTCGGCTCGTCGAGGACGTAGACAGTATGCCCTCGCCGGGGTCTCTGTAGTTCGGAGGCGAGCTTGATCCGCTGTGCTTCCCCGCCCGACAGCTCGGTCGCGGGCTGTCCGAGCCGGAGGTATCCCAGTCCAACCTCTTGCAGCGTGGTCAGGCTCCGCGCTGCGCTGGCGACGTCGGCAAAGAATTTCGCAGCCTCATCGACGGTCATCGCGAGCACGTCGGCGATCGTACGGTCGCGATAACGCACCTCAAGCGTCTCGTCGGAGTAACGCGCTCCTTGACATGCCGGACATGTCGCGTATGTGCCTGGCAGGAACAACAATTCGACTGAGACGAATCCCTCTCCCTGACAGGTGGGGCAGCGACCTTCGGCCACATTGAAGGAAAACCTGCCCGCTGTCCAACCGCGGCGACGCGCCTTGGGGGTCGCGGCGAATTCGCGGCGGACGGCGTCGAACAGGCCGGTGTAGGTCGCCAGCGTCGAGCGCGGTGTGCGTCCGATGGGGCGTTGGTCGACTGATACCAGCCGGTTGATCTTCTCGGCGCCCTGTGCCGTCACGCCGACACTCGCGTCGTGATCGAGATCGATGACCCCGCCGTCGGCTTCGTCGTCGTCGGGTTCGGCTTGCTCGACTGCTCGTCCCGTGCCGAGATGGCTGTTCACGACATCGCCGAGAACCTTGACGACGAGCGTCGACTTACCCGAACCGGATACACCCGTGACTGCGGTGTACACGCCAAGTGGGAAGTCCACCTTGAGGTCTCTCAAGTTGTGGAAGCGGATCCCGCGCAGCCGCAGCCACCCGGACTGTGTGCGGGCTTGACGCGACGGCCCCCCGGCCTCCTCGAACAGGTACTTACGAGTGACCGACCCCTCGATGTCGGCGAGACCCGGCACCGGCCCGCTGTAGAGCACGTCCCCACCAAGCTCCCCCGCCCCTGGCCCAACGTCGACGACCCAGTCGGCACGGCGTACCACGTCCATGTCGTGCTCGACCACGAATAGCGAATTCCCCGCGCGCCGCAAGCGATCGAGCACCTCGAGAAGCGGCTCGGCGTCGGCGGGGTGCAGTCCAGCCGACGGCTCGTCGAGCACATAAAGCACGCCGAACAGGCCGGCGCGCAGTTGCGTGGCCAGCCGCAACCGCTGCAGTTCGCCGGGTGACACCGTCGGGGTGCGGCGGCTGAGGGTGAGATAACCGAGCCCGAGATCCATGAGTACCTGCAGGCGTGCGACGAGGTCGGCGGCGATCCTGGTCGCCACTTCCGTAAGCTCACCGGATTGCGTTGACTCGTACGCGGCGGCGGCATCGGTCCGAGAAGCCGTCGGGCGCAACGTATCAGCAAGCTCGGCCAACGGCATCGCCGTGTAGTCGGCGATGGTGCGCCCGGCAAAGGTCACCTTCAGCGCCTCCGGGCGCAGCCCGGAACCGTCGCATACTGGGCACTCGACGCTGTCGACGAATTGCAGCACGCGGCGGCGCATCATCGCGCTATGCGAGTTGGCCAATGTGTGGCGGACGTGGCGTTCGGCGCTGGAGAACGTGCCGTTGTAGTAATACTCGGCCTGCACGGGATGCTGACTCGGATCAATTTCGACTGTCGGCTGCTCATCGGTGAAAAGAATCCAATTACGTTGACGCTTAGGCAGTTTCCGCCATGGCTTGTCGATGTCGTACCCGAGCGTAACGAGGATGTCGCGCAGATTTTGGCCCTGCCACGCGCCCGGCCATGCGGCAACGGCGCCTTCGCGGATGGTCAGCGTCGGGTCTGGTACCAGGGTCTCTTCGGTCACCCGGTGGATTCGCCCCAGCCCGTGGCACTCCGGACACGCCCCAACCGCGGTGTTCGGTGAGAACGCATCGGAATCCAGTCGTTCCGTGGCCCCCCGCGGGTAGGTCCCGGCACGGGAGAACAGCATCCTCAGCAGGTTCGACAGGGTGGTCACGGTGCCCACCGTCGACCGCGACGTCGCCGAACCACGGCGTTGCTGCAGTGCGACGGCGGGCGGTAGCCCGGTGATGTCATCCACCTTTGGCGCGCCGGTTGGCAATAGCAGGCGACGGGCGTATGGAGCAACCGATTCGAAGTAGCGGCGCTGGGCCTCCGCATAAATTGTGCCGAAGGCCAATGACGATTTTCCAGATCCGGAGATTCCGGTGAACGCAACCAGCGCATCGCGCGGCGCCGCGACATCGACACCCCGCAGATTGTGGACCCGCGCCCCGTAAACGCGCACACAAGGGTCGATGTCGTCCGTAGTTGGATCGGACATTTTCCTCATCTTGCTCGGCCGAGTACCCCCGTCGCAGGCCGCGCAAGCGCGATGCTTGCTGCTCGACATCGGGACCGGCGCCCAGGTCGTTGTCGTCTACGCTGTCGAACTCCATCGATATCGTCTGTCCTAGCAGCGACGAGCGGGATTTGGTCTGCAACCCCGTTTTAACGGCTGACCAGCCGGGAATTCCGCCGTGGCCATGACGCAGACATCACCAAGTCGCATCCGCCTGAGTCATCATGCAGTGGAACTCGATGACGGGCGCCGGATCGGGCTTTCAGTCGGCGGCCGGGGAGTGCCGTTGTTGTTCATGCACGGGCTGCTGCTGAGTCGTAAGGCCTATCTGCGAATGCTCAGCCGGATCGCAGGTATGGGATTTCTCGTCGTCGCCGTCGATGCCGCCGGTCATGGCGATACCGGGCGACTGCCCGGCGACGCATGCGGCTTCACAGACCGCGCCGATTCGGTGTTGCGCACGCTGGACGCCCTCGGCATCGGGCAAGCGTTGTTCGTCGGCCATTCGATGGGCGGGCGAATGACGATCCAGCTGGCGGCACGCGCGCCCGAGCGGGTACTCGCCGCCGTGCTGTTCGACCCGGCGGCCGGAGCCCGGTTCGACACGACCATCCCCAAACTGGTGAAGTCGCCCACCAAGGCGCTGGGCGCCGCCTACACCGCGGTCCGCGACACCCTGGGTGACCCGACGCAGCTGTCAGCCGCCGAGCAGCTCGGATACTTTCGCGTGCTGGCGGCGGTGGCGGTGCCAAACCTGCGTTATCCGATTGGAGCCGTCCGGACGATTAGGGCCATCGTCGAGTCCGGTGACTACACCTCGCTGTTGCACACCATGCGCGACGAGGGCATGCCCACCATGGTGGTGCACGCCGAGAAGGACATGATCGTGCCGTTCCCGCACGCATGGGACATCGCCAACGAGTCCGACGCCACGCTGTACAGGGTGCCCGACGCGTACCACTCGTGGATGATCGCCAATCCGCGGCAGGGCGCCGACGCGTTTCGTCAACTGCTAGACGGCGAACTAGGCGAGGTGCTGCGCGACGCTGCCGACGCCATGGGCATCGCAGACGTCGATGACCACGAGGCCTGGGAGCGCGAATTGCTGGACCCCGATGCGCTGCTTTTGGAGTTCATCCACGGTCGCGACCGGGTTGAGATCGGGGCGGAGGAGCTCGACCACGTCGAACTCGAACTCGTGCGGCAAACGGAGCGTTCGCACGAGCGGATGTCGTGGGCCCAACGAATGTATCGCAGGTGGGCCGTCAAGCATCTGCATGAGGCGCGATCGATGATTCGGCAGAAGACCCGGATTCAGCCGGAACGCCGCTGATGGTCAGCAGGGGCCGGTGTCCGCGACTCGCGAACAATGCATTCGATGGCAAAGCCGAAATCCATGGGCCACAGCTGGTTTCGCAGCTAACCGGCTGTTGCCGCGATGGCAGCAACGGCACCAACGGATTATCACGAAGATTCGCATAGCGCAGCATCTTTCGTGCACGTGCGGATGGCGCCGGGCTGTCCGTTGCTGCTTGCCAACTCAGCCGCAGCGGCGCCACGAACTGCCCGAGGATGTCCGACGGTATCGGTGTGCTGGTACCGATGTCACACGGCGGCCGCCTTTGCTGGCGATAGTGGGTACGAAACAGCACATCCCAAACCATCGTGATCTCACCGTAGTTGTTGTTGCTCTCGGTGAGCACGCGGGAATGATGCCAACGGTGAACGCCGGGGGTGCAAAACAACCAGTCGAGTGGGCCGCAACGCATATTGACATTGCAGTGCGACAGCATGCCGATGAACGTGGTGAACGAGAACAGCCATACCACCATGTCGTCGGGAGCGCCGAGTAAGTACAACGGGGCCATCGAGAACGCCATCATGAGCGCCGAGTCGACGGGATGGATGCGCCCGGTATTGAGATACCACAGGCGTGACACGCTGTGGTGCACAGCGTGATACGGCCACATCCAGGAAACGTTGTGAAATGAGCGATGGCCCCAGTACGCGCCGAAGTCGCCGACCAGCACCACCAATGCGATCTGCGCCGCAGCTGGCCAGACATGCGGCCACAATGAGCCTCCGACGTGGCGAGCGAGCCACTGCGCCACGCCGACCGTGCAAGCCAGCACGAAGCTGTCGGCCAGCGTGCCGGGCAGGCTGGTGCCGACCAGGGTGAAGACCACGTCGTGGGTGACTTGGCCGTCGGAGCGGACCCATTGGCGCTCGAACGGCAGCACGCGCTCCAGGCTCCCCAATGCGAGCGCGAGGGTGAAGTAGACGCCGGCGAGGATGAGGGAGCCGTTGACGCCGTGGCGCAGGCCTGCGGCGGTGATCGCACAGCTGATGGCGACGAGCAACGGCCATAGGATCCACGATGCGGCGAGGCGCATGCGCGGAGTTTACGGGTTTGCTGGCAACTCTCACGCCGTTTTCCTCAACGAGGTGACAAGCGATGAGAAAGCGGCGATGAGAAAGCGGGTCGACATATCACGATCACTACGCCGAGCACAGGGGCCCTAATCGTCGTCCCGTGGCCTTGAATCGGACCGGCTTGGCGGCCGCTTGATCCGATTGGCACGTGCTTTGGCTGACTTGCCGAATTGCCCGGCGCATGGTGGCATACTTTGCCCGTGCGCCTCAAAGAACGTCCGGGATTCGCCCGATCCCGGAACTCTTTTGGCTTCTTGGCGAATTACTGGTTTCGCTGCCTTAGCCACTTCAGCAACGATGATTTCGTCTTCATTGGATCGGGTTACGAGGAAGATCCGCCGATGGACTTGCCGTTGGAGGCGTCTGACGAGCCCAATCGGTTCTTCATCCAGCTCTATCACTGCGTGGCGACCCAAGTCGATCTCATCGGCCAGCGTGTGCTGGAGGTCAGTTGCGGACATGGGGGCGGGGCCTCCTACCTCATGCGCACCCTGTTTCCGGCCTCCTACACGGGACTGGACTTGAACCCGGTTGGCGTCGACTTCTGCCGCAAAAACCACGACCTGCCCGGCCTGGACTTTGTGCAAGGCGACGCTCAGGACCTACCGTTTCCCGAGCAATCCTTTGACGCAGTCGTGAATATTGAAGCCGGGTTTTGCTATCCATCGTTACCCCGTTTTCTCGCTGAAGTGGCGCGCGTGCTGCGACCGGGGGGGCATTTCCTATACGCCGATATCCGCCGCAGCGACCGTATCGCCCAGTGGGAGAAGGAGCTGAGCGATTGTCCCATGCGGCTCATATCGGAAAGTGTCATCAGTGAACAGGTTGCGCTGGGACTCGAAAAGAGTTTGCCGCGCTTGAAGGAGCTGAACGGCTACAGTCCGGCCTTCCTCGTCGACGCGGTGTGGGCGAAGGCCTGCCGCAAGGGACTGCACAACGGAGACTTGTCTTACCGGATGTACACCTTCGGCAGTGAGTGAGGCCGCGCCTACCCGCGCGCGGGTAGCGTCGGAAAGGACGGTTCGGCGTCGCGCCACAGTGTGCGATGCGGGACGCGGCGTAGACCTGACCGGCCGACGTCAGACCTGGAGCCCAAGGCTCGACTCTTCGACCGCGGGTCGACGGCAGCCGAGCGGGCAGCGGTGTTCACGACGGGAGGTCCGATGTCCGGATTTGGTCGAAAGACCGTGCTGATCACCTTCGGTCGGTCATACCTGTCACTTCACCTGGCCCGCCTGATGGGCGCCGCGGGACACGACGTGCTGATCACGGACTCGGTGCGGTTTCCCGTGACCAGGTTCTCCTCGGCGGTCAGAAAGACGTTCCGTGCGCCCCGGCCGAGGTATGAACCGGTCGAGTGGACGCGAGCGCTCGCGCACATAGTCCGCGAGGAGGGCGTAGACATGGTCGTGACGGTCCACGAGGGGACCGAAATCCTGGCAAACACCATCAAGCGATACCCCGACCTGTTCCCGGACACCCAGAAGTTGTTCTTGTCCAGTTTCGATCTCGAGGCCCGGCTGGAAAACAAGTACGAGTTCCAGGCCGCGCTCAAGACGCTGGGCATACCCACCCTCGACTTCGCACTCGTCCGCAGCCAGGAAGAGCTCGAAGCGTTGGACTTCGACCAACCCTTCGCCCTCAAGCGCGTCTACTCGCGCGGGTCGCAGGACGTCCACAAGGTGCGTCCGGGTGAACTGCCGCGCGGCCTGAGCTTCGAAGAAGACAATCCGTGGATCGCCCAGGAGTGGGCCGAGGGCGCGAACTATTGCTCGTATTCCGTGTGCCACGAGGGTCAGGTGAAAGCGCACGCGCTTTACCCGGTGCGTTATGCGATCGACGGCACGTCGTGCCTGATGTTCGAGTCCGTCCAGCACGAGGGCATCGCCGAATGGACGCGCGAATGCGTCAAGGCGTTCAATTTCACCGGACAAATGGGGTTGGACTTCATCGAGGTGCCCGGCCGAGGTCTCTTCACCGTGGAATGCAATCCACGGGCCACCAGCGGAATCCTGTTGTTCGATCCGGAAACGCGGGTCGACCGTGCATTTTTCGGCGTGAACGACGAGGTCATCACGCCCCAGCCCGGTGCGTGCAAGATGCTGGGCCCGGGGATGTTGATGTATGGGTGGCGCAAATCGTCGCTTCAGGGCAACACGTTTCGTGGATTTCTGCGCGATTTCCGCCGCACCGACGACGCCGTGTTCACCCTCGCCGATCTCAGGCCGACGCTGGCGCTACCACTCGTCGCAGCAACCATTTTTGCCGAGGCCGCTCGTTATCGGGTGAACATCCCGGACGCGTTCATGCACGACCACGACTGGGACGGCGGTGACCTACCGCTGTGAATCGCGGTGCGCGCGGCAGAAATTGGTGATCCGGGCGACGCTGTTGCCGGGGGCGGTGAAGATTCCGCCGTGGCCTGCGCCGTCGATCCGTACGAACTCCGCGCCGGGGATCAATCGTGCCGTCGCCTCGCAGAGGGCCGGCGGAAAGAACAGATCGTGTTCGAATGCCAGGACCAGCGTGGGCACGTCGATCGCGCCGAGATGTTCCGGGGTCGGCTCGCCGGACGTGATCCACTGCTGCGACGCCATCAGCTGTCCTTTGAAGCCTTCCTGTCCGGCCCAACCGCTCTCGTAGCCGGCCGACAGCGCCTGCTGCCAGCCCCGTACGGTCGCCGGATCTTGCAGCATCGGCAGGTGAAGGGTGGTAAGCAACTGCTCGAAAACCAATACTTCGCGCGGCAATTCGCCGTAGCGCTCGATCAGGCCCAGTTCCATCTCCCCCACCATCGCACCCACCGGCGAGGGCTGCAGCCCGGCGAACAAGACCATCGCACGAACCAGCTCCGGTCGGCTACGCAGCAGCGTCTGGGCGGTGTAGCAGCCCATCGAGTAGCCGACGACGGTGGCCTGGTCGACTTTGAAATGGTCGAGGATGGCGGCGGCGTCGTCGGCTAGCTCTGCCACCGAGTACGGCGCGGCCGGTGCGCAGGATGGCGACATTCCGCGCGCGTTGTAGGCGATGACCTGAAATCCCGCATCGACGAGCGACTGGGGTAGTCCGCAGATGTTCCACGTAATGCTCGGCATGCCGAGGCCGCCGATCAATAGCACGGTCGGGCCTTCGCCGGACCTTTGCACCGAGAGCTCGACGCCCGGTTCTGCGATGACAAACTCGAAGCCGTCATTCGGCGTTGCGCCCGCTGCATCGGTCATTGGTTCCACTGTAATAGCGCTGCTGTGCGAGTCGCCAGGGTTGCCCGGATAGTTGTCTATCGCGTGATCTCGAAAGTGAATTCGTGGCCGCAGATGCAAATGCGGTCGCCGTCGGTCAGCGTCGCGCTAGCCCGGATCCGCTGCTCCCCGACATCGACGCCGTTGGCTGACCGGAGATCGGTGATGACAAAAGCATTACCGGTATCAACGATCACCGCGTGGGAGCGACTGACGGTGTCATCCTCGAGAACGATGTCATTCTCGGCGAGGCGGCCGATCCTGGTGACGGTTCCTCGCAGCGGATAACGTCTTCCGTGCGCATCGCGCAGGTGGGCAACGACGGATTCTTGCGCAGGCTCGGCGGGCCGCCGACGAGTCGCCGCAGCACGTTTGGCTGTCGCGCGCGCGACGTGCTCGACGTCCAGTGACTCTTGGCGAAGGATCCGCTGATGAAGGCGCTGCAATGTGGGACCGGGATCAATGCCCAAATCGTCCGCGAGCGTGGTTTTGAGTCGGGCGTAGGTGTCGAGCGCGTCGTATTGGCGTTCCGTCAGATAGTAGGCGCTGATCAGTTGTGCCCACAGCGGTTCTCGGTACGGATGCTCGGCCGCCAGGGCTTCGAGCTCACCAATGATCGAACGGGTTCGACCGCACGCCATTTCGGCTTCCGCTCGTGCGGTGAGCGCCATTAGCTTGTCCTCGGTCAGCGCCGCGGCGAAGGCATCCACGAATGGAAAGTCACGCAAATCCTCGAGCACCGGTCCACGCCACTCGGCCAGTGCGGCCGACAGGTGACCGCTGGCCTGTTCGAACCGGCCGACGGCCGACGCGTCGATTCCTGCTTTGTGTTCGATCGAGAAACGGCCTACGTCGCAATCCTTTTCGTGAAGTAGGAGCCGATACCCCGGCTGGATGCTGACTAGCATCGCGGCGGAATCGGCGCCAGCGCCGCTGATCAATCGGCGGATTCTGGAGACGTGTGCGTGCAGGCTCGCGCGAGCTTCCGGCGGCGGATTTCGTTGCCACGCAGCGTCGATCAATGCATCCACCGCAACGGTGCGGTTGCGGTTGATCAGCAGCACGGCCAGCACAGCTCGTTGTTTCGCCGCGCCCAACGGTAGGTCGTTACCGTCGGCACTGATCTGCAGCGGTCCCAAGAGCCCAAATCGCAACGCGCTATGGGTCATCGCGACAGCAAATCCTTCGCCTTTCCCTCACCACAGGTACACACGCGCGCTGCTTCCACCTGAACAGGTGATCCAGCTGTCCCCCGCTTGCTGCTGGCAGCGCATGAGAAAATTGGAGCCGTTGCACAGCGCGCCGGGCACGGTCTTGCAGTCGACAGCGCCCGGCGCCGAGACCGCCCGGGGTAGCGGGCTGGCGTTGCCGTATTCCGCCCAGTAGGTGCTCAAGACGCTGTTGGCAAAAAGACATGACGTTTCGGGGGTCCCGCGGCCGGCGTGGCTGCCGAACCCGGTGGCGTTCGGCAAGGAAAAGCCCTGATCGCAGGACTGGTGCAGGCTGCTCAGGTCGGGACCGGTCACCAATGGGGGCAGCGCAGCACGCGCCGGCGTCTCCTGCTGCGCGCTCGGCCCATTGGCGAAAAGGCCGATGTCCAAACCGATGCCCGCCAGAACCAAGACCGCCGTTATCGCGGTCACGCTTGGCAGCACCCATCGTCGCTTGCCTCGGCTGCGAGGCTCCGCGACCAAGGAGCCCGGTCGGACTGCTGCGGCGAGCGATCGAGTGCCGTCGACGATGGGGTCGGTGATGTCGCCTCCGCTTCCCAACGCGCGCTGGGCCGCGCGGGCCAGGGCGCCCGCCGATCCGTACCGGTCGTCGGGATGTTTGGCCATGCCGCGGGCGACGACGTTGTCGAGCGCGACCGGAATCCTCGGATTCACCTGACTGGGTCGCGGCGGTGGCAGGGCTAGGTGGGCCGCCACCACATGCTCAAGGCTGTCACCGGCGAACGGGGCGTCTCCGGTGAGAGTCTCGTACAACACGCACGCCAGTGAGTAGACGTCGACCGCGGGAGTGGCCGCTTCGTTGCGAAATCGTTCCGGCGCCATGTAATTCAGGGTCCCGATCTGAGTTCCCACCGTAGTCAGGCGCGGATCTCCTCGGCCCTCGGCTATTCCGAAGTCGACGAGATACACGAAGTCGGCCCCGGTGACGATGATGTTCTGCGGCTTGACGTCTCGATGGACTAATCCCTCGACGTGTGCGGCATCCAGCGCGGCGGCGATCTGACTGATGATCGCCACCGCGCGTGCGGGCGTCAGGGGGCCGTCCGCGATCAATTCCAGAAGCGTCTGCCCTTGCACCAGTCGCATTTCGATGTACAGACTGCCGTCGATCTCGCCCCAATCGTGGATCGGAATGACGTGCGGCTCCTGCAGAATGGCGGCGGCCTGCGACTCCCGCTGAAATCGTGTGCGGAACGTCGGATCAGTTGAGAGCTCGTCGGCCAGGATCTTCACCGCGACAGTCCGCTGTTTGCTGGTATCGAAGGCCTCGTATACCGCCCCGCCCCCGCCCTTTCCGAGCAGGCGCGTGAGGTTGTATTTGCCGAACGCCTCACCGACGCGCGAGTCCACCGCCATCCCCTTGATTCCTTCGGGTACCGACGAAGTATCTCGCTCGCGGCCCGCTCACGCACCGATTTGCCGAGGAAGCCTTTGGCTGCGGCTCGCCGAGCCGGCACAAGCCCGACGCAAGAAACACGCAAGGCAAGCGGCGCAGCCTCTACGTGCCAGCTCACAGCCAGCCAGGCCGGAGCCCAGATTCGGCCAAGATTTTCAAGGACACGAAGATGCTCAAGACAACGCATCACGCACCCCCCACGCCGCGAGACAGGAACCGTCGTAACACACATTCGCGCACCCGGTTCCGGCGACGGATGGAGATGGCGACGCTCGCGCTGGCAATCTCCATGCTCGCGGCGGGCATGGCCTCGTCGCCGACCGCACACGCCGAGCCCGACAATGCGCCGGCGGTGGCGGCCCACGGTGTCGAGGCTCCTCTCGAGAGCGTTCCCTGGTCGTACGTCGGTCCGGGCTGGATGCTCGCGATGTGGAGCCCGGTTCCGGGGTTGCACCCCGGTGAAGTGCCACCCCCCGGGTCACCAACCTGGGAGACGGCCACCACGACGCTCTACCTCGTCGATCCTGCGGGTGGTCGCTACCCGATCACCACCTTCCCGCCGCCGGGCCGGGGTTCGAGTCCGAGATTGGCCGATTGGTCGGGCGACGCGACCCGCGCCCTCTTCGTCACCGAGCAGAAGGACCACAACGCCATCATCCAGGTCGACCTGCACACGGGCGAGAAAACATCCTTCACCATCGACGGCAGCCACGCGTCCCCTCGCTACACGCGGCCGGACGGCAAAGCGATCCTGCTCGACAGATCGGATCTATCGAGGACCGGATCGCTCGAACGCGTCGACGTTGCGGGTAACCACCAGCTGACGTACCCGCTGGGCCAAGGTGTCGAGGGGTACCTCTCGACACCGGACGGCGCCCAGCTGGTGCTGGGCACCCACTCCGGCATGGCGTTGATGGGCAACGACGGGGTGGCCGGGGCTACTCTGCCGATCGCGGGGCAAAAAGACTGCAGACCTGTGCGCTGGTGGGACACCGGCGTTGCCCTCGCCCACTGCGGTATCTCCGCTGGGTCGCAGCTGTGGTTGGTGCCTATCGACGGCAGGACACCGACGGCTCTTACAGCGCCCAACGACGGGAAGGGGCCTGACTACGGCGACCTGAATGCCTGGCGGCTCCCGGCGGGGACCTTCCTGCAGGCAACCGGCGCATGTGGCGTCGTGTTCGTCGCCAAGCTCAACGACGACGGCACAACGTCACAGGTCTCGGTCCCCGGCGTGAAAGGCCGCAGCGTCGTGGTGGTCGGCGTCAACGGGGGCAACCTCGATCTGCAAGCCAGGGCCGGGTGTGGAAGCGGCCAGTCACTCATCGACTACAACCCCTCGGCCGGAACCTCGTCGGTGCTGCTCGGCCAGACCGTCAACGGCGGAGGCGTCGTCAGCGCAGTGCCCTACCCGGGCCAGCGGTAGTGAGCGGATGGTTGCAGTGTCAAAAACCGCCCGCCTGATCGCCCTTACCGCCACGATGAAGCGAGTGCTGCGGCTCGCGCGAGGCTCGGCAAGCCCGACAGCGTTGCCGTTCAACGCTATTGACCCCAACGGTGTGGCGGTGGACTTCAACGACGGTCTATACATCGTCGACTCGGGCGGCAAGCAAGTGCTGGAGCTAGCGCCCGGCGCAACCACCCCGACCGTCCTGCCCTTCACCGGCCTCAAACTGCCCACCCGAGTGTCGGTGGACACCAGCGGCCGTGTGTACGTCGTCGACCTGCATACGAACCGCGTGTTGGAGTGGGATCGTGGCGCGAGCGTTCCAATCGTGTTGCCGTTCAACGACCTCAAGGACCCTTCCAGCGTGACAGTCGACAGCACGGGCAACGTGTACGTCGACGATGGGTTGCATTTCCGCATTCTCAAGCTGCCGGTCCAGTGATGACGACGGCATGGGCTGGCCGCGTCGCGGCGATAGGTACCGACCGTGAGTACGAGGCCACCGTGGAGCCTGACTGAGCCTTAACTCCTGTAAGCGCTCTGAGATGAAAATTTGGTACTCGGCGGCCAGCTTATGGCCGCCATTAGTGGCAGGAATGGATCTGCAGAAATCGCCGGCTCGCTCAAGTGCGTTATGGGTGTCGAGTACAGAGTGTGCTGCAAGGAAGGAAACTATGGCGAAATCCATTCGGGTCGGCGTCCAGCTCTGGCCGGGAGGAACACCCGACTATCGGACCTGGCGAGACTCGGTGATCCAAGCCGAGCAACTGGGCGCCGATGCCATCTTTGGCTACGACCACTTTCACAAGGTGTTTAGCATTCCGTCGCAGGATGGCATGCCCCAGCTGTTACCAGACCAGCTTGACGTCAACAACTTCGAGGGCTGGACAGCTTTGGCGTCATGGGGCGAGATAACTCGGCGCGCCGAGATTGGATTGCTGGTGACCGGCGTCGGTTACCGCAATCCCGATCTACTCGCCGACATGGCCCGCACGGTCGACCACATCAGCGGCGGCCGGCTGATCCTGGGCCTCGGGGCAGGTTGGTACGAAAAGGATTACAGCGTTTACGGATACGAGTACGGAACCGTCACCTCTCGGATGGATTTGTTCGAGCAGCGCCTTGCCCGCATCCAGAACCGCCTCGAGCACCTGGTGCCGCAACCGATGCACGAGATCCCCATACTGATCGGCGGAATCGGAGTTCGGCGAACGCTGCCGATAGTCGCCAGACACGCCGACATTTGGCACACGTTCGCCAGTGTGCAGGAGTATCGCCGCAAGAACGCGATCCTCAAGGACATGGTCGCCGAGACCGGGCGCGACGAACGCCAAATAGAGCGCGCGGTCCATTGGACTGGACGAGACAACGCCGACGCCTTCCTCGGAGAGGGCGTCACGCTGTTCACGACGGAAGTTCACCCGACCGACGACGGTTACGACTTCTCGGAGTTCAAAGACATGTTGGCCTGGCGAGACGAAAGCCGATGAGGACTACGGAACCACTGTCGCAGGACTGCGGAGGGGAGTTTGAATAGATCATGACGAACACACTCGAGGGTTCGACCGCATTGGTGACTGGGGCGACGGCGGGCATCGGCCGCGCGATCGCTCTTCAGCTGGCTGTCCTCGGCGCCGAGGTTGTGGTGCACGGCCGCAGCGCCGAACGCGGTGCCGAGTTGATTCGCGAGATCGAAAATGCCGGCGGCAAAGCGCGTTTCGTCGCGGCCGATCTCGGGGACGCCGACGATGTGCGTCGCTTGGCCGCCGACGCGGGCGACGTCGACATCTTGATCAACAACGCGGGCGTTTACCGGTTCGCCGCAACCGCCGAGAGCGACGATGCCTTTTTCGACGAGCACATCAACGTAAACCTGCGCGCGCCGCATATCTTGATGCAGCAACTTGCCCCCGGCATGGCCGAGCGCGGCAGAGGTGTGGTCGTTAACCTGAGCACGGTCGCGGCTGGGACACCCGCGCGCGGAGCCGGAATCTACGGTGCGAGCAAGGCCGGCCTCGAACTGCTGACCCGCGTATGGGCGGACGAGTTCGGCCGCGACGGGGTCCGAGTCAATACGGTGCAGGCCGGTCCGACCGAAACACCTGGCACCGCAGCTACTCCCGGCGTCACTGACGCGCTCGGCGAGGTCACCACACTCGGCCGGGCAGCGGTCGCTGACGAGATCGCAAACGCCGTCACATTCCTTGCCTCACCCGCGGCCAGCTACATAAACGGCGCGATTTTGCAGGCCAGCGGCGGTCAGGCCGCGATCGCGCCGTGATCAGTAATCCACCGGAACATCGAAGGCCGTTACGAGCTGGCCGATGTCTCGGCGGCGCGAATTTGCCGGCCAAACCACCCATGTGCGCCGAACCAACGGGTGACCGACGAGCGGACTCCATGTCACGGATTCGGGAATCTGATGCGGCCAATTCGCGGGCGCCAGGGCGAATGAGCTACCCGCGGTGACCGCAGCAAGCTTGACCTCGGCGATGAGCTGCTGGTCCTCCGGCGGCGGCGGGCCCAGGTCGACGCCATGACTGCGCAAGATGGCTGTGATTTCGTCGTGCCAGGCTGGGCTGTTCGATCGTGGGAAACAAAGCCATTGCAGTCCGGTCAGCGCGTCGAGCCGGATACCGTGCGAGCCGATGAGCCCGGCGGCGAGTTCGGACGCCAACAACACGCCCAGATTTTCGCGCACCACCAGCATCGCGTCGAAGTCTTCCGGGGCGGGCCGCTCACGGAGCAGGCCGACGTCGATCTCCCGACTGCGCAGCCCGGAAATCTGTGCAGCAGTTGACAAATGCCGGGGCATTACCCGCGTGTCCGGACAGTTCGCTGCGAACTGCTCGAGCGCGCCCTGCAGGAGGCCCGGCGGTAGCTCCATCGGCACCCCCAGCCGCAGCACCCCGCCACCTTCAGTGGTGAACTCGGCCATCCGGCGCAGCGCCTGATCGTGCCTGGCAAGGATTGCGCGTGCCTCCGTGAGCAGCGCGGCGCCCGCTGCCGTTGTCCGTACCCCGGTGCTGCTGCGCTCCAAGAGTTTGACGCCGAGCTGGCGCTCCAAAGAGCTCACGGTCTGTGACAAAGCGGGTTGGCTGATATTGAGTCGGCGTGAGGCGGCCGACATTCCGCCTTCTTCAGCTACCGCCACGAATGCCGTCAACTCTCGCAGCTCCATTCGTCCAGCCTAGGGCGGCGATCACAACGGTGAAGCCCCGTCCCGGACAATGTCCGCGCCGGGGCGACCTTCGCGCCGCGGTTAACGAGCGTTGGTCGAGTGCCGTTGGACGGCCCGGATGGAGTCGGCAAGTGTCCAGAACGATAAACCGAGCAGCGGGATGTCTTTGAGGAGAAACTCACCCAGGAGGGAGATGGCCGGGAAGCCGCCGCCAGCCGGCTCGCCGATCCCCGGTGTTGTGAAGAGGAAGCCAACCGTGGACACAAACAGGACAATGGCCATCAGGCTTCCCACTACCGACAATCGCGGCGCGACCGGCTTGATCGCCAGGAGGAACGCGGCAGCGACCTCGAAGACACCTAACAGCGCCGAGAAGGTGTAGACCGGGAAAATTTGATAGACCAAACCCAGCCAGGGACTGTTGGCCACCAGCGGCTGAATCTGGTGTGCCTCGTAGTTGGCGAACTTGAGGGCGCCTATCCAGCCGATGACGATCACGAGACCGTATCGACCAAGGGCGCCGGCGACGGTCTCGATGGCCGACGTCCTGAGAAATACGCTGACTTTGGTTGTCATCTTTTCGTTCCAATCTGATCGATTGACTGGCTAGAACGGATTGCAGGGCTTGGTTCCTTCGTAGGATCGCCGCGCGATGCTGCTGACCTTCGAAACATCGTGATGCCGGTCGGTATGTCGGCGTCGCCAGTGCGAATTTCGATAACCGCGATTGGCTGTCCCGATAGCCATCGCCAAGAAGTGTTGATTGGCCGACCAGCCAATTTCCGATGCCAAACTCCTTCGTGGACAACGGTGATCGTCATAGCCGGGGCTATCAAACTGACATCGCGTACCTTCCGCTTTCCCGCGCACCGGCGACATCGGGCTTTGGGGTGGTCTTTCGGTGGAGGGTGTTCGTGCCGCCGCGAGTCGACCGTTCGCACAAACTTGGGAGAATCTTGATGACTGTCGATCTGGATCTAGAGGGTAGGACGCAATGAGCGAGGAGCAGTACGACGCGATCGTGATAGGGACCAGTCAGGGCGGTCGCTTTCTTCCTGTCGAGCTGGCGAAAGCGGGCCAGAAGGTCGCGCTCATCGAGCGCGACCAACTCGGCGGCGTCTGCGTCAACACTGGGTGCACCCCGACCAAGACGATGGTCGCCAGTGCGCGCCTTGCCTACCAGGCGCGCCGCGCCGCAGAGTACGGCGTTGATACTGGCCCCGTAACGGTGGACCTGGCCGACGTGCGCGAGCGCAAACGTGCCATGGTCGCCGGTGCGCGGCAAAACTACGCGAGCCGGTTGGCGCAGGACGGACTTGACCTGATCGACGGCGAGGCCCACTTCGTGGGGCCGAGGACCGTCGACATCGCCTTGACAAATGGCGGGACGCGGCAGATCAGCGCCGCGGTGGTCGTGATCGACACCGGCACCCGATCCAAGCCGCTGGAGATCCCTGGCGTCGCCGATGTTCCCGTGCTCGATTCGACATCGATCATGGAATTGAATGACCTCCCGGAGCACCTAGTCGTCCTTGGCGGGGGCTACATCGGGCTCGAGTTCGGGCAGATGTTCCGACGATTCGGCAGCCAGGTCACCATCATCCAGAGAGCCGCCCGCCTGCTGACCATCGAGGACGAAGATGTCTCCGACGAGGTCGCCGCAATTTTGCGCGACGAGGGAATCACGGTCCTGACGTCGTCGACGCCGGTCCGGGTTGAGCAGGCCGGCGGGAACCGCCTCCGGTTGACCGTGCGCACCAAGGACGGCGAGCGACAGGTCAAAGGCTCCCACCTACTGGCCGCCACCGGCCGCGTCCCTAACACGCAGGCCCTCACCCTCGAGGCCGCCGGCATCCGTCTCAACGACCGCGGGTTCATCGACGTCGACGAATACCTGCAAACCAGCGCCCCGGGCGTCTACGCGATGGGCGATGTCAAGGGCGGGCCGGCCTTCACCCACAGTTCCTACGACGACTACCGCATCCTGCACGCCAACCTGATAGCGCACGAAAAGAAGAGCGCGCACGATCGCATCGTCCCCTATGCGGTGTTCATCGACCCGCAGCTTGGCCGCGTGGGCATGACCGAGCGCGAGGCCAGGGCGCAAGGACGCGACATCCGGGTGGCGAAGCTGCCGATGAGCGCTGTCATCCGGGCGATCGAGACCGGGGAAACGCGCGGTTTCATGAAGGCCGTTGTCGACGCGGGCAGCGGACAGATCCTGGGCTGCGCGGTCCTGGGCAGTGAGGGCGGCGAGATCATGACCGTGATCCAGGTCGCCATGTTGGGCAAGCTCACTTACACCGCGTTGGCGGATGCGATCTTCACGCATCCGCTTTTGGCCGAAGGCCTCAACACCCTCTTCGCGATGGTCGACGCCTAACTGGGTTTACTTGCGCGTCAACACGACCGAGACCCATGTAAGCATCGGCCGAAACACTTCAGTGTGGATGGAATGTTTTAGCCGACCTGCATTCCTGCCACCACTCCGCCCCGACGGATTGGTCAGGCTGGCGTCAGGTGGATCGGTAGGTGGGTCGGGCCACGTAATGAACTGTGCGTCGACCAGATGGTCGAGCCATTGGGGTTTAGGCGACTGACGTGGGTCACGAGGTGTCGAAGTACGGCTTGGGCTTCCATTCGAGCGAGTGGTGCGCCGATGCACATGTGTGGGCCGTAGCCGAAAGCGACGTGGTTTCGCGGGTTGCGGTCGGCGCGGTACTCGTCGGGTTCGTCGAAGGCTGCGGGGTCGCGATTCGCCGCCCCGAAGGAGAGCAGGACGCGTGACCCGGCGGGAATGGTGATGCCTCCGATTTGATAGTCGGCGCGGGTGTAGCGGTAGAGGTTCTGTATCGGCGTCGTGATGCGGAGGTGCTCCTCGACTGCGATCGGGATGAGGTCGGGGTTGGTGCGTATCAAGTCGTACTGATCGGGGTAATGGGCGAGAGTGTCGAACATTCCGCCGAGAAGGTTCGTGGTTGTTTCGTTCCCGGCGATCAACAGGTGAATTGCGATGATCCAAAGCTGACGATCGGTGAGGCTGCCATCGGTGTTGTGTTCGAGGAGGCGCCCCAGCACAGTGCCCGATCCTTTAAGCGCGCCGTGTGCGATTTGCTTCACGAAGTAGCGCTGCAACGCCACCATTGCGGATATGGATCTGGTTGCCTCTGCGAGACCTGCGCGTGTCGGGGTCAAATCCATGACCTTCACGGCGTTTTCTGACCACCGACGGAAGTCGTTGACGTCGTCTTCCGGTACCCCGAGGATCTGAGCGATCAGGCGGATCGGCATTGGTATCGCCAAGTGCTGCACGACATCGCAGCCGGGGTTGTTCAACAGGTCAGAGACGAGTTCCGCGGCTAGCTTCTCGACGATTCCCTGCCAGGCGCTCATGGCGCCCTTGCTGAATCCCGGCTGGATCTGCTTACGGAGTCGGGCGTGTTCTTCGCCGTCGGTCAGCACCGCGAGCGGTGCCGACATTCTCAATCGGGTGACCCCTTGAGTACTGGTGACCTGATCGGTGTCGCGCAGTGCAGCTCGCACGTCGTCGAGTCGGCTGACGATCCAGGTGGCTCGCCTGGGGTTGTAGTGCACGCGGCCACTTCTGTGTAGTGCGCGGTAGGCGTCGAATGGGTGTTCAGCAGTGATCGGATTCTGTGGGTCGTAGTCCGTGTTCACCGCGCCGGTCCAAGCGTCGTAGCCGCGCCGGCGGGTGCGCACGGCGGCAGCCAGGTTCATCCGGACGGCATTACTGAAAGGCCGAATGGCTTCGGCAACCCCTTGGGCGGTCTGACTGATCGACATTTCGCTCCCCTTACCCGAGCCACCGGCTTCACTGACCGCATCCGTGCCGAATTCGGACTTGATTGCGCACGATGTTGCCCGTCAAATGAATGACGTAACAAGCAGATACGATGGTCAACTGCCGACTCATTCGAGGATTCGCCATCATGACCCCGATGGTCGTTTCGACGGCACCGTTGATGTAGGTGAACATGCGCGCGTGTTCGGGGAAGCCGAGGCGGTTGATGGGGTCGAAGAACCGTGGAACAAGGAAGTGCGCGACACCGATCACGGTGACGATGACCGCGACGCGCTGTTCGCGGCCTCTTTCCGAACTACGAGCAGTTGTGTCGGTCATTGAAGTTGCCCAACCGTTCCGAATGCCACTGATTGTCGACCAGCTCGGGGCCAGAGCATGCCGGCCCGCGCCTCCGGTGATGATGCACAGTTCCGCGCATTCGCGACCTTTCCGCTCGGCGGGAAGTCTCATTTCGAGGCGAACCTATCCCCCTCAATCGCGGTCTGACACCTAGCTGATCGGGTCCGCCACTATTTACGAGACATATTTTCTCGTAAATAGTGGCACAATGTGGCTCCGATGTATATGGCTGCCTCGCCCAGACGTATAGAAGACAGGACGCCCAAGATTTGCTTTAGGGTCGTGACGTGAGCCAACCTCGCCGAGGGCGACCGCGTAGCGCGGCCGTACATGAGGCCATACTCGACGCCACCCGCACCCTTCTGATCGAAGTCGGGTACAGCGGAGTGTCAATGGACAAGGTCGCCGCCAATGCCGGAGTGGGAACGCAAACGGTTTATAGACGGTGGCCGTCGAAAGCTCCTTTGGTGGCCGAGGCGGTAATGCAGGCCTATGCGCAAGCCGACTTCACGCTTCCAGATACGGGAGACACGGTCGAAGATCTGAGGACCTGGATGCACGAGTCCGCCGCGCTGAGTGCCGCCCCCGAGAACATCGCACTCGTCCGCGCTCTTGCCGCTGCCGCCGCTGAGGACCTTCGAGACCGCGACACCTTATACCAGCAACTCACTAGCCGCTTCCACGCTGCGGTGACGCAGCGGTTGCACACCGGCATCTCGTTGGGTCAAATTCGCGCCGACGCCGACATCGAAGCTGCCGCTGACGCATTGATTGGAGCCACGCTATATCGCATGCTCAGCGTCACATCGACCGTAGGCGAGGCGATGGGACGTTACGACGGGCTAATAGACACGTTGATGGGTGGCCTCTCGACGAGCTGACCCGATGGCCTTAAGTGATCCGGACGGAGCAGAGTGCAGGCTACGTCAGTTCCGCGCCGGCCCGCTCTCCCGACGACGGTGTCGCTTCGCGGGAGTGAAGTCGAGGCGCCACCGCTCGTTATTCTTATCTGCGACAAATGTATTGAGCGCGTCATCGGTTCAGGCAGAATCCGCGACAGTCGAGTGTGGAACTCCGAGTCCTTCCGCCAGATTCTGTAAGGCGATTTTGGCCAGGGGAAGATCGACGTCCAGTTCCCTGCCAAGACGTAGCGCCAGGCTGAGATCCTTCTCTCCCAGCGCGCACGTGTGGGTGAACGGCTGGTACAGGAAATGATCCGGGTCGAGTGGTCGGCTCATGTCATCGCGATACATCATGGCGCCGGCGCCACCGCTTTGCACGTCTGTATGACGCACAATACGGCCCAACGCTTGGACATCGAGGCCCGCACGTTCTGCCAGCTGCATCGCCTCACAAGCGGCCGCGAAGGAAGTGAAGGTCAGCATGTTGCGCGCCAGTTTCATTCGTGTGCCGGCGCCCGGCTCGCCGGCATGGACGACCATCGACGCCCACTGTTTGAACGCCGGCTTGACCCGTTCGTAGGTTTCCCGGCCTGCGCCCACCATGACAGCGAGTTCACCCGTCTTGACCGCCTCCACACCACCGCTGACCGGCGCGTCGATGAGCTGAATGCCCTTGGCTTGAAGCTCCGTTGCCAATTCGGACGCAGTGTTGTGGTCGATCGTGGAATGTAT
Source organism: Mycobacterium sp. E2479 (assembly GCF_001667925.1). GTDB lineage: Bacteria > Actinomycetota > Actinomycetes > Mycobacteriales > Mycobacteriaceae > Mycobacterium. The sequence goes on along the minus strand of NZ_LZJR01000014.1, from coordinate 3,440 downwards.
TGCGATGACGGTACCCGGTTCGGCGTGAGCGGTGAGATCGGCCACCACACCGCGGACTTGCTCGTCGTTGAGCACCATGACACTGATGATGTCGGCGACCGCCACGTCGCTCGCGGTCCGCGCCACTTCGGCCCCGGCTTCGGCGAACGGCATTGTGGCGCTAGTTCTTACGTCGAAAACAATCAGGCCGCCGGGCCACTCGACGAGTCGCTTGGCCATCGGCGCACCCAAATTTCCCAGACCGATGAACCCCAACTTGGGTGCTTGAGTCTCAGCCATCGACATTCCTCCTTGGACGTGGTGACCGTCTGGTTATCTGCATTCTCACACCTGCCGCAGCAACATCGCCGTGGTGCCGCTGTTAGCTGCTCCTACGCCTACCGCAGCCAGCTTTGCATCGTGGACCTGTCGCTCTTTACCCTGGCCACGAATTTGCAAACACGCTTCGTGCAGATGTCCAAAGCCGTGCAAACGTCCTCCCGATAGCTGCCCTCCGGCAGTGTTAAGGGGCAATTCTCCGCCGAGCGAAATGCGATGAGGGTCCGAAACCCATTCCCCGGATTCTCCAACCGGACAAAAACCAAAGTCTTCGAGCCAGCAGAGCACGAAGACACTGAAGCCGTCATACAACGAGGCGACGTCGACATCGGCGGCGGTGAAGTCGGTCCGCTCCCAGATTGTGGACCATCGTGAGCTGATCCGGGTGATGTCTTGACCGCCTTCCCAAGTGAAGCGGTCGTGGTGAGCACAGTCGACCGCCTCGACGGTCACTGCCGGGTGGTCCAGCCCCGCGGCGTGCTCGGCGCGGGAGACAACGAATGCGGTGGCGCCGTCGCAGGCGATGTCGCAGTCGAACATGCACAGCGGGTCGGAGACCATGCGCGCGCTGAGATAAGTGTCGAGGTCGAGCGGATCGCGGTAGATCGCCGAGGGGTTGCGAGCGGCGTGGCTCCGTTGCGCGATGGCGATCGACGCGAGCTGCTCGCGAGTAAGCCCGTATCGCAACATCCGTGCGCGAATCTGAAGAGCCGCCAAGTTAGCCGCCGTGGCACCAAAAGGGATCTGCCAGGCCAGCATTCCGCCTGGACGGCCACCCCCGGAACCGTATCCTTTGCGTCGGCCGGCGCCTTGCGCGGTGCCCTCCCAGATGCTGCGCCAGCACAGCACGTGGTTGGCCAGCCCGCCGGCCACAGCGAGCATGGCGTCGACCACCGCCCCGAGCTGACCCGGGGACTCCACTCCCCCTGCGACCCAATTCGGCTCGATTCCCAAAGCGTCATGAATGTCACGCAGTGACGCCCCAGAGAACCCGAGGCCCGGTTGGGAACTACCGGGATACGTTGTGAGGCCATCTATGTCGGCCACCGTCAGACCGGCGTCGGCAACTGCGGCCAGACATGCTTCGGCGGTGAGCTCTAGCGGATCCCGCCCCAGTCGACGACCGATTGCCGACTGACCGATGCCGCTGATGATGGTCCGATCCGTCAACGCCTTAGTCATCAGCGCTCCGGTTCGAACAACGGAATGAATACCTCGTCGTCGCCATCTACACATCGATCGAAGATGACGCGCACCGGCATGTTCTGGGTGACGTCGTCAGGTTCGACGTTTACCAGGTTGGTCAGTAGGCGCACCCGTTCGTCCTCGACCGGATTTACGAACGCGATCAGGTATGGCGGTGGGAACCCAGGAAACCATCCGTGACGATTCACCGTCCAGGATTCGACAAACCCCTTGCCGCTGAGTTCGACGTATTCGGTCGCCGCATGGTCATGAGGGCACAACAGCGAGGGCGGCTGACAGAGCCGCCCGCAGGAGGTGCAGCGTTGCATGCGCAGCACTCCGTCCGCACCCGAGGTCCAGAAGGGCCGATTCAGCGCGGTGAGCGCAGGGGCGGGCCGGTGAGATTCTGGCATCTGCATCATGCGTCGTCGGTGAATTGGCCTGTTAACCAAAGACTCCCGGCGATTGCGAGTAGTCCACCGTCGATAGCTCGGTCATGCCACCATCGACTTGCAGTATCGTGCCCGTCACGAATGCCGCATCGTCTCCCGCTAAAAAAGCCACTGCCGGCGCAATCTCAACTGGATCAGCGCCGCGTTTCATCGGCGAGGCGGCTGCGGTCCGCGTGTAGTTGTCCCATTCGGTGCCGATCATCTTTTGCTGGGCCTCGGTCAGGGCAAACGGGCACACCGCATTGACTCGGATGCGGTGGCGAGCCCACTCGTTGGCGGCGACCTTGGTCAGCGCGGCTATCGCGCCTTTGGCCGCCGAGTAGGGAGCGGTGTAGGCGATGCCGGCCAGAGCGGACCCTGACACAAAGTTGATCACCGACGCCCGTCCGGACTCACGGAGGAACGGAAAGCAGAGCTGCATGAACCGGAAGGTCGCTTTCGGTCCAGTGACCTCTGAGAGTTCCCAATCCTTTTCGGTGACAAGTTCCAGCGCCTTGGGCATGGCGAAGAACTGGGCCGCATTGACCAAGACATCGATCCGGCCGTTCCCGGTATCGGCCACCTGATGCACGGCGCCTTCAATCGCTTCCCGGTGGGCCACATTGGCCTTGATGAAGGAGGCCCGGCCGTGGTTTGAACGAATCCGCTCTACGCGCTCCTGGCCCTTCTCGGCATTCAAATCGACGATAGTGACATGGGCGCCCAGACCGGCCAACTCCTCGGCAACCGCTCCTCCCAGCCCCTGAGCTCCGCCGGTGACCAGCGCGTATCTGTCCTCCAAACGAGACAACACCACTCCTTGTGCCATGTAACAATGGAACATCAGACGTTCTATTATTCAATAATTGCAGATCCTCGCCGCCGTGCCTAGTGGGGCTGGTCCAAGCGGCTGTGTAGTCAGTGCGTATGAAGACCCGCAGGCGGAGGGACGCGAATAGAAGTCAAGGTGGACCGCGACCAATGCGAGTCCAATGCGGTCTGCCTGCTCTGCGTGTCGTAACGCGATTGGCGCGCTTCAGCAGCCCGACATCGCGTGTCACGTAGCATTAAGAGCTCGGAATATAGGTACCGCACGCGGAGGAACGACATGTCGACTGACCGAGCAACTGCCGAAACAGAGGTCGCCGACGAGCTCGATCGACGCGAACAGATTCTCGACGCCGCCAATGAGTGTTTTACACAATTGGGCATCCAGCGCACCAGCGTGCAGGACGTAGCGCGGATGGCCAAGGTCTCCCGGGGCACCATCTATCGGTACTTCGTCGATCGCGACGTGCTTATCGAGGCGGCGATCGAGCATGGAGCTCAACGCTTTTACCGTGAGGTCGCCGCGGCGATGGAAAAGAAGACCACGCTCGCTGAAAAACTCGGCGCTATGGCCGAAACGAACGCAAAGATCCTCCTCGAACACCGCACTCGAAACCGACTAATGGCCGATGATGCAGAGCTGATGCGACACATGATCTCCGATGGAGACAGTGCAGT
>NZ_LZJR01000013.1 GCF_001667925.1 Mycobacterium sp. E2479 | reverse complement strand
GTGGCGCCCTACCCCGCACCCACCGGCGAACGCGCCAACTGGTGGTGGTATGAACCCTTCCAACCCCAACCACCACCCACAACCAACTAACGTGGATAACCCTGGACCGGCCAGTACCGGCAACGTTGAAACTCAAACACGTTGGGGCATCAAGGAAGTTTCCTGGTCCGCGTCCAGTGTGTAAGCGCGACGGCGGGTTAGGAGCGCTGGTCGGCAGCCCGATCGACGAGACTCGACAAGATTTCAGCGGTGAGCAATTGCGGACAGTCGAGGGTCAACACACGGCCGCCATCCGGCAATTGTGTCGTTGGCCCGCGCAAGTGCGCTCGTTCCCGTAAGCCGTGAAACGGTGACAGGTTCGCCATGCTCGCCCTTCGAGTTATGCCCACACGCAAACGAATTGCCGGTGTCCTTAGCGCGCGAAGCGCATTCATTATTGGCTGAATAACAGTGGAAATTTCACGCCTTGCGTGCAGAGTGGGCGCTCGGATCAGCGGAGCATGGTGGCGACGATCCCGGCGAGGTAACCCAGCCGGGCGACCTCCGAGGGCCGGAATTCCGGGCCGGGCCGGCCAAGCACCACCGCGGTGTGCGGGTCGCCCAACGGGGCCGCGACCATCGTCACGTCCATATCGCGCCACGCCTTGGGCACCCACTCGGCGCTGCCATCCAGAGTCGCGGCCCGCTCCAGCGGCAACCACGGGGCCGAATCCGCCTTGGTCTCCGGTGTGCCGGGACTTGCGGCCAGGCGCTGTAGTTCGCCGCCCGCACTGCGCAGCACCGTGCACCAGCTGACGCGCAGAACCTTCGGCGCCTCGTTGGCGAGGACCTGCAGTCGTGCCGCTTTACCCTCCGCCGCCGCTACATGGTCGAGGAGCTCGAGCTCACGATGCGCTTCCAGCAGTCCGGTGTGCGGCCGCACGCTGTCCACCCGGACGCCGGACAGCGACTCGGCCGCGGTGATCAGTGTGTCCGGCATCGCGCCCGGTGGCAGTTCGATCACCAGGTCGTCGGTCGCGTAACCCGAGCTGCGCTCCACGACGTCGAGCGACAAGATGTCGGCCCCCACCGAACCGAGCGCCACCGCCAGCGACCCCAGGCTGCCTGGCCGGTCGACGAGCTCGATGCGCAACAGATATGAGGGCACGGCCAACACTGTTGCATAAGGATGTGTCAACGGCATTTCGGCTCGACCCGGCCGCGCGATCGGCAACGGCAGTGCAGCGCCCCGCAAGCCCGCGACTAGGCTTTGCAGTCGTGTCCCAGATCTCCCGCGACGAGGTAGCGCACCTGGCCCGGCTCTCCCGGTTGGCGCTGACCGACAGCGAGCTCGACAGCTTCGCCGGCCAGCTCGACGCCATCCTGACCCACGTCAGCCAGGTGCAGGCGGTCGATGTCACCGGTGTCGAAGCCACCGGCAACCCGCTGAAAGACGTCAACGTCACCCGCCCCGACAAGTCGACACCATGCCTGACCCAGGCCGAAGCGCTGGCCGAGGCTCCCGCGGCTGTCGACGGCCGCTTCGCGGTCCCGCAGATCCTCGGAGACGAGGGGTGAACGAGATCATCCGCTCCGACGCCGCCACGCTGGCCGCGCGGATCGCCGCCAAAGAGGTGTCGTCGGTCGAGGTCACCCAGGCGTGCCTGGACCAAATCCAGGCGACCGACGACCGCTACCACGCCTTTTTGCACGTGGCCGCCGACGAGGCGCTGGGTGCGGCCGCCGTCGTCGACGAGGCGGTGGCCGCCGGGGAGCAGCTGCCATCACCGCTGGCCGGGGTCCCGCTGGCGCTCAAGGACGTCTTCACCACGGTCGACATGCCCACGACTTGCGGGTCCAAGATTCTCGAGGGCTGGCGTTCCCCGTACGACGCCACCCTCACCTCGCTGTTGCGCGCCGCGGGAATCCCGATACTGGGCAAAACCAACATGGACGAGTTCGCGATGGGCAGCTCGACCGAGAACTCCGCCTACGGCCCGACCCGCAATCCATGGGACGTCGACCGGGTGCCCGGCGGCTCCGGGGGTGGCAGTGCCGCCGCGCTGGCCGCGTTCCAGGCCCCGCTTGCGATCGGATCCGACACCGGGGGCTCCATCCGGCAGCCCGCCGCGCTCACCGCGACGGTGGGAGTCAAGCCCACCTATGGCACCGTGTCGCGTTACGGCCTGGTGGCGTGCGCGTCCTCGCTGGATCAGGGCGGGCCGTGCGCGCGCACGGTGCTGGACACCGCGCTGTTGCATGAGGTGATTGCCGGGCATGACCCTCGCGACTCCACATCGGTGAACGCGGCGGTGCCCGACGTCGTCGCCGCCGCCAAGGCCGGCACGGGTGGTGACCTCAAGGGCGTGCGCGTCGGAGTGGTCAAGCAGCTGCGGGGCGAGGGCTACCAACCCGGCGTGCTGACGGCTTTCGAGGCCGCTGTCGAGCAGCTGACGTCCCTTGGCGCCGAAGTGAGCGAGGTCGACTGCCCGCACTTCGAATACGCGCTGGCCGCCTACTACCTGATCCTGCCGTCGGAGGTGTCGAGCAACCTGGCCCGCTTCGACGCGATGCGCTACGGGCTACGGGTCGGCGACGACGGCAGCCACAGCGCCGAGGAGGTGATGGCCATGACGCGGGCCGCGGGCTTTGGGCCGGAGGTCAAGCGGCGCATCATGATCGGCACCTACGCGCTGTCGGCCGGTTACTACGACGCCTATTACAACCAGGCCCAGAAGGTGCGCACCCTGATCGCCCGCGACCTGGACGAAGCCTATCGCTCCGTGGACGTGGTGGTGTCGCCCGCGACCCCGACCACGGCGTTCCGGCTGGGTGAGAAGGTCGACGATCCTCTGGCGATGTACCTGTTCGACCTGTGCACGCTGCCGCTGAATCTGGCGGGCCACTGCGGCATGTCGGTCCCGGCCGGCCTGTCGCCGGACGACGACTTGCCGGTCGGCCTGCAGATCATGGCGCCCGCACTGGCCGATGACCGGCTCTACCGGGTCGGCGCCGCCTACGAGGCCGCCCGTGGACCGCTGCCGTCGGCGCCCACCGTCGGGACTGTCGCCGGCTAATACCGCCATAAGGCCCCCACCCCAGGCAAGATGAGGGGATGCGGATCGGAGTGCTCACCGGAGGCGGCGACTGCCCCGGGCTCAACGCGGTCATCCGGGCAGTGGTGCGAACGTGCGACTCCCGATACGGCTCGTCGGTGGTCGGGTTTCAGGACGGCTGGCGCGGATTGCTGGAGAACCGGCGCGTCCAACTGCATAACGACGACCGCAACGACCGCCTGCTGGCCAAAGGCGGAACCATGTTGGGTACCGCCCGGGTGCACCCCGACAAACTTCGGGCCGGGCTGAACCAGATCAAGCAGACCCTCGACGACAACGGGATCGACGTCCTGATCCCCATCGGCGGGGAAGGCACGCTGACGGCCGCGCACTGGCTCTCGGATGAGAACGTGCCCGTGGTCGGTGTACCGAAGACGATCGACAACGACATCGATTGCACTGACGTGACTTTCGGCCACGATACCGCGTTGACCGTCGCCACCGAAGCCATTGATCGACTGCACAGCACAGCGGAATCGCATCAGCGGGTCATGTTGGTCGAGGTGATGGGTCGGCACGCCGGCTGGATCGCGCTGAACGCGGGCCTGGCTTCGGGCGCGCACATGACGCTGATCCCGGAACAGCCCTTCGACGTCGAAGAGGTCTGTAGGCTCGTCAAAAGGCGCTTCCAGCGCGGAGATTCGCATTTCATCTGCGTGGTCGCCGAGGGGGCCAAGCCCATCCCCGGATCGATTGCGTTGCGGGAAGGCGGGATTGATGAATTCGGCCACGAGAAGTTCACCGGCGTCGCTGCCCAGCTCGGCGCCGAAGTGGAGAAGCGGATCAACAAAGACGTCCGGGTGACCGTGCTGGGACACGTCCAGCGGGGCGGCACCCCGACCGCCTATGACCGGGTGCTGGCCACCCGGTTCGGGGTGAATGCGGCCGACGCCGCGCACGCCGGAGAATACGGCCAAATGGTTTCGCTGCGCGGGCAGGACATCGGCCGGGTGCCGTTGGCGGACGCGGTGCGTCAACTCAAGCTGGTGCCCGAAAGCCGCTACGACGACGCCGCGGCGTTCTTCGGTTAGCCACGCCGGGAGCAAACAAACGGTGGATCTGAGTGAACTGCGGGTTGAATTTGCACGCTAATGAGCCAGGTCGTCCGCGATTGCCGCACTTTGGTGGTTTCCGGACCGGCATTTCGGGGTTATACCGGGAGTATGAGCAACCGCGGTTCGATTCGCGGATTCGTTCGGCAGTCCGCGGTACGGGCGGGTCCGCCGGGTCCGCCGAACCAAAACCCAGGTTGGCACGAGTGGCGGATCGAGGGCGACCCCGCAGCATCCACCGTGCCGCAGTCCCGCGGCCCGAATCAGCAAATGGACGGACCCCAACAACATCCTCCAGTCGCGCCGCGACCGCCGCGTCCCGAGCCGATGCTGGGTGCGACGGCGCTGGACCGTTTCGACACACACGACACGGACGCGGCCGGGTTCAACTGGCGACAGCTGGTTCATCGCATAACCGGGCTTGAGCTTGGCCCCGACAAAAACACCGCTTATGAGAACCAGCTGCGGCAGCGCATCCGCACCACCGTCGGTAGCGCGTTTCCCATCGCCGTGCTCAACCTCAAGGGCGGGGTCGGCAAGACAGCGGTGGTGGAAGCGCTCGGGTCGACGTTCGCGGCAGTGCGCCGCGACCGGGTGCTTGCCCTCGATATCGACGCCGGAGATCTCGCGGATCGCCACGGCCGCCGCAACCCGCACAGCCTGGCCGACCTGCTGCACGGCAGCCCGGCGGCGCAATACGAGGACATCCGCGCGCTGACGTATATGAACGGTTTCGGGCTGGAGGTGCTCGGGTTGCCCGACACTGACTGGCGCCTGCAGCGCCACGACATGTTGCGAGCCTTTTCAATGCTGCGAAACCAGTATTCGCTGGTGCTGGTCGACTGTGTCAAAACGCTCAATTCCGCTGTGATGGACGCCGTCTTACCGGAATCGCAAGCTCTGGTGGTGGTCACCAGCCCCGCCATCGATGCGATACGTAAAACACGCGCAACGCTGGAGTGGTTGTGTAACAACGGGTATCAGTCGCTGATGCAGTGGACAGTGCTCGCCATCAACCACGTCGAGCTGGGCAAGGTGGACGGTGTGGCCGTCACCGAACTCGACCGACTGTCCGCGCACGTCGCCGCCACGGTGGTGCTGCCATTCGATCGGCACGTGCACGATGGTCGAAAGATCGCGCTGGACCGGTTGAGCAAGGAGAGCCGTCGCAGTTATCTGGAGATGGCGGCCGTGCTGGCCGATATGTTCCCGGGCAGGGAAGGGCAGGGCGACCGCTTCCCGGTGGCGTGATCATTCTGACCGGTGGTGACCCGCTTCGCCCGGCTCCGCCGCGCTCGCGATCACCACGGTGTTGACCGGTGGTGACCCGCTTC
>NZ_LZJR01000012.1 GCF_001667925.1 Mycobacterium sp. E2479 | reverse complement strand
TTCGGCGGCCGCTCGATGAGCTATCGCGAGCTTGATGCGGCGTCGAACCGGTTGGCGCACCTGCTGATTGCCCGGGGTGTCGGGCCGGGGCAGTGTGTGGCACTGTTGTCGGAGCGCTCGGCACGGGCGGTCGTGGCGATTGTGGCGGTGCTCAAGACCGGGGCGGCCTATGTGCCGATCGACCCGGCCGTGCCGGCGGGGCGGATCGAGTTCGTGCTCGGCGATGCCGCACCGGTCGCGGTGATCACCACCACCGGGTTGGCTGGGCGGCTGGACGGCCATCGCGTGATGGTCATCGATATCGACGACCCTGACATCGATACTTGCCCCGGCACGACGATGCCGGCGCCGGCCCCCGACGATATTGCCTACTTGATCTACACCTCGGGCACCACCGGCGTGCCCAAGGGGGTGGCCGTCCCCCACCGCAACGTCACCTGCTTGCTGGACTCCCTGTACGGCGCGGAGGTGTTGGCGGGTCAGGTCTGGTCGCAGTGTCATTCGTTGGCGTTCGATTTCTCGGTGTGGGAGATCTTCGGTGCGCTGCTGCGGGGCGGCCGGCTGGTGGTGGTGCCGGAGTCGGTCGTCCGCTCGCCCGAAGAGCTGCACGCCTTGCTGGTAGTCGAGCAGGTGAGTGTGTTGAGTCAGACGCCGTCGGCGTTTTATGCGCTGCAGACCGCTGACGCGCTGGTGCCCGAGCGGACAGATCAGCTCAAACTTGAGACGGTCGTGTTCGGTGGTGAGGCATTGGAACCTCAGCGCCTCGGCGCATGGATGCATGCCCACCCGGGTTCACCGCGGTTGATCAATATGTATGGCATCACCGAGACGACGGTGCACGCGTCGTTTCGCGAGATCGTCGAGGCCGACGTCGATATCGATGCGAGCCCGATTGGAGTGCCGCTGGCGCACTTGGGCTTGTTTGTGCTCGATGTGTGGTTGCGGCCGGTGCCGGCTGGGGTGGTTGGTGAGTTGTATGTGGCCGGTGCCGGGGTTGGTGCGGGGTATGTGGGCCGGGTGGGGTTGACGGCGTCGCGGTTTGTCGCGTGTGCGTTCGGGGGGTCCGGTCAAAGGATGTATCGCACTGGGGATGTGGTGTG
>NZ_LZJR01000011.1 GCF_001667925.1 Mycobacterium sp. E2479 | reverse complement strand
CCCCGGCCGGGCCGCCGCCACCACCGGGATCGCAGCCATGATGCGCGCCGTCGCCAACTGCGCCAACGTCGTTGTCCGCGCGGTGCGCACCGGTCACCGGCAACAGGTTTGGCTGTCGGTCGCCGGCTTGGTGCTCATCCTCGTCGTGGCGACCGCCTATCTGCTCATCGGAGCGCTACGGGTGAAGCCCTTCGCCTCGTCCTACCGGGTCACCGTGCAGCTGGCGGAATCCGGCGGCTTGCTGCCCAATCAGGACGTCGCACTGCGCGGGGTGCGCATCGGCCGCGTGGAGTCGCTGCAGATCACCGACAACGGGGTGAACGCCGTCGCCAGCATCACGTCGAAGGTGCGGATCCCGGCGAACAGCGTCGTACACGTGTCGGCACTCTCGCCGGCCGGAGAGCAGTACATCAACTTCGAAGCCGCGTCGGACGCCGGGCCGTACCTGCACGACGGCAGCCTCATCGCCCTGGACCACACCACCGTGCCGGTCAGCTTGGCACAGTTGCTCGGCGACGCCGACGGGCTGCTGGCCCAGGTCGACCCGCACAAAATCGAGTTGATCAAGAAGGAATTGAGCCTGAGCAAGGAGGGGCCGGCGAAGTTGACTGCCATCGTCGACGGCGGCACGTTCCTGCTATCGACGCTGGATTCGGTGCTGCCCCAAACCACCAGCATCATCAAGACAAGCCGCGTCGTGCTCACCCTGGCCAGCGACAAGAACAACGGATTGGGCGCCACCGCAACCGAACTCAACCAGACACTGACCGGTGTGGCCCGAATGCAGGCCGGCTACCGTCGGCTGACTCAGCAGACGCCGCGCACCCTTTCGGCGGTCGACAATCTGTTCGCGGATAACTCCGACACCATGGTGCAGTTGCTGGGCAGCATGGCCACCATGTCGCAGCTGCTCTATCTGCGGGTGCCGGCGCTCAACGCGTTGTTCCCCGATTACCGCGGGTCGGTATTGGACGCGGTGACGAGCGCCTTCCACGACGGCGGTGTCTGGGCGACGGCCGATTTGTATCCCCGCTACGTCTGCGACTACGGGACACCGGCGCACGCTTCGTCGGCCGCCGACTACTACGAGCCGTTCATGTACACGTACTGCCGCGACGACGACCCGGCGGTCTCGATCCGCGGCGCCAAGAACGCGCCTCGCCCGGGAGGCGACGACACCGCCGGTCCCCCGCCCGGCGCCAACTTGGGCCAGCGGACCGACCCGACGCC
>NZ_LZJR01000010.1 GCF_001667925.1 Mycobacterium sp. E2479 | reverse complement strand
CACGCCACCCTCAGCGATTCCAGCCAGGGACCAACATCCAGGCGCACTAACCATCAACCCTTTTTCAGGTCGAAGTAACTAGCGGCGCGCAGGGTGCCCAGTCGCTTGATCGCCTCATCGAGGGTGTCGTCGCGTTTGCAGAAGGTGAAGCGCACCAAGTGATTCCACACGTCGGCCGTACCGTCGGTGGTGGCCGGGTCACAAAAGGCTGACATCGGGATCGCGGCCACTCCGACCTTTGCCGGAAGTTCCGCGCAGAATGCGCTGCTGTCGTCGTAGCCCAGCGGACGCGGATCGGCGCACAGGAAGTAGGTACCGGCGCTGTCGTGCACCTCGAACCCGACGTCGATCAGCCCGCCGGCCAGTCGATCGCGTCTGGCCTGCAAAGTCGCGCGTAGGCCCGCCACCCACGCATCCTCGGTCTCCAGCGCCAGCGCCACCGCCGGCTGGAACGGTGCGCCGCCGACATAGCTCAGATACTGTTTGGCGGCGCGCATCCCGGCGATGAGATGTGCTGGGCCGCAAGCCCAGCCGATCTTCCAGCCGGTGCAGTTGAACATCTTGGCGGCACTGGAGATGGTGATCGTTCGCTGCGCCATGCCGTCGAAGCCGGCCAGCGGCACATGCTGACGCCCGTCGAACACCAGGTGCTCGTAGACCTCGTCGGTGATCACCAACAGATCGGCCGCGACCGCGATCTCGGCGATGGCCGCCGACTCATCGGCGCTCAGAACGGTACCGGTCGGGTTGTGCGGGGAGTTGACGATCACCGCGCGGGTCCGTGGCGTCACCGCTCGGCGCAGAGCATCGGCGTCCAGGGCGAAGCCGCGGCCATGGGGAACCAGCGGCACGGCCACCCGGTGCGCGGACGCCATCGCCACCACCGGCGAGTAGGAGTCGTAGAACGGCTCGATGAGCAGGACCTCGGAACCGGGTTCGACCAGGCCGATCACCGCCGAGGCGATGGCCTCGGTCGCCCCGACCGTCACCAGCACCTCGGTGTCCGGGTCGTAGTCGATGCCGTAGCGGCGCTGCCGCTGGGCGGCGATGGCGTGGCGCAGCGGTGCGATGCCGATGCCCGGCGGATATTGATTGACGCCGTCGGCGATCGCCTCCTGGGCGGCCTTCAGCATGGCCGGGGGCCCGTCCTCGTCGGGGAACCCCTGGCCAAGATTCACCGCTCCGATCCGCGCGGCCAGCGCCGACATCTCGGCGAACACCGTGGTCGCGTAGGGGCGCAGTCGCGACACCGTCATGGTGGTCGAGCTTAAGCGGGGCATGGTTTCCGCGAATGTCATGCCAGCGTTGGCGTTGGGCCCAACGTGAAGTTAGGTGCGCACACGACGCCGAGCGTGTACGCAGTTTCACGTTCGGCGGCTCGGCGGCCGTGCCCCAGGCGCCGCGTGGTCCGCGTCGCTAGGCACCCCTGAGCTGTGCGGTCTTGGCCAACCAACAGGTTGGCCGGGCACCCTGTTAGGGTGGGTCGGGATCTAGTCTTGGAGACGGATTCGAACCCTATTCGCCAGATCAGGAAGTCGTCATGTCCGAAGAAGCTTTTATCTATGAGGCCATCCGCACCCCACGGGGGAAGCAGCGCAACGGTTCGCTGAACGAGATTAAGCCGCTCAACCTGGTCGTGGGCCTGGTTGACGAGCTCCGTCGGCGTTTTCCCGACCTCGACGAGAACCTGATCAGCGACATGATCCTGGGTGTGGTGTCCCCGGTCGGCGACCAGGGCGGCGACATCGCCCGAACCGCGGTGCTGGCCGCCGGGCTGCCCGAGACCACCGGCGGCGTGCAGCTCAACCGGTTCTGCGCCTCCGGCCTGGAGGCCGTCAACACCGCCGCCCAGAAGGTCCGCTCCGGCTGGGACGACCTGGTGCTGGCCGGCGGCGTCGAGTCGATGAGCCGGGTCCCGATGGGCTCCGACGGCGGCGCCTGGGCCACCGACCCCGAGACCAACTACCGGATCGGCTTCGTGCCCCAGGGCATCGGCGCCGACTTGATCGCCACCATCGAGGGCTTCTCCCGCGACGACGTGGACGCCTACGCGCTGCGCAGCCAGCAGAAGGCCGCCGAGGCGTGGTCGGGCGGCTACTTCGCCAAGTCGATCGTGCCGGTGCGCGACCAGAACGGCCTGGTCATCCTCGACCATGACGAGCACATGCGGCCCGACACCACCCTGGAGGGCCTGGGCAAGCTGAAGACCGCCTTCGACGGCATCGGCGAAATGGGCGGCTTCGACGACGTGGCGCTGACGAAGTACCACTACGTGGAGAAGATCAACCACGTCCACACCGGCGGCAACAGCTCCGGCATCGTCGACGGCGCCGCGCTGGTGCTGGTCGGCTCGGAAGCAGCCGGCAAGTCGCAGGGGCTGACGCCGCGGGCGCGCATCGTGGCCACCGCCACGAGCGGCTCCGACCCGGTCATCATGCTCACCGGCCCGACTCCGGCCACGCAAAAGGTGCTCGATCGCGCCGGGATGACGATCGACGACATCGACCTGTTCGAGCTCAACGAGGCGTTCGCGTCGGTGGTGCTGAAGTTCCAGAAGGACCTCAACATCCCGGACGAGAAGCTCAACGTCAACGGTGGCGCCATCGCGATGGGTCACCCGCTTGGCGCCACCGGCGCCATGATCACCGGCACCATGGTCGACGAGCTCGAGCGCCGCAACGCGCGGCGCGCCCTGATCACGCTGTGCATCGGCGGCGGCATGGGTGTCGCCACCATCATCGAGAGGGTTTAAGACCATGGCAGAGAACACCATTCAGTGGGACAAGGACGACGACGGCATCGTCACCCTGACCCTGGACGATCCCACCGGGTCGGCCAACGTGATGAACGAGCACTACAGCGAGTCCATGCACAACGCTGTGGAACGTCTTGTTGCCGAGAAGGATTCGATCACCGGCGTGGTCATCACCAGCGCGAAGAAGACGTTCTTCGCCGGCGGTGACCTGAAAGGCATGATCAACCTCGGTCCGGAGAACGCCGGTGAGGCTTTCGACACCGTCGAGTCGGTCAAGCGTGACCTGCGTGCGCTGGAGACGCTGGGTAAGCCGGTGGTCGCGGCCATCAACGGCGCCGCGCTGGGAGGCGGCCTGGAGATCGCGCTGGCCTGTCATCACCGCATCGCCGCGGACGTCAAGGGTCTCGTGGTGGGCTTCCCCGAGGTCACGCTGGGGCTGCTGCCCGGCGGCGGCGGTGTGACCCGCACGGTGCGGATGTTCGGAATTCAGAACGCGTTCATGAACATCCTTTCGCAGGGCACTCGCTTCAAGGCGGAGAAGGCCAAGGAGGTCGGGCTGGTCGACGAGCTCGTCGGCTCGGTCGAGGAGCTGGTGCCCGCCGCCAAGGCGTGGATCAAGGCCAACCCTGATTCGCATGAACAGCCCTGGGACAAAAAGGGTTACAAGATGCCCGGCGGCACCCCGTCCAGCCCTGCGCTGGCCGGCATCCTGCCGTCGTTCCCGGCGCTGCTGAAGAAGCAGCTCAAGGGCGCACCGATGCCGGCGCCGCGGGCCATTTTGGACGCGGCCGTCGAGGGCGCGCAGGTGGACTTCGATACCGCCAGCCGCATCGAGAGCCGTTACTTCACCCAGCTGGTCACCGGCCAGGTCGCAAAGAACATGATCCAGGCGTTCTTCTTCGACCTGCAGCACATCAACGGTGGCGGCTCCCGACCGGATGGCATCGAGCCGGTCAAGATCAACAAGATCGGTGTGCTGGGCGCGGGCATGATGGGCGCCGGCATCGCCTACGTCTCGGCCAAGGCCGGATATGACGTGGTGCTCAAGGACGTCAGCGTCGAAGCCGCTCAAAAGGGCAAGGGATACTCGGAAAAGCTTGAGGCCAAGGCACTTTCGCGTGGCAAGACCACCGAGGAGAAGAGCAAGGCGCTGCTGGACCGCATCACGCCGACCGCCGACCCGGCCGACCTCAAGGGCGTCGACTTCGTGATCGAGGCGGTATTCGAGAACCAGGAACTCAAGCACAAGGTGTTCCAGGAGATCGAGGACATCGTCGAGCCCAACGCGCTGCTGGGATCGAACACCTCGACGCTGCCGATCACCGGTCTGGCGACCGGCGTCAAGCGGCAGGAGGACTTCATCGGGATCCACTTCTTCTCCCCGGTCGACAAGATGCCGCTGGTGGAAATCATCAAGGGCGAGAAGACATCCGACGAGGCGCTGGCGCGGGTCTTCGACTACACGCTGGCCATCGGCAAGACCCCGATCGTGGTCAACGACAGCCGCGGATTCTTCACCAGCCGCGTCATCGGGACGTTCGTCAACGAGGCGCTCGCGATGCTGGGTGAGGGCGTGGAGCCGGCCAGCATCGAGCACGCCGGTTCGCAGGCCGGCTACCCGGCGCCGCCGCTGCAGCTGTCCGACGAGCTCAACCTGGAGCTGATGCACAAGATCGCCGCGGCCACCCGCAAGGGTGTCGAGGACGCGGGCGGCACTTACGAGCCGCACCCGGCCGAAGCCGTCGTCGAGAAGATGATCGAGCTGGGCAGGCCCTCGCGATTGAAGGGCGCCGGCTTCTACGAGTACGTGGATGGCAAGCGGACCCGCCTGTGGCCGGGCCTACGCGAGACGTTCAAGTCCGGCAGCTCGCAACCGCCGCTGCAGGACATGATCGACCGGATGCTGTTCGCCGAGGCGCTGGAAACCCAGAAGTGCCTCGACGAGGGCGTGCTGACGTCGACCGCCGACGCCAACATCGGCTCGATCATGGGCATCGGCTTCCCGCCGTACACCGGTGGTAGCGCCCAGTTCATCGTCGGTTACGAGGGTGCGCATGGTGTCGGCAAGGAAGCCTTCGTGGCCCGGGCCAAGGAACTGGCCGCCAAGTACGGCGACCGCTTCCTGCCGCCGGCGTCGCTCAGCTAGTCCTGCGTTACGCAGGCGCGAAAGCCCCCGAGCCAACCAGGTTTCGGGGGCTTCTGCGTGCGGTGGTCGCGAAAGACTAACGGCGCCTTTGGAACAGGTAGTACCACGCCGGTGTCTTCTCGGCGCGGTCCAGCTCGCGTTCGGCGCCGGCCGACAACAGAGCCCAGTTCTGGGCGAATCGTCGTTCCATCTCGGCGCGGTCCACTCCGCGCACCCCGACCCGCCCGCCCGGGACGAACGCCACGATCAGCAGCCGTGCCTCCGGAACCGCCAGCGCGCTGATTTCGCGGACGTACGCGTCGCGATCGGCGTCGCTCATGTTGTGCAGACAGCCATTGTCGACGATCAACTCGAAGTTCGCGCCGATGCCGGTGCGGCTCAGCTGCGTGACGTCGGCTTGGCGGAACTCGACGTCGGCGCCGGCCGCGCTTGCTTTGGCACGTGCGCGTTCGAGTGGCCTGGCCACGAAGTCGACCGCGGTGACCTTCCAGCCGTGCTGGGCGAGATAGATGGAGCAGTCACCGGTACCGCAACCGACCTCTAGAGCCGACCCGGCGGGGAGCGCTGCGGCGTCGCGCGTTCCCTCGACCAGATCCCGCACGCTCTGCGCGAGCGGATGACCGTCCCATGGGGTGAACCCGATGCGGTAGAAGATCCGAAACAGCGTTTGCTTGGAAGCCATGGCTCAGCCTAAGCCCCTGGGGCAGGTCGCCCCTATCGGAAGGCGGCGGCGATGCGGCGCCATTCCTCTCGCGGGAATACCCGCGGATCGGGCAGCAGCACCTGGACGCAGACCTGGTCGGCGCCCGCGGCACGATGCTCGGCGACGCGGCGCGTCACGACCTCTTCATCACCCCAGGCGATGATGCCGTCGAACAGGCGATCGCTCACCTGCGACAGATCGTCTTCGGTGAAGCCGGTGCGCAACAGGTTGTTTGCATAGTTGGGCAAGGCCAAATACGACCGCAGCCAATCGGTTCCGATTCGGCGGGCCTCGTCGACGCTGTTCGTCAAGATAACCGTCTGTTCTGGCAGCAGCAACGGGCTCGGGCCCAAAGTCGAACGGGCAGAAGCGGTGTGCTCAGGGGTGACGAGGTAGGGATGGGCGCCACCGGCCCGGGTCGCTGACAGCGTCAGCATCTTCGGGCCCAACGCGGCAAGCACCCGGCGCTTGATGGGAACCGGATGCGGCGCGGCATCCAAGCCGTCCAGGAAGGATGCGGTTGCCGCCAGCGGCCTGCGGTACCGTCCGGGTTGACCGGCATCGATCAACGGGGCGTGGCTGACGCCGATCCCGAGTAGAAAACGGTCACCGTGCTCGGCGGTCAGGGTCGCGTAGGAGTCGGCGACGTCGGCGGGCGAATGCATCCACAGATTCAAGATGCCTGTGGCGATTACGGTCCGCCGGGTCGCGGCAAGCAGGTGCCCCACCGCGTCGAACACCGGCCCACCGACGTCGGGTATCCACAATGCCGAAAACCCCATTTCGTCGAGTTCGGTTGCCGCCTCGGCGGATTCAACCGGGTCGCCGTAGCGAAGTTGACTGCTCCAGATCCCGACACCGGTCAGTTCCATGTGAGGCCTTCCCTTCGTGGCGCGCATGCCGCGGCGGCCCGGCACCGCGGCTCTACCGGACATGCTGTCAGGCGTCGCTTCCGGTGTATTCGGGCACCGGCATCGAATCGT
This sequence comes from Mycobacterium sp. E2479, assembly GCF_001667925.1. Classification (GTDB taxonomy): domain Bacteria; phylum Actinomycetota; class Actinomycetes; order Mycobacteriales; family Mycobacteriaceae; genus Mycobacterium. The sequence goes on along the minus strand of NZ_LZJR01000010.1, from coordinate 179,372 downwards.
GCATCCGGATGCCCTTGGTGTTGAGCTTCGCCACTGAGCGGGACAGCGACCCGGGCATCGCCGAGATCAGCTGGGCTCCACGGGTCAACGCCCACACTCCGATTCGGGAACCGGGGATGATGCCTTTGGCCGCGGCGCGGGCGAACGCTCGGCTGCGCTGCACGGGTTCGCGCATCCGCAGCTCATAGGCGGCGAAGGCGCGCAGATGGTCGCCGTCGGCCTCGGCGAGCTCCCCGGCCAGCACGTAGGCGCCGAGGATGGCGAGGCTGGTGCTGCCGCCCACCGCGGGTCCCGGGCAGTATCCCGCGTCGCCGACCAGGGTGACGCGGCGCCGCGACCACCGGTCGGTCCGCAGTTGGGTGATCGAGTCGAAGTAGAAGGTGCGCGTGCGGTCCAGTTCTGCCAGCCAGCTATCCACCTGCTCGTGCATCCCGGCGAACGCGTTCTTCAGTAATTCCTTCTGCCGCAACGCATCACGGTGCCCATAGTCCAATTCCTCTTTGCTGCGAAACATGAACACCGCACGGGCGTCATCCAGGTGATCCGCCGTGTAGATTCCGGCGAAGCGGCCGACGCCGACGTGAGCGACCATCTCACCGGACTCGACCAGCGCCTTCGGTGCCGACAGCACTGACAGGTACCCGCCGAGGAAGCGCGTCAGCTTGGCGTCCTCGCCGAAAGTCAGGCGCCGAACATTAGAGTGCAACCCGTCGGCGCCCACGATGACGTCGAACGAACGCGCCGACGACCGCTCAAATGTCACGGTTCCGTCGTGCTCGATCGCGGTGATCGAGTCACCGAACAGGTACTCGACATCGTCGCGGGCGGCGTCGTAGTAGATCTCGCTCAGGTCGTCGCGCATGATCTCTACGTGCGAGTCGGAGGTGGCGGCGTAGATCTTGGCGAGGTCGACGTCGATGGCTTTTGTCCGGGCTTCGCGGTACATCGTCAGCCGTTCGGTTCCGGTGGCGCGCGCCTCGATGTGCGGGAGGACGCCCATCTTCGTCGAGATTTCCATTGCGGGACGGAACAAGTCGACGGCGTGGCCGCCGGTTTTTCGCAGCGTCGCTGCGCAATCCACCACGGTGACGTCGAAACCGTATCGGGTCAGCCAGTACGCCAGGACCGGGCCAGCGATGCTGGCGCCGGAGATGAGTATCCGCATGACCACCTCCCACGCTTACTTACCGTTTGGTAAGCTTAGCATCCCACTTACCTATCGGAAAGTCAGATAAACTCGCGAGGGTGAGCAGGCCCCGGTCGGACACCCGTGAGCGCATCCAAGAGGTCGCCCGCGAGCTCTTCTTGCAGCGCGGCGTGCAGCGCACCAGCCTGCAGGACATCGCCAACCAGCTAGGGATCACCAAACCCGCGTTGTACTACCATTTTCCATCACGCGAAGAACTCGTGCGCAGCATCCTGGTGCCGCTGATCGACGAGGGCGAACGCTTCGTCGCCGAGGCCGAGGGGCGCCGCCGCAACGATGCGCGCGAGCTGTTAGAGGGTTACTTCGATTTCCACTACCGGCACCGCCGGGACCTGGTGCTGCTGTTGACCGAGCTCTCGACGCTGATCGACCTCGACCTCATCGATACCGTGCTGGCGTGGCGTGAGCGGCTGGCCAGGCTGGTCTTCGGCAAGAAGCCGACGCTCGCGCAGTCCACTCGGGCGGTGGTCGCCTTCGGCGGCTTGCAGGATTGCTGCGTGCAGTTTCCCGACGCGCCCCGCGAAGAGCTACGCGAGAAGTCGGTGGCGGCCGCGCTTGACGCGCTGGGTGGTTGAGTCGCAGGCTAAGGTCCCTAGTTATGCGCTTTGGACTCTTCATTCCGCAGGGCTGGCGGATGGATCTGGTCGACATCGAACCCGAAAAACAGTGGGCGCTGATGCGCGACCTGGCCACCTACGCCGATAACAGCGCGTGGGACTCGCTGTGGGTCTACGACCACTTCCACACCGTGCCGATGCCGACCGGCGAGGCGACGCACGAAGCGTGGTCGCTGATGGCGGCCTACGCGGCGAGCACTTCGCGGATCAAACTCGGCCAGATGTGCACCGCGATGAGTTACCGCAACCCCGTCTATCTCGCCAAGGTGGCCGCGACTGCCGACGTCATCTCCGGTGGCCGCATTCAGATGGGCATCGGCGGTGGCTGGTACGAACATGAATGGCGCGCTTACGGTTACGGGTTCCCCTCGGCGGGTGTGCGATTGGGCCGTCTGGACGAAGGCGTGCAGATCATGCGCGATGCGTGGCGCGACGGCAAAGTCAGCTTGGACGGCAAGCACTATCAGGTCGACGGCGCGATCGTCGAGCCGAAGCCGTTGCAGGACGGGGGAATTCCCTTCTGGATCGCCGGTGGCGGCGAGAAGGTGACGTTGCGGATCGCCGCGCAGTACGCGCAATACACCAACTTCACGCCGGAGCTCGAGGCCTTCAAGCACAAATCGGATGTGCTGGCCGAGCACTGCCGTGAGGTGGGTACCGATTTTGACGCCATCGTTCGCTCGGCCAACTTCAGCGCAATCATCGGCGCCTCCGACTCCGACGTCGAAGACCGGCGGCAGCGGATACGCGACCGCATATCGCGTTACGTACCCGAGGCCGCCGCGGATGCGATGCTCTCCGGAGGCTCGGAGGGGGCAACAGGCACAACGGAACAAGTCATCGAGCGGATCGCCAAGGTTCGCGACCTTGGTTGCGAGTACGCGATCTGCTACTTCCCCGAGGCCGCCTACGACCGGTCGGGCATCGAACTGTTCGAGCGTGAGGTCATTCCTGCGCTGAGCTGATAGCGCGTTAGACGTCGCTGGTGATGTACCTGGTCTTGGCCGGAGGCGCGGCCAGCAGCGGAGGAAGCTGGGTCAGCTTGCCTTCGCCGGCGCGAAACGCGCGGTAGGCCTCGTCGTTTTCGACCGTCTCCCAGATTTCGTAGATGAGCCAGTGCGCTTCGTCGTCCTCGTCGACAAGTACGTCGGTGCGCACATTGCCGTCGAACGCGCGAGTGTCCTGTAGCGCCCGGCCCATCAGCTCGCGCCCCGCAGCGACCTCGTCGGGCTTGAATCTGAGCTCGAGTATCACCGTGACCGTCATGGGCCCAACATATCTTCGTGCCCGGTCCGTCGTCGGCCCGCCCGGTCCTCCAGCTATGAGAATGCGGTTTCCACTTTTCGGAAAGCTGTTATACCGTTCAGTCAGAATTGTTCTTTTGGCGCACCGCGGACGTTCCTGGAGGATCCCTCAATGCAGAAGGCACTCGCTCCCGAGATCTCGACCTGGCCGGACGAGAACCCGCAGCTGATCGGCAGTCGGTGCGGCGATTGCAGCGCCACGACCTTCCCGGTGCAGCAGCGGTGCCCGCGGTGCAGCGGCGGCGCGATGAGCGACGTGCTGTTGCCGCGGACCGGCACCGTCGTCGCTTGGACCACTCAGGGCTTCCCGCCCGGGGCCCCGTACGCCGGCCCGACCGGCAAGGACTTCGTGCCGTTCGGCGTGGGTCTGGTCCAGCTCGGTGACGTCATCCGTGTCGAGGGGCGGCTGACCGAGAACGACCCGGCCAAGCTGAAGTTCGGCCAGGAGGTCGAGCTCACCATGGTGCCTTTCACCACCGACGCGGACGGCAACGAGATCATCACGTTCGCTTTCCAGCCGGTTTAGACAGAAGGAGACTGAGATGACCAACGATGTAGCGATCATCGGTGTGGGTCTGCATCCCTTCGGCCGGTTCGAGAAGACCGCGATGCAGATGGGCGCTGAAGCCATCCAAAGCGCGCTCACCGACGCCGGTGTTCAGTGGAAAGACATTCAGTTCGGCTTCGGTGGCAGTCACGAAGTGTCCAACCCGGACGCGGTCACCCGCCTGGTTGGACTGACCGGCATCACCTTTACCAACGTCTTCAACGCCTGCGCCACCGCGGCCAGTGCCATTCAGCAGACGGCGGACACCATCCGCTTGGGCAAGTACGACATCGGCATCGCCATCGGCTTGGACAAACATCCGCGCGGTGCTTTCACCGACGACCCCGCCAAGCTGGCGCTGCCGCAGTGGTACGCGCAGAACGGTCAGTTCGTCACGACCAAGTTCTTCGGGATGAAGGCCAACAAGTATCTGCACGATCACCACATCTCGCAGGAGACGCTGGCGCGGGTGGCCAACAAGAACTTCCGCAACGGTACGCTGAACCCGAATGCCTTCCGGCGCAAGGAGATCTCCGTCGAGGAGATCCTCAACTCGCCTACGCTCAACTACCCGCTGACGCAGTACATGTTCTGCGCGCCCGACGAGGGCGCCGCCGCGGTCATCATGTGTCGCGCAGACATCGCGCACAAGTTCACCGACAAGCCGGTGTACGTGCGCGCTTGTGAGATCCGCACTCGCACGTTCGGGGCGTATGAGGTGCATGCCACCTTCGCACCGCTCGACGAGGACGTCTCGCCGACGGTGTACGCGTCCAAGGCGGCCTACGAAGCCGCGGGCATCGGTCCCGAGGACGTCGATGTCGCCCAGCTGCAGGACACCGACGCCGGCAACGAGGTCATCCACATGGCCGAGACCGGCCTGTGCGCCGACGGTGAGCAGGAGAAGCTGCTGGCCGACGGCGCCACCGAGATTCACGGCTCGATGCCGGTCAACACCGATGGTGGGCTGATCGCCAATGGCGAGCCGATCGGCGCATCGGGGCTGCGGCAGATGCACGAGTTGGTGCGTCAGCTGCGTGGCGAGGCGGGGAAGCGTCAGGTTCCCGGCAACCCGCGCGTCGGGCTGGCCCAGGTGTATGGCGCGCCGGGCACCGCGTCGGCGACCATCCTGTCGCTCTAATCGCCCGAGGCACAACCCTTCCGGGTCCTCAAACCGCGATTGGCCCGGCTACGCGGCATATTCGGGCAATGCGATGTCGTCACGAAATTCGCTGCGGATGGCCCAGTCGGCCAGCCGCGGAATATTCAGCAGTTTCGACGCCTGGTTGCGGGTCCATACGCCCAGCGCCGTCTTTGGCGCGAACATCGTGGCGAATGCCCGCGCCGACCGCTGCCTGGCCTCAACGATCGGACGCAATCGCCGCTCATAGCGACGAAACGCATCCTGGTGATCGCCTCCTGCGCGACTGAGTTCGCCTGCCAGTACGTAGGCCTGCACCATCGCGAGACCCGTTCCCTCACCCGCCAGCAGCGAGACGGCAGCCGCAGCGTCGCCGATGAGCGCTACACGCCCGTCCGACCAGTGGTCCATGACGATTTGGCTGACGCGATCGAAGTACACATCGGTGGTCTTGTCGAGTTTGCGCAAGATCTCTGGGCATTCCCAGCCCGCGTCGCCGAAAACCTCATGCAGTGTGTTCTTGGCCTGTGACGCATCCTGCGGATCGGGGCCGCTCATGTGATCGGGCGTGAAAACGAAAAGAAACATCGTCTTCTCGCCGCGCATCGTGAATCGTCCGATCATGCGCCCGGGCATGGTGTGTGCGACGTAGACGAGTTCATCACGCGGTTGGTAGCCGTCGGCCTCGAACGCCGCGACTCGGTAACCGAGATCGGCCTCCCATCGGGCTTGCGTGCCGAAGACCAATTCCCGTACAGGCGAATGAATACCACCTGCACCGACGAGCAGGTCGAATTGTCGTGACCCGCCGCGCTCGAGGCTGACCTGTACGCAAGAGTCGTGTTGCTCGATGGCCGAAACGCTTTCACCGAACAGAGTCTCGACATGATTGTCGATGGAGCGATAGATCATGGCCGCCAAATCGCCGCGGGGCACAGTCACGAACCGGCCATCGACGTTCCGCCGGAACACCTCAGCCGAAAAGCCGCCCACCTTGCGCGAATTCCGGTCCACGATCCGCACCTCTTTGACCGCGTATCCGGCTGCGTGCAATTCGGCGGTCAGTTCCATACGTTCGGCAACGGCATACCCGGCGCCCCAAAAATCCACTGCGTAGCCGCCGGTGCGAAGACGCGCCGCCTTCTCGATCAGGGTGGGCTGGTGACCATAGCGCCAAAGCCAGTACGCAAGTGTTGGACCGGCGATGCCCGCACCGACGATGGCGATCTTCATGTGCGTACCTCCTGTGCGAGTGGAGCCTGAATATCATAGCACTATGCAATAGTTGCGCTAGGATACTGATTAGTTACGGCCCGTAGCCCGCGCGTCGATCCGCCCGCCGACACCGAAAAAGGGACGGCGGCTGTCAAGCAGCACAATCGAATTCGTCGATCCCGGGACGTCGAACAACATGGCGGCCGCTGCGCTAACTGGCGACGCCGTACAACCTAAATCGCCGGTCCCAAGAGGTCGTCCGCATCGCGAATGATGTAACCGTAGCCCTGCTCGGCCAAGAAGCGCTGCCGGTGCGCGGCATACTCGGCATCCAGGCTGTCGCGCGCCACCACGGAATAGAAGATGGCGCCCCCACCGTCCGACTTGGGCCGAAGCAGCCGGCCCAGCCGTTGCGCCTCCTCTTGGCGCGAGCCGAATGTTCCCGAGACCTGCACCGCTACAGAGGCTTCCGGCAAGTCGATGGAGAAGTTCGCGACTTTGGACACCACCAGGGTGGACAACTCGCCTCGACGGAAGGCATCGAACAGTTCTTCCCGTTCCTTGGTCCGGGTGGACCCCTGGATGACCGGGGCGTTCAGCTCGGCACCGAGCTCGTCGAGCTGATCGAGGTAGGCGCCGATCACCAGGGTCTGCTCGCCGGGATGTTTCGCCAGAAGTGATTTGACCACGGCGATTTTGGTGTGCACCGTCGAGCACAGCTTGTACCGCTCTTCGGGTTCGGCGGTGGCGTAGATCATCCGCTCGTTGTCGGTCATGGTGACCCGCACTTCGACGCACTCGGCCGGCGCGATCCACCCCTGCGCCTCGATGTCCTTCCACGGCGCGTCATAGCGCTTGGGGCCAATCAGCGAGAACACGTCGCCCTCGCGGCCGTCCTCGCGGACGAGCGTCGCGGTCAGACCCAGGCGCCGCTTGGACTGCAGATCCGCAGTCATCCGGAACACCGGTGCCGGCAACAGATGGACCTCGTCGTAGATGATCAGCCCCCAGTCCCGGCTATCGAAGAGCTCCAGGTGCCGATACTCGCCCTTGGTGCGGCGAGTGATCATCTGATACGTGGAGATGGTGACCGGCCGGATCTCTTTGCGTTCGCCGGAGTATTCGCCGATTTCGTCCTCGGTGAGCGACGTACGCGCGATCAGCTCGCGCTTCCATTGCCGCGCCGCGACGATATTGGTGACCAGAATCAGCGTCGTCGCACCGGCTTTCGCCATGGCCGCCGCGCCCACCAGTGTCTTACCGGCGCCGCACGGAAGCACCACCACACCGGATCCGCCGGACCAAAACGAGTCGGCGGCCATCTGCTGATAGTCGCGTAGGTGCCAGCCGTCCTGGGCCAGGCTGATCGGATGCGCTTCACCGTCGACGTAGCCGGCGAGATCTTCTGCGGGCCAACCGATCTTGAGCAGCATCTGCTTGACGCGACCGCGCTCGCTGGGATGGACGACGACCGTGTCGTCGTCGATTCGGGCGCCGAGCATCGGTGCAATCTTCTTGTTGCGCAACACCTCTTCGAGCACCGCGCGATCCAGGCTCACCAGTGTCAGGCCGTGTGCCGGGTTTCTCACCAGCTGCAAACGTCCGTAGCGGGCCATGGTATCGACGATGTCGACCAGCAGCGGCTGGGGCACCGCGTAACGCGAGAAGCTGACCAGCGCGTCGACCACCTGTTCGGCGTCATGACCGGCGGCGCGGGCGTTCCACAGCGCCAGGGGGGTGATGCGATAGGTGTGCACGTGTTCGGGCGCGCGTTCCAGCTCGGCGAACGGCGCGATGGCGGCGCGCGCCGCGCCGGCGAGATCGTGGTCGACCTCGAGCAGCACAGTCTTATCGGACTGCACGATCAACGGTCCGTCAGACATACTCAGCGCCACTCCTCCTGATCTGTGGTCACGCCGGCAGGCATGGCACCCATTATCGGCCGGTGGCCGACACAACCGACGTGATGCGGTGGATGGCGAAGTCACGCAGCTTTCCGGACGCGGAGTCAAACGCCACCAGTTGACCGCCTTTGATGGTGATGGGTGACACCACTCGCTGGGTCGCCACACCGGCCGCATCCAGATAACCGATCACCAGGGTGTCTTGTTCCTTGGCCGCGCGCTGCAACTGCGTCATGGTGACCGCGGGATCGACACGGATGTTGCCGAATGGTGCGGCGGTCACCTTGCGCAGCACCGCCACCACCGCGTTGAGGCTTTCGCTGTTGGGACGCCGGATCGGGCGATAGGGCCGGCGCTGCTGGGGCGTGGCCACCCGGGCACCGCGCGGACGAACGTCGACGATGGCGCCGGAGGAATCCTCGGCCGCCGGCGCGAAGCCGGCGGCCCGCAGGGCGACGAGCACCTCGCCGATGGGGGCCGGCGACACCGCGACCGTCGGCGCAAGGGCCCGCAACTGCACCTCTTCGGTCGCCGGTGCTGCCACCGCCTGGGCCAGCAGGGCGGGGTCCTCGCAGCGCACGAACGACGCCGCCATGCCGATCCGCAGCTGCCCATGCCGGCGTGCAACATCGTCGATGAGGTAGCTCAAGCCTTGGGGAACCGGAGTTTTCGAATGCTTGGCGAATAAGGAATGCATCCAGTCGCGGGTCTTGCCGACATCGAGTGCGTGGCGGATCGACTGCTCGCTGATTCGGTACACCATCGCGGTGCCGGCCGATTCGACGGTGGCGACGACGGCGAGTTGCTCGGCCAGGTCGCGTTCCAATGGGCCGGGCACGACCACGGTGAGATCCGCCTGCAGCAGGAAATGGTCGACCGGTTTGGGCAGCGCCCGGTTCATCGCCTCGATCGCGAGCTGCGGATCGCCGTCGTCGTCCAGCAGCGCGCGACCAGGTGTGCTGATCGCCCCGCGGCCCACCAGCCCCAGGGCGTTGCTCTCGGCGAGCAGGTCCCCGACGGGTCCGGGCTGCAACCGTTTGGCCCAGCGCGGGCGCCGCCAGATCAGCGCCGCCGAAGCGTGCGCCGCGTTGACGCCGGCGCCGGGGGGCAGTTCGGACAGCATGGAGAGCAACAGCCGGCGATCCAGCGGTGCGGCCGTGGAGTACAGGCCGTCGGTGAGGGCCCCATAGGGCTTGGCGTCGGGGCCGCGGCTGCCGATCAGCGCCGGCCGACCGGGAAGGTCGAGCCAGGTGCTGGCCAACAGCTGCCAGCGTTCGGCGGCCGACATCGCGGCGTACCGGTCGGTTGCGACCGTCGGCGCCCAGTACGGTGCCTCTCCGGTGACCGGCTCGGGGTCTGGCATGCCGCTGGCGATCAACCCAGCCGCGGCCGCGACTTCGAGGATCAATCCCAGGCGCGACTCTTCGATGCCGGTCACCTTGCCCAGCCGCTTGACGTCGCGAATCCCCAGACCGCCGCTTCGCAGCTCGGAAACCGGTGCGGTGGAAAGCGTTTCAAGCAGGACATCGACCTCGCGTAGCAAGTCGATGACAGCCCCGGCAGCGGTTGCGTCGACGTCGTCGGCCGTGGTGGTGGAGACCACCGGGTCGGGTGCGGTCAGCTGCATGGGACCGGGCTGCTCGCCCCGCAGCACCTGCCCGACGTGGCGGGGCAGGATCACCGTCTCGGCATCGATGCGCCGCAACAGGCCCATGGCCAGCAGCTGGGGTACCGGCCGGTCGGCGGGCGCGCCGGGCGCGGCGTCGCGGGTGCGGCCCAACGGGGAACCTTCTAGAAGCTTCTCCAACACGTCGAGCTGCGCCTGGTCGAGGCCATCGATCAGGCCGGCGATCTGCTCGGCGCTGCGCGACGCGTCCTCGAGACTGACCTGGCCCGGATGCCACGGCATTCCTGCCGCGGCGTCGGCGGCCACGCGCAGCGCGGCGTCGCCCCAAGCCAAGGCGCGTTGCCGGAGGTCGTCCACCGCGTCGAGGACGTCGGTTTCGGGGGCGCGGTCACCGATCAGCGCTAGCAGCTTCGCGGTGGGCACAGGCTCCACGTCGGCCTGGAGCACTAACAGCGCGTCGAGTACGGCCAGCCGCAGAAAGTCCAGGTCATCGGTGGCGGCCTTGATCGACTGGCGGGCCTGGGCGCGCGCGGCCAGCGCGGCGATGCTGCCGGGTGGGGGCTGGGCGAGGTCAGGCCGCAATTCCAACAGTCGGATCAGCCGCTCATCGGACAACTCGGCCAGCCACGATCCCAGCGGGATATCCGGGGTGTTGTCGGTCATTGCTGACCAGCGTAAAGCAGGTGGCTGATACCCAGCAGGCCTCGACAGCCCATCGCGCCGCTAGCGCGGTGACCGGCGGCGGCGACGGCAACGCGTCTTCAAACGCCGGTCTTGCGCCGCGTGCCGTCCGGCCACCTGTCAGAATGGACCTCGTGGCTGACACTGCTGAGGGCAAAGCACGTAAAACCAAGTATGTGGACAACGGCTGGCCGACGACGGACCCCGACGACCACGCGGTCAGTGAACTCGTGACCGATCGCACGGGCGCGCTGTCGCCCTTCGGTGAGCTGGTGTTCCCGCTGCCCCCCACCGATCTGCCCTACGTGCACCCGGTCACCGTCGTCAATCGGTAGGCCGCCAGATGGCCAGGGCCTCTGAGGGCTCCGAAGCCTCGGCGAACTCGGCTTCCGAAGACGCCGGCTCGGGCCCCCTGTCACATTTGGACGACCAGGGGGCGGCGCACATGGTCGACGTCAGCGAAAAGCTGGCCACCAAGCGGACCGCGGTGGCCGCGGGCGTCCTGCGCTCGTCGCCGCAAGTGCTGGCGCTGATCTCGGCCGGCGGACTGCCCAAGGGCGATGCGCTCGCCACGGCCCGGATAGCCGGCATTCAGGCCGCGAAGCGCACCAGCGAACTCGTCCCGCTTTGTCATCAACTCGCTCTCACAGGGGTCGACATCGACTTCACCGTGGGGGAGTCTGAGATCCAGATCACCGCAACAGTGCGAAGCACCGACCGCACGGGGGTGGAGATGGAAGCGCTGACGGCCGTCAGCGTCGCGGGCCTGACGCTCTACGACATGATCAAGGCGGTGGACCCGGCCGCACGGATCGACGACATCCGAGTGCTGCGCAAGGAAGGCGGCAAAACCGGAAGGTGGGCGCGCCAATGAGCACCCGTTCCGCCCGCATCATCATCGCCTCGACCCGCGCGGCGTCGGGAGTCTACGACGACCGCTGCGGCCCGATCATCGCCGAATGGCTCGCAGAACGCGGCTTTTCGGCACCGCAGCCGGAGGTGGTTGCCGACGGGCCGCCGGTCGGTGCCGCGCTGCGCACCGCGATCGGCGCCGAGGTCGATGTCATCATCACCTCCGGCGGCACCGGCATCTCGCCCAGCGACAGCACGCCGGACCACACCGTGGCCGTAGTCGACTACATGATTCCGGGGCTAGCGGAAGCGATCCGCCAGTCGGGCCTGCCGAAGGTGCCGACGTCGGTGCTGTCGCGCGGGGTGTGCGGCGTGGCCGGCCAGACCTTGATCGTCAACCTGCCTGGTTCGCCGGGAGGAGTTCGCGACGGCCTCGGTGTGCTCGCCGATGTGCTCGACCACGCACTCGACCAGCTCGCCGGTAAAGATCACCTGCGATGACGCTCGTCGTGCGCGCAGCCATGACCGAGCACCCGATTTCACTGGCCGAGCATGAAGAGTTAGTGGGCCATCAGTCGGCCGGGGCCATCGTCGGGTTCGTCGGCATGATCCGCGACCACGACGGCGGACGGCGGGTGGTGCGACTCGAGTACTCCGCGCACCCGTCGGCCGACCAGGTCATCGCCGATGTGGTGGCCGAGGTGGCCGAGCAGTCCAGCGGCGTACGGGCAGTCGCCGCAAGCCACCGCATCGGCGCGCTACGCATCGGAGAGGCGGCTCTGGTGGCCGCCGTCGCCGCCGACCATAGGCAGGCAGCATTCGCCACCTGCGCGCTCTTGGTGGACACCATCAAGGCGCGGCTACCGGTGTGGAAGCACCAATTCTTCGCCGACGGAACCGAAGAGTGGGTGGGCTCGGCCTGACGCGCCAGGCACGTCGGCCACCGGAATGCTGCACCATGCCCGACACGCCCCGAAAAGGAGGGGTTTCGGGGCGTGCGGGGGGTGAGGCGGCGTCAGGCGTTGGGTGACGGCTGAGCGAGAGCGTCCAGCGCGTCGTTTCCGTGAACGTCCTGCGCCTTGATCGCCTCCCACAGCTGCACGAGGTAATTGGCGTCGGAGGCCTGCTGCGGCGTGCCTTCCGGCACGAAACCGTGAAAGTCCGTGTCCACGACGGGCGGTGCGTCCGCCGGAGGTGCGGGTGGCATCGCGTCGGCCGGCGGCGGGGCGTCGGCGGGGGGCGCCGGCGGCAGGTCCACGGGAGGTGCGGGTGGCATCGCGTCGGCCGGCGGCGGGGCGTCGGCCGGGGGAACCGGCGGCAGGTCCGCAGGGGGCGGCGCAGGAGCGTCCGGCGGTGCCGGCCGGTCAAACGAGGCCAGCTGCACCGGAGCGGGCGGGGGCGGCGCAGGAGCGTCCGCCGGGGGCGCATCCACGGACGGGGCGAGCGGCGCCGGGGCGCCATTGATGCCGGGGGCGTCCAGGCCGGCGGGCGCCGGCACGTCGCGATGGGTCGGTCCCGACAAGGGGCCGCCGCACACGGGCCAGGCTCCGCGGCCCTGAGTGGCGAGCACCCGTTCGGCGACGGCGATCTGCTGTTCCCTGGTGGCGAGTTCGGCCGACGGGGCGTATTGGCCGCCGCCGTGTGAGGCCCAGGTGCTTGCGCTGAACTGCACGCCACCGTGGTAGCCGTTGCCGGTATTGATGCCCCAGTTACCGCCGGATTCGCAACGGGCTACCTGATCCCATTCTCCGTCGGTGGCCGCGGCCGCTTGGCCGGCCAGGGCGATGCTGCCGCCACCAAGAACCGCGCCGGTGAAGGCGATCTTGGCGACGCTGATGTTCGAACTGCTGGGCTTACGATGACGTCCGCTCATACGCGCCGATCTATTCCTCTCTCGTCACGCGCCTGCGAGGTCAGCTGTCGGGTTCGGGTTGGAGAGGCCACCCGGCCGGCGTCGTCGTCAAATGAGACGACGCCGACTTCACCCCTAGGAGCCGCGTGCGGCCCCATTCCGATCACGGTGGACCGGTGGGTCCCCCGTCTCCATCCATGTAGTTCGGAGGCCCCCCGCCTATTGGATGGAGCTCGGCGCGATAGGGAGGGGAGGTCCGCCAATCGGGATGGCTGGCGAGCCTTCGGAGACGGTAACCGTTTCTGTTGGTCTCGTCACGTTGAGCGGAACCCGGCGTTTCCCTCTCGGCCCTCCGTGAAAACCGCAGGAACACATAGTGTTTGCGCAGCTCATAGGGGTCGATATCGGAGCGTGACCGCGCCGTTATCGTTCCGTTACGTGAGATATGTCACAGTTTCAACCGCCAGAAAAGGGCGGCAGGACATCGATCGTGTCACCGGATTGCAACGCCGTGGTGTCGTCGCGGACGGCGATCCCGTCGCGCAGGTACGAGCACCGGTTCAGCACGGTGGCCAAGCCAGACCCTCGAACGGCGAGCCGCTCGACCAGCTCGCCGACCGTGGTGCCGGGACGCAGCACCACCGACTCTGAGTCGACGCCCGCGGCCGCGCGCGCGGCGGCGAAGTAGCGCACCGTCACCTGAATTCCGTTGGCTTGGACAGGGGTCTGCCCCATGGGACTAGCCACCGATCGCGCTCATCGGGCGGTCGGGCTGGATGAAGTTCGGATCGTTGATGCCATGACCGGCGGGTTTGCCCCACATCGCAGTGCGCCACGCCGCCTCGATCGCGTCGTCGGGCGCACCGCTGCGCAATAGCCCGCGCAGGTCGGTCTCTTGTTTGGCGAACAGGCAGCTGCGGATCTGGCCGTCGGCCGTCAAGCGCGTGCGGTCGCACGCCGCGCAGAACGCGTGCGAGACCGATGCGATGACCCCGAACTTGCCGCTCGGCGTGCCCGGGCCGGTATCGACCAGCCACAGCTCAGCGGGGGCCGAGCCCCGCGGCGCGGGATCGGGCCGCAGCCGAAAATGTGGGCGCAGCGCGGCGAGCACGTCGTCGGCCTTCAGCGCCGCGTCCCGTCGCCATTGGTGCCCGGCATCCAGGGGCATCTGCTCGATGACGCGCAACTGATAGCCGTGCTCGAGGCAGAACCGCAACAGGTCCACCACGTCCTCGCGGCCGGTGCCGGGGTCCAGCACGGCGTTCACCTTCACCGGCGTCAGGCCGGCTTCGTTGGCGGCGGCCAAGCCGTCCAGCACGTCGGCGAGGCGATCGCGGCGGGTGATGGCCGCGAAATTCTGCCGATCCACGCTGTCGAGTGAGACGTTGACGCGATTCAGGCCGGCCGCCGCGAGCCCGGCGGCGCGACGCGCCAGCCCGATACCGTTAGTGGTCAGCGAGATCTCGGGGCGGGGCTGCAGAGCGGCCGCATCGGCGACCACTACTTCGAGGTGGCGCGCCAGCAGGGGTTCGCCGCCGGTGAACCGCACGCTGGTCACCCCCAGCCGGGTAACCGCAATGCGCATCAGTCTGGCGAGTTCGTGAGCATCCAGCAGTTGCTCGCCCGGTAGCCAGTTCAGGCCCTCCGCGGGCATGCAATAAGTGCACCGCAGGTTGCAGCGGTCGGTCAGCGAGATCCGCAGATCGGTGGCGACCCGCCCATAGGTGTCAACCAGCGGGCCGGTGGCGGGGGCACCGGCAGAAACGGCCGCGCCGCCGTCGCGCCTCGGCACTGACGGGACGCCCAGCGTCGTCAAAGTCATGCGGCCGCCGGGGGCGCGTAGTCGGTCGGTGAGCTGACCGGGACAATCTGCTTGCCCAGCGGCATCAATGACACCGGAATCAGTTTCAGGTTGGCCAACGCCAAGGGGATGCCGACGATCGTGACCGCCATCGCCGCCGCGCTGGCCAGATGACCGATCGCCAGCCACACACCGAACAGCAACACCCAGATCACGTTTCCGACCAGGGCGCCAGACCCCGCCGTCGGCTTGTCCACAATCGTGCGGCCGAACGGCCACAGCGCATAGGAGGCGATGCGCAACGACGCGAAGCCGAACGGGATCGTGACGATGAGCAGGAAGCTGATGATCGCCGCAGCCAGGTATCCGACGGCCAGCCAGAGGCCGCCGAAGACTAACCAGATGACGTTCAGGATCAGGCGCATATCTCCTCCGCGGTTATTACCAAGCGTACCGAGTGCCCGATAACGGGGGTGCTTGTCGCCCGGGCCCGCGAGTAGGATCAGACTCCTAATACGGCGTCCTGCGCAGGCGGGACGCTTATTGTGTTTCCTACCTCTATTGATTCGTTAGACAAGCAGGTGAGACCAGTGCCGACGGGCAAGGTTAAGTGGTACGACGCTGACAAGGGCTTCGGGTTCCTGTCGCAAGAGGACGGCGAAGACGTATACGTTCGCTCGTCGGCGTTGCCCGCCGGGGTTGAGGGCCTCAAGGCTGGCCAGCGTGTCGAGTTCGGCATCGCCTCCGGACGGCGCGGACCGCAAGCGTTGAGCCTCAAACTGATTGAGCCGCCGCCCAGCCTGACCAAGGCGCGTCGCGAGGTGCCCGCCGAGCACAAGCACAGTCCCGACGAGCTGCACGGCATGGTCGAGGACATGATCACGCTGCTGGAAAGTGCGGTGCAGCCTGAGTTGCGCAAGGGTCGCTATCCGGACCGCAAGACTGCCCGCCGGGTTTCCGAGGTGGTCAAGGCAGTGGCCCGGGAGCTCGACGCCTGACGCCGGCGGTGGCCCACAACGTACTGCGCCGCGAAGCTACTCGGTGGTAACTTCGAGATCTGTAGGCGTGGTATTCGGGCCAGTAGCGGGGTACTCCCGCGTCGTGTGAGTCGTTAGCGAGGAGGCTGCGATGGCACAGCAAGCGCAGGTCACCGAGGAGCAGGCGAGAGCACTCGCCGAGGAATCCCGCGAAAGTGGTTGGGATAAACCGTCGTTCGCCAAAGGCTTATTCCTTGGTCGTTTTCCGCTGGAGCTCATACATCCATTTCCCACGCCGTCTGACGCCGACGAGGCGCGCATCCGTGCGTTTCTCGAAAAGCTGCGACAACTTCTGGACACCATCGACGGCAGTGTCGTCGAGCGTGACGCGCAGATTCCCGATGAATACGTCAAGGGCCTTGCCGAATTGGGCTGCTTCGGCATGAAAATACCCACGGAATTCGGTGGCCTGGGCATGTCGCAAGTCGCCTACAACCGCGCGCTGATGATGGTTTCGAGCGTTCATCCCAGTCTCGGTGCACTGCTGTCGGCCCATCAGTCGATCGGGGTACCCGAACCGCTCAAACTCGCCGGGACCCCCGAACAGAAGCGGAAATTCTTGCCGCGCTGTGCTGCTGGGGCCATATCGGCGTTTCTGCTCACCGAACCAGACGTTGGCTCAGACCCGGCACGCCTGGCCTCGACGGCGACGCCGGTCGACGGCGGGACGGCTTACCAACTCGAGGGCGTGAAGTTGTGGACCACCAACGGTGTGGTCGCCGAACTGCTGGTGGTTATGGCCCGGGTGCCCAAGAGCGACGGACACCGGGGTGGAATCAGCGCCTTCGTGGTCGAGGCCGATTCACCCGGGATCACCGTAGAGCGCCGTAACAAGTTCATGGGGCTGCGCGGTATCGAGAACGGCGTGACCAGGCTGCACCGCGTTCGGGTGCCCAGCGAGAATCTGATCGGCCGCGAGGGCGACGGGCTCAAGATCGCGTTGACCACGCTCAACGCCGGACGGCTGTCGCTGCCTGCGACCGCAACGGGGGCGGCCAAGTGGGCGCTGAAGATCGCACGCGAATGGTCGGGCGAACGCGTCCAGTGGGGCAAGCCGCTGGCCAAACATGAAGCGGTGGCTAGCAAGATCTCGTTCATGGCCGCCACCACCTACGCGCTTGATGCGGTGCTCGAGTTGTCTTCGCAGATGGCCGACGAGGGACGCAACGACATCCGGATCGAGGCGGCGTTGGCCAAACTGTGGGCCAGCGAGATGGGCTGTTTGATTGGCGACGAGCTCTTGCAGATCCGGGGTGGGCGGGGCTATGAGACCGCGGAGTCATTAGCCGCGCGCGGCGAGCGCGCGGTGCCGGTCGAGCAGGTGGTGCGGGACCTGCGGATAAATCGCATCTTCGAAGGGTCCAGCGAGATCATGAGGCTCCTTATCGCCCGCGAGGCGGTCGATGCCCACTTGAGTGCGGCCGGTGACCTCGCCAAGGCCGACGCGGGTCTGAAGCAGAAGGCCGCCGCGGCGGTCGGCGCGAGCGGTTTCTACGGGAAGTGGTTGCCACAGTTAGTCTTCGGCGAAGGGCAGCGACCGAAGGCGTACAGCGAATTCGGCCCGTTGGCCACACACCTCCGGTTTGTCGAACGCTCCACCCGCAAGCTGGCGCGCAACACCTTCTACGGGATGGCGAGGTGGCAGGCCAAGCTGGAACAGCGGCAGGGATTCCTCGGGCGCATCGTCGACATCGGTGCCGAGCTGTTCGCGATGTCAGCGGTGTGCGTGCGCGCCGAGGGCGAGCGGGTCGCCGACGCGACTGTCGGTCAACAGGCTTACGAGCTGGCCGAAACGTTCTGTCAGCAAGCGACGCTCCGCGTGGAGGCCCTTTTCCACGCGCTGTGGACCAACACCGACACCAGCGACGTTCAGCTGACCCACAATGTCCTGGAAGGCCGTTACACATGGCTCGAAGACGGGATCATCGACCAGTCAGAGGGTACCGGGCCGTGGATCGCGCACTGGGAACAAGGAGCGTCCACTGAGACCAACCTGGCTCGGCGGTTTCTGACGGTGGCTGCGCCGACGGAGGCGCATCTCTAGCGAGGAGTTTTGTCATCATGGCCACCTACGTTGCCGGGGCGGGTGAATTCACCCGTGACACCAACTACATCACCACCCGCATCACCGCCGACGGGCGCGACGGCTATCCGGTCGAGCCCGGGCGGTACCGGCTTATCGTCGCCCGGGCGTGCCCGTGGGCGAACCGCGCGATCATCGTGCGGCGTCTGCTGGGCCTGGAAAGTGTTCTCTCCATTGGTTTCTGCGGCCCCACCCACGACGAGCGCAGTTGGACATTCGATCTCGATCCGGGCGGAGTGGACCCGGTTTTGAAGATTCCGCGGTTGCAGGACGCCTACTTCAAGCGGTTCCCCGACTACCCCAAAGGCATCACGGTCCCGGCGATCGTCGACGTCGGAACCGGGGCGGTGGTCACCAACGACTTCGCGCAGATGACCCTGGATCTCTCGACGGAATGGTCGGCCTACCACCGTGCCGGAGCGCCCGAACTGTATCCCCAGCACCTTCGTGCCGAGATCGACGAGGTGAACAAGAAGGTCTACACCGAGATCAACAATGGCGTCTACCGGTGCGGGTTCGCCGGCTCGCAGGAGGCCTACGACGCGGCCTACGACCGATTGTTCACCGCGCTGGATTGGGTGAGCGAACGGCTGAGCGACCAGCGATATCTGGTCGGCGACACCATCACCGAGGCCGATGTGCGGTTGTTCACCACCCTGGCCCGCTTCGACCCCGTGTATCACGGGCATTTCAAATGCAATCGCAGCAAATTGAGCGAAATGCCGGTGCTGTGGGCCTACGCGCGCGACCTGTTCCAGACACCCGGATTCGGTGACACCGTCGATTTCGTCCAGATCAAGCAGCACTACTACATCGTGCACGCCGACATCAACCCCACCCGGATCGTGCCCAAGGGTCCGGACCTGGCCGGCTGGCTAGTCCCGCACGGACGAGAAAGCCTCGGCGGCAAGCCGTTTGGGGCGGGAACGCCGCCCGGACCGCCGGTCGAAGGTGAACGCGTGCCCGCCGGCCATGGGGCCTAGCCATTGCGTATCGCGGCGAACGTGGACGTGTTGCGCGAAATTTGGCGAATTTTCCCATCAACTCCACGCTCGACGTTAGAGCGGACAGCCCGCGGCGAGCAGGGCGTTGCGAACGCGCGCCACAACGACGTGGGGCCGACGGCTGAGCAGGTCGGCGCTGACCCGGACTATCGTCCAACCCCTCGCCTCAAGCTCTGCCAGTCGATCGATGTCTCGGGTCCGCTGCGCAGGATCGGTCCAGTGCTGCGCGCCATCGAATTCCACTCCGACCTTCCAGTCCTCCCACCCCATATCAATGCGCGCTAGCACCCTGCCGCATTCGTTGACCACTTTTATCTGGGTCTGTGGTCGTGGCAATCCGCTGCCCACGGAGAGCAAGCGAGTCTTGGTCTCGTACGGTGATTCCGCGCCCCCGTCGGTGAGCGGCAGGACCTGACGCAACTGCACGATTCCGCGCGCTCCGCGGTGGCGGTCGGCCAATAGTTCGACGTCAGCGAGCTTCAAGCCCGATGCATGCATCAGCGCGTCGAGCCGAATCACCGCTGTTGTCAAGCCCTTTCGCCTGGCCAGGTCGAACGCCGTGCGTGCAGGCGTGGTCAGGCGCATTCCGTGGCACACTGTCGTCTCATCATCGTCGAGGGTGTCGCTGTACGAGATGATGCCGCGCGCTTTGTCTCGGCCGGCTCGGTTGAGCTCGGCGGGCAGCCAGTCGTCGATCCACGCCGTCCGGTGCAGTGCGGCCGCGGACAGGCCCGCCAGCGTCGCGGTCCGCCCAGACCACAGCCAGGTCGCGATCGCCCGGGTCACGGCGGTCAATGTCGTCGCGCGAGGGATGTACACGTTGCGATGGACCATTTCGAAATCGGTCCGCAATTGATGCGGTGTGAGCAGTCCGGCTGCCAGCGCTTCGGTTCCTCTGAATGGCCAGTCCAGCGATCGCATGCCGATACATTGCCCGGCCGTAGCGACATCCTCGGCCGAGCGTGGACTCATTGCGCCCAAAGACTCACATTCACACAACAAGTCGACATCGGGGCCAGAGAAATCAGTACACCAGCCGCACCGACCATTCCGCGTGTGGCACGTCGCGCAATTCCCCCGCGGGATCGACCGCCAGCGTCAGCAGTTGCACGACGATTCCGGCCAGACGCCCGCGATGCGGGTCGACGGGCGGGATCGTTACGGCGAACCGGGTGCCCGGGCGAAAGATGGTGCTGGTGGTGTTGGTGGGGTCGTCGTACACCTGCAGCAACCGCCAGGGCGCGCGGTAGATGGCATCGGGCACCGAGAGCTGAATCGGGTACCGCTCGCTGACCTTCAGCTCGCCCTGGCTCTGCGGCGTCTCGCAGTCTTCGAGGTTGAGCACGTTGCAAAAAAGGTACGGCCCCACCCGGGTGAGGTGACCATGTGAATACGCGCTGATCTCGGGGTGACGCGGGCCAGAGCGGCCCACCAGAAACCAGGTCCCGACGCCGGCGCCAATGCAGAGCACAGCTATCAGGCAGGCGAGCAGTACAGCCACACCCCGCTTGCCTTCGGGCTTCACTCGGCAACCACCGCCGGAGCGCCGACACCGCGGCGCTTGCCCTCCTGCTCGACCATGATTGGCCTATTTCCTCCCAGGCCGGGAATCAGTGAATTGCCGCGGAAGCTGACCAAGGTCTGCGCCAGACCCAGGATGAGTAGGGCAGTGACCGCGGTGAAACCGACCCACAATTCGGTGTACACCAAGACCCCCAGCGCCCCGCCGAGGACCCACGCCAACTGCAGCGTCGACTCCGAGCGCCCGAAACCCGATGCGCGGGATTCTTCGGGCAGGTCGTTCTGCAGCGACGCGTCCAGGGACGCCTTTGCGATGGCGCTGGCGCCCGACGTGACGAGGGTGGCGATCACGACAAGCACCAGGTTGCCGGCCACCGAGGCCGCCAGCGCGACCGCGCTCACCGCCACCGTGCAGCGCACCACCAGCACGGCGGGCCGGCCCAGCTTCAGGCGCGCACTGGTGAAGTTGCCGACGAAATTGCCGATCCCGGCCGCGGCGCCGATCACCCCGAGCATCGCGACCTGGGCCCAGCCATTGGCCTGATGGGCCTTGGCGACGAATGCGGGATAGAGGAATAGGAAGCCCACCATGACCTTGATGGTGCAGTTACCCCACAGCGAGGTGATGATGTTGCGGCCCAACGGCTGTCGCAGTGCCCCGCTGACTTCTTTATGCCAGCTGCGCCGCAACGGTTCACTGTTCTGGCGATAGCTCAGCGTGGCGGGGACTTCACCGGCGGTCACCTCGACCCAACGCGGTATCCGCATGGACAGCAGGGCGCCGGCGACGGTCACGGCGATCACCACGAACAACGCCCCGGGCAGCTTGAACAGGTGCGTGCAGACAAACTCGACGCCGCTCGCTATCGCACCGCCGACGATGGTGCCGCCCAGCAGACCGAACATGGTGAGCCGGGCGTTCACCCGCACCAGGTCGATGGTCGGGGGCATGACCCGCGGTGTCACCGCGCTGCGCAGCACACTGAACGACTTCGAGAACACCATCATCGCGAGCGCGCACGGATAGAGCACCCACGACGGGAAACTGCCGCTCGCGCCGTCGTAGTTCATGACCAGCAGCACGGCCAACGCGGTGCGAAGGGCGAACGATGCGGCCAGGGCGACGCGACGGCCATGCTGCAGCCGGTCCAGCGCCGGTCCGATCAGCGGTGCGATCACGGCGAACGGCGCGATGGTGATCAACAGGTACAGCGCGACCCGGCCCTTGCTCTCGCCGGTTGCTGCGGCGAAGAACAACGTGTTGGCCAGTGCGACGGCCATCGCGGCGTCCACCGCGAAGTTGGCCACCACGGGCCACGTCAGCGCCGTTAGGCCTGACTTGTCGGCGCCGTCGGCGGTCGCGGCGCGCTGCACCATCCAGTACATCCGCGAACCCATCTCGCGGCTGCGCAGTGCCGCGGCGCGGGTGACGGTGATGCGCTCGCCGGCCGCCGGACCGCGAGATGCCCCGTCACTGTTGGGCTCCGGCTTCGGCTGGTGGTCCAAGGGGGGGAGATAACGGTTGGCGCTCGGCATTGGCGACGGGCGGCGGGAGCGCCGATCAGCGCCGCCGGCGGGATAATTCACCGCACCCGGATGCTGGGAGGCGGACCCGTTGCGGGCCCGGCGGCCCGGCTGAGGGGCCACACGGCTTGGATTGTTTTGCCGCCTTCCAGACACGTACCGATTCTCCCCTATGCCGACTCCATGCGTCTGCAGGTACGGGGTGTGGCTCGTCAACCTAGTATTGGAAACGCGATGCAGAAAGAAGACAGCGTGACCCGATCCTTCGAGGAGCCCACCGCGGGCTCCGCCGTGGCGACCGTGGGCGACTGGCCCGAGGGGTTGGCGGCGGTGCTCACGGGTGCGGCGGACCAGGCCAGGGCCGCCGTCGTGGAGTTCAGCGGGCCGGAGATGGTCGGCGACTATCTGGGCGCCGGCTACGAAGACGCGAACAGCGCCACCCACCGGTTCCTGGCGCATCTACCCGGCTATCAGGGATGGCAATGGGCGGTCGTGGTGGCCGCCTATCCCGGCGCCGAGCGCGCCACCATCAGCGAGGTGGTGCTGGTGCCGGGGCCGACGGCATTGCTGGCGCCCGAATGGGTGCCGTGGGAGCAACGGGTGCGGCCCGGGGACCTGAGCCCCGGTGACCTGTTGGCACCCGCCGCCGACGACCCTCGGCTGGTTCCCGGCTACACCGCCAGCGGGGATCCCCAGGTCGACGAGACCGCCGCGGAAATCGGGCTGGGCCGTCGTTGGGTGATGAGCGCCGAGGGCCGATCGGAGGCGGCCGAACGCTGGCGCACCGGTGATTACGGTCCCGACTCGCCGATGGCGCGATCCACCAAGCGGGTGTGCCGCGACTGCGGTTTCTTCCTGCCGCTGTCGGGTTCCCTCGGTGCACTGTTCGGTGTGTGCGGCAACGAATTGTCGGCCGACGGGCACGTCGTCGACAAGCTGTACGGCTGCGGTGCCCACTCGGACACTCCGGCCCCGGCGGGCACCGGGTCGCCGGCCTATGAACCGTACGACGACGGCCTATTGGACATCACCCAGGCACCGGTCGAGCCGTCGCCGCCGCTTCCGGAGTCATCGCAGGCGGCCGAAGCGCAGCCGGAGGAGCCCCGGCCCCAGCCAGAGACGCCGGGAGAATCGGCGGAACCCGAGCCGCAGCCCCAAACATCAGAAACCGAGCCTGCGTCTGAGGCGGTGGCGTCCGAGCAGCGGTCGCAGACCGAGCCTCCCGACTAGCCGGTTTCGGCGGCGGCCTTGATACGCGCGAGCGACGCGTTCATGCCGTCGAGCAGTTCGCGTTCGAAGTTGGTGGTTCCGCCAAAGAGCGCATTGACCGACAGATTCGAAAAGGCGGTGACGCCGTTTTCGGCGTGACGGCTCTCGATCAGCCGGGTGCCCGCGCCGCTGGGTTCGAGCTCATAGGTCCAGATGGTGTTGTTGGTGTCCACGCGGAACGCAAGCCTGCGGTCGGGGACGACCTCGACGACCGTGCAGGTGGTCGGCCAGAACAACCGCTTGCGGCGGTTGAGGTTCAGGGTCCGGGTGCCCTGACGCACCGGGCCGAAAGGCTTCATCCACCGGCACTGCGGACTCCACTGCGGCATGCGCCGCAGATCGGAAATCAATTCCCACACCTTGTTCGTCGGTGCATCGATATCGATCTGCGCTTGCAACAGCGGGGCTACCATCACTCCTCCAGGTTCGCCGGTTACTTGTGGTCGAGGAAATTTTCCAGCCCGGCCTGGGCGCCGCGCGCACCGCGTCGGGCCGCGGCGAGCTGCAGCAAGAAGATGCTCGTACCGAGTACCCCCACGCCCAGCCCGGCCAGGGTCACGGGACGCCAGCCCTGCAGGGAGGGCACCAAGAACGCGGCGGCCAACGCGATCAACCAACCCAACGCGCCGAGCGCGATGAATAGCCACGCGCGCAGCAGCACAGCGGGCAGCGGCGGTGCGGTGCGGTCGCGATCGGGTTGGGTGGACATCGCGATTAACATAAACCTCCCGTCGGCGTCGGGCGGCGGCGCACCCAGTTGCCGAGAGAGATGATCGAAACCCGCTGACTAAGCGGGATACCTGGGCGGATAAGCGTTTCGATGAAAAACCCCACCGCTCAGCCGAACACCCTTCGTTCACGGGTTCGTGTCCCGGTTTCTCAGGCAGCCGTGTAACCTCGCGCCATGCCTGACAGCGATGCGCGGCTGGCCAGCGACCTGTCACTGGCAGTTATGCGGCTGGCCCGCCAACTGCGGTTTCGCAATCCGTCGTCGCCGGTGTCGTTGTCCCAGCTGTCGGCGCTGGCGATGCTGACCAACGAAGGCCCGATGACCCCCGGCGCCCTTGCGATTCGCGAGCGGGTGCGGCCGCCGTCGATGACCCGGGTGATCGCGTCGCTGGCCGAGATGGGGCTGGTGGATCGCACGCCACATCCGGTCGACGGCCGGCAGGTCCTCGTCTCGGTCTCCGAGTCTGGGGCCGAGCTGGTCAAGGCGAACCGCCGTGCCCGCCAGGAGTGGCTGGCCAAGCGGCTGGCGACGCTGGACAGCAACCAACGCGACACCCTGCGCAACGCGGCCGATCTGATGCTGGCCCTGGTCGACGAAGGCCCGTGAGCCGCACCCCCGAGGCCGGCGAATGATCACCGACGTTGACGACCCCGACGATCCGAGGCTCGACGATTTCCGCGACCTGAACAGCGTCGACCGTCGTCCAGATCTGCCGTCCGGCAAGGGTCTGGTGATCGCCGAGGGTGTGTTGGTGGTGCAGCGCATGCTCGCATCACGCTTCCGCCCGCATGCTTTGCTGGGCACCGACCGTCGGTTCGCCGAGCTCGAAGATGACCTGGCCGGCAGCTCTGTGCCGTTCTACCGGACCTCCGCCGACGTCATGGCCCAAGTGGTCGGCTTCCACCTCAACCGCGGCGTGCTCGCGGCCGCCCGACGAGTGGCCGAACCCAGCGTTGCCGAGGTGA
Organism: Mycobacterium sp. E2479; assembly: GCF_001667925.1. Taxonomy (GTDB): domain Bacteria; phylum Actinomycetota; class Actinomycetes; order Mycobacteriales; family Mycobacteriaceae; genus Mycobacterium. The sequence goes on along the minus strand of NZ_LZJR01000010.1, from coordinate 154,491 downwards.
TCGCCGGGGCCCGCACCGTGGCGGTGCTCGAAGGGGTCAACGATCACGAAAACCTGGGCTCGATCTTCCGCAACGCGGCGGGCCTCGGTGTCGACGCGGTGGTCTTCGGCAGCGGCTGTGCCGACCCGCTGTATCGCCGCGCGGTCCGGGTGTCGATGGGCCACGCGCTGCTGGTGCCGTACGCGCGCGCGTCCTGTTGGCCCGCCGACCTTAAAAAGCTGCAGCACAATGGTTTTCGGCTTATGGCGATGACCCCTCAGGGCGCTGCGTGCGCCTTGCCGGAGGCGATGACGGCCGCTCGTGGCGAACGCGTGGCGGTGTTGGTGGGTGCCGAGGGGCCGGGACTGACGCCGGCCGTCCTGCGGTCCAGCGACGTGCGGGTGCGCATCCCGATGTCACGGGGTACCGACTCGCTCAATGTCGCGACGGCGGCGGCGTTGGCGTTCTACGAGCGGGCCCGCTCGACGAGAGGCGGCGATGGACAGTCAGACTAGGCTCCGGCTGATGAGAGACGAGTCCGTCCCCTGGGCAACGGGTTTGACGGTCACCGCATTCGTTGCGGCGGTCACCGCCGCCGCGATCGTCGTGCTCAGTCTGGGGCTGGTTCGGGTGCACGCGCTGCTGGCCGTCGGGCTCAACGTCGTGGCCGCCGGAGGACTGGCACCGACTTTGTGGGGGTGGCGGCGCACCCCGGTGCTGCGCTGGTTCGTGTTGGGTGCCGCGGTGGGCGTCGCGGGAGCCTGGCTGGTGCTGCTGGCCTTGGCGGCCGCGGGTCGCTAGCGCTGGCCGCCCGACCGCACGCCGAGCAGCACGTCCTCCCAAGCCGGAATGACCGGCTTGCCCCGGCGCGTGTGCACGGGCTTTTCCTCGGGCTCTGCGGCCACCGGTACTTCGGCTTCCACGACGGGCGGCTTCGCGGGCTCCTCGAAGTCGACGTGGGCGACCCTGGCCACCGGGCGCAGCGGACGTTCGAAGCTGGGGTCGATCAGCGCGCTGGCCTCGTCGTCGATGGCGGTGACCGTTCCCCCGTGGGCGCCCGGGGAGAAGCAGAAATGCGCGAGGTTGTCGGAGCGACCGACCTTCCACGCAAGCTGCACCGTCCAGCGGTTGTCTTCATTGCGCCAGGCGTCCCAGCTCAGTTTGTCGTGGCTGAGACCCCTGGTCACCAGCGCGGCGCTGACCGTTTCCAGCAGCGTCAGCACGGAGGGGCCGTCGTCCAGCATCGGGTGGGCTGCGGTTGCCAGTTCCGCGGCGCGGAACCGTTCCAACAGCACCGGGTGGGCGAAGCGGCGGACCCGCGACACCTCCGAGCCGGATGCCGCGGCAACCTGCTCGACGGAGGCGCCGGCACGGATCTTTGCCTGAATTTCTTTGGGGCTCAGCATGTTGGTGACTTCAATCTCGAGCTGCGGTTGCTCAGAGGACAGGGCCGCGTCGCGCAGCAGAGTTCGCAGGCGATCGTCGGCCGCCAGCTTGAACTGCTCCGCGGGATCGTCACCTTCGCAGATGACATATTTGCTGTCGGCATCCAGCCCGACCACTTTGAGTTCCCGCATGGTTATCTCCTCGCAGGCTCCGTGCAGGTCAGCGACGGACCCGTCACGTGCGCACTGTAGTCCAGCAACCGCCCATCGGCTGTGCTGACACGCGGTGTGATTGCGCGCTGATTGCCGGCCGGTTACAGGCGCTCGACCACCCAATCGATGCACTGGGTGAGCGCGCTGACGTCGTCAGGGTCCACCGCCGGGAACATCCCCACCCGCAGTTGGTTGCGGCCGAGTTTGCGGTACGGCTCGGTGTCGACGATGCCGTTCGCCCGCAAAATCTTCGCCACGGCCGCGGCGTCGACCTCGTCGGCGAAGTCGACAGTGCCCACCACCTGTGAGCGCAGCTTCGGGTCGGCGACGAATGGCGTCGTGTAGGACCTCTCTTCGGCCCAGGAGTACAGCCGACCCGACGAGTCCGCGGTGCGTTTGACGGCCCAGTCCAGCCCGCCGTTGCCCAGCATCCAATCGACCTGCTCGGCCATCAGCGCGAGGGTGCCGACCGCCGGGGTGTTGTACGTCTGGTCCTTGAGACTGTTCTCCACCGCGATGGGCAACGACAGGAAGTCGGGAACCCAGCGGCCGGCGGCGGCGACGGACTCGACGCGGGCCAGCGCTGCCGGGCTCATGATGGCCAACCACAGGCCACCGTCGCTGGCGAAATTCTTTTGCGGAGAAAAGTAGTAGGCGTCGGTTTCGGGAATGTCGACCGGCAGCCCGCCGGCGCCCGAGGTCGCGTCGACGACGATCAGCGCATCACCGGAATCTGCGGGCCGGCGGACGGGCACCGCGACGCCGGTGGACGTCTCGTTGTGCGCCCAGGCGATGACGTCCACCGAGGGATCGCTCTGCGGCTCGGGGGCACCGCCGGCGTCCGCCTTGATGACGATGGGATCGCCGATGAACGGATTTTTGGCGACCGCAGAGGCGAACTTGGAGCTGAACTCGCCGAAGGACAAGTGCAGCGAGCGCTTGTCGATCAGGCCGAACGCCGCGGCATCCCAGAACGCGGTCGCGCCGCCGTTGCCCAGGATCACCTCGTAGCCCTCGGGGACGGAAAACAGGTCGGCAAGCCCGGACCGCAACCGGCCGACCAGATTCTTGACCGGCGCCTGCCGATGCGAGGTGCCGAACAACGGGGCGACCGTCGTGGTCAGCGCCTGCAGTTGTTCGGGCCGGACCTTCGACGGGCCACAGCCGAAGCGGCCGTCGCGGGGTTTGATGTCAGCGGGGATCTCGAGCTGGTCAGCCATGCTCATCAGGGTAGTGACGCGACCTGACGGGTCGGTGCGGCGGCCCGTCCGCGAGCCCCCGCCGGCGGGTGAAAAGGCCTGCTCGCGGGTTGTCGGACGGTTGGCCGGGTGTGATCTGGGACATAAAAAATTGATGACCACCGGTCAGGTCACAGCATCCGTACAAGGTCTAGAGAATATCCGGTACCTGCGGTACTGTCTGGACACAGCACGTCCAAATGTAAACCTCGTTGGGGAGGCCTGGATATGGCTAGGACGCGACTAGTCCGGCGTTGGCGAAACAACATGGAAGTGCGCGACGACGCCGAATACGTCAACATGCTTGCCACACTGTCCGAGGGGTCGGTGCGGCGCAACTTCAATCCGTACACCGACATCGACTGGGATTCACCGGAATTCGCCGTCGCGGAAAACGATCCGCGGTGGATTCTGCCGGCGACCGACCCGCTGGGCCGTCACCCCTGGTATCTCGCGCAGTCGGACGAGCGCAAGATCAAGATCGGGATGTGGCGCCAGGCCAACGTGGCGAAGGTGGGGCTGCACTTCGAATCCATCCTGATCCGCGGCCTGATGAACTACACGTTCTGGGTGCCCAACGGGTCGCCGGAATACCGGTACTGCCTGCACGAATCGGTTGAAGAGTGCAACCACACCATGATGTTCCAGGAGATGGTCAACCGCATCGGCGCCGACGTGCCGGGCATGCCGCGGGTTCTCAAGTGGCTTTCGCCGTTGGTTCCGCTGGTCGCCGGCCCGCTGCCGGTGGCGTTCTTCATCGGCGTGCTCGCCGGCGAGGAGCCGATCGACCACACGCAGAAAAACGTTCTGCGCGAAGGCAAGTCGCTGCATCCCATCATGGAGCGGGTGATGGCCATTCACGTGGCCGAGGAGGCTCGCCACATCTCGTTCGCCCACGAGTTCCTGCGCAAGCGGGTGCCGGAATTGACCAAGAGGCAGCGATTTTGGACCGCGCTGTACCTGCCGCTGACCATGAAAGTGCTGTGCCGCGCAATCGTGGTGCCGCCCAAGGCGTTCTGGCGCGAGTTCGACATCCCGCGCGACGTGAAGAAGGAATTGTTCTTCCGCTCCCCGGAATCGCGTAAGTGGCTCAGCGACATGTTCGGTGACGTGCGAATGCTGGCTTATGACACCGGCCTGATGGAGACCCGCTCGGCGCGGTTGATGTGGCGGTTGTGCAAGATCAGCGGAAGGCCGTCGCGTTACCGCAGCGAGCCGCAGCGCCAGCACCTGGCCCCCGTCCCGGCCGCCTGATAACTGCGAGATCCTCTATGCCGCACGTTATTACCCAGTCGTGCTGTAACGACGGGTCCTGTGTTTTCGCCTGCCCGGTGAATTGCATTCACCCGACACCGGACGAGCCCGGCTTCGCCACCTCGGAGATGCTCTACATCGATCCGGTGGCGTGCGTTGACTGCGGTGCCTGCGTGAGCGCGTGCCCAGTGGGCGCGATCGCACCCGACACCCGGCTGGACTCCAAACAGCTGCCTTTCATCGAGATCAACGCGTCCTTTTATCCGGACCGGCCGATGGAGGAGAAGCTGCCGCCGACCTCGAAGCTGGCCCCGGTGATCCCGGCCGCCGAGGTACACGCCCGCCGAAGGCCGCTGACCGTGGCCATCGTCGGATCGGGGCCGGCGGCGATGTATGCCGCCGACGAACTGCTGACCCAGCAGCGCGTCCGCGTCAACGTCTTCGAAAAGCTACCCACGCCTTACGGTTTAGTGCGGGCCGGGGTGGCGCCCGATCACCAGAACACCAAGAGGGTCACCCGGCTTTTCGACAAGGTCGCCGGTGACCGCCGGTTTCGGTTCTATCTCAACGTCGAGGTCGGCAAGCAGCTGAGTCATGCGGACCTGCTGGCTCACCACCACGCCGTGCTGTACGCCGTCGGTGCGCCCGATGACCGCCGGCTGGACATTGAGGGCATGGGCCTGCCGGGGACCGGCACCGCAACCGAACTGGTGGCGTGGATCAACGGGCATCCCGAGTTCGCAGACCTGCCAGTCGATCTCAGCCACGAGCGGGTGGTGATCGTCGGCAACGGCAACGTCGCGCTCGATGTTGCCCGGGTGTTGACCGCGGATCCCGACGACCTGGCCCGCACCGACATCGCCGACCACGCGCTGGCGGCCTTCCGGGGCTCGGCGGTGCGCGAGGTGGTGATCGCCGCCCGGCGCGGCCCCGCGGACTCGGCGTTCACGTTGCCCGAGTTGATCGGACTCACCGGCAGCTCCGAGGTGGTGCTCAGCGCGGCCGATCATCGGCTGGTGGTGGCCGATCTCGCGACCGCGTCGGATGCGTTGACGAAACGCAAGCTGGAAATCCTGAGCACGTGCGGCGATGATTTGGCGCCGTCGTCGCGTCCGAGGATCAGGCTGGCTTATCGGCTCACCCCGAACCGCGTGCTGGGCGAGCAACGCGCCACCGGCATGGAGTTCTCGGTCACCGGAACCGACGAGACGCGCATTTTGGAAACGGGTCTGGTGCTGACATCGATTGGCTATCGCGGCAAGCCGATTCGCGATCTTCCTTATGACGAATCATCGGCCGTCGTGCCGAACGACGGGGGTCGCGTCGTCGAACCCGCCTCCGGCGTTCCGGTGCCCGGCGCATACGTCGCGGGCTGGATCAAGCGGGGACCCAGTGGGTTCATCGGCACGAACAAGTCCTGCTCGTTGCAGACCGTGCAGTCCCTGGTCGCCGATTTCAACGCCGGCAATCTGACCGATCCGGTCGGCAAGCCCGAGGCGCTGGCCAGCCTGGTGCACGCTCGTCAGCCCGAGGCCATCGACGCGGCGGGATGGCGCGCCATCGACGCCGCCGAGATCGCGCGGGGCAGCGATGAGGGCCGGCCCCGCAGCAAGTTCACCGACGTGTCCGCCATGCTCGCCGCAGTAGCCGCCGCAGCGCCGGCGCCGCCACCGCGACGCCGGCTGCTGGATCGGCTGCTCGGTTAGTCAGCCGGCTCCCTGCCCGGCCATCGCCGCCGCGATCTCGTCCATGCTGACCTCGCGGACCGGCTGTCCCAGTGACCAGTGATGGCCGAACGGGTCGGCCACCATGCCGTAGCGGTCACCCCAGAACTGGTCGTCCAGCGGGGTGACCACTGTGGCACCCGCATCCAGTGCACGCTGGAAGCTGGCGTCGACATCGGGGACCGTCAGGTGGATCGTGACGGGCGTGCCGCCGAGCGACGTCGGTGTCATCGATTTGCCCCCACACACTTCGGGGAAGTCGTCGTTGAGCATCACCGTGAAGCCGTTGATGCGGACCGCGGCGTGCACCAGTTTGCCATCGGGGCGCGGCACGCGCCCTATTTCCTGTGCCCCAAAAGCCTTGACGTAGAAGTCGATTGCCGCGGCTGCATCGTCGACCACCAGGTGCGGGGACAGGGCCGGCTCGATGTTGATCGCCATGCTGATTCTCCTTATCGGTTCCCTCTCCTGCCCGGGGCGGGCAGGTTCACGATTTATGACTGCGTCGGCGACGAAAACTCATCGCGACGGCAACCATTAGATCGTCGGGTACCGACAAACCAGGCGGCTCATGCGTTGGTGAGACTGCGGTCCCAGCCTTCGACGGATTCCGGGCTGCGCGGTCCCGGGCCCACGTAGATGGCCGACGGCCGGACCAGCTTGCCCAGCCGCTTCTGCTCGAGGATGTGGGCGCACCACCCCGCGGTACGGCCGCAGGTGAACATCGCCGGCATCATGTTGGCCGGCACTCGGGCGAAGTCCAGCATCACCGCGGCCCAGAACTCGACGTTCGTCTCGATCGCCCGGTCCGGACGCCGCTCGCGCAGCTCCGCCAGCGCCGCCTGCTCCAGCGCGACGGCCACCTCGTGGCGCGGCGCGCCCAGCCGTTCGGCGGTAGCCCGCAGCACCCGGGCCCGCGGGTCCTCCGCGCGGTAAACCCGGTGCCCGAACCCCATCAGCTTGTCGCCGCTGTCCAAAATCTTCTTTACCAGGCCACGCGCGTCGCCGGTGCGCTCGACCTCTTCGATCATCGGCAGCACCCGCGCCGGCGCCCCGCCGTGCAGCGGCCCGCTCATCGCCCCGATCGCGCCGGACAACGCCGCCGCCACGTCGGCGCCGGTCGAGGCGATCACCCGCGCGGTGAACGTCGAGGCGTTCATGCCGTGCTCGGCGGCCGAGACCCAGTAGGCGTCAATCGCTTCGACGTGCCGTGGGTCCGGCTCACCTTGCCACCGCGTCATGAAACGCGCGGTGACCGTATCGCATTCGTCGATGATTCGCTGCGGGACGGCAGGCTGGTAGATGCCGCGCGCGGACTGTGCCACGTAGGACAGCGCCATCACCGACGCGCGGGCCAGCTGGTCGCGGGCGACGGACTCCTCGGTGTCCAGCAGCGGCTTGTACCCCCAGATCGGGGCCAGCATCGCCAAGCCCGCCTGCACGTCGACGCGGACGTCGCCGGTGTGGATGGGCAGGGGGAACGGCTCGGCGGGCGGCAGCCCGCGGCCGAACTTGCCGTCGACCAGCAGTGCCCACACGTCGCCGAACGTGACTTGCTGGGTCACCAAGTCTTCGATGTCGACACCGCGATAGCGCAGCGCACCGCCGTCTTTATCCGGTTCGGCGATTTCGGTGGTGAAGGCGACCACGCCCTCGAGGCCGGGGACGAAGTCTTCGGGGACCGCAGTCATACCGAAAATTCTCGCACCCCCTGATCGGGCCGACGCTACCGGCCGGTAGCGAGCGCCGGTAGCGTTGACGCGATGGCAGGACCGAACCCCGAACAAGGAAAAGAGCACCTGCAACGAATGCGTGTGGAGTACGGGTCGGTGGAAAAAGACGGCAGTCCAGATCTCGACGCGGATTGGCTGAGTGGCGGCTGGGTTTCGTTGTTGCGCAGATGGATCGACGATGCCGAGCGGTCGGGCGTCGCCGAGCCCAACGCGTTTGTGCTGGCTACCGTCACTGCCGACGGCAGACCGGCGAGCCGATCGGTGCTGTGTAAGAGCGTGGACGAGACCGGGATCACTTTTTTCACCAACTATGACTCGGCCAAGGCCGACGACCTCGCGACGACGCCCTACGCCTCGGCGACGTTTCCCTGGTACCAGCTCGGTCGTCAGGTGCACATCCGCGGGCCGGTGAGCAAGGTCAGCGCGCAGGTCACCGAGGACTACTGGTCCAAGCGGCCGCGCGGGTCGCAGCTGGGCGCGTGGGCGTCGCACCAATCGCAACCGATCGCGTCGCGAGCCGCCCTTCTCGACCAGCTGAGCGAGGTCACCGCCCGGTTCGCCGACCGCGAGCAGGTCCCGGTCCCGCCGGGCTGGGGTGGCTATCTGATCGCTCCGGAACTGGTTGAGTTTTGGCAAGGTCGGGAGGACCGGTTGCATAACCGCATCCGGGTGACCGGCGATCGGGTCGAACGGCTTCAGCCCTAGCGCTGACGATGCACGTCGCGCGCCGGCGTGAGGGATCGGTCGCTGGCGTGACCAGCAGACCCGACCCCGGACGGGCGCCCCATGCTCATAACGACTACCTTTTGCAGTAAGCACCAAGTCAGCAGCCATACCAGCCAGAGCGCAAAGGGGTTCTCGTGGCAGACAACGACGACACCGCCACATTGAAGTACCCGGGCGGCGAGATTGACCTCCAGATCGTCAACGCCACCGAGGGTGCTGACGGCATCGCGCTGGGCTCGCTGCTGTCCAAGACCGGCTACACCACGTTCGACAACGGTTTCGTCAACACCGCCGCGTGCAAAAGCGCCATCACCTACATCGACGGCGACGCCGGGATCCTGCGCTACCGCGGCTACCCGATCGAGCAGCTCGCCGAGAAGTCGACCTTCATCGAAGTGAGCTACCTGCTGATGTACGGCGAGCTGCCGACCAAGGACCAGCTGGCCGAATTCACCAAGCGCATCCAGTTGCACACCATGCTGCACGAGGACCTGAAGCGCTTCTTCGACGGCTTCCCGCCCAACGCGCACCCGATGCCGGTGTTGTCCAGCGTGGTGAACGCGTTGAGCGCCTACTACCCGGACTCGCTGGACCCGATGGACAACGAGCAGGTCGAGCTGTCGACCACCCGCCTGCTCGCGAAACTGCCCACCATCGCCGCCTACGCCTACAAGAAGTCGATCGGCCAGCCGTTCCTCTACCCGGACAACAAGCTGTCGTTGGTGGAGAACTTCCTCTGGATGACGTTCGGGTTGCCGGCCGAGCCCTACCACGCCGACCCGGAGATAGTGCGGGCGCTGGACATGCTCTTCATCCTGCACGCCGACCACGAACAGAACTGTTCGACGTCGACGGTCCGGTTGGTCGGCTCGTCGCGGGCGAACCTGTTCACCTCCATCTCCGGAGGCATCAACGCGCTGTGGGGGCCGCTGCACGGCGGCGCCAACCAGGCGGTGCTCGAGATGCTCGAGCAGATCCGCGAAAGCGACGACGATGTCAGCGAATTCGTGCGTAAGGTGAAGAACCGCGAGGCCGGCGTGAAGTTGATGGGTTTCGGTCACCGCGTGTACAAGAACTACGATCCGCGCGCCCGCATCGTCAAGGAGCAGGCCGACAAGATCCTGGCCAAGCTCGGCGGCGATGACGACCTGCTGGACATCGCCAAGCAACTCGAAGAGGCGGCGCTCACCGACGACTACTTCGTCGAGCGCAAGCTCTACCCCAACGTCGACTTCTACACCGGCCTGATCTATCGGGCGCTGGGCTTCCCCACCCGGATGTTCACCGTCCTGTTCGCACTGGGGCGGCTGCCCGGGTGGATCGCGCACTGGCGCGAAATGCACGACGAGGGCGACAGCAAGATCGGCCGTCCGCGCCAGATCTACACCGGTTACACCGAGCGCGACTACACCACCATCGACGCGCGCTAACACGGGGACTGGATCCGCAAGCGCGGCAATACATCCGCTATCTGAGCGAGGCCAGCACGGCCATCGCGGCGTTGTGTCCGCCGATGCCCGAGACCGCCCCGCCACGGCGTGCGCCGCAGCCGCACAACATGATCCGTTCGTGCGCGGTGGCCACCCCCCATCGCCGTGCCGGGGTGTCCAACGGGTCGTCGTCTTCGGCGAACGGCCACGACAGGCCACCGTGGAAGATGTTGCCCGCGGTCATGTTCAGCCCGCGGTGCAAGTCCAGCGTCGTCGTCGTCTCGATGCAGGGCCGGCCATGCGCGTCGGTCATCAAGACCTCTTGAATCGGTTCGCCGACAACGGAATTCAGCGACGCCAGTACGGCGTCGGTCAGTCGGTCGCGCAGGGCGCCGGAGTAGCTGCCGTCGAACAGTGAGTGCGGGGTGTGCAAGCCGAACACCGTCATCGTGTGGGCGCCCGAGTCGCGCAGGTCGGCCGAGAGGATGCTCGGGTCGGCCAGCGAGTGGCAGTAGGCCTCGCAGGGCAGCGGGTTCGGGATCTGCCCAGTTACCGCGTGCGAATACGCCGCGTCCAGCTGAGTCCAAGTTTCGTTGACGTGGAAGGTGCCGGCGAATGCATCCTCGGGTCTAACCTTCCGGTCGCGCAGCCCGGGCAGCCTCCGCAGCATCATGTTGACCTTGACCTGAGCGCCCTGGGCCGGGACCGCCGGCCGTTCACCGAGGAGGCCGGCAAGGACCGTCGGTGTGACGCCGGCCAGGACGAACCGGGCCCGAATCAGGTGTTCTTCCTCGCCCCTGCGATAGCACACCTCCCCGTCGGGATCGACCGCGTAAACCTCTGCACCGGTGGTGATTTCGGCCCCATGGCGGACCGCCGCCGCGGCCAGGGCCGTGGTCACCGCGCCCATCCCGCCGATCGGGACGTCCCAGTCTCCGGTGCCGCCGCCGAGGACGTGATACAGGAAGCAGACATTCTGGGTCAGCGAAGGGTCATCGAGGCGGGCGAACGTGCCGATCAGTGCGTCGGTCGCGATCACCCCGCGCACCACGTCGCTGCGCACCGCCTCGGCGATGGCGTGTCCGATCGGGTGCTCGATCATCGCGTGCCACGCGGCCGCCGCGCGGCTGCCGCCACCTTCCAGCACCTGCCGGCGGGCGTCCCCGCGGGTGCGCAGCGGCTCGAGCAACGTCGGCCACAGCCGCTCGGTGACCAGCCGGCACCGTTGGTAGAAGTCAGCGAACCCCTGCGCGTCGCCGGCGGCCCCGATACCGGCGAAGGTGTCGCCGGGCGACCCGATCAACAGCCCGCTGTGGCCGCCGGTCGCCGGGTCGGGTGTGTACGACGAAAACGGCCGCCGGGCCAACCGCACGTCGGCGCCCAGATCTTCGACGATTCGTGCCGGTAACAGACTGACCAGGTAGGAGTAGCGCGATACCCGAACGCCGACGCCGTCGAAGGCGTGCGCCGAGACCGCCGCGCCGCCGGTGTGGTCGAGCCGTTCCAGCAGGCGCACCCGCAGACCCGCGCGGGCCAGGTAGGCGGCCGCCACGAGGCCGTTGTGTCCGCCTCCGATGACTAAGGCGTCGACTCGGCTTGCGTGGTCGCTCAGCTCAGGTAGCCCTCGACCTCGTCGGGCGGACGCACCTCTGCCGCTCGCGGGTCGCCTCCGGTCTCGCGTAGCGCCCGGCGCTGCCGCAACAGGTCCCAGCATTGGTCCAGTTGGACCTCGACCTGCCGGAGGCGGTCGTGTTCTTCCGAAGTGTCGATGTCCCCGCGCTGCAGCTGGGCCCGCAGCGCTTTCTCCTCGGCGACCAAGTCACGAATGACTGCCAGCGTGTCGTTGTCGGTCGGTTTACTGCCGTTGGCCATCGCTCCAGTGTGCCCGACTCGAAAGACACTCCACCACCGCCCAGGCCTGGTTCACCGACGAGAAGTCCGCCGAACAAGCCGGTTTCACGCCCTGGGGCGACAGCTCGGAGAATCTGCGGCGGCGATAGAGCGCTAGCTGGGGCCCGGGAGCCGCAGTACCAGCCGCGCCCCACCCAGGGGGCTGTTCTCCAGCGCCGCCGTCCCGCGGTGCAGCTGGGCCTGCTGGGCAACCAGGGCCAAACCCAGACCCGACCCGGAATGAGAGGCCGTCGATCCGCGGGAGAACCGATCGAACACCACCTGGCGCTCATCCTCGGGCACGCCGCTGCCGTTGTCGTCGATGGCGATCTCCACCCCGGCGCGCGAGCTGACCGCCGACAGCTGGACCTGGGTGGCGCCACCATGCTTGACGGCGTTGGCGATCGCGTTGTCGACGGTGAGGCGCAATCCGGCCGGTAACCCGACGATGATGCAGGTGGGCGACGGCACCAGCGAAACATCGACCCCTGGATAGATCCGGGTGGCGTCGTGGGCCGCGCGGTCGAGCAGCTCGGTGATGTCGACAGGCACGTGGTCGTCCGCCGTCGACAATTCGCCCTGGGCCAACCGTTCTAGGGCGGTCAGCGTTGCCTCGATTCGCGACTGGGTGCGGATGACGTCGCTTAGCACCTCTTTGCGCTGTTCATCCGTCATGTCCAGGGTGGACAGCACTTCGAGGTTGGTGCGCATCGCGGTCAACGGGGTGCGCAGTTCATGCGAGGACACGGCGGCGAAGTCGCGTGCCGACGCGAGCGCGTCCTTGGTCCGGTCCTGTTCGGTCCAGATGCGCTGCAACATGCCCCGCATTGCTTCGGCGATCTCGACGGCCTCACTGGCGCCACGCACGGCCACCTGCGGGCGCTCGTCGGCGTCGATCGAACGGGCTTGCTGGGCAAGGCGTTTGAATGGTCGCACCGCGAAAGCCGCCAGGAGCCAAGCGAATACCCCTGCCGCGCCGATCGACAGCGCGCAGATCAGGATCACCCGGCGATGCAGGTTGTTGGTCTGGGCGATCGTGTCGTCATAGGTCGCACCCACCGCCACCGTCGCCGGCTGCGGAGTGCGCACCTCCAAGGTCCGCACTCGATAGCGCACCCCGTTGATGTACGTGTCGGCGTAGCCGACGTCCAGCGGCGGCAGCGTGATGTCCGAATTGGACATGACCTGGCCCTCGCGCCGGACCGTGATGACGGTGTCCTGGTCGTTGGGGGTGCGCGGGATGTCGCCGAGTCCACGCGGCAGGAAGGGGATGGCGAAGCCCGCCGCCTCGTCGAGGCGGCGATCCAGCCGTTCCTTCCAGGCGCTGGTGATGCCGAACCACACGACCGCGCCCGCGATGACCACCACGATGGCGGTGCCGATGGCCGTCGCAACCGCGACCCTCGCCCGTAACGATGGCGTACGGGTCGCAATCCGGGACAGGAAGTTCATTGCCGGTAGACCTGCTTACTGCATGCGCAGTACGAATCCCACTCCGCGGACGGTGTGCAGCAGCCGGGGGCCACCGTTCGCCTCCAGCTTGCGGCGCAGATATCCGATGAACACGTCGACGACGTTGGTGTCGGCGGCGAAGTCGTAACCCCACACCAGCTCGAGCAGCTGTGCGCGGGACAACACCGCCGTCTTGTGTTCGGCCAGCACCGCCAGCAGGTCGAATTCCCGCTTGGTCAGGTCGACGTCGACGCCGTTGACCCGGGCCCGCCGTCCCGGGATATCGACTTCCAGCGGCCCGACCGTGATGGTTTCCGAGGAGGACGTGGCGGTGGCGCCGCGGCGGCGCAGCAGCGCCTTGACCCGCGCGACCAGCTCGGCCAGCACGAAGGGTTTGACCAGGTAGTCGTCGGCTCCGGCCTCCAGGCCGGCCACCCGATCGTCGACCGAGCTGCGGGCGGACAGGACGCAGACCGGGACGTCGTTGTCCATGGCGCGCAGCGCCGTGACGACGCTGACGCCGTCCAGCACCGGCATGTTGATGTCGAGCACGATCGCGTCCGGGCGCGTCTCGGTGGCGCTGCGCAAGGCCTCGGCGCCGTCGACCGCTGTCGACACCTCGAATCCGGACAGCCGCAGACCGCGTTCGAGCGACGCGAGCACATCTGAATCGTCGTCGACGACCAAGACCCGCGGTGAGCTAGCTCCAGTGTCCATGCGGCCCATTTTGCCTGATTGTCGACTATCGCTGTGGGAGGCTGCACCGCTGTATCGCTCGGCACTGCTCGGCCGCGTCATGTCCGCGTCATCTCCGCGTGATGTCCGCGCGAGTCATAAACCACACACATGTACGTCGGCGCGTCGTGTGCGTGGCTTATGTGTCGCGATATCCGCGACGGCGCAGGGCCTCTCGGATTCCGCCGATAACGGCCTCGGGCCGGTCTTCAGCGACCACCCGCACGACGACCCATCCGCAATCCGCGAGCGCGTCGAGTCGGCGAATATCTCGCACGTACTGGCGCCGGCTCGTGCGGTGCTGGTCCCCGTCGTACTCGACCGCCACTTTGAAGCGATCCCAGCCCATGTCGAGGAGCGCCACTGTCCGGTAATGCATGACCACCGGTATCTGGGTTTCGGGTTTGGGCAATCCTGCGCCGACGATCAGCAATCGCAGCCAGGTCTCTTTTGGGGATGCCGCACCCGCGTCGACGAGCGGCAGCACCGTTCGCAGTTGGTGCAGGCCCCGCGCGCCGCGGTGTCGCTTGGCCAGGAGCAGCACGTCTTCGGCGGAGAACGGCGCGGCACGCATCAAGGCGTCGAGTCGCGCCACGGCCTCTGCGGAGGGGAGTTGTCGCGCCAGGTCGAAAGCCGTGCGCACGAGGCTGGTCACGGGCAGGCCGGTGACGTGCGAAATTTCGTCGTCCGCTAGGCGCTGATTGCGGGTCAAAATGCCGTCGGGGGCATGTTGATTGCGCCAAATCAACTCGACCGGCTCATCGTCGTCGATCCAGTCCGCGCCGTGCAGTGCCGCAGCGGCCAGCCCAGCCAGCACGCCCCGTCGCCGCGACCATAACCACGCCGCCTCAGACCGTATCCGGAGCGAGGGTGATGTGTGACGGGCCAGATAGATGTCGGGGTAAATCGTGCGGAAATCGGTGAGCAGCTGATACCGGGTCAGTTTTCGCTGGCGCAAAGCTTCGCTGCCCACGAAGGCGTCATGCATACGCATAAGACGCGATGTGCGGGTGAACGGTTTGGCGAGACATAAACCACGCACACGTACGTCGGCGTGTCGTCTGCGTGGCTTACGTGTCGCGACGGAATTCGGGCAGACCGATGTTGCGGTAGCGCCGCAGCCGGGCGGCCAGCCGCTCGGCGGAGGGGAGCTCGCGCAGCGCGTGCACCTCGGCGGCGATGGCCCGCGACAATCGCTGCGCGAACTCGACCGGCTCGTCGGCCGCGTCGGGATACTCCGGGACGACGGCGTCGACGATTCCCGACTTCAACAGGTCGGCAGATCGGATTCCTTGTGCCGCAGCGAGTTCGGCGGCGTGCTCGGTGTCGCGGAAGACGATCGCGCTCGCGCCCTCCGGTGGTAGCGGAGCCAGCCACCCGTGCAATGCGGCGAGCACCCGATCGGCGGGCACCATCGCCAAAGCCGGGCCACCGCTGCCCTGGCCCAACAGCACCGACACCGTCGGGGTATCCAGCGTCACCAACTCGGCCAGGCATTGCGCGATCTGCCCGGCGAGCCCGCCCTGTTCGGCTTCGGCCGACAGCGCCGGCCCCGCGGTGTCGATCGCCAGCACCAACGGCAGACGCAACTCGGCGGCCAGCGCCATGCCACGCCGGGCTTCGCGCAGTGACGCCGGGCCCACCAAGCCGCCCGTCAGCCGCTGCTGGCCAAGCACCACCACGGGCTGGCCGGCGAACCGAGCCAACGCCAACAACGTGGTCGCCGCCTCTCCCTGACCGGTCCCCGACAGCATCACCCGATGCGTGGCGCCGTGCCGCAGCAACAGCCCAACCCCCGGCCGGTCGGGCCGCCGCGACGCCACCACCGAGTCCCACGCCGAGACGTCGGGCGTCGGTTCGGGTGGCGCCGGCGCGGGCAGCTGCTCAGGAGCGTCGGCCATGACGGTCATGGCACGGTCCAGCATGCGGCGCAGCTCATCGAGCGGAACGACGCCATCGATCACGCCGTGCCGCTGAAGGTTTTCCGCGGTCTGCACGCCCTCGGGGAAGGGTTCGCCGTAGAGGAGCTGGTACACGCGCGGGCCCAGGAAGCCGATCAGCGCGCCCGGCTCGGCGACCGTCACATGGCCCAGCGAGCCCCAGGACGCGAACACCCCGCCGGTGGTCGGATTGCGCAGATAGACCAGATAGGGCAGGTGTGCTCGTCTGTGCAGCCGCACGGCCGCGGCGATCTTCACCATCTGCAGAAACGCGACCGTTCCCTCTTGCATGCGGGTGCCGCCGGAACTCGGCGACGCCAGCAGCGGCAGCCCCTCGGACGTCGCCCGCTGCACCGCGGCGGTGATCCGCTCGGCCGCGGCAACCCCGATCGACCCGCCCAGGAAGCCGAACTCGCAGACCACCACCGCGACTCGGCGCCCGAAGACGTGGCCTTCGCCGGTGACCACCGATTCGTCCAGGCCCGTCGCGGTGCGGGCGTCGGCGAGCTCTCGGGCGTAGGACTCGCTGACCGGCACCTTGAGCGGTTCACCGTCCCAGCGGATGAAGGAATTTTCGTCCAGCACGGCATCGCGGAGTTGAGCAGCCGTAATACGACTCACGTGACGAGGCTATATAGGGTGGCTGCCATGATCGGTGTTACCCGGGCCGAGGCCGTTATGACCATCGAGCTGCAGCGCCCCGAGCGCCGCAACGCGTTGAACTCTGAGCTGGTCGAGGAGCTGCGCGAGGCCGTGCTGAAGGCCGGAGACGGCTCCACCCGCGCGATCGTGCTGACGGGGCAGGGGACGGCGTTCTGTGCCGGCGCAGATCTCAGCGGTGACGCCTTCGCGGCCGACTACCCCGACCGGCTCGTCGAGCTGCACAGGGTGCTCGATGCCACATTGATCCCGGTGATCGGGGCCATCAACGGCCCGGCCATCGGCGCGGGCCTGCAGTTGGCCATGCAATGCGATCTGCGGGTCGTCGCACCCGACGCGTTCTTCCAATTCCCGACCTCGAAATATGGCCTGGCGCTGGATAACTGGAGCATCCGGCGGCTGTCGTCCCTCGTCGGTCACGGCCGGGCTCGGGCGATGCTGCTCACGGCGGAGAGGCTGACCGCCGACGTGGCGCTGCAGACCGGGATGGCCAATCGCATCGGGACACTGGCCGACGCGCAGGCCTGGGCCGCCGAGATCGCCGGGCTGGCGCCGCTGGCGATCCAGCACGCCAAGCGGGTGCTCAACGACGACGGCGCCATCGAAGAGGCCGATCCGGTGCACAAGGAACTCTTCGACAAAGCCTGGAGCAGCCAAGACGTCGTCGAAGCCCAGGTCGCCCGCATCGAGAAGCGGCCACCGAAGTTCCAGGGGGCGTGACAAACATGCGGGGGACGCTACGGCTGGTCGCCGGCACGGCGTCGCTGGCGGCGGGCGGTTGGCTGATGCGAGCGCTGCACGGCGCGCCGGACGCGCTCGGCGCCCATCCAGCCTCGATCGCCGCGGTGACAGCCGGGTCGCCGCACTACCGCAACGGCGTCTTCGTCAACCTCGAGCCCGCCTCCGAGACCAAGATGGACCGCGAGCAACTGCGGCTCATCGCGTGGGAGCTGATCGGCAACCGGGGCGCGAGCAAGCCGAAGGGGCCGATCCCGCTGGCGTCGCCGGGGATGCTCGACGCCGACCCGAGCCGGCTGGCTGTGAGCTGGTTCGGTCATTCCACGGCGCTGCTGGAGATCGACGGTTACCGGGTACTCACCGATCCCGTATGGAGCGACCGGTGTTCGCCGTCGGACGTCGTCGGCCCGCAGCGGCTGCATCCGCCGCCGATCCAACTCGAGGCGCTGCCCGCCGTCGACGCGGTGGTGATCAGCCACGATCATTACGACCACCTCGACATCGACACGGTCAGGGCGCTGGCCCGCACTCAGCGGGCACCGTTCTTCGTGCCGCTTGGCATCGGGGCCCACCTGCGGCGGTGGGGGATACCCGATCAGCGCATCGTCGAGCTCGACTGGCATCAGAGCGCCAAAGTCGACGAGCTGGCCGTGGTGTGCGTGCCGGCGCGGCACTTCTCGGGACGCTTTCTGGACCGCAATACGACGCTGTGGGCGTCCTGGGCGTTCGTCGGCCCGGCGCATCGGGCGTACTTCGGCGGCGACACCGGCTACTCGAAGAGCTTCGAGCAGATCGGCGCCGATCACGGGCCGTTCGACCTGACGCTGCTGCCGATCGGGGCCTACAACACGGCGTGGCCCGATGTCCACATGAACCCCGAGGAGGCGGTGCGCGCGCACCTCGACGTCACCGATGGCGGACTGCTGGTGCCGATCCATTGGGGCACCTTCCGATTGGCCCCGCACCCGTGGGCTGAACCGGTTGAGCGGCTGCTCGCCGCCGCCGCGCCGGAGCGGGTGCAGGTGGCGGTGCCGGCGCCGGGTCAACGCATCGATCCCGCGGCACCGGAGAAATCCGATGCCTGGTGGCGGCTGTAGATCCACGCGGCGCCCATCGTCACCGCGTTAGGGTTCGCGGATGACCAATCGCGCGGCCGCGGCCGTCCTCACCGCGGCGTTGCTCGGGTTGACGGGGTGCGACTCCGTACAGCCGACGGCGGGGCAGCCCTCCACACTGTCCGACACCCCGCCCAACGAGGTCGCCGGCGTGACGATCCCCGCCGGCCGCATTGACGAGGCCGTCGCCAAGCTGGACGGGTTGATCAACGACCTGATGAAAGGCACCGGCATTCCCGGGATGGCGGTAGCCGTCGTGCACAGCGGGAAGGTGTTGTACGCCAAAGGCTTCGGCGTCAAAGACGAGAGCAAGGGGCAGGGCAAGGACAACAAGGTGGACGCCGACACCGTCTTCCAGTTGGCTTCTGTGTCCAAATCGGTGGGCGCGACGGTAGTCGCGCACGAGGTCAGCGACAACGTGCTCGCGTGGGACACACCCGTCGCGGCCAAGCTGCCGTGGTTTACGCTGAACGATCCCTACGTCACCAGCCACGTGACCGTCGGCGACCTGTACGCGCATCGCTCCGGCTTGCCAGACCATGCCGGTGACAAGCTCGAAGACCTCGGCTATGACCGCCGGCAAATCCTGGAGCGGCTCAAGTACCTGCCGCTGGATTCGTTCCGAATCAGCTACGCCTACACCAACTATGGGATCACTGCCGGTGCCGAGGCGGTGGCGGCCGCGGCGGGCAAGCCATGGGAGGACCTCTCCGACGAGGTGCTCTACCGCCCGCTGGGAATGGCTTCGACCAGTTCGCGGTTCGCCGACTTCATCGCCAGGCCCAACCATGCGGTCAACCACATCAAAGTCGGTGACAAGTGGCAGGCCCGCTTCCAGCGCGACCCGGACACCCAGTCGCCGGCGGGCGGCGTGAGTTCATCGGTAAACGACATGGCGCGCTGGCTATTGATGTTGCTGGGCAACGGAACCTACAACGGCCGCCGGATCACGTCGCCGGAAGCACTGCTGCCCGCCATCAGCCCGCAAATGGTGTCGTCGCCCGCCACGACGCCGCAGGCGCGCACCGGATTCTACGGATACGGCTTCAACTCCTCGGTCGACTCGTCGGGCCGCACCGAGTTCAGCCATTCCGGCGCTTTCGATTTGGGCGCGGCCACAAATTTCGTGGTGCTGCCGTCGGAGGATTTGGGCATTGTCGCGCTGACCAACGCCGCGCCCTACGGCATCCCGGAAACGCTCACCGCCGAGTTCATGGACCTCGTTCAGTACGGTCGGATCCGTGAGGACTGGGGACCGCTGTACAAGAAGGCGATCGGCTGGTTGAACAACCCGGTCGGCTCACTGGTCGGAAAGCAACCCCCGGTCAACCCCGCCCCGGCCCGACCGCTCGGTGACTACGCCGGCAGCTATGTGAGCGACTACTGGGGGCCGGCGGTCGTGACCCAACACGACGGCGCGCTGCAACTGCAGATGGGTCCGAAAAACCGGACGACCACCCTCGCCCACTGGGACGGCGACACCTTCACCTTTGCGCTGACCGACGAAAACGCACCACCCGGAACGGTTTCCAAAGCTGTTTTCGGCGACCATACGCTGAACTTGGAGTATTACGACTCGAACAAGCTGGGAACCTTCACGCGATGACTCACGCCTCGGGCCTGACCGACGCCGAAGTCGCGCAGCGGGTGGCGGACGGCAAAAGCAACGCGATGCGGCAGCGCGCCACTCGCAGCATCACCGAGATCGTCCGGGCCAACGTGTTCACTCGGATCAACGCGATCCTCGGAGTATTGCTGCTGATCGTGGTCGCGACGGGCTCGGTGATCAACGGCATGTTCGGGCTGTTGATCATCGCCAACAGTGTCGTCGGCATGGTTCAAGAAATCCGCGCGAAGCAGACGCTGGACAGGCTCGCCATCGTCGGGCAGGCGAAACCCCTGGTGCGCAGGCAATCCGGGACCAAGGCCGTGCCGCCCGGTGAAGTGGTGATCGACGACATCATCGAGGTGGGCCCCGGCGATCAGGTCGTCGTGGACGGGGAGGTCGTCGAGGAGGCGAGCTTGGAGGTCGACGAGTCGCTGTTGACCGGGGAGGCCGACCCGGTCGCCAAAGCCGTCGGTGACTCGGTGATGTCAGGCAGCTTCGTCGTCGCGGGCAGCGGTGCCTACCGCGCCACCAAGGTCGGGCCGGCCGCCTACGCGGCCAGGCTCGCCGAGGAGGCCAGCAAGTTCACGTTGGTGAAATCCGAACTGCGCAATGGGATTAACCGCATCCTGCAGTTCATCACCTACCTGTTGGTGCCGGCTGGACTGCTGACCGTCTACACCCAGTTGTTCACCACGCGCGCGGACTGGCGGGAGGCCGTGCTGCGCACGGTCGGCGCGCTGGTGCCGATGGTCCCCGAAGGGCTGGTGTTGTTGACCTCGGTCGCATTCGCGGTCGGGGTGGTGCGGCTCGGTCAGCGCCGGTGCCTGGTGCAGGAGCTGCCCGCCATCGAGGGACTCGCGCGCGTCGACGTGGTGTGCGCGGACAAGACGGGCACCTTGACCGAGAGCGGTATGCGGGTCGCGAGCGTAGACGAGCTCGACCAATCGGCGCAGCGGGAACCGATCGGCGACGTGCTCGCCTCGTTGGCCGCCGCCGATCCGCGTCCGAACGCGAGCATGCGGGCCATCGCCGAGACCTATCACCAGCCCCCCAGTTGGACCGCCACGGCGACGGCACCTTTCAAGTCGACCACCAAATGGAGCGGTGTCTCTTTCCAAGACCACGGCAACTGGGTGATGGGGGCTCCGGACGTGTTGCTCGAGCCGTCGTCGGACGTGGCTGTACAGGCCGAGCGGATCGGGGCGCAGGGGCTACGGGTGCTACTGGTCGGCGCCGGTGATGTCGCCGTCGACGACCCCGACGCGCCGGGCCGCGTCACCCCGGTTGCGCTGGTGGTCCTCGAACAGAAGGTGCGCCCGGACGCGGGCAAGACGCTGGATTACTTTGCTGAACAAGGCGTTTCGGTCAAGGTGTTGTCCGGGGACAACGCGGTCTCGGTCGGCGCCGTCGCCGGCACGCTGGGGCTGCGCGGCGAGACGATGGACGCGCGTCAATTGCCCTCGGAAACCGCACAATTGGCGGACGCGCTGGACACTCACACCACCTTCGGCAGGGTACGGCCGGACCAGAAACGGGCCATGGTGCACGCCCTGCAAACACACGGACACACTGTCGCGATGACCGGCGATGGCGTCAACGACGTGCTGGCCCTCAAGGACGCCGACATCGGCGTCGCGATGGGATCCGGCAGTCCGGCAGCGCGCGCCGTCGCGCAGATCGTGCTGCTGGACAACAGATTCGAGACGCTGCCTTACGTCGTCGGCGAGGGCAGGCGGGTGATCGGCAACATCGAACGCGTCGCTAACCTTTTCTTGACCAAAACGGTGTACTCGGTCCTGCTGGCCTTCTTGGTGGGCATCGAATGCCTGCTGGCCAAACCACTCAAGGCCGACCCGTTGCTATATCCGTTCCAGCCCATCCACGTCACCATCGCGGCTTGGTTCACCATCGGCATACCGTCGTTCATCCTGTCGCTGGCGCCCAACAACGAACGCGCGCACCCGGGCTTCGTGCGCCGGGTCGTCTCATCGGCACTGCCCTCCGGATTGATCGTCGGCAGCGCGACGTTCGCCTCCTACCTGCTGGCGTATCACGGTCGTCACGCCAGCTTCCAGCAACAGGATCAGGCGTCCACTGCCGCCCTGATCACCTTGCTGATGACGGCGCTGTGGGTGCTGGCGGTGGTGGCGCGGCCGTACCAGTGGTGGCGGGTGGCGCTGGTAATCGCTTCGGGCGTGGCCTATGTCGTGATTTTCAGCCTGCCGTTGGCGCGCAAGGCGTTCCTGCTCGACCCGTCCAATGTCGCGGTGACGTCGACCGCGCTGGGCGTCGGTGTGCTGGGCGCCGCAGCTATCGAGGCCACGTGGTGGATTCGCGCCAAGGTGTTGGGCGTGCAGCCGCGGTTGTGGCGCTGAGCGCGCCGAACTCACCCCGCAGTGGGTTGTCGCGGACCAAGTACGATGCCGGGAAAAGGGAGGAGCGCATGGGTTTCCTGGACAAGGCGAAGGACCTGTTGTCGCAGAACGCCGACAAGGTCGAGATGGCGATCGACAAGGCCGGCGAGTTCGTCGACGAGAAGACGCAGGGCAAGTACACCGACACCATCCACCAGGTGCAGGAGCAGGCCAAGAAGGCCACCGGCGCCCCGGACACCGGCGACCAGCAGAACTGAGCAATGGCCAAGCTTTCCGGATCCATCGATGTCCCGCTGCCACCGGAGGAGGCCTGGCAGCACGCCTCTGACCTGTCCCGGTACAGGGACTGGCTGACCATTCACCGGGTGTGGCGCAGCATCCTGCCCGACGCGATAGAAAAGGGCACGGTCGTCGAGTCGATCGTCGAGGTCAAGGGGATGTACAACCGGATCAAGTGGACGGTCGTGCGCTACAAGCCGCCCGAGGGCATGACGCTCAACGGCGACGGGGTCGGCGGGGTCAAGGTCAAGCTGATGGCCAAGGTCGCGCCAAAAGACGACGGCTCCATCGTCAGCTTCGACGTACACCTGGGCGGGCCGGCGCTGTTCGGTCCCATCGGCATGATCGTCGCCGCCGCCTTGCGGGGCGACATCAACCAATCGCTGGAGAACTTCGTCACCGTGTTCACCCGGGCCGACCCGAGCACGAATGGCGACGGTGGGGCTCGTCGCTGATCGCCGCCGCCGATGAGTTTCCGGCCCGACGGCGGTCTACAGTGTGAAGCCCTTTCCTTCGGGGCCAGAACACCACCAGGAGGTCACCGTGCCCATCCCTGACTGCGCCCCGCTAGGCGCTCCATGCTGGATCGATCTGACCACGTCCGACGTCGCCCGCGCCCAGGACTTTTACGGCACGGTCTTCGGCTGGACGTTCGAGTCCGCCGGACCCGAGTACGGCGGCTACGTCAATGCGGCCAAGGACGGCCACCCGGTGGCCGGGGTCATGGCCAACCGGCCAGAAAGCGGGTCGCCCGACCACTGGGCCACCTACTTCCACACCCGCGAGATCGACACCACGCTGGCCGCGGTGACCGCGGCCGGTGGATCGGTGTGCATGGCGATGGAGGTGCCCGCAAAGGGTCACATGGCCGTGGCGACCGACCCCGCCGGGGCGGTGTTCGGGCTGTGGCAGCCGTTGGGCCACCGCGGCTTCGAGCTCATCGGGGCGGCGGGCGCTCCGGTGTGGCACCAGCTGACCACGCGCGGCTACGGCGCGGCCCTTGCCTTCTACGGCGACGTCTTTGGCTGGCAGACCGAGGCTGTCTCCGATACTGACGAATTCCGTTACAGCACAGCGCGCTTCGGTGAAGAGCCATTGCTCGGCGTCATGGACGGTGCCGCAACCCTGCCAGAAGACATCCCGTCGAACTGGGTGATCTTCTTCGGCGCCGAAGACGTCGACAAGACCCTGCGGGTGATCGCCGACAATGGCGGCACGGTGGTGCGCGACGCCGAGGACACACCGTACGGACGGCTGGCCGCGGCGGCCGATCCGACGGGTGCCGTCTTCAATCTGTCCTCGCTGCAGACCTAGCGCCCCGCCTCGGGCACCCGGTGTTGGGCACCACCCGCGTGCGAGCGTCACGCCGGCGTGGCCACCGGCGACCGGCGCCACGCTAGCGGAACGCTCGCTCACGTGAGCCGGCGCCGGCGTCCGTTAGTCTCACTAGCATGACTCGCCGACTGCGCCCCGGTTGGCTGGTGGCGCTTTTCGCCGTCATGGTGTCGGCCAGTGCATGGCTGCCTTGGCTGCGGACGCGGGTAAACGGCGGGGGCTGGGCCAACGCCATCGGCGGCGCCCACGGCAACCTGGAGCTGCCCCGGGGGTTCGGCGCGGGTCAGCTCATCGTGCTGTTGGCCTCGACGCTGTTGGTGGTCGGCGCGATGATGGGTCGTGGTTTGTCGGTGAAGCTCGCTTCGGCTGCCGCACTGCTGATTTCGTCGCTGATCGTGGCGCTGACGTGCTGGTATTACAAGCTCAACGTCAATCCGCCGGTGTCGGCCGAATACGGGCTGTACGTCGGAGCGGGTGCCGCCGTCTGCGCGGTCGCGTGTTCGCTGGTGGCCGTCATCACCGCCTTGGCTTCCGGCCGGTCCGGCCGCTGAATCGTCAGGCCGACGGGAATTCGTGCTTTCCCGAGGCGCCGCTGTTGTCGGGCTCGTTGACGCCGAATACGAAGGGCGCGAAGACTATTTCGCGTCCATCCGGGTCACGGAAGGTCACGGCGCCCGTGGCCTCCCAGTAGGGGTGCTGTTCGACGGGTTCGACGCCCGCGTCGCGCAGGCGGGCCAGGGCGGCCTGTTGCGCGCGCTTGTCGGGGAAGTACAGGCACAGCTGTTCGTGGTGGTCCACGGCGACGGGCTCGGACGATTCGACGAGTTCCAGTGTCAGGTTCCAGCTGGGCAGCCCGAAGATGGCGCCGTTGCTGCCGAAGCTTCCCTCAAACGTCTCATAGAGTGGCAGCCCAACCAACTCACGGTAAAACCGCACGGTCTCAGCGAAATTCGGCGACCGTCGAGCGAAACGCATGCCGCCGATCGAGCTCAGCTGTGCAGGCCAGTGCGTCATCCGGCGGCGGTGCGGCATCGTTACAGCCCAATCGCGCCGGCCGCCGACTCCGCGGTGTTCCAGCGCCGCAGTTGAGCGCCGGGCGCCCAGGTAGCGTGGGTGCCGCTGGAAATGCGTTCGGGCAGTTGCAGTTTGCACACGGGGCCGTCACCGACCCGAGCGGCGTCGAAGACCAGGCAGTGGGAGGCGTCGGTGTTCATGTCGGTGGTAAGGGTGACCAGATAGCCGTCGTCTTCACCGGTGGCGCCCACGCGCGGTGCCATCGCGGTCTCGCTGCCGTAGACGCCCGCACCGAACGAGAACCCCTCCTCGGTTCCCGTGCGCAGGTCATGTTTGACCAGGCCGTCGAACAAGAACCAGCCGGGCTTGCCGGTCGCGGCATAGGTGTAGCGGTAGTCGGCGCCGGCGCACCCGGGATTGATGGTGCCGAACTCGGTGATGGACTCCGAGAGCCGCTCTTCTCGTACCGCTCCGGTGACCAGGTTGAAGCGCCAGCGGTGCAGCCGAGCCTGCAGGCGATCGAGGGCGAGGAAGCGAAACAGCTTCTCCCACTTGGTTCCTCCGGTATCGAGCGGGGACGGATCGCCTTCGAAGAAGCCGTCGAGCACGACCTCGTCACCGTCCTCGTAGGCGTTGGTGAAGTGCAGCACGAAGGTGGGATCGGCCTCGAACCAGCGAATGTCTCCGGTCTCGCCACGGCGCGGGATCACCGCGAACCGCGACGGGATGTCGGGATAGAAGCGCGGCAGGTGCACGTCGTGCTCGAGCAGCTGGGGATCCCAGAACAGTGGAAAATCGTTGAGGATGGCGTAGTTTTCGGTAAACGCCATGTCGTGGGGGAGACGCGGTCCGGGTAGCGGGATGTCGACATAGTGCACCAGCTCGTTGCGCTCGTCGACGACGCCGTAATGCATGAACGGCTCTTGCTTGCTGTAGTTGAAGAACAGCAGTTCACCGGTTCTGTTGTCTACCTTGGGATGTGCGGACACCCCCCACTCTGTCGGGAAGCCACCATTCCAGGACTCCTTGCCCAACGTGGCGGCCGAGTACGGGTCGATTCGGTACAGGTCGCCGCACTGGTAGAAACTGGTCAGCGCGATTCCGCGGTGGACGATCACGTCCGTGCTCGACGCATCCTTCATCTTGGTACGCGCGCCCCACCCGCGCTCGCGGCGGGCCAGTTGCACGGGCTCGGCCAGACCCGGCCACAACGGCTCGCCGGCCTCGTTCTCGGCCAGGAAACCATCGGTGCGGATGAATCGGTTGCGGTAGAAGGCTTTTCCGTCACGGAAACCGACCACATGCACCATGCCGTCGCCGTCGAACGGATGATAGGTCTTCAAGGCCGGATGCAGGGGGTTCTCGGTGTTGCGCAGGTAGACGCCGTCCAGGTCGCCGGGGATCTCACCCTCGACTGCGATGAGGTCGTCGGCGTCCCACTCGGTGGTCTGGGGGCGCCACGGTCCCGTGCGATACGGGTGCTCGTCGTCCTCGGGCAGCGTAGAGAGGAACTTGCCGACGATCTCAACATCCATAGTCACACGCCTTTGTGCCGCTGACGACGAAACTCACTGTGGTGGCGGTGCTGCCGCCGAAATTCAGGGTGCCGAAGGTCTTAGCGCCATCGACCTGATACTCCCCGGCGGCGTCGCTGACCTGTTTGGCCGCGTCAAGCAGCATCCGCACGCCGGAGGCTCCGACCGGATGTCCGCCGCCGATCAGCCCCCCGCTCGGGTTGATCGGCAGCCGGCCTCCCATCTCGATCTCACCGTTCTCGATCGCCTTCCACGATTCGCCAGGGCCGGTCAGCCCGATGTGGTCGATCGCCAGGTACTCGCTGGGAGTGAAACAGTCATGCACTTCGAATCCGTCGACGTCGTCGAGGCCGCACTGTGCGCGACGCAACGCGTCGAGTACCGCCGCCCGCACATGGGGAAGCACATAGGGGTCGCCGTCAGCACGATCCAGTTTCTGTCGTAGACCCAGCCCGACGGTGCGATGGCCCCACCCGTCGATCCGGGCGATCGTGCGCGCATCGGGATGATCGCGCAGATAGGCGTCATTGACGAGTACCAATCCCGCGCCGCCGTCGGTCATTTGGCTGCAGTCGAATCGGCGAAGCCGGCCTTCGGTGATCGGATTGCTCGCGTCATCGTCGACGATTGGGTCGGGGACGGTCCATTCCCGGGTTTGGGCGTTGGGGTTGCGCCGCGCGTTGGCGAAGTTCAGCTGCGCGATGGCACGCAGGTGCGCGTCGTTCAGGCCGTACCGCTGGTCGTACTCGTCTGCCACCTCGGCAAACATTGACGGCCACAGGTAGCGGGCGTCGGCTCCCTCGTGCCCGGTCCATGCGGCCGCACCCAGATGCTGGGCGGCGGTGTCGCCGGGAACCGTCTTCTCCAACTCGATTCCCACCACCAGCGCTGCATCGTAGGCGCCCGATCGCAGATCGGCCATTGCCGAAAGCGCCGCCACGCTGCCAGAGGCGCACGCCGCCTCGTGCCGCGAAGCCGGCGTATCCCAGAGGCCGTCGCACACGGTAGCGGGCATTGCCCCGAGGTGGCCCTGACGCGCGAACATCTCGCCGAAGGCGTTGCCGACGTGCACCACCTCGATGTCGGCCGCCGCAACCCTGGCCGCGGTGAGCGTGGAGTGGACGACCTCGGCGGTCAGCGCGGCGAAATCGCGGCCTTCTTTGGTGAGGTTGCGAGCGAAATCGCTTTGATAACCACCGAGAATCCACACACCGGCCGAGTCATGCATACGCCGACCGTACTACCGCACGGCTGGGTTGTTCACGCCTATCGGCGACCCGATGCCGACCGGTGCGGATCGGTAGACGGGTCCAACGAGGGCGGCCCCGTCGGCTCTCGGGCTGAACCGACGGGACCTAGACAAGTGCGAAGGCCGGCCGACGCACTCGCCTCTGTTGGATCATTTCCCTCGATGAGGGTCGACAAACATGTTGACCCGATCTGATTTGCGTGTCACACCGCGGCGGGCGATTGTCGATTCCCGTTTTGCGCGTGTGCAATAGAGCTCTCGGGAGCTTGCGCCGGCGCTCGGCTGAGCCGCGGAAATCTGGTGCGCTCGTACCAATGCGAATCAACGGCTCGGGTCGCCGCTGGGCGTCGAACAACGCCTTCCATGCGTCCCCGCGCGGCGCGCCTCGCCGCTTTTGGCGGCCGTGTAGCAAAGTGCCGATCTCGCTTAACTCGGCACGGGCAGCGGCCGCGCCGACGCCGGAGGGCCTGCGATGGTGTCTTCGCCGCGCAGCGACAAGCCGACGGCGGCCAACGCTCGGAGGTCAGTCGGTTGCACGGTCGTTGGTCGTGCCTCTTGGGGGACCACGCAGCCGCTACCACTTCAAGCGGCGGCAACCTTGGTAACGCATCCCACCTGCTCATATGCATGGGCAGCTAATCGTCTGCCGGGGCGGCACGGGCCGTCAGTGCAGCGTTGCGACACGGTTACGGATGGATACCTATCAGCTCATCACTGGTCACATTTGCCACGCAGATCACTATCGTCACATGAGCCAGCTAAGGGACGTCAATGCGGTGTCCTACCCCTCGAAAGGTGCTACATGTCGGCGTTTCTGCGAAGTGTGTCGCTATCGATGGCGTCGGCGGCCGCTATCGGATTCGTCCTCGTGGTGGGACCCGCGCCAACTGCCAGCGCCACGCCCTGCGGGGCACCCGAGGCGAACGTGGATCCTCCCGCCGCGCCCCCGGCCATGCCCGCGCCGCAGCCGGTCGTGCAACCGCCGACCGGGCGTCGGCCCTCACACACGAACGACCAGGCGCCGCTGCCGAGGCTCGGCCCGCTGATCTCGTCTCTGCTCAAGCCGGCCGCTCCGGGCCGCCAGTACGCAGCGCCGCTGCACCCGCAAGCCGAGGTGCTGCCACCCGGGCCCAATCCGCCGCCCGCGCCCGGCGTCCCGTTGCCTCCCAACGCAAATCAGCTGCGCCCCAACGCAGTCCCTGTTCCGCAGCCGCAGCCGCAACCGCAGCCCGAGCAGGCACCGCCGCCTCCTTCGATCGCGGGTGCTCCGACGTCGCTCGTCGACTGGGTGACCGGACCGAACGGCCCTAACAAGACCCTGCAACGCTTCAGCATCTCGGGTACCGACCTTGGGATTGCTTGGGACAACGGTGATCCCGTGAACCGTCAGGTACTGATGGCCTTCGGTGACACCTTCGGTTATTGCAAGGTGCACGGTCAGCAGTGGCGCTACAACACCCTGTTCCGCAGCAACGATCGTGATCTTTCCAAAGGCATTCATATCGCCGATGGTGTGCCGAACGACAGGTATTCGGGATCACCGGTGTGGGCGCCCGGCCTTTCCAAGCAGGTCGTCAACACCATCCATAAGGCCGCGCACGAGACGGGCATCATTCCGACCGCAGCGATGTCCATGGGCAGAACCCAGTACATGAGCTATATGTCCATCCGTCAGTGGGGCCGGGACGGCGAATGGTCGACGAACTACTCGGCGATCGCCAGGTCCAATGACAATGGCCAGAACTGGGGAATCTTCCCGACGACCATTCGTACGGCCTCGCCGGATGCCATCCCCGGAGCGGGGTTCACGCCCGGAAATGAGAACTTCCAGATGGGCGCGTTCCTGAAGGGGAACGACGGTTACCTCTACCAGTTCGGCACTCCGTCTGGGCGCGGCGGCGCGGCTTTTCTCTCGCGCGTCCCGCCGAATCAATTGCCCGACCTGACCAAGTACCAGTACTGGAACGGCGACAACGGCGGCCATTGGGTGGCGAACAACCCGGGCGCGGCGACTCCGATTTTCCCGGGGCCGGTTGGCGAAATGTCGGCCCAGTACAACAGTTATCTCAAGCAGTATCTGGTGCTGTACACCAATGGCGGCAGCAACGACGTGGTGGCAAGGACCGCACCGACGCCGCAGGGGCCGTGGAGTCCCGAGCAACCGCTGGTGTCGTCGTTCCAGATGCCCGGCGGCATCTATGCGCCAATGATTCATCCGTGGTCGTCGGGACGAGATCTGTACTTCAACCTGTCGTTGTGGTCGGCCTACGACGTGATGCTGATGCACACCGTATTGCCGTAGAGCCGTCGCCGGCGGATGACGAGGTCAGGGGGAAGGCGGCTTTCGCTCGCAGACGCCCGGGGGGATGCGGGCGTCTGCGGCGTTAGTTGCCGGGGAGGTGAATATTCCTAACCAGCCCGGGAGTAGCTAAAGGCTTTTCGCGAGGAGTCGGCCGCGATGGTTCTTGCGGCTACGGCGGGGGCAGGGGAATCCATCGTTTGCCGTCCGTCGTCCAACCGCAGGGCAGGTAGTTCCAGTGCGCCGGCGGATTGGAGTCGAAACTCAGGCACTTCGGCGTGTAGAACGATGGCTCGGGCGGAGGGGGTGCCGGCTGGTCCTCAGCGCGTGCGATAGCACCGCTGAGCATCACCGCCCCAACGGCGATCAGTATCGCGACTGACTTCCGCATCGCAGGCTCGGCAAGTCCTATGCCTTGACCAAGCGACCGGCGCTACGTTTGTTTCCTTGCACGCACGGTATAGATGCTAGTCCTCTTTCACGGGCTATGTGGGGCTTGCGAGTCTCTCGCCGAGGTAGGACGCCGCACCCCGGCCGAAGCGTCGATATGTTCGGCACCGCGAGCCCCTGCGCCGACGGAACCGGCCGGTCCGTTCGTCGTGCGCGAGGGTTGCTAGCGGTGGCGGCGGGAGCGAGTGCGCGATAGTAGGACCCGTTGATGAACGTAAGCTGGACAGGGCGTCACAACGAAAAGTACGATCGTGTTCAGTCAGCAACTGGTAAAGCGGGGAAATTGTTTGCGGCACAGGGCCGTGCAAGCAGGAGCATCGCAATGAGGTCTCTCGATGGGAGCTCACCGCCAGTGTTTGCGGCGAGTGCCTCTGGGGTGACCCTGCACCGCCTGAATCACACCCCGCTGCCCGCCCGTTATTTCGAGCGCGCCCGGCCCTGCCTCGCCACAGTCATCTCCGAGCAAACACGCGAAGATAGCTGGCACGCAATCGAAATCATTGCGAATAGGCACAACCGCCGAGTCGAGTCCTACCTGCAACGCCGACGGCATCGTCCGTGGCGCAACAGGGGATCTTAGGCTCGACCGTCGACCTGTCGACGTCGTGATCGGCGTTGCGCAGCAACTCCGACGATGTCGACATATCACCCACGGCCGAAGAATGCCGTAGCTACGTCACGCGTCGCGCAGGGTTGCCCGAGCCGCAGCCTGCTGCCGGGATCTGGTCACGGAACGTCATTCATCGATCGCCGTGTGTCACAACAAATAATGTCGCCATGCTCGGCCTGGCTCCTCACGTAGTGGGAGTGAGCCAGCGGCATTGCAGCTCTGGATGACAAAAATGGATCGGGCG
This sequence comes from Mycobacterium sp. E2479, assembly GCF_001667925.1. GTDB lineage: Bacteria > Actinomycetota > Actinomycetes > Mycobacteriales > Mycobacteriaceae > Mycobacterium. Next base: position 123,280 of record NZ_LZJR01000010.1, on the reverse strand, counting down.
CAGTGGTGCCCGACGCGAGCACCAGAAGTGGCGTTTAGCGGATCAGCAGATAGGTACGGCGGGTCGGTGTGCAACTTGCACAGGCGTGATCGCTGTGCCGTTAGTTATGAGGTGTAGCAATGGACTTCGGAGGTTTACCGCCGGAGGTCAACTCCGGGCGAATGTACGCCGGCCCCGGATCGGGCCCGATGTTGGCAGCAGCCGCGGCGTGGGATGCGTTGGCCGCCCAATTGCACACCGCGGCAGCATCATACGAGTCGTCGATCGCGAACCTGACCGGCGGCTGGCGCGGTCCTTCGTCGACCGCGATGTCGGCCGCAGCAGCGCCGTATGCGGCGTGGATGAGCGCGACCGCTGCCCAGGCCGAGCAAACCGCCAATCAGGCGCGAGCGGCAATATCCGCTTATGAGGCCGCATTCGCCGCGACAGTGCCGCCGCCGATCGTTGCGGCCAACCGCGCCCGGCTGATGGCTCTGGTCGCTACCAACTTTCTCGGTCAAAACACCCCGGCGATCATGGCCACCGAGGCCGAGTACGCCGAGATGTGGGCCCAGGATGCGGCGGCGATGTACGGCTACGCGGGCTCCTCGGCGGCCGCTAGCCAGATGACCCCATTCGGCCAGCCGCCGCAGACCACCAACGCGGCCGGGACGGCGGGACAAGCCGCCACCGTCGCGCATGCCACCGGCGGCATCGCCACAAATACGGAGTCGGCGCTGCCGCAATTGATGTCGGCTGTTCCGCAATCCCTGCAAACCCTCACAACCCCAACCGCCGCCGCAGCCGACCCGCCGTCGCTACTATTAGGACTCAACTCGGCCCTGACCGGTCCGTTAGGGCCCGTCTCGTTGTATGGCATTGGGGGCAGCCCCTATCTGCTGGGGGTTGAGAACTATCTGGTGCCCCAGAACGTGGCGAATCTCAACAGCGCGAGTCACCGACTCGACAGGGATCGATCGGCGCTGCGATCGCTGGGCGGTGGCCTCGGTTCCGAAACGCGGACGGTGCACTCGACGCCCTCCGGCGGAACCGGGATGTCCGCGGGTGTAGGCCGTGCCGGAGTGGTTGGTCGTCTGTCGGTGCCGCTGGGATGGGCAGCGGCGGCACCGGAAATCCGGACGGTCGCCGCGGTGATGCCGCAGGCCAGTTTCGCCGGTGCTCCGGCCGCGGTTGCGGCGGGGGAGCAGGGGTCGCTGTTCGGCAACATGGCCGCTTCCGGCCTGGCCGGGCGCGCCGCTGCTGCCGGTGGCGGTTCTGCCCGCGACATCACCTTCGGCGGCAACGCATTCGGGCGGGCAGCGACCACTGCCACGATCATTGTCATCAACGCGGACGACGCGCAGGAATAGCCGCGGTCACTAATCTTAAGGAGCAGCAATGGATTTTGGAATCTTACCGCCGGAAATCAACTCCGTCCGGATGTATGCGGGACCCGGCGCGGGATCGATGTTGGCCGCGGCGTCGGCATGGGATGCGTTGGCCGCTCAGCTGAGCGCTGCGTCAGCGTCGTATGAGTCGGTGATCTCGAACCTGTCGAGCGGGTGGCAGGGTCCGTCGTCGGTGGCGATGGCGGCCGCGGCGACACCGTATGTGGAGTGGATGAGCGCCACCGCTGCGCAGGCCGAGCAGGCCGCCGCCCAGGCCAGAGCGGCGGCGGCGGCCTATGAGGCCGCCTACCTGGCGACGGTGCCACCGCCGACGATCGCGGAAAACCGCAGTCGGCTGGCGTTACTGGTGGCCACAAACGTACTAGGGCAGAACACCGCCGCGATCGCTGCCACCGAGGCGGAGTACGGGCAGATGTGGGCGCAAGATGCGGCCGCCATGTATGGGTACGCCGGTTCGTCGGCGACGGCCGCGCGGATGTCACCGTTCAAGTCCGCGCCGCAAACCACGAATCCCGTTGGGGCGGTTAGCCAATCAGGTGCGGTCGCGCACGCTGGCGGCGCCGCGCCGGCCAACGCTCAGTCGGCCTTGTCGCAGCTGATGTCGACAACGCCGCGAACGCTGCAAGGCCTCGCGTCGCCCGCGGCATCGCCGGCTGCGGATCCGTCGTCATTGGCATCGTTTTTGAACAACCTGAATTCCACGCCGTTGGCGAGGATTGCCGCGAACATCGAATTCGTCACCAAAGGCATTCGGCCGGTGAACGACACGTTGCTCAGCCTCAGTTTGGGCCTGGTGGCAACGGCGCGGACCTGGAACGACACAGCGGTCGAGCTCGAGGGGCCACTGTTCGCGGCGCTCGGTTCGAGCAGCCAGGCAGTGGGAGCTGCGGGTGGGGCCGCGGTGTCGGCAAGCGTCGGCAGTGCGGGCCTGGCAGGAGCCTTATCGGTGCCGCCGAGCTGGGCCGTAGCCAGTCCTGCCGTCAAACTCGCCGCCACTGTCTTGCAGTGCACGGGCGCGGGTGCCACACCGACGGTCGCGGCGGCCGCAAGCGGCTTCTCGGGTGAGATGGCGTTGGCAGGTTTGGCCGGAGGTGCCCTGGGCGGCGCCGTGCCCCGCGGGGCGACGGGCGGCGCCCTGCGAGGCTCGGGACGCCGCTCGCCGCACAAAGAGGGGGAGGCCCCGGACAAGCTCAAGACCGTTTTGGCGGAACTGCAAGAGTCGCCCGAGGCGGTTCAGCACTGGCACACCGATAAGGCGCATCTGGAAAGCCTCTTGGACCAGCTGTCCAAGAAGCCGGGCGTCCACGCCGTGCATTTGTCCTCGGCGGACAAATCGAAGGCCACACCGCCACGGCCTACGTGGGGTTAATAAATCATCTTGTCCGGGGCCAGACGACGCCGTTGTGGAATCCACCACGCGGTCGTCATGGCCGCGGCGCCCAACGCGGGGGCCAAGACAATGACAACGTCTCCCAACGCAAGCAGCAGGATGACGCCCGCGATGACGCACAGCGTCGCGGCAGGAGTCCGCGGTCCTCCAGTTAGCCGGCTTCCGCGAAGCGCACGGCAGGCATCGTCTCTTTGAGGCGTCCAAGCCCACCGACCGCTTCAACCGCCTGCCTGAACCGCTCCTGCTGATCCAGCACCCAATCGAGCATCGCGGGCCACAGATCCACGTCCGCAACATCGGCGAACTGCGATGTGACGCAGATTGCGGCGGCCTTCTTACCGGGCTTGTCGTCCCACTGGGCGGCCTGGCCCAGGGCCCGCTCGAATTCATCCTTGATCGCACGGAGCGCCCCGAACCGGGCCGAATTGACGCGGGAATCGCGACTGCTGAAGTAAAGCTGCACGCCCAGACCCCGGTGGGTGAATGCGGTTGAGTATGCAACCGCGCTTATGCCGGTAGGAAGGTTGTATCGCGCGGCACGTGTCGGTGTTCTCCGTTTTGTCCAGGCGGGGTGGTCCGTGCCTACGCGGTTGAGGAACTGCTCCCAGAAGTCCCAATACAGCTTGGAACGTTCGGTCACCGTCGCCGCCTTACCTCGCCTTCCCAATTCGTATGTGGGCACGACCCCGTCGGAATTCGGCGCCGGGGCGGAAGCGTCGCTCTTGACCACCTCGGTCTCGGGTCCGCCAGGGCGCACGTCGGCGCCTCGTGCGGCCGCTCTTGTAGCCGCTGCGCGTCGGGTCCTTGCTTTGGCGGCCCTCGCCTTGCCGGCCCTCGTCTGAACGACCCACGCCGCAAGCACGATTCCACCGATAGCGACAAAGAAAACGAGAAACAGAACGTAGAAGAAACCGGCCGCATCCATGACGTCACCGCCCGAAAGCCAGCTGCCGGAACTGTGCGGCAATTCCGTACAGGTGCTGGCCCAGCGACTGGGCAGTCATGAGGCGGCTACCACAGTTGAGTGTTGAACGCTGTCATGGCCGTGAGATGCGCCGCGGGGCAACATGCTCGCCCGAACCTCCGGGTTTGGTGATGCTGTTTGGTGACGCTGCCCGACTCGTCGCTTCGAGCGTAAGTGTCCGAGCCGTTAGTTAGGGGGGAATTGCGAAACTTGCGCGACCGTTAAGTGCCGTCGGGCTGTGATCGCGGCAGTGCGCGGCGAATCTGACGCGGCGCCGATCCGCGGTGTCAGACGTGGCGCGAGGCTAGGCAAGTGCGAATGGCACACAGTCACCGGGGTCACCAAGCGGCTTCCCCTCGCAGGCGTAAACGGGCCCCTGCTATCACGGCCTCGGCTTCTGCAACGACTGCGTCTGCCGCCTTGGCTTCTGTCGTCGCCGCGACTGCCTCGGCTTCTGCTGCCGCGGCGCGCCGGGCCACGTCTTCTCGTGCCATCGCCAGCGCGGAAATCAACATCCCAACGCAGGCCACAGCGGCCACGACCGGCCCCGCTGCGGCGGTGACGACGAACGCGAAAGAAAAGCTCAAGACAACGAGCCGAACAAGCGTCCTGGTCCTCATGGAGGTTTAGTCGGCTGGTACCGCGTTTGCGTTACGTAAGGATTCGCAGCCGACGCGGGGCTGTCCCGGTTCAGCTCGGGTAGGTAAGGGTCCGCTCTTCGGAATGTTGTGCCGGGCGTCCTACGAATAAGCTGGCGCAAAGTGGCTAGCCCGCCAACGGAGTAGGGTGGCGGGGGCGGTTGGGAGACGCTAGATAACACCCCCCGGTGCATTACGGATGGACAGCTGGACGGCATCAAGTTCCAAGTCGAAAGTCCGTGCGTCTCAGTAAATCCCTGCCCCAGGAAGAAATTATGCCCACCTATGAGGCGCAGCTCCGCCAGGACTTGCGCGACTACGCCCTCGAGTTACGCCAACTCGCCTATACCCTGCCCGAAGGTGTGGGGGAACACGATCTGCTTCAAATGTCTGGTCGGATGCGCGCCACTGCCGATCAAGTGGACCGTCAGGGGAGCGTTGACGATGGCTGATCGCGTCATGAGGGGCAGTCGCCTGGGCTTCGTGAGCTACGAGGCTGACCGCAACCACAGCCTCGCGCCGCGTCAGGCGGCGCGATACCGGACCGAGAACGGCGACGAGTTTGAGGTTCCCTTCGCGGACGACGCTGAGATCCCCGGAACCTGGCTGTGCCGCAACGGCTTGGAAGGCATCCTGATCGAGGGTGGTGACCCGGTCGAACCCAAAAAGGTCAAGGTGCCGCGCACACCCTGGGACATGCTGCGGGAACGCCGCTCGATCGAGGAACTGGACGAACTGCTCAAGGAACGCCTCGAGATCATCAAGTCGGGCCGCCGCCGCAGTTAGCTTAGCCTTGGGTGTTTCGATCGCATGGGCTTTCCTCAGATCGTGCTCGGCAGGATTCGTGCCTGCGACACCAACTGGCCTTTGACGGTTCTCACTTGTATCACGAAGTCGTTGTAGGGCAATACTTTTCGGTTCGTGTCAGCGGCGATCGGTAGTCCGAAGAATGAACAACAATCGCTATAACCGGGTATCGATCGGCCGTGAGCGAGTGATCGCAACTCAGAGGATCGGGTCGTGAGCACAGCACACGGACTAGAGGCCACCGCAGCGCGAGGGGGCCAAGATGGGTGACCACGGTGGGCAATCCGGTGGCAAAGGTTGCGGCGGAGGCGATGGGATTGGAGTCGGGAATAGGTTGGGCCCCTCCCAATAGTGCGCAGGAGCCTTGGTCCGCACGTCGTAGTCGAAGTAATAGGTGTGGCAGACACCCATATCCCAAACTAGGTCCGCATCCGATCGGGGTGGATCATTCGGCATAGCTTGTCCTGGACACCATTGGAATGGGCCATAGGTATACGCATGGGCGGTACCAGTGCCCAATCCCAAAGCTGCCACGCTCAAACCGCCGGACACCAGCGCGACCGTTGCTAGGCCAACGATCTCTCGTTTCATAAACCGCAGATTATTCCTACGTGACCCGGGAAGACGGGAAAATCGCGCAACTCGGTTCATGTTGGTCGTTTGTTGCTGTTGGCCCGCGGCGGTGACTCAAGCGCAGGCGAGGGTTCCGATTGAAACCGTCCAAGGTTGCAATGACCGGGGGTCATCAGGGGTAAATCCTGAGCGACGGCAATTCACCGAAAGGCGTTGCCCCGCGAACGACATCAATCTAACGGCAATCGTTCAAACAACCGACAGCCAATCCCTGGGCCGCACGTTCCAGTCGGGCGGGTCACTGACGTCAGTTAGTGCTCGACATTCTGTCGTCGTGTCATGTCTGACGCAGTTTCGGCCGATGCTTTTTCGGCACGCCCCTGAACTCTTTCTGCATGAGGTAGCTGAACGACGCTTGATGGTTGGGCAAGCGGGTCGCCACCACGATTTGCGGCTTGAATGTTTTGCCTCCGCGCATCTCGACCTTGATCGCCGGGTCTGCATACTGTGCCAACGCCCGCAGCGCCGACGGGCTGTAGGCGCGCAGCCCGCTGATGAATCCGTCGTGGTGTAGCGGCAAAATCGGTGCCAACGGCAAAGTCAGCGACAACCGCAGAATGTGCACCATCGACGGCGGGCGCGACAGGTCGATGACCAGCAGCTTGTGCGCGACCCGGGTGCCTTCGGCGAAAACCCGGGCGGCCAGCGGCGGCGGCAGGTGGTGCAGCGACAATGCGAATATCGCAAGGTCGTAGCACCCATCTGGCGCGTCGACGGCGGTGGCGTCCATCGCGCGGACCACCGCCCGCGGGTGCGTGCCCAGATCGCCGGCGACGATGGAGGCCACGAATGTGGGATCAATGTCGGTGACCGTGACCTGGGCTGTGGGATGCATCGCCAGCAGCGCTCGTGATAGCCCGCCGTGCCCGGCACCGAGTTCGAGGATATTGGGATCGCGCACATCCGCGACCTCGTCGAGCGCGATGCGCGCAAACTTTTTCTGCGTACCAGAAAACTTTTCGATGCGTTCCAGAGAGCGGACCACCCTGCGTTTCAGATCGTCGGCGCCGTCGCGGTCAAGATATTCCAGGCGGTCAGTCTGCAGCCGCCGGTCCAGCCATGAGGCGTCCGGCCCCCCGCGCGGCATACGGTCGATTTGGTACCTCGCGGCCACTGTGCCCCCCGTTTTGAAGTGGTCAAAGTTCAACCGAAGTCAAGGATCCCCGATTCGCAATCCTACGACGTTGCCGATTCGTGCGGAGGTGAACGCTACACGTATGCGAAGTCTTTCACGTGCGCACACTCCAAGTGACGGTCGAGCGATTTTGTCAGTCGATTCGCGACTACAGAGCGCTCGGAGGCGAGATGGGCTTCCCGGGCCCATCACCGATGACGGCGTGGCGGGGTGGTGGGCAACGGGGCGCCGTGGCGTTAGGCTGCCGAACCTTCGGCGCCCTATTGAAATTCGAGAGAGTCGACGCTCAACGCGACTATGCGCGCCCCGAAAGCACCCCCCCTGTAGGTGTTACATGCCAGGGTGACGGTTTCGTCGCGAGTGGTGGTGAGTCCGGCGAAGAGCGTAATGCCGGAATTATCCGCGTCGTTCAGGTAGATCCGTACTTTCTCGAGTTCGATGTTCGCATCGTAGAGAAGCCTGGCTTCGGCATACTGTTTAGAGCCATCGTAATTCCACAGCACGACTGTGCCCATGAGGAGCCAGTTGAGTTCCTGGCCATCCGGGTTCTCCAGGTCCACCTTAGCGACGATGACGTCGCTGAAATGGTCGAGATTGACTTGGTCGTATATGCCATTGATGATGGCTCGGCTGGTGCCCATTCGCGTCTCCCTCGTTTCAACCTGAGTGAGCGGGAAGACTACGCGATCGGCCCATTCGGGGGAGTTGATTCGGAAACTCGAGATCATCATCCTAAGACGAAACGACGCACATCACCCGAGGTCATACACGACAACTGTGCCCCGGCAGGACTCGAACCGGCGACACCGGCTGTACCAGTTCGTCGTTCTCAAGATTGCTGTAGCATATCGCTTGAGTTACGAGCCAATGGAATCCGACGCCAGTCCGCTTTGCCGGCAATCATCGGTTCTCGATCATATCCCGAGGAATAAACGAAGGGTGGATGAGGCTGCTCGTGGGACCGGATCCTCCAGGGCCGCGTCTGAGTTTTGTCTGGCCGGCCTTGAAACGCTGCAGCGGCACCGGCGAGTGTAGCGCGCGCGCCGATGGTCCAGTGACATCGTTGTTCTCGAATCTGTTGGGGATGGTCGCATTTCGGGAAGAAACGGGTTACGCGGTGTTGCTCGGAGCATGCACGGTGTTAAGCGATACGATTTGCGCGCCGGGCCGGCATCTGTCTGCTGTGATGGACGGATGAGCCCAACCTCAGTTGCCGACGTGCTTACGCACATGCGCGCCATCGCCTCCGATGTGCCGGCGGGTGATGGCGCCGGCGTTTTCAACGGCGTCTATCTGCGCGTGACCGAGATGGTGCAGGACCGCTTGTCAACGGGCCACGTGTTTCACGACGACGCGTTTATCGCCGACCTCGATGTGCGATTCGCCGGCTACTGGTTCGACGCGTACGACGCCCCGACCGACAAGCCCAAGGCGTGGGAGCCGTTGTTCGCCGCGCGGGCCCACACGGGCATATTGCCAATCCAATTCGCACTCGCCGGCATGAACACGCACATCGAGAACGACCTGCCGCTCGCCGTGGTCGCGACCTGCGCTGCTCGAAAGTGCACGCCCGACAGCCGGGGTATCCACAACGATTACGAGAAGGTCAACGAACTGCTGGCCAGTGTCGAGGCCGAGATTCGGCGGTCATTCCTCACCGCGGTGGAGAAATCTATCGACGACCACCTCGAACCGGTCGCGCATCTGGTCACCTCGTGGGACATCGATAAGGCCCGCGACTTCGCATGGCTGACGGTGCAGACGCTGTGGGAGCTACGACGGGCCGGCCCGTTGTTCGATGCCTATGTCGCCACCCTGGCCCGCACGGTCGGGATGGGCTCCCGGCTGCTGCTGACGCCCCTCATCTGATCCCCAACGGCCAGTCCGAGCAATTCCCTCGGGTTGGCATTCCCTTTCTGTCGGAAGCGGCCGCGGGCCCCACCGCACCGCTGCCGCCCGCCACGACCCCGCCGCGGGCAGACCCACGAAGCCGAACTCTCACAGCGCCCTCTCGGTGCGCACCACGGCGCCGTTCTCGATTCGCTGGGGTAAGCCGCGAAGGACCACCGAGAAGGAATCGACGGTCGCCTTCGTCGGATGTTCCTTGGCCGTCCGGTGCTGTGGCACGTGGCGCGCGAATGTGCATCGCCGGTTTGGAACAGCGTTACTGTCCTCTTTGATTCGAAGAGCCAAACCGAACTGTTTTAAAGCGGCAGCCCAAGCGGCTTACGCCGATGTTCGATCACAGGACGCGAGCAGGGACGCTGACAGGAAGTTGAGTAGTGCACTACTCATGTGCTCGGCGTGATCTTGCGTAATCATTCTGACACCGTAATTAAACGGTAACGGTACCGAAAGCCAGAGCATCATGTGCACGTCGGATCGGGTTGCAGTGCCCTGTCAATCCGCGTGTGACGCCCCGGCAATCAGTGCGATCGAAAACGCCATGCGGCAACACGACTATTACTACAAGCTCTGCGTACGGAGGTAGAGCAGCCATGTCATCGCACGCATATAACCCGCGCAACTCTAGGGCGACACCCAAGGTAAAACTGTACGGCGGGATCGCCGCAGCGTTAATCACCGCTGGCACGCCGATAGGCGTCGCCTTGGTGAACCATATCGGCTCCGGTTCGCCACCGATCGGCTCCGTGTCTACGCCACCGACGGTGACTAACGGCGCCACGGCTTCTATGCCATCGACGTGGACGACCATCACACCGACCCCCGTGAGCCAGGGATCCGACCAGGGTCCGGTTGACAAGTATGCGATCAACGCCTCGGGTACTGAGGTCAAAGTATGGGGCCACGCCGATAAAGACGCCGACGGCATGATTGTCCTGATAGGCCCACAGTCTTCGGGTGGCTTCTGGCCCGCCTTCGCAAATGTCGTCAACCACCAATGGCAAGCTAATGTCAAGACCGATCCACAAATTTCGGAGGGCTACAGAGTGTGGGCCATCCCCCATATACCCGGCGGCAGTGCCCCAGGCCAGATTCCTGTGAAGTTCACCTTCCAGGCGACCGGACCGACATCGACAACGCCACCACCACCTCCGGGCCAGTTGATGGAATGCGCGGCACAACACGGCCCCGACTGCTTTAACGGCCCGGGTTGGGGACCGCCGTCGGTCTACCAACCGAATCGGTGATTACTTGATTGCTAATTGGTCGGACTGCAGAGTAGCTGTGCTGGGAAGACGGCCTCACTAGCGGCGGGCCCGCGAGTTCACCGATGATCTGTTGCTGCCACGAACGGAATGGCCGCTTTGACAGTAAGGCAGGTCGAGAGCGGGCTGTGCCGCTGCCATCAATAGACCTCGCGGATGCGATGCTGGATGTACGGCGCGACGGAGTGTCACCGATCAACCGAAACAACTGTCGACCATCAGCCGAAACACTGTCACGCATCACCCGACGACGAAATGTCACGCATCAGCCGAGGTCATACATACACGCTGTGCCCCCGGCAGGATTCGAACCTGCGACACCGGCTTTAGGAGAGCCGTGCTCTATCCCCTGAGCTACGAGGGCGGACGGGCCTGAGCTTACCGGCAGGCTGGCGGGTAACCCCCGCGGCGGTCAGCGCAGTTCGGCGATCACCTTGGCGAAGTTGTCGATGTTGTTGTCCTGCACGGTGAATGACGACACACCGTACTTTTCGCGGTACGCCGACAACGTGTCGGCTATCTCGCGGGGGGAGCCGCTGAGTACCGAGGGCTGAGACAGGATCTCCTCATCGGACAGGTTGGGTGAGTAAGCGCGCGTGAGCTTGAGGTCGGGCTCGGTCTCGCCGACGCGTGGCATCGCCGTGATCGCCAGGTTCAGCTCGAGTGAGTTGAACCGTTCTCCGGCCGCATTGCGGACGAACTCGACGCGTTCGGCGAACGGGTCCTCGACGTCGCGCACCTTGGAGCCGGTCAGCCCGATGATGTCGGCATTGCGGGCTGCGATGGTCAGCACACGGTCGCCATTCCCGGCGATGATGAGTGGCGTCGACGGGTGATGATCTTTCAGGTACTTCGTCATGTGCTCGAGATAGTCGACCCGTGCGCCGGCGCTGGGATACGGAATCTCCGCGGCTTCGAACTCTTCCCGCACGTACCCGGTGCCGAGCCCGATCTCCAGGCGGCCATTGCTGAGTAGATCCAGGGCTTGCATGTCCCGGCTGAGCAGGGCCGGCTTGTAGAACGCGGAATTGAGCACATACATGCTCAGCCGCAGCGTCGTGGTGACCATCGCGACCGCGGTCAGCGTCGGGAACGGTGCCGCGGCGCCCAAATGGTCGGGCACACAGAGAATGTCGAAGCCGGCGTCCTCGGCGCGCTTGGCCTTGTCGAGCAGCGCCTCGCGCGATTTGTAAAACCGCATGCTCATTCCGAAGCGAAAATCCTTGGCCACCAACAATCTCCGTTCAACGATTCGACATCGACCAACTACGTGCTGCTGCGGCCAACCCCTGGATCAGGGCGCCGGTGACGGACGACAAACCGTCATCACCCGGCAGCGGGCTGCGGGGGCTGATCCCCCGGACCCGCGCCGAAAGCTCCAGCTGGGTTCCGCCGTCCCGCACCCGGTTCACCGGGTTGCGCGGGTGCAGGCCCCGCAACTCCGGCGGGATGTCGTCGAGGTCGGTGATCACCTGATAGCCGGTCAGCTGGATATGCCGCGTCAGATGAGCTGCCAAAGCCCTGTTGCGGCCGCCCGCCAATAGCTGGGTACTGCGACCATCACGCCCATACCCATGCAGCGACACCGCCACGTCGACATGATCGAGGAACTCGGCGAGCCGCGCCGACTCGGCCGGGTCGAACAGGGCAGACGGCAGGTGGTGCGGGTAGCGATCCGGATGGCGCACCACATACACCGAGGCACCGGCGGCCTCTGCGGCGCGCTCGGCAATCACATCGGTCATCTCTTCCAGGCCCCCGCCGTGGATCGCGAAAAAGCCGAAACGCGAATGTATTTTGCTGATTTCGGTTACCCCGGGCTCGCTCAGCAATGCCGAAAGTGACTGTGGCCCAGGCCCGCATGCCGACGGCGATTTCGGGCTGGGCCATCCAGCGGGATCCCAGCGGCGTAAGAAGTCGACCCAGCGTTGCGGCAACCCGTGCTGGGTGGCGCCGTCGATGATCTTGGGCAGGTAGCCGGGCCGGGGCGGGCCGGGCGTCACCCGGTGGTCGATGTAGACCCAGGCCGACGCCGGTCCGTCGTCGGTGTGCACGGTCATCTCGTCGCGCCGGTAGCGGACCGGCACCCCCTCGGCGCTGTCCAATGTCGCCAAGTCACCATCGGAGATTTGCCAAACCACCCCGTACACCTGGTTACCGGCGAGCGGTTCGACGGTCGCTACGCCGCGCTGATTGATCAGCCAGTCGTGATCGGTCAGCACCGCCGGTCGCGGCTGCGCGGCATCGGGACAGCGTTGCGTCATCTGACGAACGCATAGGTTCGACCCGTATGCGAAGTAGAGGTGCCGGCGGGCCGGCATTCAGCCGGTCACCGTCAGCCAGACGAGCACCATGTTAAGCAGACTAATCAATACGCCGACGGCCCAGCCGAGAACCGTCGTGATGCGGTGATTGACGTCGCCGCCCATCAACTCGCGATCGCTGGTCAGCTTGATCAAAGGCAGTACCGCAAAAGGAATGCCGAACGACAACACCACCTGCGACAACACCAACGCGCGGGTCGGATCGAATCCCACCGCCAAAATCACCAGGGCGGGCACCAGCGTGATCAACCGGCGCACCACCATGGGAATCGAGCGGTGCAGCAATCCCTGCATGATCATGGCGCCGGCGTAGGCGCCCACCGACGACGACGCCAGGCCCGACGCGAGCAACCCGATCGCAAACAACACAGCGATGGTGGCGCCCAGTGTGTGGTGAATTGCGGAGTAGGCGCCCTCAATAGAGGCGCTCAGGTCGCGGTGTTGCAGGTTGACCGCGGCGATGACCAGCATCGCTGCGTTGACCGTGCCGGCCACCGTCATCGCCAGCACGACATCCCATCGGGTGATGCGCAGCAGCAGGCGCCGATGTGAACCTTCGGCGGGATGCCCGTGCCGGTCCAGCACCAGGCCCGAATGCATGTAGACCGCGTGCGGCATCACGGTCGCACCCAGGATGGCGGCCGCCAGCAGTACGCTTTCGGTGCCGCTGAACCGGGGCACCAGCCCGCCGAGCATCTCCTCCGGCGGGGCCGTCTTGACGAAGAAGCTCGCCGCGAACCCGATCGCGATGACGAGCAACAGGCCGGTGATGACCCGCTCGAAAATGATCTGTCCGCGCCGGTCCTGAATCCCCAGCAACAGCAAGGCCACCAGGCCGGTGATCAGCCCGCCGGCCAGCAGCGGCAAATCGAAGAGAATGTGCAGGGCGATGGCCCCACCGACGACTTCGGCCGCATCGGTTGCGATGGCCACGAGTTCGGCCTGAGCCCAGTACACCAACCGCGCCGGGCGGCCCATCCTCTTGCCGATCGTGCCGGGCAGGGAGCGCCCCGTGACCAGTCCCAGCTTCGCCGACAAGTACTGCACCAGCCCAGCCAGCACGTTGGCCGCCACGATGACCCACAGCAACAGGTAGCCGTACTGCGAACCGGCGCTGACGTTGGCGGCGACGTTTCCCGGGTCAACGTAGGCGATCGCGGCGACGAACGCGGGCCCGAGCAAATACCAGTTGCCCTTCAGGGAGCCCTGGGTGCGCTGCCCCAACCTGCCGACCTCAATTCCTGGCGCCGAATAATAAAGTGAGGTTAGCCGAATATCCTGCGCGACCGTCATCGGCTCCGGCGTTTCCCTCCTTCGATCCTCAGCGCGGCAGGTACAGCCCCTTCCCGGTGACCAACGGCAGGTCCAGGGTCGTCACGATCCCCGGCCGGGCGGCCACCACCGCGGGGATCGCGTTGACTACGCGCATCGCGGTGGCTACCAGGCCGGCGTGGTTGTGATCGCCGTTGCGGCTGCTCAAACAGATATCCATGGCGTATGACGGTTCGCCGGCGATCTCGATGCGGTAGGAGCCGCCCTCTTGGGCGGGCTGTGGCCACTCGGGGCACAGGTCCTCGCGCAGCCGGGTGACGTGTTCGAGGACGACGACGGGGTCGCCGTCGACCATGCCGAACACCTCGAAGCGCAGCGCCGCGGCGGTGCCCTTGGCGATGTGACCCGCGGCGATGTCGAAGTCCTCCGGGGCGGGTATGCGAACGTAGTCCTGGGTGACCTCGTCGAGCGAAATACCAAGCCCCGCAGCGATTTGGCGGATCACCGACCCCCACGCCAGGCTGAGAACGCCGGGCTGCAACAGCATGGGAATCTCGTCCAGCGGGTTGCCAAACCCCATGACATCGAACATGACCGTGGCGCTGTCATAGGTGGCGTAGTCGACGATCTCCATGCAGCGAATCTGCTGAATGCTTTGGCAGGTGCCTGCCAGCGCCAGCGGCAACAGATCGTTCGCGAACCCGGGATCGATACCGTTGACGTAGAGGCTCGACTTCCCTTCGCGCGCTGCATCTTCCAAAGGCTTGATGAGCTCCTCCGGGATGACCTGCCACGGATACTGCAAGAAGACCGGGCCGCTGCCGACGATATTGATTCCCGCCGCCAAGACGCGCTTGTAGTCCTCGAGCGCCTCGGGCAGCCGGTTGTCGGCCAGCGCGTTGTACACCGCACATTGCGGTCCGGTGGCGAGCACCGCATCCAGGTCCGTGCTGGCGAGCACGCCGGTCGACTCCCTCAGCCCCGCAAGCTCTGCCGCGTCCTTGCCGGCCTTGGCGTCTGAGGATACCCAGACGCCCTTCAGGTCGAACTCGGGATTGGTGATGAGCGCCCGCAGAGCGTGGATACCGACGTTGCCTGTGCCCAATTGAACGACGGGAATGGGCATGACTAGCTCCTTAGCGGTCGGGGGTCACAGGTCGGGGATGGGGATGTCGAGGTTGGGGAAGGTGAGGCCGCCGTCGACCTCGAGCGTCTTGCCGGTCAGGAAGCTGCCGGCGGGAGACGCCAAATAGACTGCGGCGGCCGCGATGTCGACGGGATCGCCGAGGCGGCGCATCGGTGTGGCCTTCTCCATTGGCGCACGCAGCTCGTCGTTGGAGGCAACCACGTCCAGGGCGGAGGTCAGGATCGAGCCCGGCGCGATCGCGTTGACGCGAACGCGCGGGCACAAGTCCAGGGCGGTCAGCCGGGTGTAGTGCGACAGCGCGGCCTTGGCGGTGCCGTACGCGGCAAAACCGCGCCCGGCCAGCCGGCCCATGGTCGAGGTGATGTTGATGATGCTGCCTCCGCCGGAGTGTTCCAGCATCAACGGCACCGCGGCCAGCGTCAGCGCGTGGGCCGTGGCGACATTGAATGTGAAGGCGTCTTTGAGATCCTTCGTAGAGGTGGTCAGCAGCGTGTTGGGCATGGTCCCGCCGACGTTGTTGACGACGATGTCTAGTTTCCCGAATTCCTCGAGGGCCTTGCCGGCCAGCTCCGCGGTGGACTCGGGATGCGCCAGGTCGGCCGCCACGACGTGGGCCCGCCTACCGACCGCGCGGACCTGCTCGGCGACGGCGTCTAGTTGGGACTGCGTGCGGGAGGCGATGAGAACATCCGCGCCCGCCTCGGCGAAAGCCAGTGCGATCGCCGCCCCGAGGCCGCGGCCTGCACCGGTGATGACGGCGACTTTGTCGTCGAGACGGAACCTGTCAAGGATCATTGGCAGCCTCTCTTCGTTTCGGTGTCAGCCGACACGGTAGCAAGCCGCGGCGGCTCGGATCGGGCATTTCTGGAACACGTTCTACTTTTGTCGCTGACGTCGTATGACAGCCGCCGCGCCGGCATGCCCAGGTCGGTGCGGCGGTAAAGGCGTTCCTGCAGAGCACGGTCGGCGCCGGGCAGAACGGCTTGGGGGCGGGCAACGGATACGTCCCGGTGCCTGCATCATTCAAGTCGCGCCAGGCGCAGTCCATCAACGCCGTGACGTGAGAACCAGTTCGCGGCGACATCGTCGCGAACTAATCCACGCAACTTTCTTTGCTGTCGCACGGCGCTAGAACACGGGCGGGTACTGCTCATGCCCACGTGGCCGCGCGGTGCCAATGCGTTCAGCGGTGATCGTTCACCAATTTGCTCGACGTTCATCTTGTTACTGTTAGCTTCGTGGCTGCGAAACGGGCTGGTCGGGCGCAGCGGCTACCGACAGGCAGATCCCTACCTTAAGGAAGCGAATTGAAACTGAACCGATTTGGCGCCGTGTTGAGCGTGCTGGGCGCCGGTGCGCTGGTGTTGTCGGCGTGCGGAAGCGATAACAACAACGGAAGTGGCGCGAGCGCAACGAGTGGCTCCTCGTCTGGCAACGTGAGCTGCGGTGGCAGCAAAGCGCTCAAAGCCAGCGGCTCGACGGCTCAGGCCAACGCGATGACCCGGTTTGTCAACGCGTTCGAACAGGCCTGTCCCGGCCAGACGCTGAACTACACCGCCAACGGGTCGGGCGCGGGAATCAGCGAATTCAACGGTAAACAAACAGATTTCGGTGGTTCGGATTCGCCGCTGGCGCCAAACGAATACGCCGCGGCACAGGAACGTTGCGGTTCACCGGCGTTGAATCTCCCGGTGGTTTTCGGCCCGATCGCCATCACCTACAACGTTGCGGGCCTCAATTCGCTGAGTCTGGATGGCGCCACGGCCGCCAAAATCTTCAACGGCGCGATCACGACGTGGAACGACCCCGCCATTCAGGCGCTCAACCCCGGTGTCACGCTGCCCGCCGAACCGATTCACGTCGTGTTCCGCAACGATGAATCCGGTACCACCGACAATTTCCAAAAGTATCTCGATGCCGCCTCCGACGGTGCGTGGGGCAAAGGCGCCGGCAAGACATTCAAGGGCGGTGTCGGCGAGGGAGCAAAGGGCAACGACGGCACCTCGGCGGCGATCAAGGCGACCGAGGGGTCGATCACCTACAACGAATGGTCGTTTGCCCAAGCGCAGAAATTGAACATGGCCAAGGTCGTCACCTCGGCCGGCCCGGTCCCGGTGGCGATCAGCGCCGACTCGGTGGGCAAGACGATTGCTGGCGCCAAGATCGCAGGCCAGGGCAACGACCTGGTGCTGGACACGCTTTCCTTCTACAAGCCGACCCAGGCCGGTTCCTACCCGATCGTGTTGGCCACCTACGAGATCGTCTGCTCGAAGTATCCCGACGCGCAGATCGGTACGGCGGTGAAGGCGTTCCTTCAGAGCACGGTCGGCGCCGGGCAAAACGGCCTTGCCGACAACGGCTACATCCCTATCCCTGACTCGTTCAAGGCGAGGTTGTCCGCTTCCATCAACGCCATCACATAACCTGAGGTGGTCGGGACAGGAGGATCAGCAATCAGCCCGTCGACCACGGAGAAGCCGGCTCTAACAGCGCTGAGTGAACACGTGGGGCGGCGGGCTGATCGGCTGTTCAAGTTGACGGCCGCCGCTGCCGGTTCGACGATTGTGGTCGCGATCCTGTTGATCGCGGTGTTCCTGTTGCTGCGTGCGGTCCCGTCGTTGCGCGTCAACCACGCGAACTTCTTCACCAGTTCGAAGTTCAGCACCAGCGACCCGAACAAGCTCGCATTCGGTATCCGCGACCTGCTCATGGTCACGGTGCTCAGCTCGCTCAGCGCGTTGGTGCTGGCCGTCCCTGTCGCGGTCGGTATCGCCGTGTTCCTCACCCAGTACGCCCCGAGGCGGCTGGCGCGGCCCTTCGGTGCGGTGGTGGACCTGCTGGCCGCGGTGCCATCGATCATCTTCGGACTGTGGGGGATTTTTGTGCTTGCACCCCAGATCGAGCCGGTGGCCGCGTTCCTCAACCGCCACCTGGGTTGGTTGTTCCTGTTCAAGCAGGGCAATGTCTCATTGGCCGGCGGCGGCACCATTTTCACCGCCGGCGTCGTGCTGTCGGTGATGATCCTGCCCATCATCACGTCGGTCTCGCGGGAGGTGTTTCGCCAGACCCCGCACATCCAGATGGAGGCGGCGCAGGCGCTTGGCGCCACCAAATGGGAGGTGGTGCGGATGACCGTGCTGCCGTTTGGCCGCAGCGGTGTGATCGCGGCCTCGATGCTGGGGTTGGGTCGCGCGCTCGGCGAAACCGTGGCGGTGCTGATCATCTTGCGTTCGGCCGCCCAGCCGGGTAACTGGTCGCTGTTCGACGGCGGCTACACGTTCGCCTCAAAGATCGCGTCGGCGGCCGCCGAGTTCAGCGCGCCGCTGCCCACCGGGGCATACATCTCGGCGGGATTCGCGCTGTTCGTTTTGACGTTCGTCGTCAACGCGTTCGCGCGCGCGATCGCAGGCAACAAGGTCAACGGATGAACCGCTACGAGGAGCGGCGCTCATGACCCGCGCGGCGACGATGCAGAGCGAAGCGATGAGGAGGAGCGGCGCTCATGACCCGCGCGGCGACGATGCAGAGCGAAGCGATGAGGAGGAGCGGCGCTCATGACAGTTGAAGCGCTGGACCGGCCGGTGAAGGCCGACGTGTTCAGGCCGCTGAGCTTCCGGCGCCGGATCACCAACAACGCCGCGACGATCTGCTTCCTCGCTTCGTTCTGCATTGCGCTGGTGCCGCTGATCTGGGTGTTGTGGATCGTGGTCGAACGAGGCTGGTACGCAGTCACACGGTCGGAGTGGTGGACCCACTCGCTGCACGGCATCCTGCCGGAGCAGTTCGCCGGCGGCATCTACCACGCGCTCTACGGCACGCTGGTACAAGCCGGGGTAGCCGCGGCCCTGGCCGTACCGCTGGGCTTGATGACGGCCGTCTTCCTCGTGGAATACGGATCCGGGCGCTTGGTACGGCTGACGACGTTCATGGTCGACGTGCTCGCCGGAGTGCCCTCGATCGTGGCGGCGCTGTTCATCTTCAGCCTCTGGATCGCCACCCTGGGCTTCCAGCAGAGCGCGTTCGCGGTGTCGCTGGCCCTGGTTTTGCTGATGTTGCCCGTGGTGGTGCGGTCCGCCGAGGAGATGCTCAGGCTGGTGCCCGATGAACTGCGTGAGGCCAGCTACGCGCTTGGTGTGTCGAAATGGAAGACCATCGTGCGGATCGTCTTCCCGATCGCGATGCCCGGCATCGTGTCCGGAATCCTGTTGTCCATCGCGCGGGTGATCGGTGAAACCGCGCCGGTGCTGGTGCTGGTCGGCTACAGCCGGTCGATCAACCTCGACATCTTCCACGGCAACATGGCGTCATTGCCGCTGCTGATCTACACCGAGCTCACCAATCCCGAACACGCCGGTTTCCTGCGGATTTGGGGTGCCGCGCTGACCCTGATCATCATGGTCGCCGTGATCAATGTCGTTGCGGCGCTGACCCGCTTCTTGGCAACCCGCAAACGCTGAGCCGGCTCAGGACTTCGACGCCGCCTTTTTGGCCGCCTTTTTGGCCGCCTTCTTGGCCGGCGCCTTTTTGGCGGCCGTTTTCTTCGCCGGGGCCTTCTTCGCCGCGGCCTTCTTCGCGGGTGCCTTGCCGTTACCGGAACGCGCCTTCACGCTGGCCTCCAGCTTGGCGAGCAGATCCGAAACGTCCTCGGTCTCGTCCAGTTCCTTCGGCTGCTCCTCGGTGGTAAATGCTTCTCCGCCTTCGAGTTTGGCGTCGACCAGTTCTTGTAGCTGCTCCTGGTAGGTATCGTGGTAGCGGTCGGGGTTGAAGTCCTCGGCCATCGACTCCACGACCTGACCGGCCATCTTGAGTTCGGCCGGCTTGATCTCGACCTTCTTATCCAGGATGGGGAAGTCCGGATCGCGGATCTCGTCGGGCCACAACAAGGTATGCACCACCATCACGTCGCGCTTGCCGAAGTCCTTGACGCGCAACGCCGCCAGCCGGGTTTTATTGCGCAGCGTGAAGTGAACGATCGCCATCCGATCGGTCTCGGCGAGCGTTTTGGCCAGCAGCACATAGGATTTCGATGACTTAGAGTCCGGCTCCAAGAAGTAGCTGCGGTCGAACAGCATCGGGTCCACCTCGGTGGCCGGCACAAACTCCAGCACTTCGATCTCGCGACTGCGTTCCTCGGGTAACGTGGCGAGGTCGTCGTCGGTGATGATGACCATCTGACCGTCGTCGGATTCATAGGCCCGCGCGATGTCGCGGTATTCAACGACTTCGCCGTCCACCTCGCACACGCGTTGGTAGCGAATGCGGCCGTTGTCCTTGGCGTGCACCTGGTGGAACTTGATGTCGTGGTCCTGGGTGGCGCTGTACACCTTGACCGGCACATTGACCAGCCCGAACGCGATGGAACCCTTCCAGATGGAGCGCATGCAAGTCAGTATGCCCGTAGGGCCGGTGGCAAAACAGCACGACAGGGCTACGACGCGGGATCGACCGGCCAGACTTCGAACTACGGGGGGGTGCGCGGCTAACGACGCGAAGCCGCGTCCAGCGCAGCCCGATCCGGCAGGTCGGCTCCCGCGCGAGCGACGGTGAGCGCCGCACACAGGCTCGCCACCTCCAACGCCGCAGTCAGCTCGTCGATGCCGATTCCGTGCAACTCGGCGCGCCGGTCGCCGCCCAACAACCCCGACTGCCACAGCGCGTCGAGCAGACCGGCCATGAACGAGTCACCGGCGCCGACGGTGTCAACGACGTGCACCGCCCGCGTCGGCACCCGGGCGACGCCGGCCGCGCAGAGCGCCATCGCGCCGCGGCCGGCCAAAGTCACCGCCACGATTGCCGGACCCAGCCGCAACCAGGTTTGTGCGATCTGCTCGGGGGAACGTGCGGGGTCGATCCAGCGCAGGTCTTCCTCACTGACTTTCACGATGTCGCTGCGCTCGACGAGGTGCTCGATGCGCTCCACCGCCAGTTCCCGGTCCGCGATCAGCGAGGGCCGGACGTTGGGGTCGAAGGTGACCGTGGCCGAAACACGATAGGTGTCGATCAGCGCGGCGACCGCCAGGCAGCCCGGATCCTGCACCGCCGCAATCGATCCGGTATGAACGAACAGCGGCGGCGCGACCGGCGGCGTTCCAGAGAGCCGCCAGTCCAGGTCGAACACGTAGTCGGCCGCCCCGTCTTCGGCGATGGTAGACCGTGCGGTCGCCGTGCGTTGTGCGGTCCGGCTTTCCGAAACCAGCTGCACCCCTGCGGCTTCGACGTAGTCGACGATGCGGCGTCCATGCGAGTCGTCGGCGATCGAGGTCAGGAAGTCGACCTCGCGGCCCAGCCGGCCGAGTCCGACGGCGACGTTGAGCGGACTACCGCCGACATGCTCGTCGGTCCCGACGACATCGATCAGCGACTCGCCGATCACCAGCCCGCGGGTCATCGCACCAAGGCATCGAGCGTCGCCCGAGCCCCCTTGCTGTGCAACGAATCCAGCGCCCAGCGGTACGCCTCGACGAAGCGGGGTTGGTGGGCCAGATCGCAGAACACCGCGGTGATCTCGATGAACGCGGTGGGATTCTCGCGCTGCGACCGGGCGATCGGAATGAGCGAGTCCGCCAGCTGGTCCAGTACCTCGTATGGCTTGCCCCACTCGTCGACGCCCTCGGCGTATCGTGCCCAGCTCGCCACCACGGCTGCCGCCAGCCGAACCGGCCCGCCGTTGGCCAGGTTGTCGCAGATGACCGGATACAGCCATTTCGGAATGCGATCCGACGAGTAGGCGCACAGCCGCGCGACCGTGTCGCGCACGGCCGGGTTGGCGAACCGCTCGACCAGCGTGCGGCCGTACGCTTGCAGGTCGATTCCCGGCACCTGCGGCAGCGTGGGAATGGCCTCCGATTCGAAGTAGGCAAGCAGGAATTCGGCGAACAACGGATCGCTTGCGGCCTCGTGGACGAACTTGAACCCGCAGAGATGGGCAAAGTACGCCAGGCACTGATGCCCCGCGTTGAGCAGTCGCAGCTTCATCAGCTCGTACGGACGCACATCGTCGACCAGCAGCACGCCCGCTTGTTGGAGCGGTGGCCGGCCATCGGCGAAGTCGTCTTCGATCACCCAGGCGGTGAACGGCTCGGCCACCACCGGCCACCGGTCGTTGACGCCGAAGTCGCGCCGCACCTCCGCGGCCATCTCCAAAGTCGTTGCCGGAGTGATGCGGTCGACCATCGAACTCGGAAACCGCGCGTGCTCCGCCACCCACTCGGCCAACTCGGGATCTATGCGGTCGGCGCTTGCGAGCACGGTACGCCTGGCGACCTCACCGTTGTTCTCGATATTGTCGCAGGAGACGATTGTCGGCGCGGTTATGCCGCGCCGGCGTCGGCGGTCCAGCGCCTCGACGATCAACGCGAACGCGGGGCCGTCCGGGTCGCGATAACCTCCCTCGGTGATGGTCAGCGAGATGATCCGGGTGGACGGGGCGGCCAGCACCTCCAAAGCTGAATCCGGATCGTCCGGGGCGTAGCGATAGTCGATGATCGAGCCGATCACCTGAGCATCCCGGGTGCCGTTGGGGTTCTCCAGGATCAGCGTGTAGAGGCCGTCCTGACCCTCGAGTACGTCGCGCATGGTCCAGTCCGCCGGCATGACCCCCACACCGCAGATGCCCCACTCGTGCGCCAGGCCTTGCTGCAGCAGCAGGTTGATGTACGCGGCCTGATGCGCGCGGTGGAAATGACCGGCGCCGATATGCGCGATCCCGACGGTCACCGTGCTGCGGTCGTAGCTGGGCGCGTCGATCGGCACCGTCGCGAGTGCCGCATTGTTCAAATTGATTCCGCTGGGCTCCATTGGCCAACTCCTCCCCGGGTCAGCGCCCGGGTCGTCACCGGGCCGCTGAACCTCCGGCCGGCATTGCCGATAGCAGCAACACATCCGCGAGCGCGCGCCATGAATCGGTGATAGCGACTGCGCCGGCATCGATCAATTCCACACGGCGGCAATCCCGTTCGTCGGGTAGCACGAACATCAGGTTGCCGATGGTGGCATAGCCGGCCGCGATTGCGGATGTCACGCCTGCCACGGAGTCCTCGATGGCCAGCCCCTGTTCGGCTGCGACGCCCAGCACCTGGCCGCAGTGCAGGTACACCGCCGGGTCGGGCTTGCTCGTCGGCACCGGAAGAGAATCCTCCGCGCTGAACGTCGCCGCCTCCGGTATGAGCGAGTCGAGGCCGGTGGCGGTGAAGCAGGCACGCAGACGCTGGGTGGCGCTGGAACTCACGGCGGCGAGCGCATAGCGGCCGGCGAGGCTTCGCAACGGCTCCAGCACCTCCGGATCCGGGGTCAATGTGACGGCCAGATGAGCCGTGACCCGCTCGCGCTCCTCGCGCACCCACTGCTCGAGCTCGTCGGCGGACAGCGCGTTGCCGCTCGCGAGGTCACTGGCCGAGGCGACCACCGCCGCGGGACGGCCCTGGACCAACGTTTCCTCAAGCGGCACTTCGCACTGCACCGCCAGATCGAGAGCGGTGTTACGGAAGTTCTTCCCGACGGCCCGCTTGCGCAGCTCCTCGCAACTAAGCGGCGAGGTCACGCCGAACCTGGCCAGGAAACGGTTGGTCACTTCGGTCGAGGCGTCGAACGCCGGCCTCTCCGAGCCGAACAGGTTGTCATCGGCGTCGCAGAGCAAGGTCGTGATCGGCGCCGCGTCGAAGGTGCGCACAAAGCTCAGGCCGTTCATCGCGACACCAACTCTCGCTCGTGGTCGCGCATCGCGTCACGCAGGGTGGGCACGACACCACGCTCGTCGATATCGGCGATCATGGCGCCGAGGCGCTCGGCAAAACCGGGAACCGCGCGTACCTCGGCGAACATCTCATGGCTAAGTAGCGGATCGGGGTTCGTGCTCGCCATGTTGGCCAACCTAGTCACCGGAATCGCCTGGGAGTCTTCGAGGCGGAGCTTTCGCCCCTTGAGGTCGTGGCCGCGCATGTAGCGCGCCCATCCCGCAACCGCCAACATCAGCAGCGTGTGCGGCCTGCCCCGCGCGATCGCCTCCTGCAGGGAGGGCAGCACAAACGAGGCGATCTTGCTCGTTCCCCGCCGCGCCAGCCGCGACAATTGGTCACTCATGCGGGGATTGCCGAGCCGGTCGAGCAGGATGCCGCGATATCCGGGTGTGTTCATCCCGGGGACGGCGGGTAGCAGCGGCTGAATCTCGTCGCGCAGGAGGTTTTCGACGTAGTCGAAGATGACGCGGTCCCGCATCGCCTCGTCGGTGGACTGGTAACCGGCCAGCGTGGCCAGGCATGCAAGTGCGATATGGGTTCCATTGAGAAGTCGGGTCTTGATCAGCTTGTGGTCGCTGACATCGGCAACGAATTCGGCGCCGACCTCGTCGAGCGGCGGCCGCCCGTTGCTGAAGGAGTCCTCGATCACCCATTGGCGATGAGGCTCGGTCACCACCGGCCATTTGTCGGCGACCCCGAAGGTCCGCTCAACGAAATCGCGCTCCGATGTCGAGGTTTGCGGGGTGATGCGATCGACCATGGTGGACGGGAACGCGACATGCGTGTGGATCCAGCGGGCGAGCTTCGGGTTCTTCAGGGCGGCGAACGACACCAGTGCGGCTTTCGCCGGCCGGCTGTCACCGGGAATGTTGTCGCAGCAGAGCACGGTGAACGGCGTGACGCCCGCGCGCCGCCGCCGGTCGAGAGCCTCGGCCAGATATCCCCACGCGGTGGCATAGCCACCGGACGCGACGACGTCAGCGCGCACGTCGGGGTGGTCGGCGTCGAACTCGTCGGTGGCCGGATTCAGGAAATATCCGTTGCCGGTGATGGTCAGGCTGACGATCCGGGTTTGGGGATCTGCCAAGGCGGCGCGGACCGCTGCGTCATCATCGGGTGCGTAGTGAACGGCGCCGATCGAGCCGACCACGCGGGCAGTCTGGCGGTCGTGGCCACGCTGCACGACGGTGTACAGGCCATCTTGCGCTGACAGCAGGTCTTTGACGTCAGGGGAGTGCAGGCTGACGCCGGTGACGCCCCAGCGATCCGAAATACCCGAGCAGGCAAGGTCATCGAAGTACACGGCCTGATGCGCGCGGTGAAAGTTCCCCGCACCGATGTGAACGACACCACGCTGAAGGCTCGATCTGTCATACGCGGGCACGTCCACCCGCTGGGAATGCAGCCGCAATGTCGCGTCGCTCAAGGGGACGGCGCCGTCCCGACGCCAAGGGGGTGGGATGACATCAAACATTGCACTCCACCTGTACCCGTGCCCTGGGGGTCGGTCAACGCGTCCGTGGGTGATGTCACAAAACAGATCGACTGGGATATCGATAGTCGGTGGTCAGGCCTGTTCGACACTAGTCGAACGCGTAGGTTGACAACATGGCACCGCGGGTGAAACTGACCAACGCCGGCAAGGTGCTGTATCCCGCCACCGGAACCACGAAAAGCGACATCTTCGACTACTACACGCGCATCGCCGAGGTGATGATCCCGCACATCGCCGGGCGGCCGGCCACGCGCAAGCGCTGGCCCAACGGCGTCGATGAAGAACCATTCTTCGAAAAGCAATTGGCCTCGTCGGCGCCGGCCTGGCTGCCGCGCGCCAGCGTGACCCATCGATCCGGGACGACCACGTATCCGATCATCGACAGCGTCGACGGGCTGGCCTGGATCGCCCAGCAGGCCGCGCTGGAGGTCCACGTACCGCAGTGGCGCTTCGTCGCCGAGTGGACCCGCAGCCGGGCCGAAGAACTGAAACCCGGCCCGGCGACTCGCCTGGTGTTCGACCTTGACCCGGGCGAAGGCGTCACGATGGCCCAGCTGGCCGAGGTGGCGCGCGCCGTCCGCGAACTGATCACCGGAATCGGACTGACGACGTATCCGCTGACCAGCGGCAGCAAGGGCCTGCACCTCTACACGCCGCTGCAGGAGCCGGTGAGTAGCAAGGGCGCCACCGTATTAGCCAAACGTGTTGCGCAACAACTGGAAAAGGCGATGCCCACACTAGTGACGTCGACCATGACCAAGAGCCTGCGGGCCGGAAAGATCTTTCTCGACTGGAGCCAGAACAACGGCTCCAAGACGACCATCGCGCCATACTCGCTGCGAGGACGTGAACAACCCACCGTCGCCGCTCCGCGCACCTGGGAGGAGCTCGACGACCCGTCGCTGCGCCAGCTGCGTTACGACGAAGTTCTGGACCGGGTCGCCCGTGACGGCGACCTGCTGGCACCGCTGGACGAGGATGCACCGATGCCGGATCGCCTGAGCAAATACCGCAGCATGCGCGACGCCTCGAAGACGCCCGAACCGGTGCCGGCAACGAAACCCGTTATAGGGCAAGGAAATAGCTTCGTCATCCAAGAACACCACGCCCGTCGGCTGCATTACGACTTCCGGCTGGAACGAGACGGCGTGCTGGTGTCGTGGGCGGTACCGAAGAACCTGCCCGAAACCACCTCGGTGAACCACCTGGCGGTCCACACCGAGGACCACCCGCTGGAGTACGGCGGATTCGAGGGCATCATCCCCAAAGGGGAGTACGGCGCGGGGAAGGTGATTATCTGGGACTCCGGCACCTACGAGGCCGAGAAGTTTCGTGACGACGAAGTCATCGTTAATCTGCACGGCAGCAAGATCTCCGGACGCTACGCACTGATTCAGACCAACGGGGACCAGTGGCTGGCTCACCGGATGAAGGACCAAAAGCTTTTCGAGTTCGACACCATCGTCCCCATGCTGGCCACCCACGGCTCGGTCACGGCGCTGAAGGCAAGCCAATGGGCGTTCGAAGGCAAATGGGATGGCTATCGGCTCTTGATCGAGGTCGACCACGGCGCCATCCGGGTACGTTCTCGGCGCGGCCGCGAAGTCACCAGCGAATATCCCGAACTTCGTTCGCTGGCAGACGCTCTCGCGGAGCACCACGTGGTCCTCGACGGCGAGGCCGTCGTCCTGGATTCTTCGGGTGTGCCCAACTTCCACGAGATGCAGAACCGTGGCCGCGGCTCACGCGTCGAATTCTGGGCGTTCGACGTGCTGTACCTCGACGGCCGCTCGCTGCTGCGGGCCAGTTATCGGGACCGGCGAAAGGTGCTGGAAATGCTGGGCGCCGGCAGCGATCTCATCGTTCCCGAGCTACTGCCCGGAGACGGCGCACAAGCGCTGGAATACTCCGGCAAGCGCGGCTGGGAGGGGGTGATCGCCAAGCGGCGTGACTCCACCTACCAGCCCGGGCGGCGCTCGTCGTCATGGATCAAGGACAAGCACTGGAACACCCAGGAAGTCGTGATCGGCGGGTGGAAGGCGGGGCAAGGTGGACGCACCAGCGGCATCGGCTCACTGCTGATGGGCATCCCCAGCGCCGACGGCCTGCATTTCGCGGGGCGCGTCGGCACCGGGTTCACCGAGCGCGACCTGGCCAACTTGAAGAAGACGCTGGCGCCGCTGCACACCGACGAATCCCCGTTCCACCCCCCGCTGCCCAGGAGCGAAGCCCGGGGCGTGACCTACGTCAAACCCGTTCTGGTCGGGGAGGTGCGCTACAGCGAGTGGACCCCGGACAACCGGCTACGCCAATCGAGTTGGCGGGGGCTGCGACCGGACAAGGAAGCGAGTGAGGTGGTACGCGAGTGAATGATGTTCAAAAGCACTGTGTCACTTGCGCTGGACGAGGTCGAACACGGACGTACTGGCGTCTGACTTCAAGCCGTCACTCGAGCGGGCCCGCAAGTCGCGGCGGGACGATACTCCGAGCTTGGCGAAGATCCGACTGAGGTGCCATTCCACTGTGCGCGGGCTGATGAATAGATGACTGGCGATCTCGGAGTTGCTGTAACCGTCGCTTGCAAGTCGGGCGATGTAGCTTTCTTGTGTCGTCAAAGTCGTCGCCGTTCTGTCGCCCCGCTCTTTTTGTAGCGGCTCGCCCGCGGCCTGGAGTTCGCGGCGCGTCCGCTCGGCGAAGCCGTCGGATCCCATTTGTCGGAACATTTCATGAGCGATGCGCAATTCGGCGCGTGCTTCCGCTCGGCGGTTCTCGCGGCGCAGCCACTCACCGAAAATGAGGTGGGTGCGCGCGGTCATGACCTTCAGTGGTGAGCGCTCCAGTCCTTCTATTGCGTTGCGATACTCGTTTTCGGTTGCGGGTCCCGTGGTAGTCAGCGCTTTGGCGCGCGCTGCGTATCCGAATGCTGTTGGAGTTCCGGTTGCTTCGGCCCTCTCGATCACCTGTTCTGCTGTTGATTCAGCGATGCTGGTGTTGCCGGAACGTGCCGCAGCTTCCACCGTCTCGTTGAGTAGGTGGCCGTACATTCCTACGTCGTCGTATTCCAGCGCGGCCGTGCACGCCGTGAGCGCTTCGTCGTACTGGCCGAGTCCGTTGTGCAGGATGGCCAGCGAGAAGAGCACGACGGTGATTTCGCTGCCTTCGCCACGCGCGGTGGCGTCCCGGATGGTGGTTTGCGCGAGTTCTCTGCCGAGTTCCTCTTGCCCGCGACAGGCGGCGAGGTATGTCTGGATGGAGCGGTGCGGCGGCGCGCCGGTCGCGGTGCAGATCGCTTCCGACTGCGCGAGCAGATTCGCGGCCTGCGCGAAGTCGCCGGCGGTGACACATCCCCCTGCGTAGGTGGTCAAAGCGGCGGGGAGAACCGCCAATTCGCCCGCGGCACGGAGGAGTTCGACTTGGCGGCGGTTGAGCGAGTTGTAGGTATCCTGATCGAACAGATCGAGGAGGACCCGCAGTGTGATGTCATGTGACCGTGGATCCGCGATACCCGCTTCGTCTTCCTTCAGGTACTGGTTGATGGCCCGCCGCAGCAGTGGTGCCGCGACGGCGTGTCCCTCGGTGAGCCGGACGACGATTCCTTCGAGGAAAAGGTCGGCGGCCGTGGGACGGCCGGACGGGGGTAGGGCGTGTCGCGCGGCAGTCGCTATTGCTGCCGCGGATGTCTGTTCCTCCGCGAGGCGGCCGACGATCATCGCCGCCACGAGTGCGTCGAGATAGGTCTCGCGCGCGAGTCCGGCATCCAGTGGCTGCAGCCGTTGGGCGGCCGCCAGCAGCAGTGGAGGTGCGTCTCGGCCTCGTTGGGCGGCGAAGGCGATCTTGGCTCGCAGCAAATCCAGACGCGCACTGAGCATTTCGTTTTCGGTCCCCGCGACTGCCGCTAGCAACCGCGTTGCGGCCTCTGGGTCACCTGCGTCCAGCTTGGACAGGGCCGCGTCGAGTGCGCGCTCGGCCCGTCGCTCGGGGTCGGGCGTCAGTTCGACGGCATACGCCAGGAATGCCGCGGCGGCGGCGGTGCCACCGCGTCGGCGGACGCGCTCGGCGGACTGTATGAGCTCGACAGCGACAGTCTCATCGGGTGCGCTCGTGGAGTGGGCGCGATGCCAGGCACGGTGCTCGTTTGCGGCCGGGCCAATTATGACGTCGGCCAACGCGGCATGCGCCTGTCGCCGTTCAGACGGGGACGCGTTGCGGTAGACAGCCGAACGAACCAGTGGGTGGCGAAAGCGCAGACGGGATTCGACGGTGATCAGGCCGCAGCGCTCCGCCGGAACGACGGCATCGGCGTCGATGTGGAGTTGGGCGGCCGCGGCCCACAGCCATGTTGGGTCGCCGGTCGGTTCCGCAGCCGCAATAAGCAGAAGAGTCCGTGTCGCCGGCGGCATTTCGCGTAGGCGCTGGTCGTATTCTCGCTCGATCCGCTTCGCGACCGACGTCGCGGCCGTGAGCCCGTATCCGCCTGCTAACACCGCTGGTGCCATGGCGTGGCGTAGCTCGAGTAGCGCCAGCGGGTTTCCGTCCGCTTCGGCCAGGATGTTCTCTCTGACGGTGTGGTCCAACTGACCCGGCATGACTTCGGACAGCAGTGTGCTGGCATGGGTGTGTGCGAGCCTGCTCAGATTCAGCTCGGGTAGGCCGTCCAACTCGTGATGGGCGCCGGGTGAGCGGTTGGCGAAGATCATCACCACCGGGTCTGCGAGAAGCCGGCGTGCGGCGAACGCCAGCGCTTGCAGTGACGCGCGGTCGATCCATTGAGCGTCGTCGATAAGGCAGACGGTCGGGCGCTCCGCGCCGGCATCTCCGAGAAGCGTCAGCACGGCCAAATTCACCAGGAGGCGATCCGGTGCCGTACCTTCGCGCAGGCCTAGCGCCACCCGCAGCGCGTTCTTCTGTGGGTCAGGTAATCGGTCGATGTGAGCGAGAATCGGGCCACACAGCTGCTGCACGCCGGCGTAGGCGAGTTCCATCTCCGATTCCGCACCGCTGATGCGGATGATGCGAAGCCCGTCTTCAGCCGTCGCAAGTACCTCAGTGAGCAACGCCGTCTTCCCGATGCCGGCCTCGCCGTGAACGACGAGGACGCCGCTCTGGCCGGCTCGGGCGCGGTCACACAGCTCGACGAGCCGCTGCTGCTCGTCCTCTCGGCCGATGAGCGCACGGCTACCCATGCCGGTGATCTTGACATGTCAGCGAGCTGGCAGCGACCGGAGCCGCAGACGGATGTCAACCCACGGGGCTTCCCTGGTTTCGTCCAACCCGTCGTTTCCACGGGGTCCACGAAACCTCCCAGAGTGTGTGATCTCTGCATGCTTTGCCCACACGTGATCGACGAGGGATTAAAACGATGACCAGTGCCAAAACCGTCCACGAGGTCACCTACGACCTCCTGCGAACATTGGGATTGACCACGATATTCGGCAACCCCGGCTCCACCGAACAAACCTTCTTGCAGCACTTCCCAGACGACTTCACCTACGTGCTGGGCCTGCAGGAGGCCTCCGTGCTCGCGATGGCTGACGGCTTCGCGCAATCGACCGGCAAGCCCGCGCTGGTCAATCTACATACCGCGGCGGGCACCGGCAACGCGATGGGCAGCCTCGTCGCTGCCTACCGAGCCAATACGCCACTGATCGTCACCGCCGGTCAGCAGACCCGCGAAATGTCGCTGTGCGACCCGTATCTGAACAATCCCGACGCGACCCTGATGCCGCAGCCGTGGGTCAAGTGGGCCTACGAGCCCGCCCGCGCCGAGGATGTGCCCGCGGCATTTATGCGCGCCTACGCGGTGGCGACCCAGCCGTCGGCCGGTCCGGTGTTCCTGTCCATCCCGCTCGACGACTGGAATAAGCCGGCACTGGGCCCGGCCGTGGTCCGGACGGTCAGCCAACGCGTGCAGCCCGACGTCGAGCGGTTGCGTGAGTTCGCCACGCGGATCAGTCATGCGGAGCGTCCACTGTTGGTGCTCGGCCCTGAGGTGGACCGTGCCGGTGCCTGGGACGCCGGTATCGCGTTCGCGGAGAAGCTGCGCGCGCCGGTCCGCGGCAGTGGGCTCTCGGACAGGTGCTCGTTCCCCGAGGACCACTCCTTGTACGGTGGTCCGCTGCCGTTGACGATCGCCGGTGTCAGCGAGGCACTGGCTGGTTACGACCTGGTTATCGTGATCGGCGCGCAGGTGTTCCGGTACTACCCCTTCGTCGCCGGTGATTATCTGCCCGAGGGCACCGAGCTACTGCAGATCACCGCCGATCCCCATCTCGCCGCGACCGCGCCGGTGGGTGACAGCCTGCTCGGCGACATGGGCACCGTGCTCGCACAGCTCCTGAACCTCGTTGAGGTGCCGCGCGACCGGAAGCCCCCGCCGGGATTGAGCAAGGACTTGAGCGTCGAACTGCCGGTGGCCTCGGCGCCACTGGCGCCCAACGACGTCTACGCGGTACTCAGTTCGGTCAAGCCCGACGACGCTGCGGTCGTGATGGAGTCGACCTCGACGCTGGCGGACCTCATCAAGTGGTGGCCGACCCGACGGCCGGGGAGCTTCTTCGCCACGGGTAGCGGAGGCATCGGCTGGGGAGTGCCGGCAGCTGTGGGCATCGCGCTTGGAGACCAGGCCCGCGGGGTGAAGCGGACCATCGTCGCCTCGATCGGCGACGGTTCGTTCCAATATTCGATACAGGCCATCTGGACGGCTGCGCAACACAAGCTTCCCATCGTGTTCGTGGTGCAGCGCAATGGCGAGTACGCAGTACTCAAGTCGTTTGCGCTGCTCGAGAAAACTCGCAATGTGCCCGGAATGGACTTGCCTGGACTTGATATCGCCTCGCTGGCAACAGGTTTCGGATGCCGCGCGGCCACTGCGGACGGTACCGAGAGCCTGGTGCGCGAATTCAAGGCGGCCCTGGACGCCGACGGGCCCACCGTCCTGGTGGTGCCCACCAAGCCGCAACTGCCGTTCCTGGGCTGAGAGATGCCGGTCTACACGTGCACGGCAGTGCAATCGACGCTGAGCTCCGACACCAAGGCCAACCTGGCGGCCGAAGTCACCCGCATTCACTCGATGATCAACCACGTTCCAGGCACGTACGTCAACGTCGTCTTCCATGAACTGGCCCCCGACGACGTATACACCGATGGGAAACCGGCACAACCGCTTCTGATCAACGGCTGGGTTCGTACCGGACACCCCGAAGCGCAAAGTAGCCAACTGGTGGCTGAGATCGCTGCAGCGGCATCTCGAGTCACCGGCATCCCCGCCAAGCGGGTGCTGGTCGTCATCCAAAACAGTCCAGCGCATTTCGCGATCGAAGGTGGGCGGGTGCTACCCGCCCCGGGGGAAGAAGAGTCGTGGTTGCGACAGCAGAAGGAAGCAGATTGATGTCCACTCACGCTTCGCAAAACCCTACGGCTGCAGACGGTGTTGCCATTGAGCGGTTCGCCGCGGCGGCCGCTGCCCATGGCGACGTGACCACCGATTTGGGCCAGCTCGCCGAACGCGGCCGTGACTACTGGGGCGTCGGGGGGGTGGCAGGCCTACTGCTACGCCCCCGCGGCCGCGACGACATCGCACCGATCATGCGGCTGGCATCCCGGCACAACGTGGCGATCGTGCCGCGCGGCGGAGCCTCGAACTGCTCGGGCGGGATGATGCCCACCGCGGGCCGCGTCCTGCTCGACTTGTCCGGCCTCAACCAGATCCTTCACATCGATGCCGAGAATCGCCGCGCCCGCGTCGAACCCGGCGTCATCAACTCCGACCTGCAAGCCGCGCTGGCACCGCACGGATTGTGCTTCTCACCCGATCCCGTCTCAGCACACCTGGCCACCGTGGCGGGCAACATCATCGAGAACGCTGGCGGCCCACACGCGTTGAAGTACGGCGTCACCTTCAACCACATCCTGAGCGTCAACGTCGTCCTGCCCGACGGGTCGTCTGTCACCTTCAGCGCCGACGACGAGGGACCTGACCTCCTCGGTGTCCTCATCGGATCGGAGGGAACTCTCGGCATCGTCACCGAAGCCACCGTCGCACTGCGGCCGCTCGCCGAGGTCACCCACAGTCTGATGGGCGCGTTCGCCACCGCCAGAGAAGCCGCCGATACCATCGCCGCGGTCATCGCCACCGGCGTGGTGCCCGCCGCCGTGGAGTGGCTCGACCGAGCGGGCATCGCCGGACTGCAGCAGTTCTACGACACCGGCTATCCGCTTGATGCCGATTCCATCGTGCTGATCGACGTCGACGGCACCCCTGCCGAGGTGGCCCACGACCAGGCGATCGTGGAAAGGGTACTGCGTGAGCGGGCAACCGAAGTGCGGATAGCAAAGGACGAGAAGGACCGCGACGCCCTGTGGTACGGCCGCCTCAACGCCCCCAACTCGGTGGTGCAAAGCGGCAAGGGCTTCTTCATCGGTGACGTCACCGTGCCCCGTGACCGTATCCCCGAGATGCAGGAAGCCATTCAGGCCACCGCAGCACGCCATTCCGACGGCCTGCTGTTCATCGCGGTGTGCGGTCACGCCGGCGATGGCGACCTGCACCCCACGACGTTCTACGACAAGGACAACCCGCTGGCGACGTCCGCCCTGGAGGCCGCCAACAATGAGATCATCGAAGCCGCATTGGAATTGGGCGGCACCATCACCGGCGAGCACGGTGTCGGCACCGAGAAGATCCAATTCATGACCAAGCGCTTCACCCCGGTGGAGATCGCCGCACAACGCTCGATCAAGAAGGCATTCGATCCCGCCGGACTGCTCAACCCCGGGGTCATGTTGCCCGAACATAGTCCCGAGGAGCCCGACACCAGCGCGTTCGGCGCCGCGGTGCGTGCCGCCCTCACAGGCAGCCTGACGCCGGCGTCGGACCTCCCGCTCACCGTGGGTGACAACACCGACATGACAGTCAACCTCGGCAACCTCAGCCTGGTTGTCGGCGCCGATGCCACCGTCGAGTCAGTCAACCGCTACCTCGACGAGCACGGAGTCGCGTGCGCTGCGGTCCCCACTGCGGGCGGAAGGCGCACCATCGGACAACTCATGGCCACCGCGACTGGGGTCGAACGGGACCACATCAGGCACGCCCTGCTCGGTGCCGACGTCACCGTGACGGACGGACATACCCCCGCCCGATTCGGCGCTGAGACCATGAAGGATGTCGCCGGATATGACACCAAACGGCTGTATATCAGCGCACACGGCGCGTTCGGCGCCCTGACCGCCCTGATCTTCAAGATATCCGTCAAGGCGTGACCGGCCCGCTACGGCTACCGGTGGAGCGATTACCCGGCAGTGTCGATGGCTCGAGCGAACACGCCTGCCGCTTCCGACGATGGCCCGCAGCTTGGCGCTGATCTCACATGCAGTCATGACCGGATGGTCAATGCACGCCACCGGTGGCTGACTGCGATCAGAGTCCAGTCACAAGCTGCACATGCCGATCTCGTCGGTCGCTCGCCCCGGGTTTCCCCGTGGGGCAGACGGCCCGAAGGCGTCGATCGATCGCCTGCCTACACTCGAAAGGATGCTTATACGTCGCAATGTTGGCCTACGAATACCGCGCCCATTGAATACTGCGCCTTCGTCGGGTGTGCGCGAATGAAATGGGTGACCTACCTTGACGCCGATGGTGAACGCACCGGGTTGCTCTCCGACGACACCATCTACGCGATGCGTGTGGGTGTGACGCTGCTTGACCTGATCGGCCGCGGTGCCGACGGGTTACGCGCGGCCGGCGAGGATACGTTGCAAGCCCCGGCGGCGACAGTGCCCCTGGGTACGGTGCGGCTCTTGGCGCCCATCCCGCGCCCGCCGTCCATCCGGGATTCCCTGTGCTTCCTCGACCACATGCGTAACTGCCAAGCCGCGATGGGCGCCGGGCGGCTGCTCGCCGACAGCTGGTACCGCATCCCCGCGTTCTACTTCGCCTGTGCGGCAACCGTTTTAGGGCCCTACGACGACGCGTCGACGGCGCCCGGAAGTGCTTGGCAAGACTTCGAATTGGAGATCGCCGCGGTGATCGGCACCGGCGGAAAGGATCTCACCGTCGAACAGGCCGAGCGGGCGATCATCGGCTACACCATCTTCAACGACTGGTCCGCGCGCGACCTGCAGCAGATGGAAGGCCAATTGGGTATCGGACAGGGCAAGGGCAAGGACAGCGGCGTCACGCTGGGTCCTTACCTGGTGACCCCCGACGAACTCGAGCCGTACCGCCATCCCTCCCATCCGGGCAAGCTGGACCTGCGGGTCACCGCCCTGGTCAACGACGCCGTCATCGGTACGGGGTCGACGGCCCAGATGGACTGGACCTTCGGCGAAGTCATCTCCTACGCCTCGCGCGGCGTGACCCTCAACCCCGGCGATGTCATCGGCTCCGGGACGGTGCCCACCTGCACACTGGTCGAGCACCTCAATCCCCGTGCGCTGGAATCGTTTCCCGGTTGGCTACACGACGGCGACGTCGTCACGCTGCAAGTCCAGGGTTTAGGGGAGACCCGGCAGACCGTCCGCGCGAGCAGCGCGCCACACGCGTTGACCGCTCGGCCCAACCCCGACGTCGCGCCCGCAGCGCCGCGGGTCAATCGGGCACCGACCCGGGTGCCCTACACCCGCGGGCTGCATCAGGTGGCCGACCGGGTGTGGGCATGGACGCTGCCGGACGGGGGCTACGGGTGGAGCAACGCCGGGCTGATCGCCGGCGAGGGCGCGTCGGTGTTGGTGGACACCCTGTTCGACCTGGCGCTGACCCGCGAGATGCTCACCGCCATGCGGCCCATCACCGGGTCCGCACCCATCACCGACGCGTTGATCACCCACTCCAACGGCGACCACACCCACGGCAACCAACTGCTCGACAAGTCGGTCCGCATCATCGCCGCGCACGGCACCGCCGAGGAGATCGAGCACGGGATGGCGCCGGAGATGCTGGCCATGGCGCAAACCGCCAACCTCGGGCCGGTGGCGACCCCGTACACGCGAGAACGCTTCGGGCACTTCGACTTCAGCAACATCACGCTGCGCAACGCCGACCAGACCTTCGAGCGCAACCTGTCCATCGAGGTCGGCGGCCGGCGGATCGACATGCTGAATCTGGGTCCCGCGCACACGGCGGCCGACTCGGTGGTGCACGTGCCCGACGCGGGGGTGCTGTTCGGCGGCGACCTGCTGTTCATCGGCTGCACGCCCATCGTGTGGGCCGGCCCGATCGCCAACTGGGTCGCGGCGTGCGACACGATGATCGCGCTGGACGCGCCGACGGTGGTGCCCGGCCACGGCCCCATCACCGATCCGGACGGAATCCGCGCGGTGCGTGGCTATCTCGTGCACGTCGCCGAACAGGCCGAGGCCGCCTACCGCCGGGGCTTGTCGTGGGCCGAGGCCGCCGACATCATCGACCTCGGCGAGTACGCCACCTGGCTGGACGCGGAGCGGGTCGTGGTCAACGTGTATCAGCGATACCGTGAATTGGATCCGCAGACAACGCAATTGGAGGTCATGGCCCTGCTGGTGATGCAGGCCGAATGGCTGGCCAAACGGTCAGGCTGAACCGCGAAAGTGCAACTGCCAACGCGTTTCCCGAGAAGGGGCGTCGGCAGTTGCACGTTCGCGGGTAGGGTTGGACGGCCCGCACGAAAGTGATCCTCGCGGCCGCGCCCTGCCGCGCGCGC
The DNA here is from genome assembly GCF_001667925.1 of Mycobacterium sp. E2479. Classification (GTDB taxonomy): domain Bacteria; phylum Actinomycetota; class Actinomycetes; order Mycobacteriales; family Mycobacteriaceae; genus Mycobacterium. The sequence goes on along the minus strand of NZ_LZJR01000010.1, from coordinate 86,507 downwards.
TCGTCCAGTGGCGGCAGGCCAGCCGCGGCGAACAGGTCGGTGAGCGAAAACGTGGTCGTCTCCCACCCGTCGGCGCGCAGGTGCGCGGCCACGTGGGTGTGCTCGCCCGGGTAGGCCAGCGCGGCGATATTCATGTCGGGCCCGTGTCGTCGCCGGCCCTCGGCCGTGCGCCGCGCCACCGTGGTGGCGGTGGCCCCCACGCTGTTGGTCAGGTCCCAGGTATCACCTTCGCTTCGTGCCATGTCTGCTCCGTCGACGCGGTCGCAAAACCACGGTATGCCTACTCGGTAAATGGCGATGTCGCCTACGGTTCCCCCTATGCCTGCAGTGACACTGGAACCTCTCGAAGACAACATCGCCTGCATCACCCTGAACCGGCCAGAGCGCCTCAACGCCATCGACGGGTCGTTGATCGACGGCGTCCACGAGGCTCTCGACGTGCTGGACAAAGGTGAGTATCGGGTGGCGGTCCTGACCGGTGCCGGACGCGGATTCTGCGCCGGCGCGGATTTGAGCGGCACCGGGCGGCCATGGACGCAGAACAAGCCGACCACGCCGCCGTTCAAGGCCAACTACGACGCCCAGGTTCGGTTGGCCAACCTGTACACGCGGATCTATGAGATGGACATCCCGGTCATCGGTGCGGTCAACGGTGTCGCCGTCGGGGGTGGTTTGGCGTTCGCGTTGGTCTGCGATATCCGCGTCGCCTCCGAGCAAGCCCGGTTCGGTTCGGTGTTCATCAAGGCGGGCTTCTCGTCGATGGACATGGGCACCAGCTACCTGCTGCCCAAGATCGTCGGCGCCGGGGTGGCGCGCGAACTCATGCTCACCGGACGCATCATCGACGCGGCCGAGGCCTATCGCATCAAGCTGGTGCACGAAGTCGTCGCATCCGATGAGCTGATGCCCGCCGCACTCAAGCTGGCCCGCTCGATCGCCGAGAACAACGCATACGGCGTGTGGCAGACCAAGATTGGCCTCAATGCCGCGCTGGACGCGCCAAGCCTGCGCCACGCCATCGAGATCGAGAACCGCACTCAGATCCTCAGCGGCTTCACGAACAACCCGGTCGAGGCCGCCATGGCGCACCGGGAGAAGCGCGCTCCGAAATGGGATGTGCTGTAACGCTTCACGTCATGGCGGCGGCCCACTGCGCCCGGCTGCGCCGCGCTTGTGACCACCGCGGTGCCCGATGGCGGCGGGCCACTGCGCCCGGCTGCGCCGTGCTTGTGACCACCGCTAGAGTTTCGCGATCACGTTCTCGGCAAACATCTCCAGGTTGCGGATCTTGCTGTCCAGGGGCTCGGTGTCCTTGCCCTTGATGTAGGGGATGCGGAAGCCGACGATGACGTCTGTGACGCCCTTGTCCTCGAGCCGCTTGATGCCGTCCGCGGTATAGGCGTCGGCCGAGATGACGTGGATCTCGAACGGCCCGGTCTTGCCGGCTTCTGCGCGAAACTTGTTGAGCTTGGCCAGGAGGTGGTCGAGTTCCTCGGGGTCGCCGCCGCCGTGCATCCAGCCGTCCAGGCGTGCCGCACGCCGCAGGGCGGCGTCAGCGTGCCCGCCGATCAGGATTGGGACGGGCTTGGTGGGCGCCGGCGTCATTTTGGTCTTGGGGATGTCGTAGAACTCGCCGTGGAATTCGAAGTAGTCACCGGTGGTGAGGCCCTGGATGATCTCGATGCATTCGTCCATCCGCTTGCCGCGCCGGGCGAACGGGACTCCCAGCAGCTCGTAGTCCTCAGGCCATGGGCTGGTGCCGACGCCGAAACCCACCCGATTGTCGGTCATCGCGGCTAGCGACCCAATTTGCTTGGCCACCAACGCCGGTGGCCGGATGGGCAGCTTGAGCACGAAGAAGTTGAAGCGCAGTCTCGTGGTCACCGCGCCCAATGCCGAAGTCAGCACGAAAGTCTCGATGAACTCCTTGCCGTCGAGGAAATCCCGGTTGCCGTCCGGGGTGTAGGGGTACTTCGAGTCCGATTCGAAGGGGTAGGCGATGCTGTCGGCGATCGTCATGGCGTGGTAGCCGGCCGCCTCGGCCGCTTTGGCCAGCGGGACGTAATACCGAAAGTCAGTCATCGCCTCTGCGTAGGTAAACCGCACGTCATCTGCCTTCCTGAAGGAGTCGTCCTTCGAGACTAGAACGTGTTCTAGTTTCAGCACAACCGGGCCGAGGGGCGCCACTGCCACCCGGTGGTCGGCGGAGGCAGGTATACGACTAAAGCTGGTTCTCGGGACCGATGATCGCCCACACCGTCTTGCCGGACGAGGTTGGCGTGCTGCCCCACGCGCGGGACAACGCGTCGACGATCGCCAGCCCCGACACGTCGATGCCTTTCTTCGGCGACGGCAATCGCAGCGCGGGTGTATTGCTCGCATCCGACACCGCAATGGTCGCGGTGGCGCCTTGCGCTTCGACTCGCACCGCCGGAACGCTCGCGGTGTGTTCCAGCACGTTTTCGACGAACACGTTGACCACCACCAACGCCACCGGAATGAGCTTGGACTGCGACCACGTGGTGAGCCATTCGCGGACCAGGCGCCGTGACTCGCGCAGGCTGGTCAGATCGGCGGGCAGCTGAACCTCGGCGCGCCGCACCGGGCGGCGGCTGTTCTGTCCGAGTGCCTTTAATGCGGCCTTCTCGCTCGAATAGACCGGGATGAAGTGGGTGACACCGCTACTAGTAATCGCTTCGCGGGCGGCCCGGTCGGTGCAGACCAACGCGATCGGAATGTGGGGGACGCTGCCGACCTGCCAGTACGCGCCCATGAAGGCCGACCATGCGGACTCCGTGTGCACCTTGAGCCCCGATACGTCGACGATCACGGCGGCGGTGGCATCGTCCAGCGTGGCCTTGAGGATGCGTTCGCGAAGTGGCGTCTCGTGGGCGGCATCAAGCTCACCGTCGACGGTCAGAACGGCAACCGAGCCATCCGTCCGCATTGCAACGGCCACCGGGCTCATTCCAGCTCGGTCCTGACGTCCGGTTCCATTTCCCGCTCCTCGCAATCCGCCGGGCCGATTGCTTGAGTATCCGCTCTCGGCGGCAAAAGTCTAATTCGCGGGGCGGCGGTCTCGATACCGGAGGAAACCGCAGGCCGCGTCTGGGATCGGACAAATACCGCAACACTCGTCTGCGATGAAAGCACCATGCGCCCCCCTCCGTCGGGAAGCCGACCACACCGCCCAACGCGCCACGAAGACGATCGCCCAGTACGCACTTTCTACGGGATTACCACATGGTGAGAGCCGCCAAACTTTTCGGTATGTCCGCGATCAGGGCGCTCACCGGGGCAAAGGCCCCGACGCACCGCCGCGTCTCGGCCTTCTCAGTGGTTGCTCAGCGCGTAGGGGGGAGCGCCCACTCCGGCGACCGAGTGCGTCCCCCACGGTGTTTGTTCGACGATGCGTGCGGGCGTGCTGCACTCACCGATGGTCAGCGTGCCGATCCTCGCTTGCTTGAGGATGTCGCCGCACAACGGTTCCGACGAGGAACCAAATACCGTTCCCTGCCAGTGGTAGTGGCCGTCGATCGGGTCCAGGTGGCCGGTGAGCCGGACGCGCACCGAGTGGCGGGTGCCTGCGATTTCCAGCGTGGCAGCGCCGTCGTAGGTGTCTTCGTCGGCGGGCGCGCTGGCCGAGAGATCGAAGGCGGATGCCACCGGGGGCGGCTCGGCGGCTCGCAACTGAGCCCGCTCGTTGAACACCTGCTGGCTGCTGGCCCGCACTTCGATGCGGCGACTGGCGGTACCCCGCATGATGTCCAGGCACTTGACGACGTAGCGCAACTGCGCGTCCGGATCGGGTCCGGTGAGGAAGAAGTAGTTGGGAAAGCCGCGAACGGCCACCCCGTAGAACGGCTCCATGCCCTCGTACCACGCCTGCCGAATGGTCAGGCCGGTAGCGCCGACCAAGGTCTGGTCGGCGAAGTCCTCGGGCACGGAGAACCCGGTGCCGTAGATGATGGCGTCGACGGCGTGGTCGACGCCATCGATGGTCCGCACGCCCGAGGCGGTCACCGCCTCAATGGCCGAAGCGGCGATCGCCACGCGGGCCCGGGCGGCCCGCAGGGTGCGGCGGCGCAGCCAATGTGCGGCGCGGGTGGACCACAGCGGGATTTCGGTCACGACGCGCCGCGGTGCGTATGCGAACACGGTGACCGATGCGGCCGCCGGCGCCAGGCGCCCGAGGTGGTGTCCGGCCGCGGTGTCGGTGCCGACCACCGCGATGTGTTTGCCGGACGGATCGAATCCGGAATCCCAGGCCGCGGCGTGGAACGACACTCCGCGAAACTCGTCACGCCCGGGTATGCGGGGCAGCCATGGTCGCTGCACCGGGCGGTCGGTGGCAACGACGACATCGGCCCGGAGGTGTTCGCCGTCCGCCGCGGTCAACAGCCAGGAGTCGGAGTCGTCGTCAAAGCGCGCGTGCCGACCCCGCCCGTCCAGCGTCACCAGGTCGGTGAAATCGGCTGCCAGCAAGGCGGTTTGGGCGCTTCGGCGAAATGCGCCTGCACCGACGACGGCGATATGGCAGCGGCGCTCGGGCGACCGCGTCACAGAAACCTGCTGCGCTTCCAGCCGCGGCGTGCGATCGGGCCCATCAGGCCGATCTCGGTCAGAAACGCCGCCAGCGGAGCGAAGCCGGCAACCTGCATGTCGCGCCGATGCGGACTGGTGCGCGCGACCTTGCGGGCCCGCTTAGGGTCGAGGCCGGTTCGGGCGTAAGGCACCGGATTGCTGAACAGGTAATTGAAGAAATAGCCGCCCAGGCCGTTGATGTTGGCCATGAACCAGCGGTTGAACCGGGGCATCTCGACGACGCGCTTGCGCGCGCCGTCGCGCGCGAACTGGATGTGGCGCGCCTCTTCCGTGACGTGAATACGCATGAGCCGCTGAATGATCGGCTGGAGCTCCGGATCGTCCATCATCTGCCGCTGCAGCGAGTCGAAGATCTCCTCACCGATCAGGGCTGCCACCCAGAGCATGGACCCGCGCTGAAACGCCAGCGGCAGCGCGTTGATGATCCATCGGTGAAACAGTCTGGGGCGCACCGGCTTGGCGCCGATGCGTTCGATGGCCTTGCCGAACATCACCATGTGCCGCGTCTCGTCGCCCAGTTCGGTCAACTTGTAATGCGTCGACCTGCTGGTCGGGTCCTCGTGCAGGATGGTGCGCAGCAGCGACTGGTTGAGCATGTTCTCGAACCAGATCCCGGCCGACAGTGTGTTGACCAGTTCCTGCTTGGACAGCTCGATTTGTTCCTCGCGAGTCATCTCGTCCCATATCGGCGTGCCGTACAGCGACACCAGCCGGGGCGGCAGGTAGAACTTGTCCGGATCCAACGGGGCATCCCAATCGATGTCGACGACGGGCTCATAAGACTTTTTGACCGAGCCCTTCAGCAGGCGGTCGGAGAATTCTTCACGACTCGGCCCTGCGGGCTTTACCGCTGAGGTCATCGCTGGCGTCCCTCCATTGGGTGCTTCGACGGTACCCAGGGTACTGGGTACTTGTGGTCCCGGCTAGATGCTGGAGGTTGCGATTCGGCAATCTGACGGGCAACGAAGATCAGGAGGCGAGGTAGTGGGCCGGCACATCCACGTCATCGGCATCGGTGCCGGCGATCCCGCCTACGTGACCGTGCAGGCCATCGATGCGCTCAACGACGTCCAGGTGTTCTTCGCGATGGACAAGGGCGAGCAGAAGAGCGACCTGGTGGCGCTGCGACGCGAGATCTGCGGCCGCTTCATCCGCGAGCCGGGCTACCGCTTCGTGGAGCTACCCGACCCGAAGCGGACAGGTGATGCCGACTACCGGGACGCGGTTGCGGACTGGCATGCCGCCCGCGCGGCTATTTGGGCCGACGCCATCTCTGCCGAGCTGGGTCCGCATGGCGTCGGTGGTTTTTTGGCATGGGGCGATCCGTCGCTCTACGACAGCACGCTGCGCATCCTGGGTGCGGTGGCCACGCGGGTCGACTTCACCTTCGACGTCGTCCCGGGCATCACCGCGGTACAGGCGCTGACCGCGCGGCACCGCATACCGCTAAACGAGGTCGGCGAACCCGTTCTGATCACCACGGGAAGGCAACTGCGCAACCGCGGGCCGGCCCTCGAAGCCGCCGTCGTGATGCTCGACGCCGACTGCTCGTTCCAGATTTGTCCGCCCGACACGCAGATCTGGTGGGGCGCCTACCTCGGCACCGAGAACGAACTGCTCATCGCGGGCACCGTCGGCGAGGTGGGGGCCCGCATCGTTTCGCTGCGAGCCGAAGCCCGCGCCCGGCACGGCTGGATCATGGACACCTATTTGCTGCGACCGGCACACTGAAACGGTGCCCGAACTACCCGAGATCGAAGCGCTGGTCGACCACCTGCGACGCCATGCCGTCGGCCTGACGATCGGCCGGGTCGACATCGGCGCCCTGTCCGTGTTGAAGACCTTCGACCCGCCGATCAGCGCGTTGCACGGCCAGAACGTGGCGGGCGCCGAGCGGTGGGGCAAGTACCTCGGGTTGCGGACGGACACCCTCTTCCTGATCGCGCATCTGTCGCGGGCGGGCTGGCTGCGGTGGTCGGACAAGCTGGCCGCGGCGCCGCTGCGGCCCGGCAAGGGCCCGATCGCGCTGCGGGTGCACCTGGGCACGCCCGGCGAGGCGCCGGGCTTCGACCTCACCGAGGCCGGCACCCAGAAGCGGCTGGCGGTGTGGCTGGTCGATGATCCGGCGCAGGTCCCCGGTATCGCCGCGCTCGGCCCGGACGCGCTCGACCTGGACGTGGACGCGCTGGGCAACCTGTTGGCGGGCAACACCGGCCGGATCAAGACGGTCATCACCGACCAGAAGATGATCGCCGGGATCGGCAACGCCTACAGCGACGAGATCCTGCACGTCGCCCGCATTTCGCCGTTCGCCACCGCCGGCAAGCTGTCCGAAGCGCAGCTCGCGACGCTGCACGACGCGATGGTCTCGGTGCTCACCGACGCGGTACGCCGGTCCGTCGGGCAGGGGGCGGCCACGCTCAAGGGCGAGAAGCGCTCCGGATTGCGGGTGCACGCCCGCACCGGGTTGCCCTGCCCGGTATGCGGGGACACCGTGCGCGAAGTGTCGTTCGCGGACAAGTCTTTTCAATACTGTCCAACGTGTCAGACCGGTGGGAAGATCCTGGCCGACCGGCGCATGTCGCGGTTGCTCAAGTAGTCACCCGACCGCGGACTTGACGCCTGTCGATATGCTGCCCCGATGACTCGCCAGAAGATCCTCATCACCGGCGCCAGCTCCGGGCTGGGCGCCGGAATGGCGCGCGCCTTCGCCGCCAAGGGCCGCGACCTCGCGCTGTGCGCGCGGCGCACCGACCGGCTCGATGAGCTGAAAGCCGAGCTCTCGCAGAAATATCCGGGCATCAAGATCGCGGTCGCCGCGCTGGACGTCAACGACCACGAGGCGGTCCCCAAGATATTCGCCGAACTCAGCGACGAACTGGGCGGCATCGACCGCATCGTCGTCAACGCCGGCATCGGCAAGGGTGCGAAACTGGGGTCCGGCAAGTTGTGGGCCAACAAGGCCACCCTCGAGACCAACCTGGTGTCAGCTCTGGTGCAGATCGAGACCGCCCTGGAGATGTTCAACAAGACCGGTTCGGGCCACCTGGTGCTGATCTCCTCGGTGCTCGGCAACAAGGGCGTGCCGGGAGTCAAGGCGGCCTATGCGGCGAGCAAGGCCGGGGTGAGCTCACTGGGCGAATCGCTGCGCGCCGAATACGCCAAAGGGCCCGTCAAGGTTTCGGTGCTGGAGCCCGGCTACATCGAGTCGGAGATGACGGCGAAGTCAAACAGCACAATGTTGATGGTGGACAACGAAACCGGCGTCAACGCCCTCGTCGCCGCCATGGAACGGGAGCCCGGCCGGGCGGCGGTGCCGTGGTGGCCGTGGGCGCCGCTGGTGCAGTTGATGCGGGTGCTGCCGCCTCGGCTGACCAAGATGTTCGCCTGAGATTCAGCTGGTTCGCCCACGTTCGCTGCGATACCGACGCACCAGCGCGTCGGTGGAGCTGTCCGACTGCGGCGCCGGCGAGCCGTCCGCGGTGATCACCGGAAGCAGGGCCTTGGCCTGGGTCTTGCCCAGCTCCACGCCCCATTGGTCGAACGAGTCGATCCCCCAGATCACGCCCTCGGTGAAGACCTGATGTTCGTACAGCGCGATCAGCTGGCCCAACGCCGACGGGGTGAGCCGGTTGGCCAGAATCGATGTCGACGGCCGGTTACCGGGCATCACCTTGTGCGGCACGACGTCCGCGGGGGTGCCCTCGGCCGCAATCTCTTCGGCCGTCTTGCCGAAGGCCAGGACCTGGGTCTGGGCGAAGAAGTTGCTCATCAACAGGTCGTGCATGCTGCCGCTGCCTTCGGCGGTGGGCAGATCGTCGAGGGGCTGGCTGAATCCAATGAAGTCCGCGGGCACCAAGCGGGTGCCCTGATGCAGCAACTGGTAGAACGCGTGCTGCCCGTTGGTTCCCGGTTCGCCCCAGAAGATTTCACCGGTGTCCGTGGTGACCGGGCTGCCGTCGGCGCGGGTCGACTTGCCGTTGGATTCCATGGTCAGCTGTTGCAGATATGCGGCGAAACGCGCCAGGTCATTGGAATACGGGAGCACGGCGCGCGATTGCGCCCCCATGAAGTTGGAATACCACAGGCCGATAAGGCCAAGCAGCACAGGTGCGTTGGACTCCAACGGCGTGGTTTTGAAGTGCCGGTCGACGATGTGGAATCCGGATAGGAAGTCCGCGAAAGCTTGTCGGCCGATGACCGCCATCACCGACAGGCCGATCGCCGAGTCAACCGAGTAGCGGCCTCCTACCCAATCCCAGAACCCGAACATGTTTTCGGTGTTGATGCCGAAGTCGTCGACGAGGCGTTTGTTGGTGGACACGGCGACGAAGTGCTGGGACACCGCGGCGTCGCCGAGGGCATCGGTGATCCAGCGGCGCGCGGCCGTGGCATTGGTCAGGGTTTCCAGCGTCGAGAATGTCTTCGACGCAACGATGAATAGCGTTGTGGCGGGGTCTAAATCGGCCAGCGTGGCAATCAGGTCGGCCGGGTCCACGTTGGAGACGAACCGCGCCGAGATCCCCCCATCCGCATAGTGGCGCAGCGCCTGGTCGACCATTACCGGGCCGAGGTCCGATCCACCGATGCCGATGTTGACGACCGTGCTGATGCGTTTCCCGCTGGCTCCCGTCCATTCACCGCTGCGCAACCGGTCGGTGAAGTCGCCCATGGCGTCGAGCACCGAGTGCACGGCCTGGACGACGTTTTCGCCGTCGACGACCAACTCAGCGTCCCGGGGCAGTCGCAGCGCGGTGTGCAGGACCGCGCGATCCTCCGAGGTGTTGATATGCACCCCCGCGAACATCTGGTCGCGCCGCTCTTCGAGGTTGGCCGTGCGCGCGAGATCGACCAAGAGCCGCAGCGTTTCTCGTGTGATGCGGTGCTTGCTGTAATCGATGTATAGGTCGCCGACCGAGACGGTCAGCTCCCGGCCGCGATCGGGATCGTCGTCGAAGAACTGGCGCAGATGAGTGTCGCCGATTTGGTCATGATGCCTACGCAGGGCGTCCCACGCCGGGGTGGCGGTGATGTCGGGGAGGATGTGCACGGAGGTCATGCCTCGACCCTATGGGCTGCGACGTGCCGGAGCCAGGTGTCGCAGCCAGCTCTGCGCCCGACCGATAAATCGTCGAGGTCAGTGACCGAGCCGTCCCCTGCCCAGACGCAGCAGCAGCATCGCCAGGTCCTTGCCTTCGGGGCCGAGGGCGCTGTAGCGCTCGATCACCTTCATTTCGCGGCTATGCACAAGCCGCGTGCCGCCGGATGCCATTCGGGCCTTGCCGATCGCCTGTGACACCTCGGTGCGCCGCTGCACGGCGGCCAGGATCGCAGCGTCGAGCCGGTCGATCTCGCGGCGCAACTCGTCGATGTCGGTGACCTCGTCGGTCTCTACCACCTCGATGTTCATTTCTGCTGACTCCGCGTCTTCGTCGTGATGTGGGGGTTCTGGTCTCATGCAGTATCGGGCCTCACAAAAGAAGAGCCCCGAATGCCGAAAGCGGACCACGGGGCTCTGCGGAAGCAGTTGACCCACGGGCGTCGCCAACCGGTACCCGTAGGGGAGTTACCGGCGCCACTCCATGAGTCGAGGAGTGTCGCCGGCACTGCGCGTTGAGCACCAATCGAGTTTGCCATTAAAAACCGTAGCCATACAAAGAAACGGATTTATGCACCGGGGTGCGAGTGCGCTGCGGGACGGGTCGAGACATCTCGTGTCGACACGCCGAATTGACGGAAGTCTGGGTGATGCCGCGGCCGCGGCTGCGGCCACTAGCCTGGTCTGATGCCAGGGCGCCGTGCGTCAGTGGGCGGCGGTAAGTTTGGACTGACATGAGTGTGCACGCAACAGATGCCAAGCCGGCCTCCGAAGCAGACCAATTGCTCGAGGGCCTCAATCCGCAACAGCGCCAAGCGGTGGTGCATGAAGGTTCCCCGCTGCTGATCGTCGCGGGCGCGGGTTCGGGAAAGACCGCGGTGTTGACCCGCCGGATCGCCTATCTGATCGCAGAACGCGGGGTCGGGGTCGGGCAGGTGCTGGCCATCACCTTCACCAACAAGGCAGCCGCCGAGATGCGCGAACGGGTGGTGCGGCTGGTGGGCAACCGGGCGCGGGCCATGTGGGTGTCCACCTTCCACTCGACCTGCGTACGGATCCTGCGCAACCAGGCGTCCGTCATCGAGGGCCTCAATTCCAACTTCTCCATCTATGACGCCGACGACTCACGGCGTCTGCTGCAGATGATCGGGCGCGACATGGGGCTCGACATCAAGCGGTACTCGCCCCGGCTGCTGGCCAACGCCATCTCCAACCTGAAGAACGAACTCATCGACCCGGCCGAGGCGGTGGGCAACCTGACCGACGATTCCGACGAGTTGTCCCGCACGGTGGCCAGCGTCTACGGCGAATACCAGCGGCGGCTGCGGGCGGCCAACGCCCTGGACTTCGACGACCTGATCGGGGAAACCGTGGCAGTGCTGCGGGCCTTCCCGCAGATCGCCCAGCACTACCGGCGGCGGTTCCGGCATGTCCTCGTCGACGAGTACCAGGACACCAATCACGCGCAGTACGTGCTGGTACGCGAACTGGTCGGCCGCGGCGGTCCTGCGAAGCTGGGACCGGCGAATGAGCCCGGCTCCGATGAGGTGCCGCCGGCGGAGCTGTGCGTGGTCGGCGATGCCGACCAGTCGATCTATGCGTTCCGCGGTGCCACCATCCGCAACATCGAGGACTTCGAGCGCGATTACCCGGACGCCACAACCATTCTGCTGGAACAGAATTACCGCTCGACGCAGAACATTCTGTCCGCGGCCAACTCTGTGATCGCCCGCAACTCCGGACGCCGCGACAAGCGGCTGTGGACCGCCGAAGGCGCCGGTGAGCTGATCGTCGGCTACGTCGCCGACAACGAGCACGACGAGGCCCGGTTCGTCGCCGAGGAGATCGACGCGCTCGCCGAGAAAGGCGCGATAACCTACAACGACGTCGCCGTCTTCTACCGCACCAACAACTCGTCTCGGTCGTTCGAAGAGGTGTTCATCCGCGCCGGAATCCCCTACAAAGTCGTTGGGGGAGTGCGCTTCTACGAGCGCAAGGAGATTCGCGACATCGTCGCCTACCTGCGGGTGCTGGACAACCCCGGGGACACGGTTAGCATCCGGCGCATCCTCAACACACCGCGCCGGGGCATCGGTGATCGTGCCGAGGCCTGCGTGGCGGTGTATGCCGAGAACACCGGCGCCAGTTTCGCCGATGCACTCGTGGCCGCGGCCGAGGGCAAAGTGCCGATGCTGAATTCGCGAGCGGAGAAGGCGATCGCCGGTTTCGTCGAGCTGCTGGACGATCTGCGCGGACGCCTGGACGACGATCTCGGAGATCTGGTCGAGTCGGTGCTCGAACGCACCGGATACCGCCGAGAACTCGAATCCTCGACCGATCCCCAGGAACTTGCGCGCTTGGACAACCTCAACGAACTCGTCAGCGTGGCACACGAATTCAGCACCGATCGGGCCAACGCCGCGGCACTGGGCGAGTCCTTGCACACCCCCGAGGACGAAGACGTTCCGGATACCGGTGTGCTGGCGGAGTTTTTGGAGCGGGTTTCGCTGGTCTCCGACAGCGACGAGATCCCCGAGGACGGCGCGGGCATGGTCACCCTGATGACGCTGCACACCGCCAAGGGCCTGGAGTTCCCGGTGGTCTTCGTGACCGGCTGGGAGGACGGGATGTTCCCCCACATGCGGTCGTTGGACGATCCGGTCGAACTGTCCGAAGAGCGGCGGCTGGCCTACGTCGGGATCACCCGGGCGCGGCAACGGCTCTACCTGAGCAGAGCCATCGTCCGGTCCTCCTGGGGACAGCCCATGCTCAACCCGGAGTCGCGCTTTCTGCAAGAGATTCCGCAGGAACTCATCGAATGGCGACGCACGGCGCCCGCCCCGTCGTTCAGCGCGCCGGTGAGCGGTGCCGGCCGGTTCGGCACGCCGCGGGCGGCGCCGACCCGCTCGGGAATGAGCAAGCGCCCGCTACTGGTGCTCGCACCGGGCGACCGGGTGACGCACGACAAATACGGGCTGGGCCGGGTCGAGGAAGTGTCAGGCGTCGGCGAATCCGCGATGTCGCTGATCGACTTCGGCAGCTCGGGCCGGGTGAAGCTCATGCACAACCACGCCCCGATCAGCAAGCTCTAGCCCGACGACCACGACGCGTGCGTCGAACGTGCACTCAGTGCGAAAAATCGACGAAATCCTCGCCGTGCGTGCACGTTCGGCGAAACTCAGGCGTCGAGCCAGCGTTTAGTTTGCGGCAGCAGCACCAGCACCACCGTGGCGATCGGCAGTATCGGCAGCAGGTGCACCACCCAGGCGACTCGGGCCCCGGCGATGAACACCCCGATGTAGGTGAGAAAGGCGACCAGCGCACCGGCCATCAGGAGGTAGCGGCTGATCGAGCGGCGTTGCAGCAGCATGATCACGCCGGACACCGTCGTCGCCGCGAACACGAGGGCCAGGAACGCCACCGCGATGCAGAACAACCGGTCGGTTCGCCACCAACCGGCGATCAGATCCGTGGCCACCACCGACGTGGCCCAGCCGCTGATGATGCTCACCGCGCACGCGGCCACGGCGGTGCGATCGGTGGGTTCGAGGGGCGGCACTCCGGCGTAGCCCGTGCGACCTGCGCGAGAACCGGCCGGGTAGGGGGGCGATTGCGGGGCGAAGTGGGTGGTCGGAGTGTCCGGCGTGGTGGGGATGGGCCCGGTCGGCGCGCGCCGGATGATCCGCGTCCGTGAGTCGGAGGGCGGATCGTGCTCGGGCCTGGGCTCGGACGGATGCGGACCGGAAGGTTCTTCGTTCGGCGCGGTCACCTCAACCAGCGTAGTTGCCGACTGTAAGACCGCGCTTAGCGAGCCACGGCACGGGGTCGATCCGCTCGCTGCCGCCCTGCAGCACCTCGAAATGCAGGTGTGGACCGGTCGAATTGCCCCGGTTACCCATCGTGGCGATCTGATCGCCGGCCATCACGCGCTCACCGACGCTGACGAGCGCGGTATTGATGTGGCCGTAGAGCGTGACCGTGCCGTCGGCGTGACGGAGTTTGACCAGCATTCCGTAGCCGCTGGCCGGGCCGGCGTCGATGACCACGCCGTCGGACACCGCATAGATCGGTGTCCCGATCGAGTTGGCTAGGTCGATACCGGCGTGCAGCACGCCCCAGCGGTAGCCGAAGTTAGAGGTGAAGATGCCTTTGGTCGGCATCACATAAAGCGGCTGCGACAACCGCGCCTCGCGCTGAGCGCGGTCGTTGGCGAAGGCGACTCCCTTGGCGAGCTCCTGATTGTGCAGCGCGGCGGTGGCCGCCGGCGCCGCCGCGACCACCTGCGGCCCGCGGACGGTGTTGGTGCCCGCCCCGCCGGTGAGCGCCGACGCGTTGGCGGCCAGCACGGCGTCGGTCTTGGGGGTCTCGGCGTGGCTGGTGGCCGTGTGGGCGGCCGCGGCGGCCGCACCCGCGGCCATCGCCGAGATCAGCAGCCGCCCCCGGGCCGCGCTGGTCGGTTCCTTGCGATGCTGTCCGCCGCGGCGGGTGACGCCTACGACGTCGGTGGCGTGCGAGCGATCCCGACGCCGCTCGGAGCGCGGTTCGACGCTCACCCGCGGAAGTACCTCGGTCACGGGTGCGGCCAGCCAGACCGGACGCACGTCGTCGGCATCGTTCAGGTCGTCGAGCTCGGGCGCCAGCAGCACCTGTGCTTCATTGTCGAACGGTGAGTCGCTGCTGAAGTCGAGGTCGCCGACATCGTCGCTGAGGTCGAAGTCGCCGAAATCAAAACCATCGAGCGGAAGGATTTCAGTGACTTCGGTGCGATGCGGTGCGTCGGCCCATCGGGCACCCGCCGCGCGACCCACCCTCACGACGCCTTCAGTTACGGCAGAAGACCGGGCAAAACGGTGCTGGGACAACCTGAAATGTCCTCGTATCGTGACCATAACGTTATCTGGACCCTAGGAAGGTATCCGCTAACGCGCGGGGCTGGCAACCTCGTTGCAAAATCCGGGCGGAATTGTGACTTGGATCACGCGGACGGTCAAACCATGGCTCGTGAGCTGTGCCACAAGGGCGGACGCGGCGGTAGGAGCCGTTTGAGGGGTGGATACAGTTCGTCCGTGCGAGTTGTCGAGTGCGGCAGCGCCCACCAAGAGGCCTAGTAGTTGAGTCGAGCGAAGACAGAGAGTCCATGGACCTTTTCGAGTATCAAGCAAAAGAGTTGTTCGCCAAGCACAACGTACCGACTACGCCGGGACGCGTGACGGACACCGCCGAGGGCGCTCGCGAGATCGCGACCGAAATCGGCCGTCCGGTGATGGTCAAAGCGCAGGTGAAGGTCGGCGGCCGTGGCAAGGCGGGCGGTGTCAAATACGCAGCGACACCCGAAGACGCCTACGAGCACGCCAAGAACATCCTCGGTCTGGACATCAAGGGACACGTCGTAAAGAAGCTGCTGGTCGCCGAGGCCAGCGACATCGCCGAGGAGTACTACATCTCCTTCCTGCTCGACCGCGCCAACCGCACCTACCTGGCCATGTGCTCGGTGGAGGGCGGCATGGAGATCGAGGAGGTCGCCGCGACCAAGCCGGAGCGGCTGGCCAAGGTTCCGGTGAACGCCGTCAAGGGTGTCGACCTGGCTACCGCGCGTTCCATCGCCGAGCAGGGCCACCTGCCCGCCGAGGTGCTCGACGCCGCGGCGGTCACCATCAACAAGCTGTGGGAGCTCTTTGTCGCCGAGGACGCCACCCTGGTTGAGGTCAACCCGTTGGTGCGCGACCCGCAAGACCGGATTCTGGCGTTGGACGGCAAGGTCACCTTGGACGCCAACGCGGACTTCCGTCAGCCCGGTCACGCCGAGTTCGAGGACCGCGACGCCACCGACCCGCTCGAGCTCAAGGCCAAGGAGCACGACCTCAACTACGTCAAGCTGGACGGCTCGGTCGGCATCATCGGTAACGGTGCGGGCCTGGTGATGTCGACGCTCGATGTCGTCGCCTACGCGGGCGAGAAGCACGACGGGGTCAAGCCGGCCAACTTCCTCGACATCGGCGGTGGCGCGTCGGCCGAGGTGATGGCCGCGGGCCTAGACGTCATCTTGAACGACAAGCAGGTCAAGAGCGTGTTCGTGAACGTGTTCGGGGGTATCACCTCGTGCGACGCGGTCGCGAACGGGATCGTGACCGCGCTGCACATGCTCGGCGACGAGGCCAACAAGCCGCTCGTGGTCCGGCTCGACGGCAACAATGTCGACGAAGGTCGCCGCATCCTGGCCCAAGCCAACCACCCGCTGGTTATCCAGGCCGAGACCATGGACGCCGGTGCTGACAAAGCCGCCGAGCTGGCGAACAAGTAAGGGAGTCAAGCCATGTCGATCTTTTTGAACAAGGACTCCAAGGTCATCGTCCAGGGCATCACCGGCGGTGAGGGCACCAAGCACACCGCGCTCATGTTGAAGGCCGGCACCCAGGTGGTCGGCGGCGTGAACGCGCGCAAGGCCGGCACCACGGTGTCGCACGTGGACCCTGTCGGCAAGGACGTCGAGCTTCCGGTGTTCGGCACCGTCGCCGAAGCGATGAAGGAGACCGGCGCGAACGCGTCGGTCGTCTTTGTACCGCCGAGGTTCGCCAAGGACGCGATCATCGAGGCCATCGACGCCGAGATCCCGCTGCTGGTGGTGATCACCGAGGGAATTCCGGTGCAGGACAGCGCCTTTGCGTGGGCATACAACGTGGACAAGGGCCAGAAGACCCGCATCATCGGGCCGAATTGTCCCGGAATCATCACCCCCGGTGAGGCCCTGGCCGGCATCACCCCGGCGAACATCAGCGGTCCCGGCCCGGTCGGCCTGGTGTCCAAGTCCGGCACGCTGACCTACCAGATGATGTACGAGCTGCGCGATTTCGGGTTCTCCACCTCGATCGGCATCGGAGGTGACCCGGTGATCGGCACCACCCACATCGACGCCATCGAAGCCTTCGAGAAGGATCCCGACACCAAGGTCATCGTGATGATCGGTGAGATCGGCGGCGACGCCGAGGAGCGCGCGGCGGACTACATCAAGGCCAACGTATCCAAGCCTGTCGTCGGCTACGTCGCGGGATTCACTGCGCCCGAGGGCAAGACGATGGGCCACGCGGGTGCCATCGTGTCCGGCTCGTCGGGCACCGCGGCCGCCAAGAAGGAGGCCCTCGAGGCGGCCGGCGTCAAGGTCGGCAAGACGCCGTCGGAGACCGCCGCGCTGGCCCGGGAGATTTTGCAGAGCCTGTAGTTCTTCACCGGACTGCGGTCAGGTCGCGTTTTCGCCCGACTCCGCGATCTGGCCGCGGTTTCGTTTTGGCTCCAGCCATCGGTTAGCCTGTCGAACTAACAGCTGCCAGGAGGTTTGTCATGCGGGTCGATCCGCGTACTCCGGTGCTCGTCGGTGTCGGCCAGTTCACCGAACGGATCGACGACCCCGAGTATCGCGGTATGTCGGCGGTCGACCTCGCGACGGCCGCCACGCGGGCAGCTCTGGCCGACACCGGTGCCAAGGCCGTTGTGAAGGCGGTCGACACGGTCTTCGGTCTACGGCAGTTCGAGATCTCTGGACCGATGCCGGCCAGGCTCGGCAAGTCGAACAACTACCCGCGTTCGGTGATGAACCGTCTCGGCGGCGATCCCGCCCGCGTGGTACTCGAACCGGTCGGTGGGCAGGGGCCGCAGAAGCTAGTGACCGAGGCGGGCACCTCAATCGTGTCGGGCGCCGCCGACGTCGTACTGATCATGGGCTCGGAGCCGGGGTCGACGGCTCGCTACTTCGCCGATCGGGTCGACAAGCCCGATTTCACTGAACACGTCGAGGGACAGCTGGAGGATCGCGGCCACCAGATTTCAAGCTACATCGACGATTACACGATCCAGCACGGCTTGACCAGTGCGCCCGTGCAGTACGGGCTCCTGGAGAACGCCCGCCGCGCCCGCCTTGGGTACAGCGTGGCCGATTACCGGTGCCAGATGGCAGAGCTGTTCGCCCCGATGTCCAAAGTGGCTGCCAAGAATCCGCTTTCATCATCACCGGTCGAGCGGTCGGTCGATGAGATCATCACGATCACCGACGACAATCGGATGATCTGTGACCCCTATCCACGTCTGCTCGTCGCCCGCGATCAGGTCAACCAGGGCGCGGCGGCGGTGCTGACCTCAGTGGAGGCGGCGATCCGCCTTGGCGTGCCGGAGGACAAGTGGGTCTATGTGCATGGCCACTCGGACATGATCGAGCAGGCGATGCTGGATCGCGTCGATCTCGGTGCCAGCCCGGCGGCGGTCCATGCGGCTCGAGAAGCGTTGCGCGTAGCTGGAATCGGCGTCGACGACATCGATACGTTTGATCTGTACAGTTGCTTCCCGTTCCCCGTGTTCGTCGCCTGCGAAGCCCTGGGGATCGACGGTGACGACCCGCGTGGCCTGACCCTGACCGGCGGATTGCCGTACTTCGGCGGTCCCGGGAACAGCTACTCGCTGCACGGTATCGCCGAAACCGTCGCGCAAATGCGGGACAGGCCAGGGCGATTCGGCCTCGTCGGCGCCAACGGCGGGATCATGAGCAAGTACTCGGTCGGTATCTACTCGACCACACCGGTGAATTGGCGCGCCGACGACTGTGCGGCGCTGAAGGCGGAGATCGACTCGCTGCCGAAGGTCGACGTCACGAAAGCACCCGACGGCGCGGCAACCATCGAGACGTACTCCGTGCGTTACGACTGGCCGGTCCGCACCGGCATCATCGTCGGCCGGCTCGCCGCGGACAACACGCGATTCATGGCCACGACCGATGATGACGATCTCGTCGCATTGATGTGCGACGGCGATCCGCTCGGCGCCCAGATCTGGGTGTGGTCGACCGACAACGGCAACCGGGCGTCGCTGGCCTAGTCCCCTCGCGCCGGCGTGGGCCTAAACCGTCGCCGAGAGCTTGCCGGCGAGCCGCTCGATGTAGGCGGCGACGTCGTTTTCGGACTTGTCCGGCAGACCGAACAGCACCTCGGTCACCCCCAGCTCGGCCCACTTGGCCAGCTTCTCGGGAACCGGCTTGAAGTCGAGTGCCACGATTTGAGGGGCGCCGTCGCGCCCCCCTGCCGCCCAGGTGTCCTGTAGCAGCTTCACCGGCTCGTCGATGTCGAAATCGCGCGGTGTGGTGATCCAGCCGTCGGCGCTGCGGGCGATCCACTTGAAGTTCTTCTCCGTGCCCGCGGCGCCCACCAGCACCGGGATGTGCGATTGCACCGGCTTGGGCCAGGCCCAGCTTGGGCCGAACTTCACGAATTCACCGTCATACTCGGCTTCTTCTTCAGTCCACAGCGCCCGCATCGCTTCGAGGTATTCACGCAGCATGGTGCGCCGCCGGCCCGCTGGCACGTTGTGGTCGGCGAGTTCGTCGGTGTTCCAGCCGAACCCGACGCCCAGGCTGACCCGTCCGCCGGACAGGTGGTCAAGGGTGGCAATACTTTTCGCCAAGGTGATCGGGTCATGCTCGACGGGGAGGGCCACCGCCGTGGACAGCCGCACCCGTGAGGTGACCGCGCACGCCGCGCCCAAGCTCACCCATGGGTCTAGTGTCCGCATGTAGCGATCGTCGGGCAGCGATTCGTCCCCTGTGGTGGGGTGAGCTGCCTCGCGCTTCACCGGAATGTGAGTGTGTTCTGGCACGTAAAAGGTCTGAAAGCCGTAATCGTCGGCGAGCTTCGCGGCCTTCGCCGGAGAGATACCGCGATCACTGGTGAAAAGCACAAGCCCGTAATCCATGCAAAGAATTAGAACGTGTTCTACCTCTATGGAGCAAGCCGTCCGTCCTGCGAGGCGGGCGCGGCACCGCCGTTATGGGTCCCGCCGTCCAAGCCAGTGGCAGCGGCACGGGTTGTCGCACGTGCGCTAGCGTGGGTGATCGACCGCGTCGCTAAGGCAGCGAGGCGCCTGTAGGCACAGCGTTGCACCGCACCGTGACGACCGCTAGGCAGTTCAAGGCACTGGAAGCAACAGGAGGAGCTATGACCTACTCTCCCGGAAGCCCGGGCTATCCACCGGCGCAAACCGGCGGCACCTATGCGGGCGGCACACCGTCCTTCGCCAAAGACGACGACGGAACGAGCAAACTGCCGTTTTACCTGAACATCGCGGTGGTGGTCCTCGGTCTTGCGGCTTACCTGCTGAACTTCGGTCCCACCTTCACCATCGGCGCCGACCTCGGCCCGGGCATCGGCGGGCGCGCCGGTGACGCGGGCACCGCCGTCGTGGTTGCCGTGCTGGCCGCCCTGCTCGCCGGGCTCGGATTGCTGCCGAAGACCAAGAACTACCCGGGGATCGTTGCGGTGATCGCGGTTCTGGCTGCGTTGCTGGCCATCACCGAGACGATCAACCTGCCCTCCGGTTTCGCGATCGGCTGGGCGATGTGGCCGCTGGTGGCGGCCGTCGTGCTCGAGGCGATCGCCGCGGTCGTGGTGGTCCTGCTGGATTCCGGCGTGATCACCGCACCGGCCCCACGCCCCAAGTACGACCCCTATGCGCAGTACGGCCAGTACGGGCAATACGGCCAGTACGGTCAGCAGCCTTATTACGGTCAGCAGCCGGGTGCCCAGCAGCACGGGGGCCAGCAGCAATCGCCGCAGGGATACGGGTCGCAGTACGGTGGCTATTCGCCGAGCGCGGCGCCCACCCAGAGCGGCGTTCCGACCGGCGGTTTCGGTGCTCAGCCCGCCGCGCAGTCCGGTCCCCAGCCGTCTTCACAGCAGCATGGCTCGTCGACACCGCCCACCGGCTTCCCCAGCTTCAGCCCGCCGCCGAGCGGCGGGGGGTCCGACACCGGTTCGGAGACGACGAACTTCTCCGAGCAGGGTGGGGGGCAGCAGTTCGGCCAGCAACAGTCGCCGTCGTCACCGTCTGGGCCAGCGCCCTCCTAACCTGCGCTCTCGCGCCTAGTCGCGGACGTGCCCCAGAGTGACACGAGTGGAGGACAACCGGGCAGCAGGCGCTCGCCAGGCGCGTGACCTCGCCAGGGTCGCGTTCGCCCCTGCGGTGGTTGCGCTGGTCATCATCGCCGCGGTCACGCTGGTCCAGCTGTTGATCGCCAACAGCGACATGACCGGTGCGCTGGGCGCGATCGCCAGCATGTGGCTGGGGGTGCACCAGGTACCTGTGTCGATCGGTGGCCGCGAACTCGGTGTGATGCCGTTGCTGCCGGTCCTCTTGATGATCTGGGCGACCGCGCGCAATACGGCACGAGCCACCACGCCCTATTCGTCATGGCTGGTCGTGCGCTGGGTCATCGCCTCGGCGCTGGGCGGCCCGCTGTTCATGACGGCGATCGCGCTGGCGGTCATCCACGACGCGTCGTCGGTGATCACCGAGCTGCAAACACCCAGCGCGCTGCGCGCGTTCCTCAGCGTGCTCGTGGTTCATGCCGTCGGCGCCGGGATCGGTGTGTGGTCCCGGGTGGGGCCGCGGACGTTGGCGGCGTCGTCGCTGCCGTTTTGGCTAAGCGATTCCCTGCGCGCCGCCTCCGCCGGCCTGCTCGCCTTGCTGGGGCTGTCCGGACTGGTGACGGCGGGGTCATTGGTCGTGCACTGGTCGACCATGCAGGAGCTCTACGGCATCACCGATTCGATCTTCGGGGAATTCAGCCTGACCCTGCTGTCAATCCTCTACGCGCCCAACGTGATTGTGGGCACCGCGGCGATGGCCGTCGGCTCTAGCGCGCACATTGGGTTTGCGACATTCAGTTCGTTCACCGTGTTCGGTGGCGATATCCCGGCCCTGCCGGTGCTGGCCGCCGTCCCGAGGCCTCCGCTGGGCCCGGTCTGGGTGGCGCTGCTGATCATCGGCGCGTCGTCCGGCGTGGCGGTCGGCCAGCAATGCGCCCGACGCGCGCTACCGCCGCTGACGGCCGCGGCCAAGCTGCTGGTCGCCGCGGTCACCGGGGCACTGGTGCTGTCCTTGCTCGCGTACGCCGGCAGCGGCCAGCTGGGCAACTTCGGCCACGTCGGCGTGGACCAGGGCGCGTTACTCATCGGTGTCTTCTTCTGGTTTGCGGTCGTCGGCGGGGTCACCGTGGTGACGAGCGGTGGGGTCAGGCGTCGGCCCCGACGGCTCAAGGCCGCGACCGCCGCGGTGGAGGAGCCCGCGGACTTCACGGGAGTTTTCGATGACCGGCCGCCCGCGGACGTGGCGGGGGAGGGCGCGATCCCGGTCGACGCGGCCGGCGAGGCGCCGGCCGATTCGAGCGATCTTTCGGCCGACTCCGCCGAACGCGACGCGCGGTTGGACTCCGCTGAACCCGACGCGCCGCAACACTCCGCCGAGCCCGATACGCGGGACGACTCCGCCGAACCCGACGGGCCTGTCGAAGGCGACGAGCGGCCGCCCGCCGAACCGGAGCCGGACCAGACCGAGCGAGATTCCGAGGACTAAGCGTTCTGCCCGCCTCGCAGCGACGACCGCGGCGAGCGCGGGAGGGGCACCGGGCGATTGTCGCTCGAAGGTGGCAATTCCCATGCGGCCAGCTTGATCGTCGGGGCGACCACGCCGAAAGTAGCGATGCCCGACTCTCCCCTTGGCGGCTGCGCAATGGGGGTTCCCCCACCTCCCGTCGCTGCGCGACGCGCGTCGTCGCCGGGCTAGGCTCGCCGATGTGGTCGAACCGCTCCATGTGCTCACTAACGCACCGGCACGGGTGGTGGTACTGGCGTCGGGAACCGGGTCGCTGCTGAATTCACTGTTGACATCTGCCGTCGCGGACTACCCGGCCCGGGTGGTCGCCGTCGGTGCCGACCGCGACTGCCTGGCGACTGAGATCGCCGCGGCCGCGGCCGTGCCCACGTTCACTGTCCGGCTCGGTGACCACCCGGACCGCCACGCCTGGGACGCGGCCATCACCGAGGCCACCGCCGCGCACTCACCCGACCTGGTGGTCTCGGCCGGCTTCATGAAAATACTTGGGCCGCAATTTCTTTCGCAATTCCACGGCCGCGTCATCAACACCCATCCGACCCTGCTGCCGGCGTTCGCGGGTGCGCACGGCGTGGCCGACGCGCTGGCCTACGGTGTGAAGCTCACAGGCTGTACGGTGCACCTGGTGGACGCGGGGACGGACACCGGGCCGATTCTGGCGCAGGAATCCGTTCCGGTACTCGAGGGCGACACCGAAGAGACCTTGCACGAACGCATCAAAGTCACCGAACGCAAGCTACTGGTAGACGTGGTGGCCGCGATCGCGACAGGCGGCCTGACCCTGGTCGGGAGAAAAGCGACGATCGGACGAAAGGCGATGAACCGATGAGCACCCACGACTGGCGCGAAGCCGCCAAACGGCCGATCCGGCGCGCCTTGATCAGCGTCTACGACAAGACCGGTTTGGTCGACCTCGCGCGGGGTTTGGCGGATGCGCGCGTCGAGATCGTCTCGACCGGATCGACGGCGAAGACCATTGCCGACAAGGGCATTTCGGTGACCCGGGTCGAGGACCTGACCGGTTTTCCCGAGGTGCTCGACGGCCGGGTCAAGACACTGCACCCGCGCGTGCACGCGGGCCTGCTGGCCGACCTTCGCAAACCCGAGCACGCCGCCGCGCTCGAGGAACTCGGCATTGCGGCGTTCGAACTCGTCATCGTCAACCTGTACCCCTTCACCGAGACCGTCGACTCCGGGGCAAGCATCGACGAATGCGTCGAACAGATCGACATCGGCGGCCCGTCCATGGTGCGGGCCGCGGCGAAAAACCATCCCAGCGTGGCGGTGATCACCGACCCCCTGGGCTACGACGGCGTGCTCGCCGCGGTACGCGCAGGCGGCTTTACCCTCGCCGAGCGTAAAAAGCTGGCCTCGCTGGCATTTCAGCACACGGCCGAGTACGACATCGCGGTTGCGAGCTGGATGGAGTCGACGTTGGCCCCCGAGCACCCGCCGGCGACCTTCCCGAAGTGGCTGGGCCGCAGCTGGCGCCGCTCGGTGATGCTGCGCTACGGCGAGAACCCGCACCAGCAGGCGGCGCTCTACAGCGACCCGGGCGCGTGGCCGGGACTGGCGCAGGCCGAGCAGCTGCACGGAAAAGAGATGTCCTACAACAACTTCACCGATGCTGACGCGGCCTGGCGGGCAGCCTTCGATCACGAGCAGACCTGCGTGGCAATCATCAAGCACGCCAACCCGTGTGGAATCGCCATCTCGTCGACATCGGTCGCCGACGCACACCGCAAGGCGCATGAATGCGATCCGCTGAGTGCGTTCGGCGGGGTCATCGCGGCCAACACCGAGGTCAGCCTGGAAATGGCCGAATTCGTCAGCACCATCTTCACCGAGGTCATCGTGGCCCCCGCCTACCAGCCGGCCGCTCTGGAAGTGCTGACCCGCAAGAAGAACATCCGGGTGCTGGTGGGGTCGGAGCCACTGAGCGGTGGTACCGAGCTGCGGCCGATCACCGGCGGCCTGCTGGTGCAGCAGCGTGACGAGCTGGACGCGCACGGCGACAACCCGTTGAATTGGACGCTGGCCACCGGCTCCCCGGCCGATCCGGCGACGCTGGCCGACCTGGTGTTCGCCTGGCGGGTGTGTCGCGCCGTGAAATCGAACGCGATCGTGATCGCCGGCAGCGGTGCCACCATCGGCGTCGGGATGGGCCAGGTGAACCGGGTCGACGCCGCGCGGCTGGCCGTCGAACGCGGCGGTGATCGCGTTCGCGGCGCGGTCGCGGCCTCCGATGCGTTCTTCCCGTTCCCCGACGGACTCGAGACGTTGACCGGCGCCGGAGTGCGAGCGATCGTGCATCCCGGCGGATCGGTGCGCGACGACGAGGTGACCGCGGCGGCCGCCGACGCCGGCATCACGCTGTATCTCACCGGAGCGCGTCACTTCGCGCATTAGTCGCGGTGCGCGCCGCGACGCGGGTGTCAATAAGCGTGGAGTGAACGCCCTTGGCATGACTGGTCTGAGCGCGCGTCGTAGCGTGGAGTGGTGATGTCACCGAGCAACCTGCCCCGTACCGTCGGCGAACTGCGTGCCGCCGGACATCGTGAACGGGGAGTCAAGCAGGAGATCCGCGAAAATCTGCTTGCACGCCTAGCCGAAGGCGGAGATGGCGAAGCTATCTGGCCTGGCATTTTGGGATTCGACGACACGGTCTTGCCCCAACTCGAGCGCGCGCTGATCGCGGGCCACGACTTCGTTCTGCTCGGTGAACGCGGCCAGGGCAAAACCCGGTTGCTGCGTGCTTTGACCGGACTGCTCGATGAGTGGACGCCGGTGATCGCCGGTGCCGAACTGGGTGAGCATCCCTTCTCGCCGATCACGCCGGAGTCGATCCGCAAGGCCGCCACCCTGGGTGACGACCTGCCGGTCGAATGGAAGCACCGCAGCGAGCGCTACACCGAAAAGCTCGCCACCCCGGACACGAGCGTCGCCGACCTGGTCGGCGACATCGACCCGATCAAGGTCGCCGAGGGCCGCAGCCTGGGGGACCCGGAGACCATCGCTTACGGGCTGATTCCCCGCGCCCACCGCGGCATCGTCGCCGTCAACGAGCTGCCCGACCTCGCCGAGCGCATCCAGGTGTCGATGCTCAACGTCATGGAGGAACGCGACATCCAGGTCCGCGGTTACACGCTGCGCCTACCGTTGGACGTCCTGGTGGTCGCCAGCGCCAACCCAGAGGACTACACCAACCGCGGACGCATCATCACCCCGCTCAAAGACCGTTTCGGCGCGGAGATCCGAACTCACTACCCGCTTGAGCTCGAAGCGGAAGTCGGTGTCATCGCGCAGGAAGCGCACCTGTTGGCCCAGGTTCCCGACTACCTCATGCAGATAATCGCCCGGTTCGCCCGCTACTTGCGGGAGTCCAACTCCGTCGATCAACGGTCCGGGGTGTCGGCGCGGTTCGCGATCGCCGCCGCCGAGACCGTCGCCGCCGCCGCGCGGCACCGCGGCGCGGTGCTGGGGGAGACCGACCCGGTGGCGCGGGTCGTCGATTTGGGCACGGTGATCGACGTCCTGCGCGGCAAGCTGGAGTTCGAATCCGGCGAGGAAGGCCGCGAACAGGCCGTGCTCGAACACCTGCTGCGCCGGGCCACCGCCGACACCGCTTCGCGGGCCCTGGGCGGCATCGACGTCGGATCGCTGGTGGCCGCGGTCGAGGGGGGTTCGGCGGTGACGACGGGCGAGCGGATCTCGGCCAAAGATGTGCTGGCCGCCATCCCCCCGAACCTGCCGGTGGTGGACAAGATTGCGGCCAAGCTCGGTGCGCAGTCGGAAGGCGAACGCGCCGCGGCGCTGGAGCTGGCGCTGGAGGCCCTGTATCTGGCCAAGCGCATCGACAAGGTATCCGGGGAGGGTCAAACCGTCTATGGCTGAGTCTGATGGTGACGACCCGCTGCGCCCGGCTTCGCCGCGGCTGCGATCGTCACGAGGGCACTCCTCGCGCTATTCGGCGTACACCGGCGGCCCCGACCCGCTGGCCCCGCCGGTGGATCTGCGCGAGGCGCTCGAACAGATCGGCCAGGACGTCATGGCCGGCACGTCGCCGCGCCGTGCGCTGTCGGAGCTGCTGCGCCGCGGCACCAAGAATATGCCCGGTGCGGATCGGCTGGCCGCCGAGGCCAACCGGCGACGACGGGAATTGTTGCGGCGCAATAATTTAGATGGCACCCTGCAGGAAATCAAGAAACTTTTGGACGAGGCCGTGCTGGCCGAACGCAAGGAATTAGCCCGCGCGCTCGACGATGACGCGCGCTTCGGTGAACTGCAGCTGGACGCGCTGCCGTCGTCGCCGGCCAAGGCGGTACAGGAGCTCTCCGACTACAACTGGCGCAGCGGCGAGGCCCGCCAAAAGTACGACCAGATCAAGGATCTGCTCGGCCGCGAGATGCTGGACCAACGCTTCGCGGGCATGAAGCAGGCACTGGAAGGTGCCACCGACGAGGATCGCCAGCGGGTCAACGACATGCTCAACGACCTCAACGACCTGTTGGACAAGCACGCCCGGGGCGAGGACACTCAGCAAGACTTCGAAGACTTCATGGACAACCACGGCGAGTTCTTTCCAGAGAATCCGCGCAACGTCGAAGAGCTGCTGGACTCATTGGCCAAGCGCGCCGCCGCCGCCCAGCGTTTCCGCAACAGCCTGAGCGCCGAGCAGCGCGACGAACTGGATGCCTTGGCGCAGCAGGCCTTTGGCTCCCCATCGCTGATGCAGGCGCTGAACCGGCTTGATGCGCACCTGCAGGCGGCGCGCCCAGGGGAGGACTGGAGCGGTTCCGAGCAGTTCTCCGGTGACAATCCGTTCGGTATGGGCGAGGGCACCCAGGCGCTGGCCGACATCGGCGAGCTGGAGCAACTGGCCGAGCAGCTGTCGCAGAGCTATCCGGGCGCCACCATGGACGACGTCGACCTGGATGCGCTGGCACGACAGCTCGGGGACGAGGCGGCCGTCGATGCCCGCACCCTTGCCGAAATGGAACGCGCGCTGATGAATCAGGGTTTCTTGGACCGTGGCTCGGACGGCCAGTGGCGGCTGTCGCCGAAGGCCATGCGCCGACTCGGTGAGACGGCGTTACGCGATGTGGCACAACAACTTTCCGGACGGCGTGGCGAGCGCGATCACCGGCGTGCGGGCGCTGCCGGCGAGCTCACCGGCGCTACCCGACCATGGCAGTTCGGTGACACCGAACCGTGGAACATCTCCCGCACGTTGACCAACGCCGTTCTGCGGCAATCGGGAACCGCCACCGTGGATGGCCCGGACCGGCGGTTGAAGATCTCCGTCGACGACGTCGAGGTCTCCGAGACGGAGACACGTACGCAGGCCGCGGTCGCGCTGCTGGTCGATACCTCGTTTTCCATGGTGATGGAAAATCGCTGGCTGCCCATGAAGCAGACTGCGCTGGCGCTCAACCATCTGGTCTGCACGCGTTTTCGCTCGGATGCCTTGCAGATCATCGCCTTTGGCCGATACGCGCGAACGGTGACCGCCGCGGAGCTCACCGGACTCGAGGGCGTCTACGAGCAGGGCACCAACCTGCATCACGCGCTGGCGCTGGCCGGTCGGCATCTGCGCCGTCATCCCAATGCGCAGCCTGTGGTGCTGGTGGTGACCGACGGTGAGCCCACCGCGCACCTGGAGGATTTCGACGGCGACGGCACGACCGTGTTCTTCGATTACCCACCGCATCCGCGAACCATCGCGCACACGGTGCGCGGCTTCGACGAGATGGCGCGGCTGGGCGCCCAGATCACCATCTTCCGGCTGGGCAGCGACCCGGGTCTTGCCCGCTTCATCGACCAGGTCGCCCGACGTGTCGAGGGGCGGGTCGTGGTGCCCGATCTCGACGGATTGGGCGCGGCCGTCGTCGGCGACTACCTGCGGTCTCGCCGCCGTTAACGGCCGCCGAACTTAAAGACTCCGGGCCTGGTGAGTGGATGCGGTTCCGCATCCGGGTAGGTGTGCTCTGGGCTGGGTACAGGGCCTCGAAGAAGGAGGAGACGCATGAGCCAGGTGCCAACGATCGAACTCAATGACGGTGTCAGCATTCCGCAGCTGGGTTTCGGTGTGTTCCAGATCAAGCCCGACGAGACCGTCGCCGCGGTGCGGACGGCGCTCGAGATCGGCTATCGACACATCGATACGGCCGAGATGTACGGCAACGAAAGGGAAGTCGGACAAGGCATCCGCGACGCGGGTCTGGACCGCGGTGAGGTCTTCGTCACCAGCAAGCTCAACAACGGGTTC
Source organism: Mycobacterium sp. E2479 (assembly GCF_001667925.1). Taxonomy (GTDB): domain Bacteria; phylum Actinomycetota; class Actinomycetes; order Mycobacteriales; family Mycobacteriaceae; genus Mycobacterium. Next base: position 58,110 of record NZ_LZJR01000010.1, on the reverse strand, counting down.
CACAAACCCGACGATGCGCGTCGCGCCTTCGACGACACGCTGAAGAAGCTGTCTTCCGACTACGTCGATCTGTTCCTCATCCACTGGCCGCTGCCCACGCTCTACGACGGCGACTTCGTCTCGACGTGGAAAGTCCTGGAAGAGTTCGCGCGCGACGGACGCGCTCGCAGCATCGGTGTCTCGAATTTCCAAGTCGCACACCTGGATCGGCTCGCCGACGAGACCGACACCGTCCCGTCGGTCAATCAGATCGAGCTGCACCCCTACTTCGCCAACGAGGAAGTCCGTGCGTATGGACGCGAGCACGGCATCGCCACCGAGGCGTGGTCGCCCATCGCCCAGGGCCGGGTGCTCGACGACCCGGTGATCAACCGCATCGCCGACGCCCGCGGCAAATCAGCGGCACAGGTGGTGTTGCGCTGGCACATCCAGCGGGGCGACATCGTCTTCCCGAAATCGGTGACGCCGCAGCGGGTCAAGGCCAATTTCGAGCTGTTCGACTTCGAGCTGGACGGCTCGGATATGGACGCGATCTCAGGTCTGGACAAGGGGGAGTCGGGACGCACCGGCCCAAACCCCGACACGTTCGATTACGTGCCCGACTGAAGATTCTGCTACCCGCGCGGGCGGCGAGCTTTCCGCGCGATGCCGACGCCGCCCCACAGGGAGAAGCCGCGGATGCGTACGGTCGGCGCGCCGGGCGCGCCCTGCCCGACGACTTCGCGGTCGAAGTTTCCCATCACGCCGCGGCCGTGCACCTCGACGTTGACCTCGGGCGGCAGCAAAATATTCTGCACACCCATAATCGACATCGCATGTATGTCGACCTCGGTCGAGGTGAAGTCGGCGTAGCGCAGATCGACCACCCCGCTGCCCCACAGGGTGAAGGTGGTGAGCTTCTTGGGGACGTTCCAACGGCCGCGGCGCTCGAAGCCGCTCATCAATGCCAGCAACAGCGTCGACGGCGCCGGATTGGGCTTGCCACCGCGGCGCGGGCTGACCGGGGTCTCCGGCAGATCGGCCCGCAGCCGATCCAACTCCTCATACGTCGTCGCCGCGTAAGCCCTGGTCAAGCGGTCTTCGTAGTCGTTCAGCTGCAGGCGGCCCTGTTCGGCCGCATACGCAAGCAGCTGCGCAGTCTGAATGCGATCAGTATCGGCTGCGCGCGACGGCTCGCCGCGCGTGTCCTCCGCATCCCGTTGCGTTGAGTTGCTCATCACCAACGAGCCTACGACGTCCAGGTTTTGCCGCAAGAGAAATGGCTAAACTGCAACGTCACGCCCGCCCCTGCCGCGCCCCGGGCCGGTGCGCCGGGCCTTTTTGGACATCTGGCTAACTTCTCGGCCGGCTAACGGGCCCAGTTGGGTGGACGCTTCTCCAAGAATGCCAGCATGCCTTCGCGGGCTTCGTCGGACACGAATAGCCGGGCCGATTCCTCGGCGAGCCGCTCGGCATCGCGGTCGAAACGTTCCAGCACCGCGGCCGTGGTCAGTGCCTTGGAAGCCGCGAGGCCCTGAGGCGAACCACGGCCGATATCGGAGACAAGTTGGTCGACCGCGGCGTCGACGTCCTCGGTGGCCTCGGTGATCAATCCGATCTCGGCCGCCTGGCCGGCGTCGAACGTCTCGCCGGTCAGGTAGTAGCGCGTCGCGGCCCGCGCGGACAATTTCGGCAGCAGCGTCAACGAGATGATCGCCGGCGCGACGCCGATCCGGGCCTCGGTCAGAGCGAAGGTGCTGCGCGGGCCGGCGACCGCGATATCGCAGGCACCCACCAGACCGAACCCGCCCGCCCGCACGTGCCCGTTGATCGCGCCGATCACCGGCAGCGGCGAGGAGACGATGGCCCGCATCAAGGCGGCCATCTCGCGGGCCCGCGCGACGGCCGTGTCATATGCCGACGGTGGCGACCCGGCTAGGCCGCCGTCGCGATCGCCCCTGGGATGACCCCCGCCGGCTTCGCTCAGATCCGCACCGGCGCAGAAGGTGCCGCCGGTGTGGCCCAGCACCACCAGCCTCGCCGCGGGATCGACAGAGGCATCGCGCAGCCCCTGGTGCAGCTGATTGACCAGCGTGGCGGACAACGCATTGCGGTTGTGCGGTGAGTTCAGCGTCAGTCGCGCGTAGGGCCCGCCGGTCCTGTCGGGACCGGCGTATTCGACGAGAGCATCCATCAGTAGCTTCGGGGCAGGCCCAGCGATGTCTGCGCGACGAAGTTCAGCACCATCTCGCGGCTGACCGGAGCGATGCGGCCCAGCCGGGCCGAGGTCAGCATGGCCGCCACGCCGTACTCCTTGGTCAGTCCGTTGCCGCCCATCGACTGCACCGCCTGGTCCACCGACCGCGTGGCCGCCTCGGCCGCAGCGTATTTGGCCATGTTCGCGGCTTCGGCCGCGCCCATGTCGTTACCGGAGTCGTAGAGGGTGGCGGCCTTCTGCATCATCAGCTTGGCCAGCTCGACCTCGATGTGGCACTGCGCCAGCGGATGTGACAAACCCTGGTGCGTGCCGATCGGCGTGCCCCACACCTGGCGGGTCTTGACGTAGTCGGCGGCCCGGCTAAGGGCGAAACGTCCCATCCCGACGGAGCTCGCCGCACCCATGATGCGTTCGGGGTTGAGTCCGGCGAAAAGCTGTGCGATGGCGGCATCTTCGGCGCCGACGAGGGAGTCGCTGGGTAGGCGGACATCGTCGAGGAAGACCTGGAACTGGCGCTCGGGGCTGATTAATTCCATCTCGATCGGGGTGTAGCTGAAGCCCGGCGCGTCGGTGGGCACGACGAACAGCGCGGGGCGCAACTTGCCGGTCTTGGCCTCCTCGGTGCGGGCCACCACCAACACCGCCTGCGCCTGGTCGATGCCCGAGATATAGACCTTCTGGCCCTTGAGGATCCAGTCGCTGCCGTCCCGGCGGGCGGTTGTGCTGATCTTGTGCGAGTTGGAGCCGGCGTCCGGCTCGGTGATGGCGAACGCCATCGTCAGCGTGCCGTCGGCGATACCGGGAATCCAGCGCTGCTTCTGCTCCTCGGTGCCGAACTTGCTGATGATGGTGCCGTTGATCGCGGGCGAGACGACCATCAGCAGCAGTGCGCTGCCCGCGGCCGCCATTTCCTCCATGACCAGCGACAGCTCGTACATTCCGGCGCCGCCACCGCCGTACTCCTCTGGCAGGTTCACCCCGAGGAAACCGAGTTTGCCTGCTTCCGACCACAATTCGTCGGTGTGCTCATGCGCGCGGGCCTTGCGCAGGTAGTATTCGCTGCCGTAATTGGCCGCCCAGGCCGCCACCGACTTGCGTAGGGCCTGACGCTCCTCGCTCTCGATGAAGCTGGTGTCGGTCATGCTTGATCTCCTTCTGATTGCGGCGCTTCCACTCTTGCCAGCACAGCGCCAACTTCGACTTGCTGACCGGTTTTGACATCGAGTTCGGCGAGCACCCCGTCGACCGGGGCGGCGATGGTGTGTTCCATTTTCATGGCCTCCAGCCAGATCAATGGCTGGCCGGCGGTGACGGTGTCGCCGATCGCGGCGCCGAGCCGGATGACACTGCCGGGCATCGGCGCCACCAGTGAGCCCTTCTCGACGGTCGAACCCGGTTCCGGGAACCGCGGCTGCGCGATCAGGTGCACCGGCCCGCGCGCGGAATCCACATAGACATCGGAATCGCCGGCGCGGTAGCGGCGTACGGCGAAGCTGTGGTCGACGCCGTCGACTCGCAGCACCACGTCATTCGCCGTGGCCGACACCAACTGCACCGACGGGTCTTCGGGGAGCACCAAAGCGGTTCTGGTGAAGCGGTATTGGACGAGGTACTCGTCACCCTGGTCGTCATGATAGGTCTTGGTCTGGTGGCCTGATGCCAAATTGCGCCAGCCGCTGGGAACGGTCCGCAGCACGGGCGCTGTGGCGCGGTTATGTGCGGCATCGGCGAGTGCCGCCGCGATGGCGGACAGACGGATCACCGCGGTGTCACCGAGTGGCGCCGCCAATCGCGCCAGGCCGTGGGTGTCGAAAAACGCTGTGTCCGTTGCGCCGTCGAGGAACGCCGGATGCCGCAGGACGTTCACCAGCAGATCGCGGTTGGTGCGCACCCCGTGCACACGGGCCCGGGCCAGGGCGTCGGCGAGAATCAGCGATGCCTGACGGCGGGTCGGGGCGTAGGAGATGACCTTGGCCAGCATCGGGTCGTAGTGAATGGAGACGGTGAATCCGTCGACGATGCCCGAGTCAACCCGAATCCCGGTCCGCTGCCCCAGCGAGCCGAACTCAGTCCGAACCGACGGCACCTCGAAAGCGCGCACCAGACCGGCCTGCGGCTGCCAGTTCTTCGCAGGGTCCTCGGCGTAGAGTCGCGCTTCGATCGAATGCCCTTGCGCGACAGGAGGTTGTGCGCCGAGACGGTCGCCGTCGGCGACGGCGAGTTGCAGTTCGACGAGGTCGAGTCCGGTGGTCTCCTCGGTGACGGGGTGTTCGACCTGCAGCCTGGTGTTCATCTCCAGGAAGTAGAATTCGCCGCCGTCGTCGGCCAGGAACTCCACAGTCCCGGCCCCGGTGTAGCCGATGGCCTCGGCGGCCAGCCGGGCAGCGTCGAACAGCTTGGCGCGCATGCCCACGGTGCGCTCCACCAACGGCGCCGGGGCCTCCTCAATGATCTTCTGGTGGCGGCGCTGGATTGAGCATTCGCGTTCACCGACGGCCCAGACGGTGCCGTGGGTGTCGGCCATGACCTGCACCTCGATGTGGTGCCCGGTCGGTAGATACCGCTCGCAGAACACCGTGGGGTCACCGAAGGCGGACTGCGCTTCGCGACGCGCGGCCTCGACTTCGCCGGACAGAGCGGCTAATTCGTGCACGACCCGCATGCCGCGGCCACCGCCGCCCGCGGACGCTTTCACCAGCACCGGCAGCTGCGCTTGCGTGACAGTCTCCGGGTCGAGTTCTTCGAGCACCGGCACGCCCGCCGACGCCATCAACTTCTTGGACTCGATCTTGGAGCCCATGGCGCGCACCGCGTCCACCGGTGGCCCGATCCACGTCAGCCCGGCGTCCAGGACGGCGGCCGCGAAGTCGGCGTTCTCCGAGAGGAACCCGTAACCGGGGTGAATCGCGTCGGCGTCGGCGGCATGCGCGGCGGCGATGATGGCCCCGGCGTTGAGGTAGTCGCTGGTCTTGTCCAGCCGCACCCGGGCATCGGCCTCGGCGACGTGCGGCGCGCCCGCGTCTGGGTCGGTGTAGACAGCGACGGTGCCCAAGCCGAGCCGGCGGCAGGTAGCGAACACCCGGCGGGCGATCTCGCCTCGGTTGGCGACCAGAACTCGAGTAACCATGGAGCTCACATCCGGAAGACGCCGAAGTTCGACGTCCCCTTGATCGGGCCATTGGCGATGGCGGACAGACACATTCCCAACACGGTGCGGGTATCTCGCGGGTCGATCACCCCGTCGTCGTAGAGCATCCCGGACAACACCAATGGCAGCGACTCGGCTTCGATCTGACCCTCGACCGCGGCCCGCATCGCCGCGTCGGCCTCCTCGTCGACCTGCTGGCCGCGCGCCTCGGCCGCCGCTCGTGCCACGATCGACAGCACGCCCGAAAGCTGGGCGCCACCCATTACGGCCGACTTCGACGTCGGCCACGCGAAGAGGAACCGCGGATCGTAGGCGCGCCCGCACATGCCGTAGTGGCCCGCGCCGTAGGATGCGCCGATCAGTAGCGAGATGTGCGGGACCGTCGAATTGGACACGGCATTGATCATCATGGAGCCGTGTTTGATCATCCCGCCCTCCTCGTAGTCCTTGCCCACCATGTAGCCGGTGGTGTTGTGCAAGAACAACAGTGGCGTGTCAGAGCGGTTGGCCAACTGGATGAACTGGGTGGCTTTTTGAGACTCCTCACTGAACAGCACCCCGCGCGCATTGGCCAGGATGCCGATCGGATAACCGTGCAACTGAGCCCAGCCCGTCACCAACGAGGATCCATATAACGGCTTGAATTCGTCGAATTCGGAGCCATCGACGATGCGGGCGATCACTTCCCGGGGATCGAACGGAATGCGCAGATCCGCCGGCACAATGCCGATGAGTTCCTCGGTGTCGAACAACGGCGCGGTGACCGGCTTGGGCTTCGGCCCCTGCTTGACCCAGTTCAATCGGGCGACCACTCGACGGCCGATGCGGATCGCGTCGAGCTCGTCGACGGCGAAATAATCGGCCAAACCCGAGATGCGGGCATGCATCTCGGCGCCGCCGAGCGATTCGTCATCGGATTCCTCACCGGTGGCCATCTTCACCAGCGGGGGACCCGCGAGGAAGACCTTGGAACGTTCCTTGATCATCACCACGTGGTCGGACATGCCTGGGACGTAGGCGCCGCCCGCGGTGGAATTGCCGAACACCAATGCGATGGTGGGGATACCGGCCGCTGAGAGCCGGGTCAGGTCGCGGAACATTCGTCCGCCGGGAATGAAGATCTCCTTTTGCGTGGGCAGGTCCGCGCCGCCGGACTCCACCAGCGAGATCACCGGAAGCCGGTTCTCGAAGGCGATCTGGTTGGCCCGCAGAATTTTTTTCAGGGTCCACGGGTTGCTGGTGCCGCCTTTGACCGTCGGGTCGTTGGCCACGATCATGCATTCGACGCCTTCGACCACGCCGATGCCGGTGACCGTGCTGGCACCGACCTTGAAGGCGCTGCCCCAGGCGGCCAGCGGGCTGAGTTCCAAGAACGGCGAATCCTGGTCGACCAGCAATTCGATGCGTTCACGCGCTGTCAGCTTGCCCCGGGCATGATGACGCTCAACGTATTTGGGCCCGCCGCCGGCCAGCGCGTTGGCCAGCTCGCCGTCGATCTGCTCGAGTTTCGTCATCGCCGCCGATGCCGCGTCGGTGAAGGTGGTGGCCTCCGGATCGAGGGTCGACTGCAGCACGGTCACGATTGATACCCCAGAAGTTTGGCGGACAGTGCGGTGAGGATTTCGGTGGTCCCTCCGCCGATGCCCAGGATCCTCATGTCCCGGTATTGGCGTTCGACCTCGGATTCGGCCATGTAACCCATGCCCCCGAACAACTGAACGGCTTGGTGGGCCACCCATTCGCCGGCCTCGACCGAGGTGTTCTTGGCGAAACACACCTGCGGAATCAGGTTGGTCTCCCCGGCGAGCTGCCGTTCCACCACGCTGCGCGAGTAGACCCGGGCGACGTCGATGCGACGGGCCATCTCGGCCAATGTGTTCTGCACCGACTGGCGCGATATCAGTGGGCGACCGAATGTTTCGCGGTCGCGACACCACTGGACTGTCAGGTCCAAGCACCGCTGCGCACTCGAATAGGCCTGTGCAGCAAGGCCGATGCGCTCGGAGACGAAGGCCTGGGCGATCTGGGCGAACCCGGTGTTCTCGGCGCCGACCAGGTTGGCCGCCGGGACACGGACGTCGGTGTAGGACAGCTCGGCGGTATCCGAGGACCGCCAACCCATCTTGTCCAGCTTGCGACTCACCTCGAAGCCGGGCGTGCCCTTTTCGACCACCAGCAGCGAAACCCCGCCCGCACCCGGGCCTCCGGTGCGCACCGCGGTGACCACATAGTCGGCGCGGACCCCCGAGGTGATGTAAGTCTTGGCGCCGTTGACGACGTAGTGGTCACCGTCGCGAACCGCGGAGGTCCGCAGATGTCCGACGTCGGAGCCACCTCCCGGTTCGGTAATGGCCAACGAACCGATCATGTCGCCGGCGAGCGTCGGGCGAACGAAGGTGTCGATGAGCCGCTGATCGCCCGAGGCGATCATGTGCGGCACCGCGATGCCGCAGGTGAACAGCGACGCGAACACTCCGCCCGGGGCTCCGGTGTGATGCATCTCCTCGCAGATGATCACCGCGTCGGCGCCGTCGCCGCCACCACCGCCGACAGATTCGGGAAAGCCCGCACCCAGCAGCCCGGCGGCGCCGGCGCTCCGGTGCAATTCGCGCGGCAGGTCGCCGGTGCGCTCCCACTCGTCGACGTGCGGCAGGATCTCGCGTTCTGCGAAGGCGCGCACCGTCTTTCGCAACTGTTCTCGCTCGGGCGTGGTCCAAAGATTCACAATAGACTCTCCGGGATGTCAAGGTAGCGGCCGCGAAGCCATTCGCCCAGCCCCTTGGCCTGGGGGTCGAATCGAGCCTGATAGGCGACGCCCTGGCCGAGGATGCCGTCGATGACGAAGTTCACCGCACGCAGGTTCGGCAGCACGTGGCGGGTGACGTCGAAGTCCACCGCTTCTGGCAGCAGCTCCTTGAGCAGCTCTACAGTCAAAGTGTTGGCCAGCCATCGCCATTGCTCGTCGGTGCGCACCCAGACCCCGACATTCGCCGAGCCGCCCTTGTCGCCGCTGCGGGCGCCGGCGACGCGGCCCAGCGGCACTCGTCGCGTCGGGCCGGCCGGCAGGGGGTCGGGCAGCGGCGGGGGATTGGCGGGCGCCAATGCCAAAGTCTCGGTGGCGCAGGCGATGTCGGTACGTGTGCCGTCGGCGTGGACCGCGACGTGCGGCACCTGGGCGACATCGACGAAGCCGGGCGTGAACACACCGTAGACCTGACCGTCACCCGGCGGCGCGGTCGCATGAAATCCCGGATAGCTGGCCAACGCCAATTCGACGGCGGCCGAAGAGAATTGACGTCCTACGTTGGCGGGATCGGGATCGCGCACGACGCAGTGCAGCAGGGCGCTGGCGGTTTCTTCGGTGTCGGCGTCGGGGTGGTCGGTGCGGGCCAGCGACCACTGCAGTTCGGCGGGCTTGACGGTGAGCGCGGCGTCGAGTTGCCGGCGCAAGAGTTCGGCCTTGGCCTCGATGTCCAGTCCGGTCAACACGAAGGTCATCGAGTTGCGGAACCCGCCGATGCTGTTCATCGACACCTTGTAGGTGGGTGGCGGGGCTTCACCGCGCACCCCGCTGATGCGCACGCGATCCGGCCCGTCGGACGACAGCTCGACGGTGTCCATCCGCGCGGTGACGTCCGGGTTGGCGTAGCGCGCTCCGGTGATCTCGTAGAGCAGCTGCGCGGCTACGGTGTCCACGCTGACCAGACCGCCGGTGCCCGGGTGTTTCGTGATCACCGAGGATCCGTCGGCGCTGACCTCGGCCAGCGGAAAACCGGCGTGGGTGAGGTCGGCCACCTCGGTAAAGAACGAATAATTGCCTCCCGTGGCCTGAACCCCGCATTCGATGACGTGTCCTGCGACCACGGCGCCGGCGAGTTGGTCGTAGTCGGTGCGGTCCCAGCCGAAGTGCGCAGCGGCCGCCCCGACAATCACCGAGGCGTCGGTGACGCGGCCGGTGACGACGACGTCGGCGCCGTGGTCGAGGCAATCGACAATGCCCCAGGCGCCCAGGTACGCGTTCGCGGTCAGCGGGTTGCCCAACCCGAGTTCGGCCGCGCGCGGCAACAGGTCGTCACCCTCGACGTGGGCGACTTGGGCGTCAATGCCCAGGCGTTCGGCCAGCGCGCGAATCGCGTCGGCCAGGCCGGCCGGGTTGAGGCCGCCGGCATTGGCGACGATACGAACCCCGCGCTCGCGGGCCTCGCCTAGACAATCCTCGAGCTGCGTCAGGAAGGTCTTCGCGTAGCCGCGCTCGGGGTGCTTCATCCGATCCCGGCCCAGGATCAGCATGGTGAGCTCGGCCAGGTAGTCGCCGGTGAGGTAGTCGACGTCTCCGCCGGTGAGCATCTCGCGCATGGCCGACAGCCGGTCGCCGTAGAACCCCGAGCAGTTGGCGATCCGGACGGCGCCGGAACTGCCGGAGGCGCCGGAGGCGCCGGAAGCAGAGGCCATGCCTGTCCTCCATTCACGAATTCACCGGTTCGGATCAACCAACCAACCGGTAGGTTAGCGGGTACCGTCGGTGCCACGTCAAGGATCCCACTTCGGAGTGAAAGACCCGTAGCGCGCCCGATGGGCGGGCGATCGGCGCGCGGCGCCCATTTTGGCGACAAGCGGACCAGCGACTATCCTGGGATGCGATCGTCGCCCGTTCGGCCCACCAGCCACGCCGCGCGACAGCCGAACTGCAAGTTCCACGTCGAATTACCGAAGCAACACGAGGAGTCAGGCCCGACCATGGCCGTACCCAAGCGCAGAATGTCGCGCGCGAACACCCGTAGCCGGCGCGCGCAGTGGAAGGCCGACAAGGCCGAACTGGTCGGTGTGACGGTCGCAGGTCAGCGGCACAAAGTGCCCCGCCGGCTGCTCAAGGCGGCCCGCCTCGGTCTGATTGACCTCGACCGCCGCTAGCTCTGGATGGCGGCGGCCCGCTGCGCCCGGCTTTGCCGCGCTTGCGACCGCCGCGAGTCCCCTCACGGCGCGCCTCTCAGGTCAGTCTCAGGCGGTGGGACGAAACTAGGGCCGTGCGAATATTGGTCGTCGACGACGATCGCGCGGTGCGCGAGTCGCTGCGCAGGTCGTTGTCCTTCAACGGCTACTCCGTCGAATTGGCCCACGACGGGGTCGAGGCCCTCGAACTGATCGCGAGCGATCGCCCCGACGCGCTCGTCCTGGATGTGATGATGCCGCGCCTGGACGGCCTCGAGGTGTGCCGTCAGCTCCGCAGCACCGGTGATGACCTGCCGATTCTGGTGCTCACCGCGCGCGATTCGGTGTCGGAGCGGGTCGCCGGGCTGGACGCCGGAGCCGACGATTATCTGCCGAAGCCGTTCGCCCTGGAAGAACTGTTGGCACGGATGCGCGCGCTGCTGCGCCGCACCAAGCCGGAGGACGACGCCGAATCGGTGGCGATGACGTTCTCCGACCTGACGCTGGACCCGGTGACCCGCGAGGTCACCCGCGGACAGCGCCGGATCAGCCTGACCCGCACCGAATTCGCATTGCTTGAAATGCTGATCGCCAATCCGCGCCGGGTGCTCACTCGCAGCCGCATCCTCGAGGAGGTCTGGGGGTTCGACTTTCCCACCTCGGGCAACGCGTTGGAGGTGTACGTGGGTTACCTGCGGCGCAAAACCGAAGCCGATGGCGAGCCGCGCCTGATCCACACAGTGCGCGGCGTGGGTTACGTCCTTCGGGAGACGCCCCCGTGACGATGCGGGTCCGTCGATGATCCGGTTTCCCCGGCCCCAACGTCCACCGCTGCGCCCACCGTTGCGCGCAACGCCCTCCCTGTCGTTGCGGTGGCGGGTGATGCTGCTGGCGATGTCGATGGTCGCCATGGTCGTGGTGCTGATGGCCTTCGCCGTGTACGCCGTGATTTCGGCCGCGCTGTACAGCGATATAGACAACCAATTGCAAAGCCGGGCGCAACTGCTGATCGCCAGCGGCTCGCTGGCCGCCGACCCGGGCAAGGCCATCGAAGGCACCGCCTATTCAGATGTCAACGCGATCCTGGTGAACCCGGGCCACGCGATCTACACCGCCCAGCAGCCGGGTCAGACCCTGCCGGTCGGCGCACCGGAGAAAGCGGTCATCCACGGTGATCTGTTCATGTCGCGGCGCACCGCGGGTGATCAGCGGATCCTTGCCGTGCACCTGCAGAACGGCACGTCGTTGCTGATCTCCAAGAGCCTCAAGCCCACCGAAGCGGTGATGAACAGGTTGCGCTGGGTACTGCTGATCGTCGGCGGTGTCGGTGTGGCGGTCGCCGCGGTGGCCGGCGGCATGGTCACCAGGGCCGGACTGCGACCGGTGGCACGTCTGACCGAAGCGGCAGAGCGGGTGGCGCGCACGGACGACCTGAGACCCATCCCCGTGTTCGGTAGTGACGAATTGGCCAGGCTCACCGAATCGTTCAACCTGATGCTGCGCGCGCTCGCCGAGTCCCGGGAGCGGCAGGCGCGGCTGGTCACCGACGCCGGGCATGAACTGCGCACCCCGCTGACGTCACTGCGAACAAACGTTGAGCTGCTGATGGCCGCGATGGAGCCTGGGGCGCCGCGGCTGCCCGAGCAGGAGATGGTTGATCTGCGCGCAGATGTGATCGCCCAGATCGAGGAATTGTCAACGCTGGTAGGCGATTTGGTGGACCTCACCCGTGACGACGCCGGCCAGGTGGTGCACGAGCCGGTCGACATGACCGAGGTCTTCGACCGCAGCCTGGAGCGAGTCAGGCGGCGGCGCAGCGACATTCATTTCGACGTCGACGTGACGCCGTGGCAGATGTATGGCGACGCCGCCGGGCTGTCGCGGGCGGTCCTGAACCTGCTGGACAACGCGGCCAAGTGGAGCCCGCCCGGTGGCCACGTCGGCGTCACCATGCGCCAGCTCGACCCGTCACACGCCGAGCTGGTGATCGCCGACCACGGTCCCGGCATTCCGCCGCAGGAGCGCCGCCTGGTGTTCGAACGGTTCTACCGCTCGACGACGGCACGGGCCATGCCGGGCTCCGGACTCGGGCTGGCGATCGTGAAAAAGGTGGTGCTCAATCACGGGGGACTGCTGCGTGTCGAGGACACCGTTCCGGGAGGCCAGCCGCCGGGTACCTCCTTTTATGTGCTGCTGCCCGGCCGGCCGTTGCCCGCCTCACCGTACGGCGCGGCCGCTGCGGAGCCACAAGCCGACCAGGTTGATGCCGCGCCCGGCCCCGCCCAAGCACCGGCCGGCAATCAGGAGAACTCTCGGGAATCGGCGAACGTTATCTCAGTGGACTCTCAGTCCGCGCGGGCAAGGTAGGTCTGCGACTACTGTTGAACCCAGCCGTCGACTTGCCGAAACACTGAGATAGAGGAAGAGCGACTTAGCGACATGACGAATGACCCGAGGTATTCGCCACCGCCGCAGCAGCCGGGGTACCCCCCCGTGCCCAATCAGACTGCGCCCGTCCCGAGCCATGCGGGGTCCCCCGGTTATGCCCCGGGACAACAGCCCTATAACCAGCAATACGACTGGCGCTACCGGTCGCAGCCACCGTCTTCGCCGACGACACAGTTCCGTCCGCCCTACGAGCCCTTCAGCAGCACCGGGCCCGGCCGGATTCCCGGGGGAACCGGTGTAGGCCCCGTACCGGGAGGTACCGGCCCGGGTCCGATTCCCGGCATGCCGCCCGGCATCCCCGGTCCGCAGGAACCCCAAAAGCGTTCTCGCACAGGGTTGATGGTCGTCGGTGCGTTGGCCGTCGCGGTGGTGTCGGCCGGCATCGGTGGTGCCGCGGCCACGGCTGTCGAACTCGGCACGCACTCGACGGGCAACGGTGGTGGCCGGGTCATCGGGGCGGCGCCCAGCGTCCCCGCCGCGAACATGCCGCCCGGCAGCGTCGAACAAGTCGCCACCAAGGTGGTACCCAGCGTCGTGATGCTCGAGACCGACATAGGTCGGGCGTCCGAAGAGGGCTCCGGCATCGTCCTGTCCACCGACGGGCTCATCCTGACCAATAATCACGTCGTCGCGGCCGCGGCGGGAGCGCCCAAGGGTCCTGGAGGCCTCCCGGGAGGCCCGCCGGGGGCCCCCGTTCCACCCGGCGGACCGGGTGGCCCCGGTTCTCCTACGCCTAAGACGACGGTGACCTTCTCTGACGGTCGCACCGCGCCGTTCACGGTGGTCGGCGCGGATCCCACCAGCGATATCGCCGTGATTCGAGTGCAGGGTGTTTCCGGGCTCACACCCATTTCGCTGGGTTCCTCGTCCGACCTTCACGTCGGCCAGCCGGTCGTCGCGATCGGGTCGCCGTTGGGCCTGTCCGGCACGGTGACCACCGGCATCGTCAGCGCGCTGAACCGGCCGGTGTCCACCACCGGTGAGTCGGGCAACCAGAACACCGTGTTGGACGCGATTCAGACCGACGCGGCGATCAACCCCGGCAACTCGGGTGGCGCGCTGGTCAACATGAACGGCCAGCTGGTGGGTGTCAACTCGGCCATCGCCACCCTGGGCGCCGACTCGGCGGATGCCCAAAGCGGTTCGATCGGTCTGGGCTTCGCGATTCCGGTCGACCAGGCCAAGCGCATCGCCGATGAGCTGATCGCCAGCGGCAAAGCGTCCCACGCCTCGCTCGGCGTTCAGGTGATGAACGACAAGGGCACCCCCGGCGCCAAGGTCGTCGACGTCGTCTCGGGGGGTGCGGCGGCGGCCGCCGGCGTCCCCAAGAACGTGGTCGTCACCAAGGTCGACGACCGGCCTATCAACAGCGCCGACGCGTTGGTCGCGGCCGTGCGGTCCAAAGCACCCGGCGACAAGATCTCGCTGACGTTCCAGGATCCCGCTGGTGGCGGCAGCCGGACGTTGCCGGTGACCCTTGGAAAGGCGGATCAGTAGTGAGAGTGGACGAACCCTCGGCACCCGGATTGTCTGAGCTCGGATATACGGTGGCACCCATGGAAACGGGTGCGGAATTGGTGGTTGGCCGAGCTCTTGTTGTGGTGGTCGACGATCGCACCGCTCATGGGGATGAGGACCATAACGGTCCGCTGGTAACCGAGCTGCTGACCGAGGCGGGCTTCGTCGTCGACGGCGTGGTCGCGGTCGCCGCTGACGAGATCGAGATCCGCAACGCGCTGAACACCGCTGTGATCGGCGGGGTCGACCTGGTGGTTTCGGTCGGCGGGACGGGCGTCACCCCGCGCGACGTCACACCGGAGGCCACCCGCGAGATCTTGGATCGCGAAATCCTCGGTATCGCAGAGGCTATCCGCGGTTCGGGGCTGTCGGCGGGGATCATCGATGCCGGATTGTCCCGCGGTCTGGCCGGGGTGTCGGGCAGCACGCTGGTGGTCAACCTGGCCGGTTCCCGCTACGCGGTTCGCGACGGGATGGCGACGCTGAATCCGTTGGCGGCCCAGATCATCGGTCAGTTGTCGAGCCTGGAGATTTAGACCTCACGGCCAGCTGAACCCTGCCGGGTCGACGCGGCTATTTCGATTCGGCTTCCGCGCGCGGCCCGTGCTCGGGAGGGGGGGTGGTGGTGGCACTCCCGTGCTTGCCCGGCGATTCGCCGTTGGTCTGTGCGAGCAGGTCGCGGATCTCCTTGAGCAGGACCACCTGCGCGTCGTCGGCCGGTTCGACCTCACCGCGCTTGCGCAGCGTCGTGTATGGCAGCACGACCAGGAAGTAGACGACCGCGGCGATGATCACGAAGTTGATGGCCGCCGACAATACCTCGTTCAGGTCGATAGTCTGGCCGCCACCGATGCCAATCCGCAAGACGCCGAGATCGGACTTTTGGTTGACGCCGATCCGGTTGATCAACGGCTTGATGATCGCGTTGGTGAAAGTCGTGACCAGTGCGGTGAAAGCAGTACCGATGACCACTGCGGTGGACAGATCGATGATGTTGCCCCGGGAGAGAAAATCCTTGAACCCTTTGAGCATTGGAGACGGCCTTTCTGGGACTGGACAGAGTTGGCTGTCGGCTAGCTGACCAACAACGGCGAGGGACTCAGTGCAGGGTTAGCGTCACCGTCTGGCCCAGCGCCGAACCTGCCACCGCGTTCGCCACACGAGCCGGCAGCGCAACTAACACTACGCGGTCGCTGTCGGCCGCTTGCATCTTTTCCTTGGCCGATACCAGCACCACCACGGCGTCCGTGGCCACCACCTTGGGGGTGGCATGGGAGCTCTCCGGCGCACTGGTGACGGGCGCCGCCAGCACGTCGACGACGTCACCGACCCGCACGAGGTCGATCAGGGCGCCATCGGCCAAATGCAGCGGCACGATGCGGGCGCCCGGGCCGGCCTTCGACCCAATTGCAGCCTCCGCCAACCGGCTGCCCAACAACCGGACGTCGGTGAGTATCTCACCGCGTCGCGTCGGGCCGGCCAGCGTCGAACCCACCACTGCACCCACGTCGGCTCGGGCGCCGTCGGGAATGGTTGCAGCCAAACGCTTTTCGAGCCGAACATCGGCCGGTGTCAACGCGGCACCGGGACGAAGGTCATGATCGGCCACCACGACTTCTGCGTAATCACCGGAGGGGTTGGAGCGCAGCGTCGCGATGCCGGCCAGCACGACCAGCCCACCCGCGGCGACTCGGCGTGCCAGCACGGTGCGAGTCCAATCCGGGCGCAACCACAGGGACAGCCGGCTCAATAGGCTTGGGTTCAGCGATGATTCGCCCACGCTGCAACGGTAGGCGCAACCCGGTACCCGGGCTTGCGGCCGGGAAGGCCGGTGTGGATAGCCGTCAGCTGGTCGCGGCGGCCGCCGACGTTGTCGAGCTGCTGTTCGACTTGTCGCTCGGACTGGAACTGGACTTCTCGCTCGAGCCGTTGCCGTTCTTTTCGCTGGTTGGCGAGCCGCTCGATCCGGCGTCGCTCGACGAGGAGCCGTTGCTCGTACTCGACGGCTTCTTGCCCGATTCGCGGCTGTCGGTGCGGTAGAAACCGCTGCCCTTGAAGACCACGCCGACGGAGTTGAAGCGCTTGCGCAGCCGCCCGGAACAGCGCTTACACGTCGTCAGCGCGTCGTCGGTGAAGGCTTGCACGATGTCGAAGCGATCGTCGCACTCGGTGCACTGATAGCTGTAAGTCGGCACGAAAACCTCCGGAGGATTGCAAACCTGGTTAGCACTCTAACGTCTCAAGTGCTAGAACCGCCACGTGACATGTCTCATTCCCGATATGTCAGCGCCCAACGAGGTCGATCAACCCCTGTCGCGGCGTGAGCGCGTGGGTCATGGGGATGTCGTGCGGATCGGCCGGTAGTTCGTCGAGCACTTCCGCGTCGCGAACCACCGCGATCAGCCGCGCGCGTGGGGCGCGGCCGCCCAGCGAGCGGTCGTAGAAACCCCGGCCCCGGCCAAGCCGCACGCCGCGGCGGTCCACGGCCAACGCAGGCACCAGCACCACGTTGGCTTGCGCCAAAGCCGACGGCGGGAGCCACGGGCGCGGCGGTTCGAGCAGCCCCCACCGCCCGGTGGTCAGCGTGCCCGGCCGGTATTCCCCCCACGACAACGCCAGTGGGGTGTCGTCGGCAGCGGTGCGCGCAACCGGCAACAGGACCCGTCCGGCGCGCCGCAGCAACATGTCGAGCATCTCGATCGATCCTGGCTCGTTGCCCACCGGCACGTAGGCGCACACGGTGTCGCCGCTGGTCACAAGGCTTTGCAGGGCTTCCAGCCGGGCGCATATCTGCTGCGCCTCGGTGGCGCGAACGTCGTCGGCAACGTGGCGGCGGGCGGCAAGCAGCTGGTCGCGCAACGCGGCTTTGCTGGTGGTCGCCATGCGTCAACCATGACAGCCAGGTCTTTACACGCGCCACATCGACTCGGCCGAGCGGATGCGGGTTATCGTGTGAACAATGTCAAGCCCAAACGTGGTGGTGCCACGCACTGCGGTCGTGCCCGCCGCGGGTCTCGGTACCCGCTTCTTGCCGGCGACCAAAACCGTCCCCAAGGAGCTGTTGCCGGTTGTGGATACGCCGGGCATCGAGTTGGTGGCTGCCGAGGCGGCCGAGGCCGGTGCCGAGCGGCTGGTCATCATCACCTCCGAGGGCAAGGACGGTGTCGTCGCGCATTTCGTTGAAGACTTGGTGCTGGAGAGCACTTTGGAGGAGCGCGGCAAGACGGCGATGCTCGACAAGGTGCGGCGCGCGCCGCAGCTGATCAGGGTCGAGTCCGTGGTGCAGAGCGAGCCGCTCGGCCTGGGGCACGCGATCGGCTGCGTGGAGTCGCGGCTGGCCGACGACGAGCACGCCATCGCGGTGCTGCTGCCCGACGACTTGGTGCTGCCTACCGGCGTGTTGGGGACGATGTCGAAGGTGCGGGCGCATTACGGCGGCACGGTGTTGTGCGCCATCGAAGTAGCGCCCGAAGATGTCAGCGCCTACGGCGTTTTCGACGTCGAGCCGATTGCCGACGACGACAATCCCGACGTGCTCAAGGTCAACGGCATGGTCGAGAAGCCGAAGGCCCAAGACGCCCCGTCGCTGTTCGCCGCGGCCGGCCGTTACGTGCTCGACCGCGCCATCTTCGATGCCTTGCGCCGCATCGACCGTGGGGCCGGCGGCGAAGTGCAGCTCACCGACGCGATCGCGCTGCTGATCGCGGAGGGTCACCCGGTGCACGTGGTCGTGCATCGCGGATCTCGACACGACTTGGGAAATCCTGGCGGCTACCTCAAGGCTGCGGTTGACTTTGCATTGGATCGTGACGATTACGGCCCGGATTTGCGGCAGTGGTTGGTGGCCCGATTAGGCCTGGCGGAGCAGTAGCCGAGCGATAGCCCCGGCTGGCGGACGGCAGACCGGCGGAGCGCGTAGCGGTCCCGGGCGGGGGATGCCCCGCCTGCGCAGTGAGCGGGTCGCCGTGTGCGCGGGGCCCGCCGGGTTTGAGGGCAGAGAGGCGCGCTGTGCGTTCGGTGGAAGAGCAGCAGGCCCGGATCACGGCGGCCGCGGTTGCCCCGCGGCCGATACGTGTCGCGATCGCCGAGGCGCAGGGATTGATGTGCGCCGAGGAAGTGGTGACCGAACGCCCGATGCCCGGCTTCGACCAGGCGGCGATCGATGGCTACGCGGTGCGCAGCGTCGACGTACTCGGTGTGGGCGAGGTGGGCAGCGAGAGCTTGCCCGGCCCGTTCGACGATTCCGGCGAGAACGACGCGCGCGAGGGCCTGGTACTGCCGGTGATGGGCATCATCGAGGCCGGTTCGCGCACGCCCAGCCGGCTGCAGCCGCGCCAGGCCGTACGCGTGCAGACCGGTGCCCCTCTGCCCACCTTGGCCGACGCGGTCCTGCCGTTGCGGTGGACCGATGGCGGCACGCAGCGGGTGCGGATTCTGCGGGGCGCCCCGTCGGGCGCCTACGTGCGTCGCGCGGGCGACGACGTCCAACCCGGTGACGTGGCGGTGCGGTCCGGGACCGTGATCGGCGCTGCGCAGGTCGGACTGCTGGCCGCCGTCGGCCGCGAACGGGTGCTGGTGCACCCGCGGCCCCGGGTGACGATCATGGCGCTGGGCGGCGAACTGGTCGACATCTCGCGCACTCCAGGCAACGGGCAGGTCTACGACGTGAACTCCTACGCGCTGGCGGCCGCGGCCCGCGATGCCGGCGCCGAGGTCAACCGCGTCGGCATCGTCAGCGGCGGCCCCCGCGAGCTCCGCGAGATCGTCGAGGGCCAGATCAATCGCGCCGAGGTGATCGTGATCGCCGGTGCGGTCGGCGGTGCCGCGGCCGAGGCGGTGCGGCAGGTGCTCGCCGAGCTCGGCGAGCTCGAGGTCGTGCGCGTCGCCATGCATCCGGGATCCATCCAGGGTTTCGGGCAGTTGGGTCGCGAGGGCGTTCCGACGTTCTTATTGCCGGCCAATCCGGTGAGCGCGCTCGTGGTTTTCGAGGTGATGGTCCGCCCGCTGATTCGGTTGTCGCTGGGCAAGCGTCAGCCGATGCGCCGCATCGTGCAGGCGCGCACGCTATCGCCCATCACGTCGGTGGCCGGGCGGAAAGGATTCTTGCGCGGTCAGCTGATGCGAGACCAGGAGAGCGGCGAGTATCTGGTGCAGACGCTCGGCGGCGGCCCGGGCGCGTCATCTCACTTGCTGGCGACCCTCGCCGAGGCGAACTGTCTGGTCGTGGTGCCCACCGGCGCCGAGCAGATTCGGACCGGCGAGATCGTCGACGTCGCCTTCCTGGCTCAGCGCGGCTGAGCGAAACGACTGCATACCCTGTGAACCTGTTGCGCTCCGATTCCCGTCATCCAGGGTGGCCCATGAGCGTTGGGCCCCTGCGGGTTCCGGGCGGCGTTGTCCGGTTGCGGGCGGTGCGGTTGCGCGACGGCGCGCAGTGGAGCCGGATCCGGCTGAGCGATCGTGCGCATCTGGAACCGTGGGAGCCCAGCTCCGAGGGCGATTGGGTGACTCGTCATGCGGTAGCGGCCTGGCCGGCGTTGTGTTCTGGGCTGCGCGCCGAGGCGCGGCAAGGGCGGATGCTGCCCTACGTCATCGAACTCGACGGCCGGTTCTGTGGCCAGCTGACCATCGGCAATGTCACCCACGGAGCGCTGCGGTCGGCATGGATCGGCTACTGGGTGCCGCGGTCGGCCACCGGCGGCGGTGTGGCCACCGCGGCCTTGGCGCTGGGATTGGATCACTGCTTCGGCCCGGTGATGTTGCATCGGGTCGAGGCCACCGTGCGCCCGGAAAACGCGGCGAGCCGCGCCGTGCTGGCAAAGGTCGGGTTCCGCCAGGAGGGACTGCTGCAGCGCTACCTCGAAGTAGACAGGGCGTGGCGGGATCATTTGCTGATGGCGATCACCGCCGAAGAGGTGACCGGATCGGTGGCGTCGACCCTGGTCCGTGCCGGTAACGCCAGCTGGGTGTAGAGGCCGTCCGCCAGGGCCTGCTAGGGCTCGCGCGGAGTACAAACCGATGCCAGTTGGGACTAGCGCGACACGAGTGACTTGTGGTGCTTGTGAGAGGCAAATTACAGGTGTGTAATTGTCCTGGTCAGTAGGACCCGGCCGCGTGGGCCACCAATGGGCTTCGCGGGGGATTGACACCAAAGAGAGCAGGTCGTCATGCCAAGCATCCCGCAGTCATTGTTGTGGATATCGCTCGTGGTGCTATGGCTGTTCGTCTTGGTGCCGATGCTCGTGAGCAAACGCGATGCGGTGCGACGCACCAGCGACGTGGCGTTGGCGACCCGGGTGCTCAACGGCGGGGGTAAGTCCCGGCTGATCAAGCGCAACGGCCCGGCCGCCGGACATCGCAGCGACCCCGACTGGACGCCGCCGGAAGAATCTGCCGAGGCCGACCTCGACGAGGAGCGCGATGAACTGTCCGAGGATGAAGGCCGCGAGGTAGACGACAACGCCGACACCGATGAACTGGGCCGTCGGCGCCCGGTCGTGATGCAGATGGCCGTCGCCGAACCCACCGAGCCCGACTACCTCGATGTCGATGTCGTCGAGGATTCCCACGTACTTCCGGTGGGGGCCAGCGGCGCCGACGACGAGGCGGAGCCGACCGATATCGAGCCGGTCGAAGACCAGGTCGACACCGAGGCTGTCGCCAAACGCGACGTCGAGGACGAGGACGGCTACGAGTACGTCGAGGACTCGTCCGGTTTGGAGCCCGCTGCCGAGGACGACGACGCCGACGAGGAGGCGCCCGCGCCGATGCGGCGGAGCGCCTCGCGGCAGCGCCGCTTCGACACCAAGACGGCCGCAGCGGTCAGCGCCCGCAAGTACGCCTTCCGCAAAAAGGTCCTGGTCGTGATGGCACTCGTCCTGATCGGCTCGGCCACCGCAGCCTTCAAGGTCTCGCCGACCGCCTGGTGGGTGTGCGGCAGCGCCACTGCGATCACCCTGCTCTACCTGGGTTACCTACGCCGTCAGACGCGCATCGAGGAGCGGGTGCGTCACCGCCGGATGAAGCGGATGGCGCGGGCTCGGCTCGGCGTGGAGAACGCCTACGACCGTGACTACGACGTGATCCCGTCGCGACTGCGGCGTCCCGGCGCGGTGGTCCTGGAGATCGACGACGAGGATCCCGTCTTCGAGCACCTGGAGTACGCGATGGCGATGCGGACCTTCGGTTGGCCCCGGGACCTGCCGCGCGCCGTCGGAGAATAGTGCTCGCGGTTCGGTGGTTGGTGCCGCGGCTGGTAGCCTGCTAGCGGTCAGGGGCTATGGCGCAGTTGGTAGCGCGACTCGTTCGCATCGAGTAGGTCAGGGGTTCGATTCCCCTTAGCTCCACAAAATTTGAGCAGTTCACACCCATAAAAGCGGCCTAGCGGCATCTGGTGAATGCAGCGGCCTGGTGTGGTCATTGAAGGAAGTGGACGACGCCGCTCGCCGGCACCAGCCTCAGGGATGAAGGTTCCACTGACCGCAATCCTCGGCAAGCACGTCGTTGACATCGACTTCGAGTCCCGCGACGACTGGGCCAGGATTCGACGCCGTACTCACCACACGTTGGTAGAGAACCGCTGCGGGCTCGATCTGGCCGCGGGACCAGGACCGGGTCTGCCAGGCCCACCGGTGGCCGGGTGTGCGCGAATTTCCGATAACGCCGTCGGCGGCGGCCCACCGGCACACATCGATGCCGCCGTAGACGCCGGTGCGCTGCACTCCTATGACCGAATTGATCCCGCGCAACCACTTGAGTGCCAAGTTGTTCCAGGTGTCGTGGTTTATGTCCTCGTCGATGCTGAAGTAGATCGGGGCACTCTGACCGCCACCCGCCGCGGTATGCAGCTTCCAGGCGGTGCGAGCATCGGCGACCCCTCCCTCGAACCCGCGCCGAAAGTCCGAAGGTGCTGTCCCGCCTGGCTTGCCGTACTGGTAATTGCTGACGATCATCAGCCCGGCAGCGGTCAGCTGCTCGGCGTAAGGCCGGGTGATCGGCTTGGCACCCATTGACGAGCCGGGGCGCGATAGCGACACGTAATTGATGACCCCGGAATAGCCGGCGGCTCGAATGTGCTCCGCTGGCAATTGGCGCATGGCGAAGTCGATCAGTTTGGGAGTGGCGGCAGCCGCGGCAGGGACGGTGCCAATTTCCGACGCGACATACAACCCAGGCAATGCGGACATAGCGATGGCATAACGCAGTACGTCGCGCCGGGAAATAGCGCGTGATCGGGGGGAGCGCACATTTCCCGACAAGTCCTGCATCGCGTGATGTTAAATATGTGGACTTTGTGAAAAAAAGTAGCGTGCAGTAGTCGATATCAAATCGGTCTTTACGGTTCACCAGCCTGAGTCAACGGCCCTCAGCTGTCGAAGGCGATGGGCAGGCTCGCCGGCCCGCTCAGTCCGACAATCGGCTTCCAGGGTGCTGGTCCGTTCTTGCGGGGGTTCGCGATCCGGCGAGTGACGGTTTTCAGCGCCTCGGCGATCTCGCGCCGCGCCAGGTTCGCCCCCAGGCAGTAGTGCACGCCTGCACCGAAATTGAGTACCGGCGGCAACCCCTCGCGGGTGATGTCGAACCGGTTGGGATCGTCATAGATCGCTGGATCGCGGTTGGCCGCAGCGGTATTCGCGAACACCAGTGTCCCCGCGGGAAAGACCACGCCGCAGAGTTCGACGTCCTCGGCGACGACGCGCAATAGCGAGGTCGCGATCGGGGAGTGCCGCATGGTCTCTTCCACGGCATTCATCGCCAAGTCGGGAGAGTTTCGCAAGAGCTCCCACTGGTCCGGGTGCTCACAAAGCACGCCGATGGACGCCGCCACCTGGTTGCGGGTCGTGTCAGTGCCCGCGAGCAACAAAGCGGCAGCGAGCATGCGCAGCTCTGCGGCGTCGAGTCGGTCCCCGTCGTGTTCGGCGCGGATGAGGTCGGAGAGCAGGTCGTCGGTCAAGGTGTCGCGACGTCTGGCGATCATGTCGTCGACGTAGTCGTCCAGTTCGCCCCACGCGCGCATCACGGCGGGCACGTCATCGACGGTGAAGGTGAAGTTGAAAGCTTTGAAGATGGCGTCGGCCCACAGCGAAAACCGTTGCCAGTCTTCGCGAGGCGCACCAAGCAAAGCGCAGATGACGGGCACGGGGTAGGGCCGCGCGATGTCGGTGACGACGTCGCAGTGACCTCGGCGGCTGATCGGTTCGACGAGTTCGTCGATGACCTCGGTGATCGTCGCGTGCAGGCGTTCGACAGCGCGCGGGGTGAAGGCTTTCGACACGACACTGCGGACGCGCTGGTGTCTTGCGCCCTCCATGCCCAACAACGAGTTGACGACTTTGTCCCAAAGGGGCCCGGAGGTGATGCCCTGGACGGCGAGAATGTAGCCGGGGGGAATCTGGAACCGATTGTCTCGCAGCAGGTTCCGCACAAGTTCGTAGGAGAGCACCTCGGGTCCATAGGGTCCCAGCGCGATCGGTGCTTGTCGCTGTGCTGCTTGAAACTGCGGGTAGACCTCGTCCGGTGTGGCGGTGGCGACGTCGTACTCGATGGTGGGCAGGCCCGCTTCGAACACGCTCGGGCTCGAGGTGCTGACGGGCATTCGCCGCCTCCGTATCGGCTTGAGGACGTTACAACCGGCAGTCGGCTGTCACTTTATCCGATCTGAAGGCGGGCGGGACAGGCCGCTGCGGTAAGACGATCGCGGCGATAGGCGCGCTGCACTCGACGAAGCAGAGCCCGCTGCTTCACGACAAGGCGCCCGTACAACAGTGGCGAAGCGTTGTCCTTTAGCGGCGCGCGCCGACAGACAAAAAGTCCGCGCCACGCGCCGCTATCGGCTACAAGCGCTAGCGATTGCCGGTCAGGCCGGATTGACGGCGATTGCGCGGCCGCCGCCCCCTAGGTCGATCGTGATGCAGCCGGACGACCCCAGCATCACACCGGTCAGCACCGCGACCAGTGCGGCAGTTTTCAGCATCTTCTTCTTGCTTGCGCTCATCGGTTCACCTTTCTGCGGTAGAGACAACCGCGGCAATATCGACCGCCGGTTAGCCGATGCTATCGCGGTCTTTTTACGTGTGTGCAATATTGCGCAAAGCGCCTAAAGCTATTTATCAATGACTCCAAGTACGCGCCAATACAGCCCGTCGCCGCGTCAGCTTCGAGGACTTTATGGACGACACTTCGCCGTCCACGTCATCCGATCTCCTGCTGGCAAAGGGGTCGTGGCAACCACCCCGGTGGCCGCTCAGCCTCCGGGGTGGGTGCTCTAAGTTCTTGGAGTAATTCGCGGCAATGCCGCCGCGAGGTCAGGGGGAGCTGCCGATGGTGAAATGGACGGGATCCCGATCGTCTTTCGACCGTGGTGGAAACGTTTTGATGGCTAGGCGGCGATTGAAGCGCACGACCCGGAGGCGACGCGTTCGCATAACCAGCCCGTCGCCGTTCGCGCCGGAGTGGACGCCGCGCCCAGCGACGTACGGCGTGGGCGTTCGGCACAACGTTGCGGTGCCGATGACCGATGGTGTCGACTTGAGGGCAGATATCCATTATCCCACCGTGCCCGACACTGGACAGGCCGCCGCGGGCCCGTTTCCCGTGCTGCTGTCGATCACGCCCTACGGCAAGAAGGCGCCCCCACCGGCCGCCCAGATCGGCGGCGGCCCGGCTCCTTACCTGATCAAACGGGGCTACATCGAGGTGATGGTCGACGTCCGTGGCACGGGATCCTCGGGCGGATCGTTCGAGATGTGCGGCGAGCGCCAGACGCAGGACGGAGTGGAGCTGGTGCAGTGGGCGTCCACGCTGCCCAATGCCAACGGTCGCGTCGGCATGGTCGGGCTGTCCTACTTGGCGATCAATCAGCTGTTCACCGCGGCCGCGGTTGGCCCCGATTCGCCGCTGAAAGCGATCTTCCCGGTGATGGCGGCCCGCGATTTCTATCGTGACGCCGCCACGATGGGGGGCGTGCCGCACTTGCACGCCGTCCGCGGCTACGGGTCCGTCTACACGCTCCTCAACGTCGTCAACCCGGCACTGGAGTGGCTGGCCCGCGGCGGTCACGAACGACCGCGCTCCGGCGGCCTCGCCGCGGTTCGACAGCGCGGACGCGACCAGCGGCGTTATTTCCGACCCTTGATCGCCGAGGTTGTCGCCGGCGGCGAAACCGCCTATCACGGCCCATTTTGGGACGCGATGAGTCCGGCGCTGGTCCTGTCCAAGGTCGCCGCCAACCGCATTGCGACGTTCCTCGTCGGTG
This sequence comes from Mycobacterium sp. E2479, assembly GCF_001667925.1. GTDB lineage: Bacteria > Actinomycetota > Actinomycetes > Mycobacteriales > Mycobacteriaceae > Mycobacterium. The sequence continues at coordinate 32,616 of NZ_LZJR01000010.1, read as the reverse complement.
GGTGGCACGACGCGTTCCAACGCGGCGCGCCGCTGAACTACACCGCGTTGCAGAACGCGGCCGTCGGACGGCCTGACGACGCCCTGATGGAACCCGGCCAGCCGGTATCGGATCGCATCCGACTGATGATGGGCCCGTGGTATCACGTGTCGAACCACGGCGGGCTGCACCTCAATGCGCTGCAATTGCGCTGGTTCGATCACTGGCTCAAAAACGACGCCGACGCGGCCATCTCCGGAAAGCCGTTGACCTTCCAAGCGATTGGAAGCTCACAGTGGTATCGCGCCGATAACTATCCGCTCGACGAGGCGAAGCCAAGCCGCTTCTACCTGTGCCACTCGGGCCGGCTGAGTTCGGACGCCTCGCCGGAGGGTACCGCGGCGTCACTGACCTATGTGGCGCGAGGACCCCTGTCCGGTCGCAGCCTCGAACAGTGGTCGCTGGGCTTGAACAGCTTCATGCTCTCCCAACGGGGCCGTAGCATCCGCTACGACCAGGACAATCGCCGCCTGCAGCGCGGCTCGCTGACCTACACCACCGAGCCGTTCGCCGAGGCGAAGCTGGCTGCCGGGCCGATCGCATTGACCCTGCACGCGACGGCCAGCACCACCGAGACGTTGTGGGTCGCGCACCTCGATGACGTCGCGCCCGACGGCGCCAGCCGCCCGCTGACCATGGGCGCGCTGCTGGGCTCGCATCGCAAGCTGGACCCCGACCGCACGTGGTACCTGCCGGACGGCACCGTATTGCGGCCACAGCACATGAGCACCCGATCGGCCGCCCAGCCCGTCGTGCCGGGGGAGGTGACTCGCTATGACGTGGAGATCTTTCCGACGGCCGCCTTGATCGCCGCGGGCCACCGACTGCGCCTGACCATCACAACCTATGACTTTCCGCATCTGGTGCCCAGCAAGCCGGCCCGCCGAGCCTTGGCCGGCGGGCGCTACCAATTGCACCAGGGAGGACCGACGCCGTCGCACATCCTCATCTCGTTGGCAGACCCGGACGCCGTGAGTTGACAGGGATTCGGCACGCCGTCGCCGAAAAGTACCGGTTGGCCATGGTTGGGATTGCCGCAGGCCAACACGGGTACTGACCCTCTGATACGAACTCACGGAGAGGATCCGATGGCGCACCGCGACCGCGACTACATCGACGAGTTATTGCAAGAACTTCTATCGACCTATGGACCGTGCGGGCAGGAGGGGGAGGTACGCGCGGTCATCGCCCGCGAACTGCAATCCGTTGTCGATGACATGTGGACCGACGACGCCGGCAACCTGATCGGCTACGTCGCCGCCAACCCGTCGGCCGGCGATACCGGAGCCCCCAACCATCGCCACCGCACGGAGTCCATCCCCGGGACCGCGACACGGGTCATGGCGCACATGGACGAACTGTCCATGATTGTCAAGCGCGTGGAATCCGATGGCACATTGCATCTGACGCAGCTGGGCACCATGTACCCGGGCAACTTCGGACTGGGTCCCGTAGCCGTGCTGGGCGACAACGAGACCCTCACCGCCGTACTGACTCTCGGCTCCGAGCACACAACCCAGGAGAGCTCGCGAATCTGGGAGACCAAACCCGATCAGGGCGACCGTGCGCTGGATTGGCATCACGTCTACGTCTTCACCGGCCGCAGCACCGGCGAGCTGACCGCGGCGGGGGTGCACGCCGGAACCCGGGTGTGCGTCGACCGCAGCAAGAGAGCCGTTGTCGAGGTCGGAGATTACGTCGGCGCCTACTTCCTCGACGACCGCGCCGCGGTGGCCGCCCTGCTGCACGCCGCACGCCAACTGCGTGAGCGCGGGCAACGCCCCGCCGATGACGTGTACCTGGTGTTCACCACCAACGAGGAGGTCGGCGGGGTGGGGGGCACCTACGCCAGCGCCACGTTGCCCGGCGATCTGACCCTTGCCTTGGAGGTCGGCCCCACCGAACGCGAATACAACACCAGCGTCACCGGCGGCCCGATCGTCGGTTACAGCGACGCCCTATGTATCTACGACAAAGAAGTTGCCGACCGGCTCCTGACAATCGCCACCAACCTGGAGCTGTCACCGCAGGCGGCCGCGCTGGGCGCGTTTGAATCCGACGCGTCGCACTCCAAGGCGAGTGGGCTGACCGCGCGCGCCGGCCTGCTCTGCCTGCCCACGCTGAGCACCCACGGCTATGAGGTGATCGCTCGCCGCGCGATCGACGACATGGCGGCGATCGTGGTGGATTTCGTGCTGGAGCCGAGTCAAAAGATCGCCTGACACTGCCGAACGTTGGGCGAGGCGGAGGCCGGCGCATCTGATTGCCGGTGGGCCGCCTAATTGCACGAGTGACCCGCGCATCCTTGCCGGAGCCGCAACCGTGCTCATAACCTGGCAACATCCGACCGCATCCGGGGGGTTCGGCCCGGCGCGGTAGACGACGGCAAGCAGGCGGGCAGGTCATGGCAGCATCGCGACGCGCAGAGCGGCGTCGCGATGCTGCGGGTGGCGGTCTATAGCGGTGGCCGGACTGACCGGCGCGCGGGTGGACGAGCTGGCGACGATGGACATCTTCAAGGGGTGTCCCGCCGAAGACCTTGCGCCGCTGGCGGGTCGCCTGCAGCCACTTCGCGCCGCGGCCGGCCAGGTGCTGATGCGGCAGGGAGAGCAGGCCGTCTCGTTTCTGCTGATCTCGTCTGGTACCGCCGAGATCGAACACATGGGTGACGACGGCGTGGTGATGGTCGAGCATGCCTCCCCGGGGATGATTGTCGGCGAGATCGCCCTGCTGCGTGACATTCCCCGGACCGCGACGGTGACCACCGCCGAACCGCTGACCGGCTGGATCGGTGACACCAGGGCCTTCGCCAGCATGGTGCACATCCCCGACGTCATGTCGCGGCTGCTGCGCACAGTGCGTCAACGTCTCGCCGCATTCATCACGCCGATCCCGATTCGGGTACGTGACGGCACGCTGCTGTTGCTGCGCCCGGTGCTTCCCGGCGACAGCGAGCGCACCGTGCACGGACACATCTACTTTTCCAGCGACACGCTCTATCGGCGGTTCATGACCCCGCGTCTGCCAACCCCCGCACTGATGCACTACCTATCGGAGGTCGACTACGTCGATCACTTCGTGTGGGTGGTCACCGACGGCAGCGACCCGGTGGCCGACGCGCGCTTCGTGCGCGACGAGAGCGACCCAACGGTCGCCGAGATCGCCTTCACCGTCGCCGATGCCTATCAGGGTCGCGGCGTCGGCACCTTCTTGATCAGCGCGCTGTCCATCGCCGCCACGGTCGACGGCATCGAAAGGTTCTCCGCGCGAATGCTTTCCGACAACGCTCCGATGCGCGCGATCATGGACCGCTACGGAGCCGTCTGGCAGCGCGAAGACGTCGGCGTCATCGCCACCGTGATCGATGTGCCGCAACCGCGCGGCCTGCGGCGTGACGACGCCGAGCAGATCAAGCGCGTGGCCCGGCAGGTTATCGCGGCGGTTGGCTGAGACCGTCGCCCGCATGGTGTTGCAACCCGCGGCCAGTCGGGAGCATCAGGTGACTTCCAAATCTGCTGGCGCATCCGCTAGCACGTTTGAGGATGGCAGCGTCCTTCCTGAGCTGACTAAATGACGGAAGTCATTCCGGCCGGCCCCGGCACTGGCGTGGGGGAGACGGTACGGCGGTGTCTTGTGCTATCAACTCCTCATGCGGCCGTTCCGGATTGGCCCGCCGCTGGTTGCAGTGCTCGCGCTGGCGCTCGGCGCTTGCGGCCACTCATCGGGGCGGGCTCCGTCGGCCGTGCCCACGAAATTCGCTCCGACGACGGCCGTTGCGGTCAACCCCGCCAATATCAAACGCGTCGTGCGCGACCTGCCACCCGGGTACGAGGTGACCACCGGAATACCCAGTGCCGCCTCACCCAGAATGATGTGGAGCCTCGGGGGCGACCCGCAGGTCAAGCCGGCCAAGTGCGCAACGTTGGCCGACCCCGGGAACGGGCGCGACCAGTTGGCGCAGGGCGTCTCGGGATCGGGGAGCGGCGGCATCGTCGACGCGGTGGTGGTCGCTTTGCCAGGGCCAGTGGATTTCCCGGAAGACCTCGTCGCCGCGTGTGCCCAATGGTCCGAGACCGCCGGGCGGACCGTGGTACATGTCCACCTCACCGACGCGCCGCATGTCGACGGTGTCGACACCGTCGGAATGGTGGCCGACGTCAAGTCATCCGTCGAATCGGGCACTGAAATAGATTCGCGCACTTACACGTTCAGCGCGTACCTGGGCAACTACTACGCATTTACCACTTTGACCACCGATCCGGGTTCGTCGCTCCCGGTGCTGCCGCCGCAATTCGCCGCGGATCTCCTCGCGAAAACGGTGTCCACGTTGCGCAGCTGAGCGCTCCGCTTGGGTAGATTGGCCTCGATGTCCAAGGTGTTGCTCGCGACAGCGGCTGTCTGCGTCGTGGCCGGCTGCTCATCGGCCACTCACCCGGAGGAGGCCGACATCAACAAGGTCGTCGACGTGAAGTCCAGCTTCGGACCCGAGTTCCAGGTCAGCGACGTCAGCAAACAAGGAATCGATCCCAAGCTGATGGCCGGCCGCAAACTGCCTGACGGGCTGACGTTCGACCCCGCGAACTGCGCGAAAGTCGCGGCCGGGCCGGACATGCCGGCGGACCTGCAGGGCAACATGTCCGCGGTCACCGCGGAGGGCCGCGGCAACCGGTTCGTGGTGATCGCGTTAGAGACCTCAAAAGCGTTGCCATTCAACGATCCTGGGAAGGATTGCAACAAGGTGACTTTCACCGGCCCGCAGCTGCGAGGCGGTGTCCAGGTGGTCGAGGTGCCTCAGATCGAGAGCACTCGCACGCTGGGCGTACATCGCGTCATGCAGGCGTTGACGCCGGGCGGTCCACGCACTGGCGAGCTGTATGACTATTCGGCGGCTTTCGGCGAATACCAGGTGATCGTCATCGCCAACCCGCTGGTAATTCCCGATCAGCCGGTTGCTCCGGTGGACACCCAGCGGGCGCGCGATTTGCTCGTCAAAGCGGTGACGGCGGTGCGTACCTGACCGCAGTGTTGATGGCGGCGGCCCGCTGCGCCCGGCGTTGCCGCGCTTGCGACCGCCGCAGTGTTGATGGCGGCGGCCCGCTGCGCCCGGCGTTGCCGCGCTTGCGACCGCCGCAGGGTTGATGGCGGCGGCGGCTAGCGCACGCCGCGAGGGCGGAACTGGATGCTCACCCGGGGGCCGACGGACGCCGTCGTCTTCGGCACGGAGTGCTCCCAGGTGCGCTGGCACGATCCGCCCATCACCAGCAGATCGCCATGCGCTTGGGGCAGCCGCAGGGACGGGCCGCCGCCGCGGCGGCGCATCGCGAACGAGCGGGTGGCACCTAGGCTGACGATCGCGACCATGGTGTCCTCGGTACTGCTACGGCCGATGGTGTCGCCGTGCCAGGCCACGCTGTCCGAGCCGTTGCGATAGCAACACAAGCCGACCGTGGTGAACGGCTCACCTAGCTCCCCGGCGTAGATGTCATTGAGCCGCCGCCGCAGCCGGGCCAGCTCCGGATGCGGCGGCTCGTCAACGGCAAGGTCATGGAAGCTCACCAGCCGTGGCACGTCGACAACGCGGTCGTACATCTGCCGGCGCTCCTCGCGCCACGGCACCGTCGACAACAAGGCGTCCAGCAGGTCGTCGGCATCGGTGAGCCAGCCGGCGCGGATCTCGATGAACGCGCCGTCGCCGAGTTGTCGGCGCTCGGTGTGCTGGAACAGGGAGCCTTGGACCGCGATCTCCACGAAGGCGAGTTTATCGCACATCCGTTCGATGGTCCGAGGCGCGCGACGGGCGTGTGCCGGGACCGCGCGGCCCCGCGCCGCTACGGTTGACCCGTGGGTGTTGTCGAGCTGGGCACCAATTCCGAGGTCGGCGCGCTGCGCGTGGTCATCCTGCACCGCCCCGGCGCCGAGTTGCTCCGCCTCAATCCGCGCAACGTCGACCAGCTGCTGTTCGACGGACTGCCGTGGGTCGCCCGCGCGCAAGACGAGCATGACCAGTTCTCGGCACTGCTGCGGTCCCGCGGCATCGAGGTGCTGCTGTTGTCGGATCTGCTCACCGAGGCGCTGACGTACAGTGGAGCCGCCCGCATGCAGGGCGTCGCGGCCGCCGTCGACGCGCGACGACTCGGAGTGCCTCTGGCTCAGGAACTTTCGGCGTACCTGAGGGGACTCGAGCCGGCGCGGCTGGCCCAGATTCTGATGGCCGGCATGACGTTCAACGAGTTGCCCCCGGGCACCCGGACCGACGTGTCGTTGGTGCTGCGCATGCATCACGGCGGCGACTTCGTCATCGATCCGCTGCCCAACCTGGTGTTCACCCGCGACTCGTCGATCTGGATCGGCCAGCGGGTGGTCATCCCTACGCTGGCACTGCGTGCCCGCGTGCGCGAGGCGTCGCTGACCGATCTCATCTACGCCCATCACCCTCGGTTCACCGGCGTGCGGCGTGCCTACGAGTCGCGCACCGCCCCCGTCGAGGGCGGCGACGTGCTGTTGCTGGCGCCGGGCGTGGTGGCGGTCGGGGTCGGCGAGCGCACCACTCCGGCCGGCGCGGAAGCGTTGGCGCGCAGCCTGTTTGACGACGACCTCGCGAACACGGTGCTCGCGGTGCCGATCGCGCAGCGGCGCGCCCAGATGCACCTGGACACGGTGTGCACGATGGTCGACACCGACACGGTGGTGATGTACGCGAATATCGTCGACTCGTTGTCGGCCTTCACCATTGCGCGCACGCCCGACGGGGTCGCCATCAGCGACGAGGCCCCGTTCCTGGAGGCCGCGGCCAAGGCGATGGAGATCGACAAGCTGCGGGTCATCGACACGGGACTGGATCCCGTTGTGGCCGAACGTGAGCAGTGGGACGACGGCAACAACACGCTGGCCCTGGCGCCCGGCGTGGTAATCGCCTACGAACGCAACGTGCAGACCAACATTCGTCTACAGAACGCCGGCATCGAGGTGCTGACCATCCCGGGATCCGAACTCGGTACCGGCCGCGGCGGACCCCGGTGCATGTCCTGCCCGGTCGCCCGCGACCTGCTGTGACGATGCCGCGAAACTGCAACTGGCAACGCATTTCCCGAGTTGGGCCGTCGCTAGTTGCAGTTTCGCGGAGAACCAACTAGCGCCAGCTGGGCAGCCAGATCTCCATATTCCACGTCTGCTGCGAAATCGGCAGACCGGTGAGCACCGGGAACAGCCAGGCGAAGTTGGTCACCACCAAGGCCACGTAACAGCACACGGCGATCAGCCCCAGCGTGCGTCGCTCCGAATACGCCCGCGGCCGCAGCCGCCGGGGCGGGGCTCCCGGGGTGTAGAGAATGTCGCCGCAGGTAAGCGCGATGGCCATCACCAAAAACGGCGCCATGGTCGCGGCGTAGAAGAAGTACATCTGTCGGTCGATGTCGGCGAACCAGGGCAGCCAGCCCGCGCAGTAGCCGACCAGCACCGCGGCGTACCGCCAGTCGCGGCGCACCAACATGCGCCACAACGCGAAAATGAGGACGGGCACCGCCAGCCACCACATCGCCGGGGTGCCCACCAGCATCTCGGCCTTGACGCACGATTGTGCCCCGCACCCGGCGACGTTCTGCTCGTCGATGGCATAGAGTACCGGCCGCAGTGACATCGGCCAACTCCACGGTTTGGATTCCCACGGGTGATAGTTGCCGGCGGAATTCGTTAAGCCGGCGTGGAATTGGAACGCCTTGGCGGTGTAATGCCACAGCGATCGGATGGCGTCGGGCATGGGCACCACCGAATGCGGGCCGATCGTCTGGCCCACCTCGTGCCGGTCGATGGCGGTCTCGGAGGCGAACCACGGTGCGTAACTGGCCAGATACACCAACGCCGGCATGACGGCCAGCGCGTACGCGGTCGGGACGAGGTCACGCCGCAGGGTCCCCAGCCAAGGTCGGGTCACCTGGTACTGACGGCGCGCCGCCACGTCGAACGCCAGCGACAGGGCACCGAAGAACAGCACGAAGTACAGGCCGGACCACTTTGTGCCGCAAGCCAATCCGAGGAGAATTCCGGCGCCGAAGCGCCACCAGCGCACGCCCAGCCGCGGACCCCACGCCGTGTCGCCGATGCGGCCCTCCTGCAGCGCGATGTGCATTCGCTGCCGAACCTGGTCGCGGTCGACGATCAGCGCACCGAACGACGCGACCACGAAGAACGTGAGGATGCCGTCGAGCAATGCGGTCCGCGAGGCGACAAAGCTGACACCGTCGCAGATCACCAGCACGCCGGCGATCGCGCCGATCAGCGTCGAGCGGCTGAGCCGCCGGACGATCCGCATCACCAGCGCCACCATGACCACGCCGAGCAATGCACCGGTGAACCGCCAGCCGACCCCGTTGTAGCCGAAGATCGCCTCACCGAGCGCGATCAGTTGCTTGCCGACCGGCGGATGGACGACCAGTCCGAACCCGGGGTTGTCTTCGACGCCGTGGTTGTGCAGGACCTGCCAGGCCTGCGGCGCGTAGTGCTTTTCGTCGAAGACCGGGGTGCCGCCATCGGTGGGCGAGCCCAGGTTCAAAAACCGCGTCACCGCCGCCACCAGGGTGATAACCCCGGTCACCACCCAGCCGCGGACCTGATCGGTCGGCCCGAAATCGGCGACCGGCACCAGCGGCCCGGGACTGACGACGGGCACCGCGCGCTCGGTATCGGCACCCTCTGTGTTCGAGAGGGATTCGCGGGGCGGGGCGGTCATCACGTCGATCGTAGGCTGTCGGTCATGACCACCGGCCGCCTGTTGCTGGGCGCAACCCCTCTAGGCCAGCCGTCGGACGCCTCCCCCCGGCTGATCGACGCCCTGGCCCGAGCCGATGTGGTGGCCGCCGAGGACACCCGTCGGGTGCGCACGCTGGCCAAGTTCCTCGATGTGCGGATCAGCGGTCGGGTGATCAGCATGTTCGACCAGGTCGAGAACGCCCGGGCGCAGTCGGTGATCGAGGCGATCCGCGCGGGTGCCACGGTGCTGGTGGTCAGCGACGCCGGGATGCCGCTGATCAGCGACCCCGGCTACCGGCTGGTGACGGCCTGTGTCGAGGCCGGGCTGCCGGTGGGATGCCTGCCGGGACCGTCGGCGGTGACGACCGCGCTGGCGTTGTCCGGTCTGCCGGCCGAGAAGTTCTGCTTCGAGGGATTCGCGCCGCGTAAGAAGGGCGCGCGGCGGACCTGGCTGGATTCACTTTCCGACGAGCGGCGCACCTGTGTGTTCTTCGAATCGCCGCGTCGGTTGTCCGCCTGCCTGCGGGACGCGGTCGAACGGCTCGGCGGCGCACGTCTGGCGGCGGTATGCCGGGAGCTGACCAAGGTGCACGAGGAGGTGGTCCGCGGATCGCTCGACGAACTGTCGGCGTGGGCGGCCGACGGCGTGCTCGGGGAGATCACCGTCGTACTGGCCGGCGCCGCTCCCAGCGCCGACGTCCCGTCGCTGGTCGCCGAGGTGGAGGAGCTGATTGCACGCGGTGCCCGCGCCAAGGACGCCTGCGCTCAGGTGGCCGCCGCACATTCTGGGGTGCGTGCGAGGCAACTCTACGACGCGGTGCTGCAAGCGCGACGCGACTGAGGTCGCCCGGTCAGCCGGCCGGACTCGCGGCGGCGACGGACGGCAGCCCGACGACGGGGGACGCCTTATGGAGGCATTCCGCCCACTCGGCGTCGGGATCGGAGTCGGCGGTGATCCCGCCGCCGACGCCCAGCACCGCGCCGCCCGCGGCATCGAATTCGACGGTTCGGATCGCGACGTTCAGCTCACAACCGGCCACCGGCGATGCCAATCCTATTGTGCCGCAATATATTCCACGACGATTTGGTTCCCACTGCGAGAGCAGTTGACGGGCGCGATGTTTGGGTGTCCCGGTGACCGAGGCCGGTGGGAAGGTGGCGTCCAGCAACGCCGACGTCGGTAACTCGCTGGGAACCTGCGCGGACACCGTCGACACGAGGTGCCACACGCCCGGTGCGCGGCGCACCACCAACAACTCGGGCACGGTCACCGTGCCGACGATGGCCACCCGGCCAAGATCGTTGCGCACCAGGTCGACGATCATGATGTTCTCGGCGACCTCTTTGGCTGACGCGCGCAGTGCGGATGGCCAGGCATCCAGCGGCAGCGTGCCCTTGATCGGGCTGGACGTCACGATCGTGCCGCGCCGCCGCAGGAAAAGCTCCGGCGACAGCGACGCCACCGCGCCCCACGTACCGGCGAGGTAGGCCGCCCGGGCCGGGGAGGTGCGCGCCACGGCGTCGATGAAGAAGTCCAGCGGGGCGCCGGTGACCGTTCCGGTGAACTGCGTGCACACGCAAGCCTGGTAGACCTCGCCGGCGCGGATGGCTTCCAGGCATGCCAGCACCCCGTCTCGGTGTGCGGCCTGGTCGGCGATGGCCCAATCGATGTGGCATTCGCGCGCCACGACCGCCGGCGCCGCCAGCGCGGCGGCGAGCCAATCCGGCATCGGCGCGCCGGAGAGGCTCTCGTACCACCAATGGCCGTCGCGGTCGCGGCGCAGCAAGTAGTCGGTCCAGCCGCCCGCGGCCTCAGGGATCTGGTAGGCCTGCGCGTCGGCGGCGGGGTCGGGATAAGACAGGTAGCCGATCCAGCCGCCGCCCACTGCGTGCGGCTCTGGTGTCGGCGATGCCTGAACCGCGAACACGTCGTCGGCGTGCACCGGGCGCACCGACAGGCTCGGCGCGATCACCGCCAGCGCGCCGAACCATTCGCCGGTCAGCGCGGCCGGCGGCGGCAAACCGAGCCGGCGGGTGGCGTTGCCCACGGCGCGCAGCACCTGGGGTGCGGCGCCAAGATCGCCGAGCCGGTCGATTCGCACAGCCCTAGCTTGACAGAGCGGCGGTGTGTCGCATCCGCGGTGCCCGCTGCTCAGCTACGGCTGATGTCGCGGGCGGTGGCCAGGGCGGCCAGTTTCTGCGGGTTGCGCATCACATAGAAGTTGGTGATCTTGTCCTCGGCGATCTCCAGGGTGATCACGCCTTCGAGCTGTTCACCGAGGTAGAGCAACACCGCCGGGGCGCTGTTGCAGGTCACCATCTCCACCCGCATCGTGCCCAGGGCCGCGGCCCGGCGCATCAGGCCGGCGATCGCGCGGGCGACCTTTTCGGCACCGACCACCGGCCGCCGGGCGGCGCTCACCACGCCGCCGCTGTCGGCCGTCCAGGTCGCGTCCGGGGCAAGCATCGCCATCAGCGCTTGCACGTCTCCGCCGGCCGCCGTCGCCATGAACTGCGCCGTGATTTCGGCGTTGCGTTCCGGGTCGACCGAGTCGAATCGCTTGCGCCGGGCGCGCACGTGTTCGCGAGCCCGGTGCGCCACCTGCCGTACGGTGGGCGCCGGCCTGCCCACCGCCTCGGCGATCTCGCCGTAGTCGAAGCCGAACACCTCGCGCAGTACGAACACGGCCCGCTCGTCGGGATTCAACGTCTCCAGCAACACCAGCATCGCCATCGAAATCGATTCCGCCAGAACGACGTCGGTCGAGGGATCCTGCTCGTCGAGCAACAGCGGCTCGGGCAGCCACGGCCCCACGTAATCCTCGCGCCGGCGGGCACCGGCCCGCAGCGAGTTCAGCGCCTGACGGGTGACCAGCTGGGCCAGATACGACTTGGTGTCACGCACCGTCGCCAAGTCGACCGCCGCCCACCGCAGATAACTGTCCTGCAAGACGTCGTCGGCCTCGGTCGCCGAGCCCAGCATCTCGTAGGCGATGGTGAACAGCAGTGGCCGCAGCAAGGTGAACCGTTCGGCGTGCTCGCTGCCGATCGGTGCTTGCGTCATCGCGCGGCGACCTCCTCGTCGGCCGGTGACTGCGCGGGCCGCTTACCGCCCTTGATCCAGCGGTACGAACCGGGCTTGGCGGCTTCCCGCCGGATCGACCACACCGTGCCTTTGCAGATCGCTTCTTTGATCGACGCCGCCGCCCGGCCGCCGAGGAACATGTTCACCGGCGTGTCGTCGGTGCGGGAGAACTGCACGGTGGCGTGGGTGCGGCCCAGGCTGATGCACTGGCCGACGAACGCCTGGCTCAGCGCCGCGGGAGCCTCGCCGGCGATACGGCTGAGCACGGTGTTGGCGGCCTGGGCACCCATCGGGCCGGCGGCCTGGCAGCTCATCCGCAACGGTTGACCCGACGGCGCGGCGGCATCACCCGCGGCGACGACCCGTTCGTCGTCGATGCTGGTGAGCGTCTCGTCGGTGAGCAGCCGGCCCATCGGGTCGGTGTGCAGTCCGCTGCGCGCGGCCAGATCCGGCACCGCGAATCCGGCCGTCCAGATGGTCGCCGCGCTGGGCAGCACCACGCCGTCGGTGAGCACCACCTCATTCCAGCGCACCTCGGCCACCGCCACGGACTCCAGCACGTTGACACGCAGGCCGCGCAACTGTTTGGCCACCGAACGCCGGCCCCGCTTGCTCAGCGACGGACCCAGCACCGGGCCGCAGACCAGCGTCACCGGGCGCCTGCTCTCAGCCAGTTCGGCGGCCGTCTCGATGCCGGTCAATCCGCCACCCACCACGGTGACGGGTGCGGGTAGCGGCAGATCGGTGAGCGCGTAGTGCAGTCGCTGCGCGCTTTCCAGGTCGGCGACCGAATGGGCGAATTCGGCGTAGCCGGGCACCGTCTCTGCGGGGGCGCCGGTGCTGCCCACGGCGTAGATCAGGTAGTCGTAGTCCAGCTCGGCGCCGGAGGCCAGCAAAACACGCCGGCCGGCGGCGTCGATGTGATCGACGCTGCCCACGACCAACTGGATCCCCTCGCCGAGCAGCGTCGCGTAATCGGCGGTCGCCGTGCCGGTGTCGGCAACCAACTGGTGCAAGCGGATTCGCTCGACGAAGACGGGTCGCGGGTTCACTACGGTGATGTCGACGTCCGGGTGCTGGCGCAGATGGTTGGCCGCCAGCGTTCCGGCGTATCCGGCGCCGACGACGACGACATGGGTTCTCCGGCGTGCCACCTCGGTCATGGCTGTCTCCTTCTCGTAAGGTCCTGTGCCCTTGAGACACCGCAGAGCCGCCGAGCGTGACAGGCAGGCGCGCAATTGTGACCCGTCTCACTGCGCGCCAGCGGGCGGCGCCGGCCGTTTCGCCGTCGAACGCCGCTGAGCTGCAGCGAAGCTATGCCGAAACGCGCATGATACGCTGCGCTACGCCAATCAAGGCCTGCCCCGGGCCGGATCACGCACCGCTGGAACGCGCGAAACATGGGGCCACTTGCACTCGCAACGCTGTGTATTGGGAGAAACAACCTTGACGACGACGATCGCTTCGCCTGGGCCAGGCGCCGCGCCGGTATCGGCGCAGGCGCGCAGCCCTCGGTCGTCGGACGCGATCTGACGTCGCCATGGTGTGCTCATTGCGGAAACGCGCGCTGGCCGCTGTCGTGTGCGCGGCGGTGGCGCTCAGCGGCTGCGGCGGAAAGAGCGACCCGGGACCGCTGTCGGCGATGGTCAGCCCGGCCATCCCGCCCACCGCGCAGGAGATACCCAACCCATTGCGCGGCCAGTATGAGGAAATGCTGAATCCGCTTTTCCCGCAGGGTAATTCAGCGCAACAGCGATACTCTGCCTGGCCCGCGTCGTACGACGCCAGCTTGCGTGTCTCGTGGCGGCAGTTGCAGCCCGTCGATCCGCGCACCTTGCCCCCGGACGCACCCGACGACCGCAGGTTCGATTTCAGCGCCATCGATGACGCACTGGCCAAACTCGGCAGCCGCAACATGCGCCTCATCCTGGGGGTGTACGTCTACAAGTCCTGCTGCAACGATTCCTACGCCGACAACACCAACATCGCGATTCCGGACTGGCTGCGCCCGTCGGCGGCCAGCTATCCCGCGCCGTCGACCGGTTCGGGCCCGGGCATCACCCAGGTGGTACCGAACTTCAACGACCCCGACTACCTCAATGGCGCCAGCCACCTTTTGGGCGCGCTCGGCCGCCGTTATGACGGCGACGAGCGGCTGTCCGTGTTCGAATTCTCCGGCTACGGTGACTTCGGCCAGAACCAGCTCGCGTATCTGCGCGATTCGCTAGGGGCTGCGGGTCCCACCCCCGACGACAGCACCGCAAAACTGGGCTATTACAGCCAGTTCCGCGACCAGAGCATCACCAAAGCCTCCATCGCCCAGCTGGTCGCGGCCAACGTCAACGCCTTCGGCCACACCCAACTGGTAGTTGCTCCGCAGAATCCGGAGATCGTCCGCCAGCTGTTCGCCGACGACGTCACCAAGAAGTTGGCCGCGCCGGTGGGCATCCGCACGGACTGCCTCGGGGTGCAGGCGCCGTTGCCGGAGTGGGCCGAGGCCAACGACTCCCAATACGTCCGGTCCAACGACGCTGTCGTCAATGCGATCAGGCAGCGGCTGATGACGGCGCTGGTGATCAGCCAGTGGTGCCGATTGCCCAGGGGTGCCGATGCGCGGTCGTACTACGAGAAGGGGCTGCACGATGTCATCCGGTATCACGTGTCGATGACGTCGAGCGCCGATTTCCCGGACCGCGATGCGACGTCCGCGATGGACCCCAAGCTGTTTGAGTTGTGGAGCCAGGCCAATACCTCTGCCGGCTACCGGTATTCGGTCGAGGCAAAGCCCGGATCGCAATCGATGCAGGGGAAGGTGGCGACGATCTCGGTCGAGTGGACCAACTACGGCTCGGCGGCGGCCACCGAGCACTGGGTGCCCGGCTACAAACTGGTGGATTTCTCGGGTGCGGTGGTTCGCAGCCTGCCCGCGGCGGTCAATCTCAAGACGCTGGTCCACGATGAATCCAGCCAGTCTCGCGAGGAGCCGGTTGCGGAGTCGGCCGCCGAGTCGGTGCACGTGGACGTGACGGGCCTGGCGCCGGGCCACTACACGGTGCGAGCCTCGGTCGAATGGCAACAGCACATACCGGGCGCCTCGCACGTCGTGAACTACGCGCCGATGGCCCTGGCGCGAGACGGCCGCGATGGCTCCGGGTTGTATCCGATTGCCACACTTGATATCCCGAGCGACCCGACCAGCGCATAGTGAGGATCCGAAGTCCTCACGTGAATCCAAACAAATTGTGGCGCAGCTAATTCACTCGCCGCTCATTGTTCGTTCTGCTCATTCGTGTCGGAAACCGCCTGGTAGCGCGGGAATACGCCCGCGGGAGCGGGCAGCGCCGTGCCCGGTGTCAGCCGGGTGCCGACGACGGCAAACGCTCGTTGGTCCTGCGACTGTCCGAGCAGATCGAGCAGCTTGCCCGCCGATTCGGGCATGACGGGCTGAACCAGCAGCGCGGCGATGCGGACCACCTCGCAGGTGACGTATAAGACGGTGCGGAAACGTTCCTGGTCGGCCTCGGATTCGCTCTTGCGCAAGACCCACGGCTGCTGCGCCGAGAAATACTTGTTGGCGTCCCCGAGCATCAGCCAGATCGCTTCCAGCCCAAGGTGCATCGCCTGGGAGTCGAAGCTGGCCCGTACCCGGTCCAGCAAGCCGTCGGCCGTCGCGAGCAACTCGGAGTCGGCGGCAATCAGCTCACCAGGTTGGGGAACGACCCCATCGAGGTTCTTGGCGATCATCGACAACGACCGCTGGGCCAGGTTGCCCAACTCGTTGGCCAGATCGGAGTTGACCCGGGTGACGATGGCGTCTTCGCTGAAGCTGCCGTCCTGCCCGAACGGAACTTCCCGCAACAGGAAATAGCGCACCTGATCCACGCCGAACGTGTCGACCAGATTTATCGGATCGACGACATTGCCCACCGATTTGCTCATCTTCTCGCCGCGGTTGAGCAGGAACCCGTGCGCGAAAACCCTTCGCGGCAGCTCGATTCCGGCCGACATCAAAAAAGCCGGCCAGTACACGGTGTGGAATCGGATGATGTCCTTGCCGATCATGTGTAGGTCGGCCGGCCAATAGCGCCGGAACGATTCGGATTCGGTGTCGGGGTAACCAACTCCGGTCAGGTAATTGGTCAGCGCGTCGACCCAGACGTACATCACGTGGTCGGGATGCTCGGGCACCTGTACGCCCCAGTCGAACGACGTGCGCGAGATGGACAGATCGCGCAGGCCGCCCGAGACGAAGCTGACCACCTCGTTGCGTCGCACGTCGGGCGCGATGAAGTCCGGGTTGGCCTCGTAGTGGGCCAACAGTTTGTCGGTATACGCCGAGAGCCGGAAGAAGTAAGTCTGCTCCTCGGTCCATGTCAGCGGGGCGCCGGTCTCCACGGCAAGCCGGGTGCCGTCATCGAGGAGTTTGGTCTCGGATTCGACGAAGAACCGTTCGTCGCGCACCGAGTACCAGCCCGAGTAGACGTCCAAATAGATGTCTCCGGCCGCCGACATCTTGCGCCAGATCTCCTTGGACGCCTCGTGGTGGTCGGGATCGGTGGTGCGGATGAACCGGTCGAAGGAGATGTTCAACCGCTCCTGCAGCCGCTGGAACACATCGGAGTTGCGCCGGGCCAGCTCGGCGGTCGGAATGCCCTCGGCCGCCGCCGTTTCAACCATCTTGAGGCCGTGTTCGTCGGTGCCGGTCAGAAACCGGACATCGAACCCGTCGAGCCGCTTGAACCGGGCGATCGCGTCGGTGGCGATGTACTCGTACGCGTGTCCGATGTGCGGCTCGCCGTTCGGGTAGGTGATCGCGGTGGTGACGTAATAGGGCCTCATCGCCCTCAACCTTATTTGTGGGCACCTTATTGTGTGCGCGTGAGTTCCAAACGTCAGCCGCCTCCTGCCCCCGTGCCGTTGAGCCCACTCGTCGATGCGCACACCCATCTGGATGCGTGTGGCGCGACCGACGCCGAGGACGTGAACGCCATCGTGGACCGCGCTGCGGCTGTCGGGGTGATCGCGGTCGTCACGATCGCCGACGACCTCGATTCGGCGCGCTGGGTAACGCACGCCGCGGAGTGGGACCCGCGCGTCTACGCCGCGGTGGCATTGCACCCGACCCGTGCCGACGCGCTCGACGACGCCGCCCGCGCCGAGATCGAGCGACTGGTGGGCCATCCCAGGGTGGTGGCCGTCGGCGAAACCGGGCTGGACTTGTACTGGCCCGGCCGGCTGGACGGCTGCGCGGAGCCGGCCGTGCAACGAGAGGCGTTCGCCTGGCACATCGATTTGGCGAAGCGGTCCGGCAAGCCTCTGATGATCCACAACCGGGACGCCGACGCAGAAGTGCTCGATGTGCTGGCCGCCGAGGGCGCCCCGGAGTCCGTGATCTTTCACTGCTTTTCCTCAGACGCCGCCATGGCCCGCCGCTGCGTGGACGCCGGGTGGGTGCTGAGCCTGTCCGGTACCGCGAGCTTCCGCAACGCGCACGCCCTGCGCGAAGCCATCCCGTTGATACCGCCGGCGCAGCTGCTGGTTGAGACCGACGCGCCATTTCTGACGCCGCATCCATATCGGGGGACGGCGAATGAGCCCTATTGCCTTCCTTATACTGTTCGGGCGATCGCCGAACTGGTGGGTCGTCGCCCGGAAGAGCTGGCCGAGATAACGACGGGCAACGCTGCGCGGGTGTATGGATTGGTCACAGTGTGAGGTGAACGACCAGGCGATTCTCTCTAGATCGCTGCGTCGGAGTTGCCCAACCTTGACCGGTTCGTTACCGTCTTGTGATCGAACGACTGGGCCTGCGGGCCCTTAATTTTGTGACCTTGCTGCTGAATGAGTGGGTTGTTGAGGGTTGGGTAGCGCGCGTTGAGTGTATTGACAAAACTGCATCAGAATCCTTCGCCGATGTTGCGTCTCGTTGTCGGAGGGCTGCTGGTAGTCCTGGCATTCGCGGGCGGATACGCGGTCTCGGTGTGCAAGACGGTGACATTGACCGTCGACGGGGTCGCCATGCAGGTGACGACCATGAAGTCGCGGGTGATCGACGTCGTCGCAGAGAACGGTTTCTCCATCGACGAACGCGACGACCTGTACCCCGCCGGTGATGTCGCGGTGCACGACGCCGGCAAGATCGTGTTACGACGCAGCCGCCCGCTGCAGATCTCGTTGGACGGCCATGACACCAAGCAGGTGTGGACCACCGCGTCCACTGTCGATGAGGCGCTGGCCCAGCTGGCGATGACCGACACCGCACCTGCCGCGGCTAATCGCGGCAGCCGCGTCCCGCTGGCCGGCATGGCGCTGCCGGTTGTCAGCGCCAAGACGGTCCGCATCAACGACGCCGGCGCGATCCGCAACGTGCACCTGGCGGCACCGAATGTGGCCGGCCTGTTGAGTGCCGCCGGCGCACCGCTGCTCGACAGCGACCAGGTGATGCCGCCCGCGAACACGCCGATCGCCGACGGGATGGAAGTTCAGGTGACCCGCAACCGGATCCAGCAGGTCACCGAGCGAATCCCGCTGCCCCCCAACGCCCGTCGCATCGAAGATCCGGACATGAACATGAGCCGCCAGGTCGTCGAGGATCCCGGCAGCCCGGGCACCCAAGACGTCACCTTCTCGGTGGCCAGCGTCAACGGCGTCGAGACCGGTCGGCTGCCGATCGCCAACACGGTGATCACGCCGGCCCGCGACTCGGTGGTCCGCATCGGCACCAAACCCGGCACCGAGGTGCCTCCGGTCAGTGACGGCTCGATCTGGGACGCGATCGCGAGCTGCGAGGCCGGCGGAAACTGGGCGATCAACACCGGAAACGGGTACTACGGCGGTGTGCAGTTCGATCAGGGCACGTGGGAGCGAAACGGAGGATTGCGGTTCGCCTCCCGCGCCGACCTCGCCACGCGCGAGGAGCAGATCACCGTCGCCGAGGTGACCCGAGAGCGCCAGGGTTGGGGCGCGTGGCCAGTGTGCAGCGGAAGAGCTGGTGCACGCTGACCATCCGGCTGCTCGGGCGTACCGAGATCAGGCGGCTGGCCAAAGACCTTGAATTTCAGCCACGGAAATCCCTCGGCCAAAACTTCGTCCACGACGCCAATACGGTGCGCCGGATAGTCTCGACCTCCGGGGTGAGCCGCTCTGACCACGTCCTGGAAGTCGGACCCGGACTGGGGTCGCTGACCCTGGCACTGCTGGACCGGGGCCCGGCGGTCACCGCCGTCGAAATCGATCCGGTGCTGGCCGAGCGGCTGCCCCAAACCGTCGCCGAGCACTCGGGAAGCGAAAGCCAGCGCCTGACGGTCATCAACCGCGACGTCTTGACCCTCCGCCGCGGCGAGCTGGATGTCCAGCCGACAGCAGTCGTCGCCAACCTGCCGTACAACGTCGCCGTTCCGGCGCTGTTGCATCTGCTTGCCGAGTTTCCGTCCATTCACACGGTGACGGTCATGGTGCAGGCCGAGGTCGCCGAGCGGCTGGCCGCCCAGCCGGGCGGCAAGGAATATGGGGTGCCCAGCGTCAAGGTGCGCTTCTTCGGTCGGGTTCGCCGGTGCGGCATGGTGCCGCCGACCGTCTTCTGGCCGATTCCCCGCGTCTACTCCGGGTTGGTCCGCATCGACCGGTATGCGACCTCGCCGTGGCCCACCGAGGAAGCCTTCCGCCGTCACGTGTTCGAACTGGTCGACATCGCGTTCGGGCAGCGCCGCAAGACATGTCGCAACGCGTTCGTGGCCTGGGCCGGCTCGGGCAACGAGTCGGCGGATCGGTTGCTGGCCGCCAGCATCGACCCTGCCCGCCGCGGTGAGACGCTCTCCATTGACGACTTCGTGCGGTTGTGGCAGCGGTCCGCCGATCGGCCCCACAGCACCGCAGCGACGACCGCGCGGGCCGCCCAGCAGGGGGCGTCTGCCGGCTGACGGCGGGACCCAGGGCGCCGTTGCGTGTGATCGGTCGGCAGCAGCGATAGTCTGCTGCGGTGTCAGCGTCTGATGGCAACACCGCCGCGCAGTGGGTTCCCACCGGATCGGTCACCGTCCGAGTGCCCGGAAAAGTCAACCTCTACCTGGCGGTGGGTGACCGTCGCGAGGACGGCTATCACGAGCTGGACACGATCTTCCAGGCCGTCTCGCTGCTCGACGAGGTGACGGTCCGCAATGCCGATGTGCTCTCGCTCGAGATCGTCGGCGAGGGCGCCGAGACGCTGCCCACCGACGAACGCAACCTCGCCTGGCAGGCTGCCGAGCTGATGGCCGAACACGTCGGCCGGGCGCCGGATGTGTCGATCATGATCGACAAAACCATTCCGGTCGCCGGCGGCATGGCCGGTGGCAGCGCCGACGCGGCGGCCGTGCTGGTCGCGATGAACTCGCTGTGGGAACTCAACGTGCCCCGCCGGGATCTGCGCATGCTGGCCGCCCGGTTGGGCAGTGATGTGCCGTTCGCGCTGCACGGCGGAACCGCGCTGGGCACCGGCCGCGGCGAGGAGTTGGCGACGGTGTTGTCCCGCAACACTTTTCACTGGGTGTTGGCGTTCGCCGACAGTGAGCTGCTGACGCCGGCCGTCTTCGCCGAACTGGACCGGTTGCGGGAGGCGGGGGATCCGCCGCGGCTGCCCGCTCCGGGGCCGGTGCTGGCCGCACTGGCCGCCGGTGACGCGGAGCAGTTGGCGCCGCTATTGGGCAACGAGATGCAGGCTGCCGCGGTGAGCCTGCACCCCGCCCTGCGGCGGACCTTGCGCGCCGGTGTCCAGGCCGGGGCGCTGGCCGGCATCGTGTCCGGTTCGGGCCCGACGTGTGCCTTCCTGTGCTCATCGGCGGCGGCCGCGGTCGACATCGGCACCGAGGTGTCCGGGGCGGGTGTCTGCCGCACCGTGCGGGTCGCCAGTGGGCCGGTGGTGGGCGCGCGGGTGGTCCCGTCACCCACCGAGGTGTGAATTTTTTCCCAACGTGTGCGGTGGTTTGGCGCTTCCCTAAGAGGAGTTTAAGATGAGGCGCGGTGACGGGAAGCGTTGAGCAGGATCACATAGTTCCATCGCCTGCCGGGCGTTCCGGTGGGCGATCATCGAATCGGGCCCGCAAAGGTCTTGCGGGTCCGTTTCACGCTCATCGAGCGGCCGAACGCGGCCGGCCTGTGGCGGATGCGGAAGCATCATCGATCCGAGACCTAACCGCCGCCCAACTGTGTTGGCGTGCTTGCGGCGCAGCGCTGCCCAGCGGGCGGACCATGAAATCCGGGGCGTTGGGGCGAGGGCTGGAACCGAGGAGGATTTTGTGAGCAGGTTTACCGAGAAGATGTACCGCAATGCCCGGTCGGCAACGACGGGCATGGTCACCGGTGAACCCCACGAACCGGTCCGTCACACCTGGGGCGAGGTTCACGAGCGGGCGCGCCGTATCGCGGGTGGCCTGGCTGCCGCGGGCATCGGGCCCGGCGACGCGGTCGGTGTGCTCGCCGGTTATCCGGTGGAGATCGCGCCGACGGCGCAGGGCCTGTGGATTCGCGGGGCGAGCCTCACCATGCTGCACCAGCCCACGCCACGCACAGACCTCGCCGTGTGGGCTGACGACACCATGAACGTCATCGGCATGATCGAGGCGAAGGCCGTCGTCGTCTCGGAGCCCTTCCTGGTGGCCATCCCGGTCCTCGAGGAGAAGGGCATCCATGTCCTCACCGTCACCGACCTGCTCGCGGCGGAACCGATCGATCCCGTCGAGGTCGGCGAGGATGCGCTCGCCCTGATGCAGCTGACGTCCGGGTCTACCGGATCTCCCAAGGCGGTCCAGATCACCCACCGCAACATCTACTCCAACGCGGAGGCGATGTTCATCGGCGCCCAGTACGACGTCGACAAGGACGTCATGGTCAGTTGGCTGCCCTGCTTCCACGACATGGGCATGGTCGGATTCCTCACCATCCCCATGTATTTCGGTGCCGAACTAGTCAAGGTCACCCCGATGGACTTCCTGCGGGACACGCTGCTGTGGGCCAAGCTCATCGACAAGTACAAGGGCACCATGACCGCGGCACCCAACTTCGCCTACGCGCTGCTGGCCAAGCGGTTGCGTCGTAACGCCAAGCCCGGCGACTTCGACCTGTCCACCCTGCGGTTCGCGCTGTCCGGAGCCGAGCCCGTCGAACCCGCCGACGTCGAGGACCTGCTCGACGCGGGCAAGCCGTTCGGCCTGCGGCCGTCGGCGATCCTGCCGGCCTACGGCATGGCCGAGACCACGCTGGCCGTGTCGTTCTCGGAGTGCAACGCCGGCCTGGTGGTCGACGAGGTCGACGCCGACCTGCTGGCCGCCCTGCGCCGCGCCGTCCCCGCCACCAAGGGCAACACCCGCCGGCTGGCCACGCTGGGCCCCCTGCTCAAGGACCTCGAGGCCCGCATCGTCGACGAGAACGGCGAGGTGATGCCCGCGCGCGGCGTCGGTGTCATCGAGCTGCGCGGCGAGTCGCTGACGCCCGGCTACCTGACCATGGGCGGCTTCATCTCCGCCCAGGACGAGCACGGCTGGTATGACACGGGTGACCTCGGCTACCTCACCGAGGAGGGCCACGTGGTGGTGTGCGGCCGCGTGAAGGACGTCATCATCATGGCGGGCCGCAACATCTACCCGACCGACATCGAGCGCGCCGCCTGCCGCGTCGAGGGCGTGCGGCCAGGGTGTGCGGTCGCGGTGCGCCTGGACGCCGGCCATTCCCGCGAGACGTTCGCCGTGGCCGTGGAATCCAACGCCTACCAAGACCAGGCCGAGGTGCGTCGCATCGAGCATCGGGTCGCGCGTGAAGTGGTGGCCGAGGTCGACGTCCGGCCACGCAACGTGGTGGTGCTCGGTCCCGGGACCATCCCGAAGACGCCGTCGGGCAAGCTGCGCCGATCCACGTCCCTCGACCTGGTGACCTAGTCCGGCATCCTCGCTACCAGGCGTGGACGCGGTTCTGTGCGGTCTCTAGCCCCAGTTCGATCAGCAGTTCGGTTGCATCCGCAGCCTGCTCACAGATGGTGGGAACTTCGGCGCGCTCGAGGGCGCTGAAGCTTTCCAGCACAAACACCGCCGGATCCTTGCGTCCCGGAGGGCGGCCGATTCCGATCCGGACTCGCTGGAAGTCCTTGCTGCCCAAGGCATTCCCTACCGAACGCAGACCGTTGTGGCCGCCTTCGCCGCCGCCGATCTTGAGCCGGATACGGCCGAAGTCCAAGTCGAGATCGTCGTGGATGACGATGACGTCGCCCGGTGCCACCGAGTAGAACTTCGCCAAAGGGCCTACCTGACGCCCGGATTCGTTCATGTAGCAGCGTGGCTTTGCCACGATCACCGAGTGCCCGGCGAGGCGGCCGCTGACCATCTCGGCACCGGAACGCTTGTGCGCCTTGAACTTCGAACCCATCCGCGCGGCGAGCAGGTCGGCGACCATGAACCCGATGTTGTGTCGGGTCCGGGCGTAGTTGTCTCCGGGATTGCCCAGGCCGACCACCAGCAACGGCTCGGCCACTTCGTGATCCGCCTACTCGGACTCGGCTTCGGCGGCCTCTTCTCCGCCGGCCTCCGCCTCTTCTTCGCCTTCGGGCGCCGCGGCTTCCTCGGTGACCTCGCCGGCGCCCTCTTCGGCGAGTTCCTCGGCCGTCGGCGCGGTGACCACGTTGACCACCAGCGTTTCCGGGTCGGAGATTAGGTTCACACCCTTAGGCAGGGTGATCTGTCCGGCGGAGAACTGGGTACCGGGTTCGGCACCCTCAATCGACACCGTCAACTGCTCGGGAATCGACATGGCGTCGGCCTCGATCTCGATGGCGCTGGCGTCTTGGGTCACCAGGGTGCCGGACACGGCCTCGCCTTCGATGACGACACGGACCTCGACGACGACCTTCTCGCCGCGACGCACGACCAGCAGGTCGGCGTGCTGAATGGTGCGGCGAATGGGGTGGATGTCCAGTGACTTGGTCAGCGCCAGTTGCTCCTTGCCCTCGATGTCGAGGGTGAGCACCGCGTTGGTGCCCGCGTGCCGCAGCACCGCGGCGAAGTCATGGCCGGGCAGCTCCAAGTGCTGCGGGTCGGCGCCGTGGCCGTAGAGCACGGCCGGGATCTTGCCGTCGCGGCGGGCTCGCCGGGACGCGCCCTTGCCGGTCTCGGCGCGGACCGCAACCTTCAACTGGTTGACTGATTGCTTGGCCATTTGTCGCTCCTGTGTGCTCGCCTGTCTTCGGGGCACGGCCGGGTCGCGACGATTCGTCGGTCTCCGTCGATAACGGTGCTGGCCAGCCAGCCACCCTCGCCGTGACGCCCGGTCAGGTTAGCGCATCTGCACCTCAGAGGGGAAATTCCGGATCGGTAGCGAACGGGCGTCACTTCTGTCACTCGGCACTTCTGTTACTCGGCGAGGACGGTGTTGCGAGTGCCCGCCTTCGAGCGACAAATCGGCACCGGGCGGCCAGCCCCGTTGTCGCTCAAAGGCGGGCAAAACGTCCACCGCCTCCTCCGGAAACTGGCGTGGCGTTTGTGACTGGCGTGATCAGAGGGGGAAGTGGGTCTTGGTGAGCTGCTCGGACAGCGACCACAGCGCCGCCGCGGTGGCGCTGTCTCGGGCACGCCGGCTGCGCGCAACCGGCTGGGTGCGGCCGACCTGACCGAATCGCGGGCCGACAAAGGTGTCGCCGGGCACATCCGCGGACGCCGCGTACAGGGTTTGCCGCGCACCAAAATCTGCGTCGGTGGCGACCACCGACGTCACGGCCGACATCATCGCGTCACCCAGCTTGCGGCCCGAGGCGCCCTGCAGGTTGGTGTGCGAGTAGCCAGGGTGGGCGGCGAGGGCACGCAGCGGGGAACCGGCAGCGGTGAGGCGGCGCTGCAGCTCGCTGGTGAACAGCAGGTTGGCGAGCTTGGATTGGCTATAGGCCAGCCACGGCGAGTAGCGACGGTTCTGCCAGTTCAGGTCGTCGAGGTCGATGCGTCCGGCCCAGTGCGCCATCGACGACACCGTCACCACCCGATCGGTCAGCTTGGGCAGCAGCAGGTTGGTCAGCGCGAAGTGACCGAGATGATTGGTGCCAACCTGGGTTTCGAAGCCGTCGACCGTCAGCGCGAAGGGGGCCGCCATGATGCCGGCGTTGTTGATCAGCACGTCGGCCCTGCTGACCCCGTCGGCGAATCGGCGCACCGACGACAGGTCCTGCAGGTCGAGCTCACGCACCTCGACCTGACCGGCCATCCGACGGGCTGCGGTCTCGCCCTTGCGGATGTTGCGGACGGCCATGACGATCGTGGCCCCTCGTCGGGCCAGCTCACGGGCGGTCACGGCGCCCAACCCGCTGTTGGCGCCGGTGATGATGACGGTGCGTTCGGCGAACGACGGCAGATCTGCGGCGGTCCAGCCAGTCATGGCAGACAACACTAATCGTGCGGCGCGTACCGCCTAGTGGTGACGTCCGCTGCCGGTCTTTTACGGGCTGGTTCGGCGGGGATAGGGACGTGGCTCAGTCGGCACGGCCGGTGAGATTGCCGTGAGGGCTGTGACGGGATCGCCTATCACGACCATGACGGCAATCTCGGTGAGATCAGAGCAGCGCCGCGATAGCACCAATCACTTTGCCGCGACGACGAATCCGTGAATGATCGTGTTGATGTCGGTTGACTGCGCGGCCGCCTGATCAGCCAGGCCGGTGATGGTCAGCTGCACCAGATAACGCTGGCGCGCGGGCGGTGATCCGGTGGGGATGACGATGCGGTTCCAGCTGTGCAACCGCATGCCGTCGATGTCGTAGCTGCCCTGGATCATCGACGACGGAAAGCCGTTGTAGGGCGCGCCCGAGGCGTCCAGCTGTTTGAAGTTCTCGAACAGTTGCGCATCGTCGTTGCCGTGCTTGATGACTTGCGCCGGGTCGAAGTCACCGTTGAGCTTGAACACCACCAGCCGTGCCGTCGGGAATTTGCCGCCCTGGGAGATGATCAGGGTTTGCGGGTTGATGTTCGGGCTGGTGAACCGCGACCAGCCCGCAGGTGTCGGTATCGAGACCGTCAGGTCGGGCAGCGATCCCGGTTCCACCGGTTGTCCGGTCACTCCGATGCTTTGCAGATACTGCGACAGCGGAACCGGCTTCTCCGTCGCCTTGGTTGTCGTGGTCGCCGAGGTCGTCGACAGGATCGATTGGTAATCAGGCGGTTTCGGAGCGCATCCAGCGGCGAAGAAAGCCACCGCAACCAACGCGGCCACGAGGCGGCCGGGCCGATTCACAGAATCTCGCGGACCGCGTCGATCGGACGGGCCAGCCGCGTGCCCTTAGCTGTGATGACGAAGGGTCGTTCGATGAGGATGGGATGTTCGATCATTGCGTCGAGCAGCTGATCATCACTCGCATCGGCGAGATTCAGCTCCTCGTAAAGCGACTCGCGCTTGCGGATCGCGGTGCGCACGTCGATGCCCGCGTCGCGGATCATTTTCACCAGCTCGGCGCGCGACGGCGGGGTCTTCAAGTATTCGACGATGGTGGGTTCGAACTCGTTGTCGCGCAGCAGGTCCAGCGTCTTGCGCGAGGTGCTGCAGCGTGGGTTGTGAAAGATAACGGCGTCGTGTGGCTCGGCAGCCATCTAGGCGTCTCCGTCGAAGAGCCCGGTGACCGAACCGTTTTCGAATACGGCGCGGATGGTGCTGGCCAGCAGCGGCGCGATGGAGAGGACCGTCAGCTGGGGGAATCGCTTCTCCTCGCCGATCGGCAGGGTGTTGGTCACGATGACTTCCCGCGCGCCGCAGGCGGCCAGCCGCTCGGCCGCCGGATCGGATAGCACACCGTGGGTGGCCGCGATGATCACGTCGCCGGCGCCCTCATCGCGCAGCAGCTTCACCGCACCGGCGATGGTGCCGCCGGTGTCGATCATGTCGTCGATCAGCACGCAGGTGCGCCCGGCCACCTCACCGACGACGCGGTTGGACACCACCTGGTTGGGCACCCGCGGGTCGCGGGTCTTGTGAATGAAGGCCAGCGGGACGCCGCCGAGCGCGTCGGCCCATTTCTCGGCGATGCGCACGCGCCCGGAGTCGGGCGAGACGACCACCATGTTGCCGTCCGGGTAGTTGTCGCGGATGTAGCCGGTCAGCAGGTTCTGCCCGCGCATGTGATCGACGGGCCCATCGAAAAAGCCCTGGATCTGGTCCGTGTGCAGGTCGACGGTGACGATCCGGTCGGCGCCGGCGGTCTTGAGCAGGTCGGCGACCAGCCGGGCCGAGATCGGCTCGCGGCCACGGTGCTTCTTGTCCTGCCGGGCGTACGGGTAGAACGGCATGACCGCGGTGATTCGCTTGGCGCTGCCCCGCTTGAGGGCGTCGATCATGATCAGCTGTTCCATCAGCCAGTTGTTGACCGGGTCGGGGGCGGACTGCAGCACGAAGGCGTCACATCCGCGCACCGATTCGTGGAACCGCACGAAGATCTCGCCGTTGGCGAATTCCCGCGCCGTTTGCGCGGTGACGTGGACGTCGAGCTCTTTGGCCACCTGCTCGGCCAGCTCCGGATGCGCGCGACCGGAGAAGAGCATCAAGTTTTTGCGGTTATCGGTCCAGTCGTGGCTCAACGCACTGCCCTCGCCATATCGGGGTGGGGGATGGAAGGCCCCATCGTACGAAGCGAATCGTACGGAACTATGGCCGGGTTGCCAGCTAGCAAATTCACGGTGTCGAGTCGGCTTCTGGTGCTTGGTCGGCCTTGGAGACCGGCGGGGTGCTCTGACCGGCGGCTTTCTCGGCGGCCTGGGCCGCTTGCGCGGCCGCGCTGCCCGGGCGCTTGCGGTGCACCCAACCTTCGATGTTGCGTTGCGGACCCGCGGACACCGCGAGCGTTCCGGGCGGGACGTCGTTGCGCACCACCGTGCCCGCGCCGGTGTAGGCGCCGTCGCCAACGGTGACCGGCGCCACGAACATGGTGTCCGAGCCGGTGCGCACGTGCGAGCCGATGGTGGTCCGCCGTTTGGATTCCCCGTCGTAGTTGACGAAAACACTGGAAGCGCCGATGTTGCTGTGTTCGCCGATGTCCGCGTCCCCGACATAGGTCAGGTGCGGCACCTTGGACCCGGTGCCGATGGTGGAGTTCTTGGTCT
Source organism: Mycobacterium sp. E2479 (assembly GCF_001667925.1). GTDB lineage: Bacteria > Actinomycetota > Actinomycetes > Mycobacteriales > Mycobacteriaceae > Mycobacterium. The sequence goes on along the minus strand of NZ_LZJR01000010.1, from coordinate 4,656 downwards.
CGACGAAGGCGCCGAGCTTGCCGTCGTCGCCCAGCACCGTGCCGGGCCGCAGGTAGGTGAACGGCCCGACGGTCGCGCCGGCACCGATCGACGACGCGGTGCCGTGGGTGCGCACCACAGAGGCGCCGTCACCGACGCTGACATCGGTCAGGGTGGTGTCCGGGCCGACGACGCAGTGGCTCCCGACCTGAGTGCGGCCGAGTAACTGCGTTCCCGGGTGGATGACGGTGTCGCGGCCGACGCTGACGTCGACGTCGATCCAGGTGGTGGCGGGGTCGACGACGGTGACGCCGGCCATCTGGTGGGTGGCGATGATGCGGCGGTTCAGTTCGGCGCCCAGCTGGGCGAGTTGGACGCGGTTGTTGACGCCGGCCACCAGCGCGCTGTCGTCGACGTGGCGGGCATGGATGGCCAGGCCGTCGCCGCGCAGGATTGCAATGACGTCCGTCAGGTACAGCTCCTGCTGGGCGTTGTTGGAGCTCAGGCGGTTCAGCGCGGAGCGCAGCGCCACGGTGTCGAAGGCGTAGACGCCGGCGTTGACCTCACGGATCTCGCGTTGCGAGGGCGTAGCGTCGGCGTGTTCCACGATCGCCATGACCTCGTCGTCCTGGGTGCGCAGGATGCGGCCATAGCCGCTGGGGTCGTCCACCGTCGTGGTCAGCACGGTGACCGCGGCCCGCGCCGCGCTGTGGGCGGCGATCAGATCGGCCAGCGTGTCGGCATCCAGCAGCGGGGTGTCGCCTGAGGTGACGACGACCATGCCGGCGTAGTCGGTTGGCAGCGCGGACAGGCCGCACAGCACGGCGTCGCCCGTGCCGCGGGGGCGGTCCTGCAGAGCCACATCGATGGGGCGTCCCAGGGCGTCGGCCCAGTCGGCGACCAGCGGCGCGATGCGCTCATGATCATGGCCCAGGACGACGGCCAGGTGCTGGGGAGCCACCTTGGTGATCGCGTGCAGGAGATGGGACAGCATGCTGCGCCCCGCGATCGTGTGCAGGACTTTCGGGGTGTCCGACCGCATCCGGGTGCCGGGCCCGGCCGCTAGCACCAGGACCGCGGTATCACCAGGAGACGACATCAACCCTCCTCTTGGATTTCTCCCGCACGGGCTGCGCGCGAAAGGCCGATACGCCGATAAGCGTGTCACTTCAGCTGCGGTGAAGGCAAAAAATCGAAGCTCCGTCGCCAGGACTCGAACCTGAACTATCTGAACCAAAATCAGAGGTGCTGCCGATTACACCACGACGGATCGCTAATCCATTGGCGAGCGGCGGGTTGATACCGACCGCGCCAAGAAGACTTTAGTCTGACCACGATGCGGCCCGCTTGTCGGCTGTTGACCGATACGCTGATTGACGTGGCCGTGCTGGACAAGGAACCGGACAAAGAGGCGCGGGCGCCGCGCGCGCGGATGACCGGCACCGAGCGCCGCCAGCAGCTCGTGGGCATCGCGCGCACGCTGTTCGCCGAACGCGGGTACGAAGGCACCTCGATCGAGGAGATCGCGCTGCGCGCCAACGTGTCCAAACCGGTCGTCTACGAGCACTTCGGCGGCAAGGAAGGCCTGTACGCCGTCGTCGTCGACCGCGAGATGTCGGCGCTGCTGGACGGCATCACGTCGTCGTTGACCAACAACCGGTCTCGGGTGCGCGTCGAGCGGGTCGCGCTGGCGCTGCTCACCTACGTCGAACAGCGCACCGACGGCTTCCGGATCATGATCCGCGACTCGCCGGCCGCGATCAGCTCGGGCACCTACTCCAGCCTGCTCAATGACGCCGTCAACCAGGTCAGCTCCATCCTGGCCGGTGACTTCTCCCGCCGTGGCCTGGATCCCGGGCTGGCTCCGCTGTACGCCCAGGCGCTCGTCGGCTCGGTGTCGATGACGGCGCAGTGGTGGCTCGATACCCGGGAGCCCAAGAAGGAAGTGGTGGCGGCCCACCTGGTCAACCTGATGTGGAACGGGCTGACGCACCTGGAGGCCGACCCTCGACTGCAGGACGAGTAGCCGGCTAACCGCAGTCTCGCGCCAGCAGGTCGGCAACGGTCTCCCGGCGAACAAGTTCGCGGGCCCGCCCGTCCTTGACCGCCACCAGCGCGGGTCGGCCCACCATGTTGTAGTTCGACGCCATGCTGTGGTGGTAGGCGCCGGTGCAGGCCACGGCCAGCAGGTCGCCGGGGTGCAGGTCCGCTGGGAGTTCGATGTCGCGCGCGATCTCGTCGCCCGCCTCACAATGTCGGCCGACGACTGTCACCCGCTGCTTGACTCCGAGCGCATGCCGGTTGGCCAGCGCCGCGGTGTATCGCGCGCCGTACAGCGACACCCGCGGGTTGTCGCTCATGCCGCCGTCGACCGCGACGAAGGTGCGTCCACCCGGCTGGGTTTTGATCGAGCACACCCGGTACAGCGTCACGCCGGCCCGGCCGCAGACGGCCCGTCCCGGTTCCACCACGATCTGCGGTCGCGGGAAATGCTCCGCGGCGCAGGCCTCGTCGAGTGCGTTTTCGATGACATCGGCCAGCTGCTCGAGGTTGAGCTCGCGGTCGCCGGAGACGTAGGGGATGGCGTGCCCGCCGCCGATGTTCAGCTCGGTGAGGATGACGCCGTGCCGGGTCCGGATGTCGGCCATCGCGCTGATCATCCGGCGGATCGCTTCGCCATAGAGGGCGGGGTCGGTGACCTGCGAGCCGATGTGGCAGTGCAGCCCGACGAGGTCGAGGATCGGGTGCGCCAGCACCCGCTGGGCCGCGACATCGGCCCGGTCGCCGTACAGCGTGAATCCGAACTTCTGGTCGCTGACACCGGTGGTGACGGCTCGGTGTCCGTGAATATCGATGTCGGGGGTCACCCGAATGAGCACCCGTTGGCGCCGCTGCGCCAGGCCGGCGAGGTAGGCGATTTCCATGCCGGAATCCAGCACGATGCGTCCGACCCCGACTCGCACCGCTTCGCGCAGCTCCTCCGGCGATTTGGCGTTGCCGTGCATGACGATGCGTGCCGGATCGACTCCACCGGCAAGGGCGACGGCCAGCTCGCCGCCGGAGCACACGTCGAGGCCGAGGCCCTCTTCGCGGGCCCAGCACGCCACCGCGGTGCTCAGTAGCGACTTCCCGGCGTACACCACCTCGATCCCGCGCAGGGTCGCGCGGTAGCGACGGACGCGATGCCGAAAGTCGGTTTCGTCGATGACGTAGGCCGGGGTGTGAAACTCGTCGGCGATATCGGCCAGTGGTATACCGCCGACGCACAGCCTGCCCTCGTCGTCGGGGTGCGCGGTGATGGGCCAGATCGCGGGATCGAAACGCGGGGGAGCCGCCTGACCGACAGACGGCAGGATATCCAGCAATGTCATGAATTCAACGTGCGCCCGCGGGTAATCCCGGCGGTGCCTTCCTTACGCTCCTTTGACGGCCGCGAGCTCGATATTGACGGGGTTCGGTCTGTCCGGCCCTGTCGGAGAGGGCCCCTAGAATGGGATTCATCATGACCGCACCGGGGGCTGCTCGCCCAGAAACCCCGATCGCGGGGCTCGTTGAATTGGCGCTCACCGCGCCGACCTTCCAGCAGTTGATCGACAGCGCGGCCGCGTCGCCGGCCGAGTTGAACCTGGTGGGTCCAGCCAGCGCACGGCTATTCGTCGCCAGCGCGCTGGCGCGGTTGGGTCCTCTGCTGGTAGTCACCGCGACCGGGCGCGAAGCCGACGACTTGACCGCTGAACTGCGCGGCGTCTTCGGCGATGCCGTCGCGGTCTTCCCGTCGTGGGAAACGCTGCCGCACGAGAGACTTTCGCCCGGCGTCGACACCGTCGGCGCTCGTTTGACCCTGCTGCGCCGACTGGCCTATCCCGATGACGCGCGGCTGGGTCCGCCGCTGCAGGTGGTGGTGACCGCGGTGCGCTCGCTGCTGCAGCCGATGACGCCGCAGCTGGGGCTGGTGGAGCCGGTCACGTTGAGCGTCGGTGCGGAAATCGAATTCGAGGGCGTGATCACGCGGCTCGCCGAGCTGGCCTACACCCGGGTCGACATGGTCGGCCGGCGCGGCGAATTCGCCGTGCGCGGAGGCATTCTCGACGTGTTTCCGCCGACCGCCGAGCACCCGGTGCGCATCGAGTTCTGGGGCGACGAGGTCAGCGAGATGCGGATGTTCTCGGTCGCCGACCAGCGGTCGATCCCGGAGATCGAGGTCGACACCCTGATCGCGGTGGCCTGCCGCGAACTGCTACTGACCGATGAGGTGCGGGAACGCGCCGCCGAACTGGCCGCGCGGCACACCACCCCCGAGCCCGCCATCACCGGCAGCGTCACCGACATGCTGGCCAAGATCGCCGAGGGCGTCGCGGTCGACGGCATGGAGGCGTTGCTGCCGGTGCTTCGGCCCGGCGAGCACGTCATCGAGTTCGGCGAACCCCGATCCGCCGAACTGCGCGACGTCGACGGGCGCGTCGGTCCCCAACGCCGCGACCGACCACGACGCTTCGAGGAATTCGCTACCGGTCTTGATCAGGTCGGCGGCGCGGGTGCGGACCTTCTCCGGGTCGCAGACCAAGACCGGTGTGCGCTGGGCCAATTGGTCGGTCAGCAGGACGTGCTCGCCGGGCCGAAGCACCGGCAGCAACGCCTCCATGCCGTCGACCGCGACGCCCTCGGCGATCTTGGCCA
>NZ_LZJR01000009.1 GCF_001667925.1 Mycobacterium sp. E2479 | reverse complement strand
GCGGAATCCGGACGTCCGAGGTCGGCCCGGCCATCGCGGTGGTCAGCAATACCAGCGACACGGCCAGCAGGATGGTCGGGACGTGCCGCCACTTGGCTGGCCCCGCCGGCGCCACCCGCTCGAGCACCTCCATGTTGGCGAAGCGCAGTACCCGGCGCCGACGGGCGAATTGCTGCACGACGTAGAGGCCGATCACCAAGAGCACGATCAGCAGGACGACGAAGAACCAGGCGTTCTGGAAGCCCGTGACCGATACCGGTCCCAGCAGGGGCACCTTCATGTCCAGCCACACTATGCGTCGAACTCCGGCGGTGCATGGGCCGGCGCAGGGGACTATCCGGCGCCCAGATCGCGGCGCTGGGTGAACTTGATATCCAGGCTGCGCAGGTGCGTTTGGAGGCCGGCGTCCTGGACCGGGATCAGATGGGCGGGCTCGTCGGTCTCGTTGTAGTGGGCGTGCCACAGCCCCGGCGGGGTGGTGAAGGCGCAACCGGCCCGCCAGTCCACCCGGGTGGGGTTGACGATGTCACCGTGCTCGTCGAGGCGGGTGCCCAGCAGCGTGTAGCAGCCGAACTCCGGCGCATCGAGGATGAGATCCACGGCGACCGACTGATGCCGGTGCGGGCGCTGGACCTGGTTGGGTGGCAGCACGCCGAACATGGCCCACAACACGTGGGTGATGGTCAGCGTCTGCTCTTGATTGGCGTTGGCCAGTAGCACGCTGACCCGGCTCTTGTCGTTGGCGCCGGGGCGGGAGGCGATCTCTTCCAGCTTGGCGACGGCGTCGGCGCGGCGAAATTTTGTCGCCGCAAAGCGCGGCTGCGTGGCTTCGGCGCCCAGGTAGCGCATCAGCGGCTCGTCGTGCACCCAGTACATGGCCGTGTCGGTGGCGGCGTAGAACACCGAGTGGCTGCCCGCCGGCAGCGTGACGAAATCGCCCTTCTCCCAAGCGATCAGCCGCCCGTTGACCGCCGCGAAGCCGCTCCCGTACAGCACGTAATACAGCTGCGAGGTGGCGTTGGGGCTGGTGTCGACTTGCTCCGCGGCGCGAATGCTGACGAAGTTGGCTAGCAGCGCCGGGCTGGTCGCCGCGCCGGAATCGATACCCAGTTCCTTGGCGAGATCGAGTGGGATCACGCCGGTCGGTGCATCGAGGTAGAGCTCGGGATCGAACCGCCGCAGCGGCATCGGTGGAACGTGGCCGGATCCGATCGGGTTGGCCGCTTTGGAGTACTCGAAGTATTCGGCCTGCCGCTCCCATTCCTCGAAACGGCCCTCGAACCCGTATTCGGCCACGTTGACCATCGGTGCCGGAATCGTCGGATCCAAGTTCGGCGTCACCACTTGCTGCGCGGTGGGCATCTGCGCCTCCTATGCTTAAATATGTATCGTATCTGAATAGTATTTATCTTGTATCTTAGCATAAATCCTTGCAGGTAGGGCCGGTCGGGGTAGGGTGTGGCCACGAGTGAGATACGACTTAGCCACCAGAAGAGGGCGCGCATGGCCAAGGTTCCCAGGTCCGGTACGGCCAAGGACCGCGCCCTGGACTATGTCAAGACGCAGGTACTCACCGGCGAGTTTCCCGGGGGCGAGCTGATCAGCGAAGGTGATGTCGCCTCCGCGCTGGGTATGTCGCGCACCCCGGTGCGCGAGGCCTTCCTGCGCCTGGAGGCCGAGGGGCTGCTGCGGTTGTATCCGCAGCGCGGCGCTCTGGTGGTCCCGGTCTCGCCCGAGGAGGTCCGGGCGGTCATGGAGGCCCGGCTGGTGCTGGAGCAGTTCGCGGCCCGAAAGGTGATCGGACGCGGCCCAGCCGTCTGCGCCGTGGTCTTCGAACGGCAATCCGGTGAACTGCGGCGGCAGCGCGACTCCGCGGCGTCCGCCGATTGGCGGGTATTCCTGGAGTCCGACCGCGCCTTCCACGCCATCACCCTGGAAGAGTCGGGCAACACGATCCTGGCGAATTTCTACTCGACGTTGCGCGACCGCCAAATGCGGATGATCGGGGAATCGGCGCTGCGCGAGCCACAGCGGCTGGCCACGATCATGACGGAGCATCAGGGCATCGCGGAAGCGTTGCGCGACGGCGACTTACCGCGCGCGCAGCAGGCAGTGCAGACCCACTTGGCCAGCACGGTGCGAGCCATGGGCCTTTCGATGCTCTAGGACTCGGGTGGCAGATCCGCGGCGGTTGCGGGCTGCGCGGTCAGGTGATCGAGGCGTGTTCGCATCCGACCGCGGACCATCGGCACGCAATCGTCGGGTAGCTGGGAGACGACCTCGACACCGGACTGGGTGAGTTCGTCGAGAAATCTCGGTAGTTGCTCCATCGCGCCGGTGGGCAGATCGTGCAGTACGACCACGGTGTGCGAATGGATGCGGGTATCGGCGAGCGCTCGGCTAACCCATCCCTCGGCGTCGGCCCAGTCACGCGGGACGCTGTTCCACAGGACGCAGGTGTATTTTTCCGCGATGAGGTAGTCGACGGCCGTTTGATTCAGACAGCGCCGTTCGAGTGCCCCCTCGGTTCCCCACGGCCTGAAGTACCGATCGCCATCGGTAAAATCTCCCAAAAGCGTTTGTGTGGCGCTGATCTCGTGAATGGCTTCCGCCGGGGAAAGCTCTCCGAGGGGTAGTCCGTGGGTGTACGAGTGATTGCCGATCCGATGCCCCTCGCGCACGGCACGCGCCATCAGTCGGCGTCCCGCCGGCGCGCTAACGTGCTGCCCGACTACGAAGAACATGGCGGGCATCTGACGCTGAGCGAGTGCATCGAGAACCCGGTCCGTGACCCCCGGTGTCGGGCCGTTGTCAAATGTCAAAGTGATCTTCGACGACAGGTTCTCATGCATCAGGTGCTCACCCGTCACATCCATCGTTGCCTGACTGATTGATCAGACAGTATGTTATCGGGTAGCCGGCGATGAAGAGAAGAGTCGACGTTGACCGCAACCGTTTCGAATGGGCCCGACACCGCTGACTCCGCGGTGGCAACCGGCGACGCCCGACAGCGAATCCTGCAGACGACGATGCGGTGCTTCGGCACGTACGGCTATGAAAAATCGTCGATGAAGCTGATCTCGGCCAAGGCCGGCGTTTCGCAGACCCTGCTGCACTATCACTTCGAGACGAAAGAAAAGCTTTTCCAGGCCGCGATCGACCACATGGCCAAGACGATGTTCTCCACCGCGTCGGCCCGACTGGCCGACCGGATATCGGTGCAGGACAGCCTGAACGAGGCGGCCGATCTGGTGTACGGCCTGTTCATCGACAACCTCGAAGCGGTCACGTTCATGGTCGAATTCGCCGCATCGGCCAACCACAATGAGTTCCTGCGGACCGCGTACGTCGACTACCGCGATACTCAGCGCCGGCGGATCGCCGAGCTACTGCGCACGATCGTTGGTGACGATGCGCCGCCACATTTGATCGACGAGACGGTGCACCTCGTGGAAATCGTGCTGCTGGGCATGTCGATGCAACGGCCGTTCATTTCCGACACTGAACGCTTCCGCGGCGATTTCGACACTTTCGCGCGGATGATCGCCACCCACATCACCCAGGGATTGAAGCCGAGGCGCCGATGACTGCGAACACCACCACCCAGGCAGTGCCGCCGATGGCCACGGACGCGGTGACCGGATCCGGTGCCAGACGAATCTTTGTGCGCCGCTACGACAACGACAACGCCGACTATGTTTTGGTGCTGGTGCATGGCACCGCCGGGAACAGCGAAGGTTACGACACGTTCGCCGAGCACATGCGGCGCAATTATCGCGCGGCGGTCTATTCGTTCGACCTCACTGGGCACGGTCGCACCGAAGGAAAGGCGGGTGTGTTCAGTTTCGAGGCCTTCCTCGAAGACACCAGGGCAGTAACCGATTACGCCGCGCGGCGCACTTCCCTACCCGTCATCGTGCACGGCGCGAGCCAGGGCGGCGAAGTCGCATTCCACGCGCTAGACGCGTGCCCAGCCGTGGTGGGCGGTGTGTGTATGAACATCTTGCTCAACCACGAGGCGCCAATGAGCTTGGCGATCCGGCTGTTTCAGTCGCGCCCGGCGCGATTCGCGGCAGCGAAGATAGGGGATCGGTTACGAATCCCGCTGCGCCGGTTCATTGACTTCAAGGCCGCCTACCAAGAAGACCCCGGCTTACTGGAAGCGAAGAAAAAGGACCCGCTGTACGTCTGGTCGTATGGGTTGCGAAGCTATCACTCGGTCTTCAACTATGTCCCGCGACTGCCCGCCGCGGCCAACACGAAACCTGTCTTGATCACGTGTGGCGAGCACGATGAGATAGTCGGCGCCGAGCACTGCCGGGCATGCTTCGAGCGGATCGGCGGGACCAAAGACTTTTTCATGATGCCCGGCGGCGGCCACCAGCTCATGTTGTTCGACAGCAACGTCTACAGCCGAGTCATCGATTCGTGGATTCGGGAGCGTGTGCTCGGCGGAGCCCAATCATGGGAAGCGCCAATCGAACCCGAAGAGCGAAGGTACTTCGAGTTCCTTGACCACGAACGGGCCAACGACGCAGTCGGTGAGCCCGAGTACCGTTACTCGATCATCGATCGCGCGCTGATGCGGATCAGCAACGGGACGATCGAGCGCGGCGTCCGCTACTTCTCCAACGCCGATGTCAGCGCGCAGTGGCGTTTCACCGCGGAGCTTGTCAGCGAAATAGATTACACCGCATGGGATTTCCTACGCGACTATCTCCCGTCCACCGATGATCAACGCCCGACGATGGCCGTGGTCGGCTGCGGCGCCGGAGGGGCGATCGCGGGATTGCTGAAACGCTATCCAGAGCTGGGCGGGTGGGACATCGTCGGCGTCGACGTCGACTATAAATCGATCGACGCGGCCCGCAAGCGCTTCGCCGACCAGCCCGGTGTGAACTTCATCGTCGGCGATGTACGAAACCCGGATGTGTTGGCGGCCAGTCGGTTCGACCTGATTTACCTGCACGGAGTCTTCGACCATTGCACGGAACACCGCCGTCTGCTCGATAGCGTGTTCAGCGCGCTGAAGCCGGGCGGTCGAATGTTCTACGTCACACCAGATCGCAACCTGTTCACCTGGCTCTGCTTCGTCACGGTTGGGCCGCTGTACGTGTTCGGTCTGCACAAACCCAACCACGACTTTCGGCGATTCCCCCGCCCGGCCGAGTTGAATACCATGCTCCAGCACGCCGGTTACGAGCTGCTGCCCATGCGAGGCCGCCCGACCACACCAGCCGTGGTCGGCCTCGAGTACAAGTCTGGGATGAATCCGTTCCCGGTCAAAAGGTCGGTGCGCTCTCGCGCCCTCGACCAGGAGATTTTCAAGCACACCAGCCCCAGGTGGTGGTTGCGGAACGGCTTCATCGGTGAGTATGTCGGAGCGGCGCAAAAACCGACCCGATGATATTTCGACTGCCGCGCCCGAAACTTCCTCAGCCGTGCACATTCACTGGCGTTTGAGCGCAGGGCGTCATTAGGATGCTGCTACGCGGGCCGGGCGCCCGCACATAAAGGGGGACACGTATGGGTTGGGCACTGGCTCCGAAAGTCCGCGACGCGATGACGAGAGCGGCTGTGGCAGCGGCGTTGCTCGGGATCGCGACGGGTGCGGCAGTTCCAGCGAATGCCGCGCCCGGGTTTGCACGCCCACCCGGTGCGCCCATTCCGCTCGACGACCCCGATCCCAGCCTGCCCATCAACCCATCTGATCCCCGTTGCCTCGCGACGCCCGAGGTAGCCCAATGTCAGGGTGGACCGTATGCCCCAGCCGGTGCTCCCACCGGCCCGGCTGACATTGCATGCATCAGCCAGCCCGCCAACCCGGTGTGTGCGGGAGGTCCATACGCCCTGCCACCGGCCGCGCCGCCTGGGCCACCGCCGCCGTCGCTAGCCCCACCGCCGCCGATGGAAGCTCCGCCGCCGCTGGATCCGCCGCCGATAGCGCCGCCACCTAATGAACCGCCACCCGTGGCGCCACCGCCGATCGCACCGCCACCAATAGCACCGCCGCCGATGGAAGCTCCGCCGATGGAGCCGGCCATGCCGGTCGCACCCGCAATGCCGTCCGACCCCGGTATGGGCGGGACGCCCGGGCACATATGACGGTGATCCATCAGCCGATCAGCCGATCAGCACGGCATAGCGCGGTTTGATCACCTCGTCGATGATCGCCAGCCGCTCGTCGAACGGGATGAATGCCGACTTCATCGCGTTGATGGTGAAGCGCTCAAGGTCACTCCATCCGTAGCCGAAAGCCTGCACCAGTCGGTGCATTTCGCGGCTCATGAAGGTGTCACTCATCAGCCGGTTGTCGGTGTTTACGGTCACCCGGAAGCGGGCACGGGCCAGCAGATCGAACGGATGCTCGGCGATGCTCTTGACGGCACCGGTCTGCACGTTGGAGCTGGGACACAGCTCCAGCGGAATTCGCTTGTCCCGCAAGATTGATGCCTGCTGGCCCAGCCGGACTTTGCCGTCGTCTGACACCTCGATGTCATCGACGATGCGCACGCCGTGGCCCAGCCGGTCCGCACCGCAAAAGGCGATCGCCTCATGGATGGACGGCAGCCCGAAAGCCTCGCCGGCGTGAATGGTGAAGCGGGCGTTGTGGTCTCGCATGTACTCGAAGGCATCCAGGTGCCGTGTCGGCGGGTTGCCCGCCTCTGCACCTGCGATGTCGAACCCGACGACTCCCTTGTCCCGGAACCGGATCGCCAGCTCGGCGATCTCGCGGGACACCGCCGCGTGCCGCATCGCGGTGACCAACAGGCGCACCACGATCGGGCGCCCCGCCGCGGCGCATGCCTTCTCGCCATCGGCGAAGCCGGCCAGCACGGCGTCGACGATCGCGTCGAAGGACAGCCCGCGGTCGATGTGCAGCTCGGGCGCGAACCGGATCTCGGCGTAGACCACCGAGTCCTCGGCCAGATCCTCCACGCACTCGTAAGCGACCCGATGCAGCGCCTCGGGTGTCTGCATCACGGCTACGGTGTGCGAGAACGGTTCCAGGTAGCGCTCCAGCGAGCCGCTGTGCGAGCGGGTGCGAAACCACCTCGCCAGCTCGTCGACGTCGGTGGCGGGCAGCCCGTCGTAGCCGACCTGGCCGGCGATGTCCAGCACGGTCGACGGGCGCAGCCCGCCGTCCAGGTGGTCGTGCAACAGGGCCTTGGGGGCCCTTCTGATCTGCTCCAGCCCCAGCGGTGCGCTCATGCGGCGATCCGATCGATGATCAGCGGTCGCGGGTGCATCCCGGCCGCGTCGGCTTCGATGTTCCACCCACCGTCCAGTTCGGCGAGCGCGGCGCCGAAGCGCTCCGGGGTGTCGGTGTAGAGAGTGAACAACGGCTCACCGGCGGTGACCGCCTCGCCGGGGCGGCGGTGGATCCGGATACCGGCACCCGACTGCACCCGCTCGCCCGGACGGGACCTACCCGCCCCGAGCCGCCATGCCCCCAGCCCCACTGCCATCGCGTCGATATGGCCCATTGTGCCGCCCCGCGGGGCGGTCACGGTCTCGGCATGCCGACCGATGGGCAACGGCACCGACAAGTCGCCACCCTGGGCCGCGATGAGCTGGCGGAACCGGTCCATCGCGGTACCGTCGCGCAGGGTGTCGGCGGGATCGCGGCCGTCGATCCCGGCCAGTTCGAGCATCTCGGAGGCCAGCCGCAGGGTCAGCTCGACGACATCAGGCGGTCCGCCCCCGGCCAGCACCTCGAGCGACTCGGCGACCTCGAGGGCATTGCCCACGCTCGCGCCGAGCGGGCGGTCCATGTCCGTCAGCAGCGCGCGGGTGGGCACCCCGTGCGCCGCGCCCAGTCCGACCATGACGTGCGCCAGTTCGCGGCACTGCCGCTCGGAGTCCAGCAACGCCCCGGAACCGACCTTGACGTCGAGCACCAACGCGCCGGCCCCCTCGGCCAGCTTCTTGCTCATCACCGAGCTGGCGATCAGCGGCAGCGACTCGACGGTGGCGGTGATGTCGCGCAGCGCGTAGAGCTTGGCGTCGGCCGGGGCGAGGTCCCCCGCGGCGAAGATGGCCGCGCCGACCTCGCGCAATTGGTCGCGCACGCGCTGATTGGACAGCTCGGCGGTGAACCCGGCGATGGATTCCAGCTTGTCCAGAGTGCCGCCGGTATGGCCGAGCCCGCGGCCCGAGGCCTGCGGCACCGCGGCCCCACAGGCGGCGACGACGGGCACCAGGGGCAGGGTGATCTTGTCCCCCACCCCACCGGTGGAGTGCTTGTCGACCGTTCGCAGGCCCAGGTCGCCGAACTCGAGCGTGTCGCCCGACGCCAGCATCGCCGCGGTCCACCGGGCGGTCTCGCCCCGGTCCATGCCGCGCAACAGGATCGCCATCAGCAGCGCCGCCATCTGTTCTTCCGCCACCTGGCCGTCGGTGTAGGCGCCGACGACCCAGTCGATGGCGGCGTCGGACAACCGGCCGCCGTCGCGCTTGGTCCTGATCACGGTGGGCGCGTCGAACGCGGGGCGCATCAGCCGCGCCCGGCTTCCAGATCGTCGGGGCCGAAGGCTTCCGGTAGCAGGTCGCCGAGGCGGCGCGGCCCACCTGGATGGTCGATCAGCAGCTCGGGCCCACCGTGTTCGGCCAGCACCTGGCGGCACCGGCCGCACGGCATCAGCGGCGAGCCCCGCCCGTCCACGCACGCCAGCGCCAGCAGCCGGCCGCCGCCCGTGGAATGCAGGGCGCACACCACGGCGCATTCGGCGCAGAGACCAAGGCCATATGAGACGTTCTCCACATTGCACCCGGTGACCACCCGGCCGTCGTCGACCAGCGCGGCCGCCCCGACCCGAAAGCGCGAATACGGGGCATAGGCACCCGCAGCAACATCAATTGCCTTGTCCCGCAATGTCTTCCAGTCGATCTCAGGCATACGAAACCCCGCTCACCCATCGCCGATTCCGACAGTCACCCTAGCCGCAAAACGGCATTTCGCTCGACGGACATTGGCGCAAGCCACACCGTGTGCGAGCTAAGCTCAAGTGCCCGGCGTGACTGACGTTGGAGTCGGAAGAAGGCGGTGAGGACTGGGGTGACTACGCAACCGACAACCGCGGATCAGGCGGCACCGGGATCGGCTCCCTCGCGCAAACGCAGGCCACCACGGACGCTGTACCGGGGCGACCCGGGCATGTGGTCGTGGGTGCTGCACCGGATCAGCGGCGCAACGATCTTCTTTTTCCTGTTCGTCCACGTTTTGGACGCCGCGATGCTGCGGGTGAGCCCACAGACCTACAACGCCGTGATCCACGACTATCAGATGCCCATCGTCGGCCTGATGGAATACGGCCTGGTCGCCGCGGTGCTCTTCCATGGGCTGAACGGGATCCGGGTGATCCTGATCGACTTCTGGTCAGAAGGCCCGCGCCACCAGCGCCTGATGTTCTGGATCGTCGGCATCGTATTTCTGCTGCTCATGGTGCCGGCCGGCGTGGTGACGGTCATCCATATGGTGGAGCACTTCCGATGAGCACTCGGGACCTTCAAGCGGGCAGCCAATCCCGCAGGGGCGACCTCGCCCCGGTCAAACAGCGCCTTTACGACCGCCCCGCCAGCCTGGACAACCCGCGTTCGCCGCGGCGCCGGGCCGGCATCCCCAATTTCGAGAAGTTCGCCTGGCTGTTCATGCGGTTCTCCGGGATCGCGCTGTTCGTGCTGGCGATCGGCCACCTGTTCATCATGCTGATGTGGGATGACGGCGTTTACCGCATCGACTTCAATTACGTGGCACAGCGCTGGGCGTCGCCGTTCTGGCAGTTCTGGGACTTGGCGCTGCTGTGGCTGGCGCAACTGCACGGCGGCAACGGCCTGCGCACCATCATCGACGACTACAGCCGCAAGGACAGCACCCGGTTCTGGCTCAACAGCCTGCTGCTGTTGTCCATGGGCTTCACGTTGGTGCTGGGCACCTACGTGCTGATGACGTTCGACCCGAATATCGGAGGCTGACCTGTGATCTCGCAACACCGGTACGACGTGGTGATCGTCGGCGCGGGGGGTGCCGGCATGCGGGCCGCCGTGGAAGCCGGACCGCGGGTGCGCACCGCGGTGCTGACCAAGCTCTACCCCACCCGCAGTCACACCGGCGCCGCCCAGGGCGGCATGTGTGCCGCGCTGGCCAACGTCGAAGAGGACAACTGGGAATGGCACACGTTCGACACCGTCAAGGGCGGCGACTACCTCGCCGACCAGGATGCCGTGGAGATCATGTGCAAGGAAGCCATCGACGCGGTGCTCGACCTGGAGAAGATGGGGATGCCGTTCAACCGCACCCCCGAAGGCCGCATCGACCAGCGCCGCTTCGGCGGGCACACTCGCGACCACGGCAAGGCGCCGGTGCGCCGGGCGTGCTACGCCGCGGACCGCACCGGCCACATGATCCTGCAGACCCTCTACCAGAACTGCGTCAAGCACGACGTGCAGTTCTTCAACGAGTTCTACGCACTCGACCTGGTGCTCACCCAGACCCCGAGCGGTCCGGTGGCCACCGGCGTGGTCGCCTACGAGCTGGCGACAGGCGAGATCCACGTGTTCCACGCCAAGGCGGTGGTGCTCGCCACCGGCGGTTCGGGCCGAATGTACAAGACCACCTCCAACGCGCACACGCTGACCGGCGACGGCATCGGCATCGTCTTCCGCAAGGGACTTCCGTTGGAGGACATGGAGTTTCACCAGTTCCACCCGACCGGACTGGCGGGCCTGGGCATTTTGATCTCCGAGGCGGTGCGCGGGGAGGGGGGCCGGCTGCTCAACGCCGACGGCGAGCGCTTCATGGAGCGCTACGCCCCGACGATCGTCGACCTGGCGCCCCGCGACATCGTCGCCCGCTCTATGGTCCTCGAGGTGCTGGAGGGGCGCGGCGCGGGCCCCAACAAGGACTACGTCTACATCGATGTGCGCCACCTCGGTGAGGACGTGCTGGAGGCCAAGCTGCCCGACATCACCGAGTTCGCACGCACCTATTTGGGCGTGGACCCGGTGCACGAGTTGGTCCCCGTCTACCCGACCTGCCACTACGTGATGGGCGGCATCCCCACCACCGTCACCGGACAGGTGTTGCGGGACAACACTTCTACGGTGCCGGGGCTGTACGCCGCCGGCGAGTGCGCGTGCGTGTCGGTGCACGGCGCCAACCGGCTGGGCACCAATTCGCTGCTGGACATCAACGTGTTCGGCCGCCGGGCCGGCATCGCCGCGGCGAATTACGCTCGCGGGCATGACTTCGTCGACATGCCGCCGAACCCGGAGTCGATGGTGGTCGGCTGGGTGGCCGACATCTTGAGCGAGCACGGCAATGAGCGCGTCGCCGACATCCGCAACGCGCTGCAGCAGTCGATGGACAACAACGCCGCGGTGTTCCGCACCGAGGAGACACTCAAGCAGGCGCTGACCGACATCCACGCGCTTAAGGAGCGGTACGCACGAATCAGCGTGCACGACAAGGGGAAACGATTCAACAGCGACCTGCTGGAGGCCATCGAGCTCGGCTTCCTGCTGGAACTCGCCGAGGTGACCGTGGTCGGCGCCCTGAATCGCAAGGAATCTCGCGGCGGGCACGCCCGCGAGGACTACCCCAACCGCGACGACGTCAATTTCATGCGCCACACCATGGCCTACAAGGAAATTGGGGCCGATAGGCGGGGCAGCGACCTGCTGAGCGACATCGCGCTGGACTTCAAACCCGTGGTGCAGACGCGCTACGAACCCAAAGAACGGAAGTACTGATGGCCGAGAGCGTCGGAACCGAAGAGGAAGCCGAGGTCGACACCAGCCTGCAGCCGCCGCTGCCGGCGATTCCCGACGGGGCGGTGATGGTGACCGTCAAGATCGCGCGGTTCAACCCCGACCAACCCGACGCCTTTGCGGAAACCGGTGGCTGGCAGAGCTTTCGGGTGCCTTGCCTGCCCAGCGACCGGATGCTCAACCTACTGATCTACATCAAGAGCTACCTGGACGGGACGCTGACCTTCCGGCGCTCGTGCGCACACGGAGTGTGCGGCTCGGACGCCATGCGCATCAATGGCGTCAACCGGCTGGCCTGCAAGGTGCTCATGCGCGACCTGCTGCCTAAAAAGCCGGGCAAGGCGCTGACCATCACGGTCGAGCCGATCCGTGGGCTGCCGGTGGAGAAGGACCTGGTGGTCGACATGGAACCGTTCTTCGACGCCTACCGGGCGGTAAAGCCGTACCTGGTCACGACCGGCAACCCGCCGACCCGCGAACGCATTCAGAGCCCGATCGACCGGGCCCGCTACGACGACACCACCAAGTGCATCCTGTGCGCGGCGTGCACCACCAGTTGCCCGATCTTCTGGCATGAGGGCAGTTACTACGGCCCGGCGGCGATCGTCAACGCGCATCGTTTCATCTTCGACAGCCGCGACGAGGCAGCCGCCGAGCGCCTGGACATTCTCAACGAGGTCGACGGCGTCTGGCGGTGTCGCACCACGTTCAACTGCACAGAGGCATGCCCGCGCGGCATCGAGATCACCAAGGCGATCCAAGAGGTCAAGCGCGCGATCATGTTCTCTCGCTAGCCACTTGTTCGGTCGGCTGCCCTGCTACGTCACATCCGTCACGGGAGCCGCTGTCCGCAAGCATTAGGCCTTTCTCGAATGCGCTAGCAGATCTGCTAGCGCTTTTGAAATTCACAACTTGTTCGCGAGGCCCGTCACACTTCGCGACGCTGCCTCGTCTGAGGGGTATGACAAAGAAAACCCGCATCGAGCCCGTGGCGCCCAAGCGCGCCGGATTGCTGTCCCGGGCCATGTACCGGATCGCCAAGCGGCGCTATGGCCAAGTTCCCGAACCCTTCACCGTCACCGCGCACCATCGCGGGCTGATGATCGCCGGCGCCGTGCACGAGACCATGCTGGACCGGGCGTCGAAGACGCTGCCGGTCAGTGTGCGCGAGCTCGCGGTGTTCTGGACCGCCCGCACGGTCGGCTGCTCGTGGTGTGTCGACTTCGGATCCATGCTGCAGCGCCTGGACGGCCTGGACATCCAGCGCCTGAAGGAGATCGACAACTACGCCACCTCAGCGGCATTCAGCGACGACGAGCGCGCCGCCATCGCCTACGCCGACGCGATGACCACCGATCCGCACACCGTCACCGACGAGCAGGTCGCCGATTTGCGCGCCCGCTTCGGTGATGCCGGGGTGATCGAGCTGACCTATCAGATCGGGGTGGAGAACATGCGGGCGCGGATGAACACCGCACTGGGCATCACCGAGCAGGGCTTCAATTCCGGTGACGCCTGCCGCGTTCCCTGGGCAACCGAGCTCAGCCGGAAAGGCGAAACCGCAGCGCAGCGCTAAAGTGGCTTATGCGCGTCTGGGAGCGGGAACCGGGCCGGCTGATGGTCACCGGGGCCTTCTCCGACCTCGCGCTGCACCACCACCCCGCGGTACAGATCACCGTCGGCGGGCATGGTCCGCTGGCGGTGGCCGGCGACGGCGATGCGCACCACACGTGCCGGCTGGTCGTGATCGCCAGCGGAGCGCGCCATGCGGTGCGCTCCGATCGCGAATCCGAGGCGCTGACGCTGTACCTCGGACTGCAGACACCGCAGGGCAGCGCGCTGAACGCGTTGGCGCGCAACCACGATCGAGTTCGAGGTATCTGGATACCCGATGACGGGGCGCACCTGGCCGAGGCCACCGCCGCGGTGCTGGCCGAAGACGGCCCGGACGCCGCGGCCGGCTTCCTCGTCGCCAGTCTCTGCGGGACACAGGACGGACCGCGACCCGTTCATCCGCAGCTACGGCAGGCGATCGAAGTCGTCGCGAGCCGCGTACCCGAGCGCATCGACGTGGCGTCAGTCGCCGGGGCCGTCGCGCTGTCCCCCGACTACCTCGGACGACTGTGCAAACAGCAGACCGGCGTCTCGCTCTCGGCCGCCATCCGCTGGCAGCGGCTGGTCGCCGCCATCGGCTATCTGCTCGACGGTCGCTCCGTCACCGACGCCGCTCACCTGGCCGGGTTCGCCGACGGGTCACACGCCAACCGGGTGTGCTGGGAGATGACCGGGGCCACTCCGAGCGAACTCGCCGAAGCCGTCAAAAGGCCGTGATCTGACGGATCCATACAAGCGCTCGGCCGGGAAACTGCCGCAAGCTTGAGGCATGCCTGTGATGTCACGGTCCGAACGGGCCTTTTGCTGCGGCGCCCTGTGGCGCTCGTCGTCCGCAACTGTCGCCCGCGCGCTTCAAGCCCAACGACTGGGCCGCGACGTTCTGGAAATCGGTGCGGGCAGCGGATCCGTCGCCCGGCAAGTGCTCTCAAGCAATGCCGAACTTGCCTGGACCGCAATAGATATCGATCCACACATGACGCAAGCGGCCGCCACTGCACTGAGCGCCTTCCCCCACGCGTGCGCGATAACCGCTGATGCCACCGCGATGCCGTTCACCGACGAGTCCTTCGATGCCGTGGTCAGCTGCCTGATGCTGCATCACATCATCGACTGGGAGCGCACGGTCGCCGAGGTGGCGCGGGTGTTGCGGCCGGGTGGCACCTTCGTCGGCTACGACCTGGTTCGCACCCCGCTGGCCGGCCTGTTCCACCGGCTGGACGGGTCCCCGCATCGCCTGCTGGTTCCAGCGGAGTTCGACGCCGAATGTGCGCGACATGGGCTGGCCGCCAGCACGCAGTCCAGCCTGCTCGGGCACGTCATGCGCTTCGTCGCGCACAAGAACCAAGTCGCGGATTAGAGGGAAAGCTGATGTCTACGTTGAGTATTCGCGCGAAGGCGGCGGTGGTCCGCACGGTGTTCGCCGCGCCCGGCCCCCTCCGCCGGATGCTGGCAGGTCCGCCGCTGCGCATCGACGGCCAGGAAATGACGCTCGACGCGCAACTGGTCATCCGGCTCAAGAACCGCTCCGGCTCCGACGTTTTCGACGGTCCCGTCCTGCAGGCCCGGGCACGATACGACGAGCTGCCCAACCTGATCGGCTACCGATCATCGGTGCCCATCGCCACCCGAGAGATCACCATTGCGGCCGAGTCCGCAGCCATTGCCGCCACCCTCTACAGCCCCGAGCACGTGCCCGCGCCGTCGGGCCTGCTGGTGTATTTCCACGGTGGCGGCTTCTCGGTGGGATCGCGGTTCAGCCACGACCCGGTCGCCCGCTACCTGGCCGGTCACGCCGGTGTGCGGGTGCTGTCGGTCGAATACCGGCGCGCCCCCGAGCACCAATTCCCCACCGCGGCAAACGATGCGCTCGCCGCGTTCGAATACGCCCACGGCCACGCCGCCGAGCTGGGTGCGGATCCTGACCGCATCGGCGTAGGAGGCGACAGCGCCGGCGGCAATCTCGCCGCCGTGACCGCGCAGCAAGCCGTGCGGTGCGGCGGCGGGGTACCGGTGTTTCAGCTGCTGATGTATCCCGTGACCGACCTCAGCACGCGCCGGCCGTCGCGCGACCTGTTCGCCGAAGGGTCGACCTTCACCGCCCGCAACATCGATTGGGTGATGGCCAACTACATCCCCGCCGGAACCGATCCGGCAGACCCGCGCCTGTCACCGCAGCACGGGGATGTCACCGGCGTGCCGCCCGCCTACGTCGCCAGCGCGGGTTTCGACCCGGTGCGCGATGACGGGGACGCGTATGCGGACAAATTGCGCGCCGCCGCAATCCCGGTGGCACAGACCCGCCAGGCGGACCTGCCGCACGGATACCTCAACTTCGTCGGCCTCGGAGGCCGTTTCGCCGAGGCCGCGAGCGAGGCGGCCGGGGCGCTGCGGCTCGGGCTCGCCGCGAATGCCGGGTCAGCTTCGCAGCGGGGAGCCGGTGAATTTGTCAGGGTTGGCGACATCCCATAAGGCGCAAACCTTTCCGTCGCGCACCGTCGCCGCCATGATCCGCGGCATCATCTCGCGATACCCGTCACTGGCGGGACAGCCGGGCGTGTAACCACCCAGCTCGCCGTTGACCAGCCCCAGCTGATACGAGGTGAACATCGCCGGGCCGTAGCGCTGGGCCAGGCCGAAGAAGAACCTGGCCACTTTCTCCGCGCCGTGGATGACGTTGATTGCCGTGGGCGCCTTGCCATTCGCATCACCGGTCAGGATCACGTCGGGATGCAGCAACGCCACCACGGCTTCCAGATCGCCGGATGCCATGGCGGCCAGTAACTTCCCGACCACCTCGTTGTGCGCCGGATCGGGTTTGGGTGGAGGCTCGGCCGCGACGGCCTTCCGGGCCCGCGACGCCAGCTGCCGTGCGGCGGCCTCATTGGTTCCCAGCACCTGCGCCACCTCCGCGAACGGCACGGAGAACCCGTCGTGCAATACGAAGGCGACCCGCTGATCGGGTGACAGCCGCTCGAGCACCACCATCGCCGCGAACCGTGCGTCCTCGCCGGCCACCACCGCGGACAGCGGATCGGCCGCGTCGAATCCGGTGACGACCGGCTCGGGCAGCCAGTTGCCGGTGTAGGTCTCGCGCCGATGCGCGGCCGAACGCAACCTGTCCAGGCCCAGCCTGCTCACCACCGTGGTCAGCCAGGCCCGTAGGTCGGTGATCTGTGTTCCCTTTTCGGGATCCTGCCGATGCCAGCGCAGCCAGGCGTCCTGAACGATGTCCTCGGCATCGGCCACCGTGCCCGTGAGCCGGTAGGCAACCGACATGAGATGGGGCCGTAGCGACTCAAACTCGCTGACCTGCTGCGCTGAGGTCATGTCGTCGAGCCTAGCGCGGCGACGCCGAGCGCCGAAGGGCGCGAGGAAGGAGCCGCGCCATCGAACCGAGCGCGGCGACGCCGAGCGCCGAAGGGCGCGAGGAAGGAGCCGCGCCATCGAACCGAGCGCTAGGCTCCACACGAGATGACAGATCACCTCTGGCTGCACTTCGCCCGGCACGGCCCGAACATCACGCCGCCGATCATCACCCGCGGCGAGGGTGTCACCATCTTCGACGACCGCGGCAACAGCTACCTCGACGGCCTGTCCGGACTTTTCACCGTGCAGGTCGGGCACGGCCGCACCGAACTCGCCGATGTCGCCGCCCGGCAGGCAGGCACGCTGGCGTTCTTTCCGCTCTGGGGCTACGCGACTCCCCCCGCGATCGAGCTCGCCGAACGCCTCGCCGGCTACGCGCCCGGCGATCTGAACCGGGTCTTCTTCACCACCGGCGGCACCGAGGCCGTCGAAACCGCGTGGAAACTGGCTAAGCAATATTTCAAGCTCACCGGCAAACCCGGTAAGCACAAGGTGATTTCGCGCGCGATCGCCTACCACGGCACCACCCAGGGCGCCCTGGCGATCACCGGGCTGCCCCGTTTCAAGGCGCCGTTCGAGCCGGTGACGCCCGGCGGATTCCGAGTGCCCAACACCAACTTCTACCGTGCGCCCGAGCCCTTCGGCACCGACCCGAAGGCCTTCGGGCAGTGGGCCGCGGACCGGATCGCCGAGGCCATCGAGTTCGAGGGCCCCGACACCGTTGCCGCGGTGTTTCTGGAGCCGGTGCAGAACGCAGGTGGCAGCATCCCTCCTCCCCCAGGCTATTTCGAGCGGGTGCGCCAGATCTGCGACTCCTACGACGTGCTGCTGGTCTCCGACGAGGTGATCTGCGCGTTCGGCCGGATCGGGTCGATGTTCGCCTGCGACGACTTCGGCTACGTGCCCGACATGATCACCTGCGCCAAGGGTATGACGTCGGGTTACTCGCCGATCGGCGCCATGATCGCCAGCGAGAGATTGTTCGAACCGTTCAATGACGGCGCCACCACGTTCCCACACGGGTATACCTTTGGCGGCCACCCGGTTTCGGCGGCCGTCGGGTTGGCGAACCTCGACATCTTCGAGCGTGAGAGCCTCAACCACCACGTCCGAACCAACGCGCCCGCGTTGCGCGCCACCCTGGATAAGCTCTACGACCTGCCCATCGTCGGCGACGTGCGCGGCGAGGGTTTCTTTTACGGCATCGAACTCGTCAAGGACAAGGCGACCAAGCAGACGTTCACCGACGACGAACGCGGGCCGCTGCTCACCCGAGTCGGTGCGGCGTTGTTCGAGGCCGGGTTGTACTGCCGCACCGACGACCGGGGCGATTCGGTCATCCAGCTGGCGCCGCCGCTCATCAGCGGCCAGGCCGAATTCGATACCATCGAAGCCATCCTGCGCAGCGTGCTCGCCGACGAGTCCAAGCGCATCTAAAGTCCTGGGCATGGCCCAAAAACCCCGTATAAACCCGGTGCGGTGGCAGCCACCGCCGGTCGAGGAATTGCCCGGCGTGCCGGCGCCGCGCGTCACCGTCGTCCCGCTGCCCGGCAACGGTCCCGAGGACGTCGTCGTCGACGCGGCCGGCCAATTGTGGACCGGCCTCGAGGACGGGCGCATCGTGCGGATTGCGCCCGGGGACAAACCCGCCGTCGTCGCCGACACCGGCGGACGGCCACTCGGCCTGCACGTCGCCCGCGACGGACGCGTCCTGATCTGCGATAGCCATCGCGGGTTGCTCGCGCTGGACCCGGACCACGGCACGCTGGACGTGCTTGTCGAATCGGTCGCCGGCAGACGGCTCAAATTCTGCTCCAACGTCACCGAAACACCCGACGGAACAATCTATTTCACCGAGTCGACGAGCGACTTTCATTTCGAGCACTTCACCGCCCCCATCGTGGAGGCACGCGCAACCGGGGGCTTGTTCCGGCTCGGCACGGACGGCACCGTCAGCACGCTGGCCGACGGGCTGTACTTCGCCAATGGTCTGACGCCCACGGCCGACGGGTCGGCGCTGGTCTTCGCCGAAACCCAGGCGCGCCGGCTGTCCAAGTACTGGCTGAGCGGGCCGCAGGCCGGATCGGTGACGCCGTTGGCGGTGCACCTGCCCGGCATGCCCGACAACCTGTCCACCGGCGCCGATGGGCGCATCTGGACCGCGATGGTGAGCGAAGCGAATTCGTCGCTGGAATGGATGCTGCCGCGCGCCCCGATCATCCGCAAGCTGGTGTGGCGACTGCCCGCGCGGCTGCAACCGCAGATCAAGCCAGAGGTCTGGGCGGTCGCGTTCGATCCGGACACCGGTGCGGCCGTCGCCGGCCTGCGCACCCGGCATCCGGAGTTCGGCTCCGTCACCGGCCTGGTCGAGGCGGACGGCAAGCTGTGGATGAGCACGATCAGCTTCTCGGCGCTGGCCCACGTGGACCTGGCGGCCACCGCGCTGTAAGCCTCGCTAGCCGCCGGGCACCCGCCTGACCGCGTCGGCGGCCATCACCACCTCGCGGGCGTGCGTGGCGGTCGGGTTGCGCCCGAATCGCGATACGGCGTTGCACAACCATGCCAGCGCCGACCGCAGCTCCGGGTCGGTGGCGGCGTCGCGGTGCAGCGTCAGCTCCGCCAACACCTGGTCGAACCCGGAACGCCGTACCTGCGTTGCCTTCTCGACCTGCTTGAGCAGATCGGTCAGCGCGCGAACACCGGGCGAAGCGCCGCCACTATTCCGCCGCCAGGCGGACCAAAACCGATCGCGTGAAATGGCAAAACTCCTGGAAATCAGGTGCGGTCGGTGGCTTCGAAATGACCGCGCGCCCAGCCTATCGCCGCTTTGCCGGCACCGCCCAGTAACTTCCGCCTCACCAGTCACAGCGCGGCTCCTCGGATTCGAGCCGCCGATCGCTTACTGTGCACAGACGATGACCCTGTTACGTTCCGCATCATGCCTGGCAGCGGCACTTTTCCTAACGGCCGCCCCGGTCACGTTGGCAGCACCGGCGAACATGCCGCTCGCAAAGGCCGAACCCGGCGCCGAACCCGGCGCCGCGCCGGCGAACTGCCCGTTCAAGGTGAACACCCCGCCCGCGGTGGACTCGTCGGAGGCTCCCACCGCCGGTGACCCGCCGATCCCGTTGGCGGTGCCCGCCAGGCCCGTCGGCGGTGACGCACTGGGCAGCTGCGGCATCGTCGTCGCACCGAACACGCCGCCGCTGCCCAACGACGTCTCTGCCGACGCCTGGCTGGTGGCGGACCTGGACAGCGGCGCGGTCATCGCGGCCAAGGACCCGCACGGACGGCACCGCCCGGCCAGCATCATCAAGGTGCTGGTCGCGATGGCCTCCCTCAACGCCCTCAACCTGAACAAGTCGGTCCCCGGAACCGCCGACGACGCCGCCGCCGAGGGCACCAAGGTCGGCGTCGAGGAGGGTGGCGTCTTCACCGTCAACCAACTGCTGCACGGGCTGCTGATGCACTCCGGCAACGACGCCGCCCACGCGCTGGCCATGCAGCTGGGCGGCATGCAGCAGGCGCTGGAGAAGATCAACCTGCTGGCCGCCAAGCTCGGGGGCCAGGACACCCGGGCCGCGACGCCGTCGGGGCTGGACGCGCCCGGCATGAGCACCTCCGCCTACGACATGGGGCTGTTCTACCGCTACGCCTGGCAGAACCCGACATTTGCCGACATCGTCGCGACGCGGACGTTCAACTTCCCCGGCCACGGCGACCACCCGGGCTATGAGCTGGAGAACGACAACCAGCTGCTCTACAAATATCCCGGTGCTTTGGGCGGCAAGACCGGCTACACCGACGACGCGGGCCAGACGTTCGTGGGCGCGGCCAATCACGACGGGCGACGCCTGATGGCGGTGCTGCTACACGGGACGCGGGTGCCGATCGCCCCATGGGAACAGGCTGCACACCTGCTGGACTACGGCTTCTCCACCCCGCAGGGCACACAGGTCGGCTCGCTGATCGCTCCCGACCCATCCCTGGCGCCGGCCAAGCACGACGCCGCGGACCCGCTCGCCAATAACGCCGCGGCCGGCGGGATCATCGCATCCGCGGACGCCATGCCGATCCGGGTGGGCGTGGCGGTGATCGGCACCATCGTGGTGTTCACGCTGATCATGATGGCCCGCTCGCTGAACCGCCGACCGCAACATCGCTGAGCGCCGTGGCAAGCGGATCGCTGCGCGGACTGCAGGTCGGGCTGACCGCGGCCAGCGTGGGCGTCATCTACGGCTACGACCTGTCCATCATCGCCGGGGCGCAGTTGTTCGTCACCGAGGACTTCGGGCTGTCCACCCGCCAGCAGGAACTGCTGACGACGATGGTGGTGATCGGTCAGATCGCCGGGGCGCTGGGTGCCGGCGTGCTGGCCAACGTGATCGGGCGAAAAAGGTCGGTGGTGCTGATCCTGGTCGGTTACGCCGCTTTCGCTCTGCTGGCCGCGTTCTCGATCTGTATGCCGATGTTGCTGACGGCGCGGTTGCTGCTGGGGCTGACCATCGGCGTGACGGTGGTGGTCGTCCCGGTCTACGTGGCGGAATCGGCACCGACGGCGGTGCGCGGTTCGCTGCTGACGGCCTATCAGCTGGCGATCGTCAGTGGCCTGATCCTGGGCTATCTGACCGGCTACCTGCTGGCGGGCACCCACAGCTGGCGCTGGATGCTGGGGCTGGCCTGCCTGCCCGCAGTATTGTTGCTGCCGTTGGTGATTCGGATGCCCGACACCGCCCGATGGTACGTGCTGGCGGGCCGGACGGACGACGCCCGGCGGGCACTGTTGCGAGTCGAGCCCACCGCGCAGGTGGACGACGAGCTCGCCGAGATCGGCCGCGCGTTGAGCGAGGCCTCGCCCGGGGCCGGGGGCGGTTTCTCCGAAATGCTGCGGCCCCCATACCTGCGGGCCACCGCCTTCGTGGTCGTCCTCGGCTTCTTGATCCAGATCACCGGCATCAACGCGATCATCTATTACAGCCCCCGCATCTTTCAGGCCATGGGCTTCACCGGCAATTTCGCGCTGTTGGGGCTGCCGGCGCTGCTTCAGGTCGCCGGGTTGGCGGCCGTCGGCGCTGCGCTGCTGTTGGTCGATCGGGTGGGCCGGCGGCCAATCCTGTTGTGCGGCACCGCCATGATGATCGTCGCCGACGTCGTGCTGATGGCGGTGTTCGGGCGAGGTCTGGGCGGCACGATCGTGGGGTTCGCCGGGATCTTGCTGTTCATCTTCGGCTTCACCATGGGTTTCGGCTCCCTGGGCTGGGTGTACGCCAGCGAAAGTTTCCCGTCCCGGTTACGCTCGATCGGGTCGAGCACCATGTTGACCTCCAATCTGGTGGCTAACGCCATCATCGCCGCCGTCTTCCTGAGCCTGCTCCATTCACTGGGCGGCGCAGGTACTTTCGCGCTGTTCGCGGTGCTCGCGGCGGTCGCGTTCGTCTTCGTGTACCGGTACGCGCCGGAAACCAAAGGCCGCCAGCTCGAGGACATCCGCCACTTCTGGGAGAACGGCGGCAGATGGCCGTGATTGCGGCGGGCACCATGGTGCTCGACGGTCAGGTGTGCAGTCCAGGGTGGCTCCAGACCTCCGGCGGACGGATCGCGGCGTGCGCGTCGGGCCCGCCAACCCGCGCGGCCGACTTCGACTTCCCCGATTGCACCGTGGTACCGGGTTTCATCGACATGCATGTGCACGGTGGTGGGGGTGCTTCCTACACCGACGCCGACGGCATCGACGACGCCGCCGCGTTTCACCTGCGTCATGGCACCACCACCACGCTGGCCAGCCTGGTCACCGCCTCGCCGCCCGACCTGCTGGGCGGGGTGCGCGCGCTCGCCGAAGCCACCGGGCGGGGCGCCGTCGCGGGCGTCCACCTGGAGGGGCCGTGGCTGAGCCGGGCGCACTGCGGAGCACACGACGCCACCCAGATGCGTGATCCGGACGCGGCGGAGATCGACGCGGTGCTGGCCGCGGGCGACGGCACGATCCGGATGGTGACGCTGGCACCCGAGCTACCCGGCGCCGACGCCGCGATCCGGCGTTTCGTGGACGCGGGAGTCGTTGTCGCGGTGGGACATACCGATGCCAGCTACGAACAGACCACGGATGCCATCGCGCTGGGCGCCACGGTGGGCACGCACCTGTTCAACGCGATGCCGCCGCTGCACCATCGCGAGCCCGGCCCCGCGCTGGCCTTGCTGCGCGACCCGCGAGTGACCGTCGAGGTGATCGCCGACGGCGTGCACCTACACCCTGACGTGGTGGCGGCGGTGATCGAGTCAGCGGGTGCGGACCGCGTCGCCACGATCACCGACGCGATCGCCGCCGCCGGTCGCACCGACGGCGCGTTTCGGCTCGGCGCGGTGCCCATCGATGTCGTCGCCGGTGTCGCACGGGTGCACGGAACATCGACGATCGCGGGCAGCACCGCCACCATGGATCGGCTGTTCCGCACGGTGCATGCCGATGCCGGCCTGGCCACCGCGGTGCAGACGACCGCCGCGACGCCGGCGCGGGCACTCGGGCTGCAGCGGGTGGGCGTTCTGCGCACCGGCTACGACGCCGATCTTGTTGTGCTGGATCAACGTCTGGGCGTATCGGACGTCATGGTGCGCGGCGCCTGGCGCGGCCAACCGTTGGAGGCTTGTTAACATCTAGCCCGTCAGCACCGGACGAGGGGCCCCGTACCCGGCCAGCGACAAGACGGCGCCGTGGAGGTGAGTGATGGCCTGGCTCGTCTTGATTGCGTCGGGGATCTTAGAGGCCGTGTGGGCGAGCGCCCTGAACAAGTCCGGCGGCTTCTCCCGGCTCGGGCCGTCGCTGGTATTCCTTGTCGCCCTGGCTTTTTCGATGACCGGACTGGCGATCGCCATGCGCACCCTGCCGGTCGGAACCAGTTATGCGGTCTGGGTCGGCGTCGGGGCGGTGCTCACGGTCGGCTACGCGATGCTGATCGGCGACGAACCGGCGTCGTTGATCAAGCTGGTGTTGATCGGAGGGATCATCGCCTGCCTCGCAGGCCTGAAGCTGGTCGACTAGGGATCGCGGCGGGTCAAGCGGGCGATGCGGGAAACTGTCAGCGCACCAACGGCTCCCAGCGCCATGGCGGTCAGCGTCTGGCGGGTATTGAGGCCCTCGTCCATCTGCACGCGTGGCGCGATGATCGCCGGGGCCGGAGGCGCGACGGGTCGGCGGCGCGGATCCTTGGAGGCAGTCGCCGCCCACGCGGTGCAGAACAGGACGAGATACGCCGTGATGTAAGCGAACACCATCAGCCCCAGCACCGGGCCGAATGCCGCGCCCGCCGGGCTGCGCAGCACCGTCCGCAGATAGATGGAGGCGACCTGTTTGAAGACCTCGAACCCGATCGCCGCGATCAGCCCGGCCCGCATCGAATCGACGAGGCTGACCTTTTCGCGGGGCAGGCGGGCGATCATCCAGGTGAACAGCAGCCACGACACCAGCGTCGCGATCAGGATCGAGAATAGCGAGAAGAGCCAGTCGAACACGACAAACTGTGGTATCCCAAGCCATCTCAGCAGCGCAGCCATGGGTGCGGCATGGCCGACGGTCGTCAGCGCGACGGTGGCCACGATGATCGCGAACGTCCCCAGCATCGCCAGCAGATCGGAAAACTTGTTGTGCACGAAGCCCGGTGACTCGATCTGTTCGTCCCACCACATCTCCGTCAACGCCTGGCGCAGGTGCGATATCCAGCCCAGTCCAGCCCACACGGCGGTGGCCAAACCGATCACACCGACCGACGTGCGGGCGTCGATGGCCGAGTTCATCAACTCGTGCAGCTGATTGCCCAGCGTGCCGGTCACCTGGGAACGGATGTGGTCGTCGATGGTGCTCAGCAGCTGCGGACGGCGCGCCAACACGAACCCGAAGATCGCGAAACCGACCATGAGCAAAGGAAACAACGCGAAAATCGTGTAATAGGTGAGGCCGGCCGCGAAGAACCCACCGTTGCGCTCATCGAACCGTTGGTAGGCGCGAATCACGTGATCGATCCACTCGTGTCGGGCCCGCAACCGATCGAATACGCCCGCCTTGGCCGGCTCGCTCATCGTACGGCTCCAATTGGAAGCAAGTCATCCTCGTTGCGCAAGGAACCCTAGTCGATCGTAGACCCGCCGAACGGTTTTTCCGGCCACATCCTCAGCGCGCTGCGCGCCGGCCGCGAGCACCCCCTCCAATTCGGCTGGGTCGGCGAGCAATTCGTCGACGCGGGCCTTGATCGGACTGACGAACTCGACGACCGCCTCGGCGGTTTCCTTCTTCAGGTCGCCGTAACCCCGTCCGGCGTAACCCGCGACGAGTTTGTCGACGCCAACGCCCGTGACCGCCGACTGGATGCTCAGCAGATTGGACACACCCGGCTTGGCGTCGGTGTCGAAGCGGATCTCACGCTCGCTGTCGGTGACCGCGGAGCGAATCTTCTTCGCGGACGCTGCGGGATCGTCGAGCAGGTTGATCAGCCCCGCATCGCTGGCAGCGGACTTGCTCATCTTCGTCGTCGGGTCTTGCAGGTCATAGATTTTGGCGGTGACCTTGGGGATCAGCAGGTCGGGAACCACGAAGGTGTCGGGGAACCGGCTGTTGAACCGCTGCGCCACGTCGCGCGCCAGCTCGAGATGCTGACGCTGATCTTCCCCCACCGGCACCAGCTCGGCGTCGTAGGCCAGTACGTCGGCGGCCTGCAGAACGGGGTAGGTGAACAACCCCACGGTGGTGGAGTCGGTGCCTTGGCGCAGCGACTTGTCCTTGAACTGCGTCATCCG
This sequence comes from Mycobacterium sp. E2479, assembly GCF_001667925.1. Classification (GTDB taxonomy): domain Bacteria; phylum Actinomycetota; class Actinomycetes; order Mycobacteriales; family Mycobacteriaceae; genus Mycobacterium. The sequence goes on along the minus strand of NZ_LZJR01000009.1, from coordinate 12,456 downwards.
CGACGCCTGCCCGAAGCCGGTGAAGCAGCCGAGCACCCAGGCCAGCTGGGAGTGGGCGGGCACATGGCTCTGCACGAAGATGGTGCTGCGGGCGGGGTCGATACCCAGCGCCAGGTACTGGGCGGCTGTGACCAGGGTCCGGCGACGCAGCGCCTCGGGATCCTGAGGGACGGTGATGGCGTGCAGGTCGACCACGCAAAAGAAGGGCTCGTGATCGTCCTGCAGCGCGACCCACTGGGTGATGGCACCCAAAGCGTTTCCCAGGTGAAGCGAATCGGAGGTGGGCTGCACGCCGGAGAAAATCCGGCGGGATCCAGTAGCGGTGCTCATGATGCACCGATCTTTTCACGGGAAGCCGCTGGGCCTGCACAGACGGGTGCGCCCGGACACCGCTCGCTTGCGGTACCGGCGGTACCGCATTTAATGTCGGCGGTATGGGGAGTAGCAAGGGGAGCACCTTGGGCACGCGGCCCGCGATTCACCTCGGTTCGGGTGAGCCGGTCCTGTTGCTGCACCCGTTCCTGCTGTCCCAGGCGGTATGGGACGACGTCGCCCGGCTGTTGGCCGACACCGGGCGGTACGAGGTGTTCGCCCCGACGATGGCCGGCCACAACGGCGGGCCGCCGGCCGGTACCTGGTTCCTGTCGTCCGCGGTGCTGGCCGACCACGTGGAACGCCAAATGGACGAACTGGGCTGGAAGACCGCGCACATCGTCGGCAACTCGCTGGGCGGTTGGGTCGCGTTCGAATTGGAGCGGCGCGGTCGGGCCCGCAGCGTCATGGGCATCGCCCCGGCCGGCGGATGGACCCGGTGGAGCCCCGCCAAGTTCGAGGTAATCGCCAAGTTCATCCTCGGCATTCCGCTGCTGGTGTTGGCCGCGCTGTTCGGCCCGAAGGTGATGCGCCTTCCGTTCAGCCGCCGGCTGGCCACGTACGCGATCAGTGCCTCCCCGGACGGAGTCAGCGACTCACAACTGCTCGGCTGCATCGACGACGTCGCCCACTGCCCCGCCTACTTCCAGCTGCTGGTCAAGTCGCTGCTGTTGCACGGCCTGCAAGAACTGGCCGAAAACGAAGTCCCGGCACACCTGGTGATCTGCGAGAAGGACCGGATTGTGCCCGCACCCAGGTTCAGTCGGCATTTCACCACTCACTTGCCCGACGACCACCAGGTGACCAAGCTCGACGGCGTCGGACACATCCCCATGTTCGAGGCGCCCGAGCGCGTCACCGAACTGATCATCAACTTCCTCGATGAGTGCAACTCGGCGAGCCGGGGCGCCAACCCATCGGCTAGTTAGCCAGTTTCTTTTCCAGGTTCTCGGCGATCGAGTTGAGAAACTCCTCGCTGTGCTGCCATTTCTGGTCGGGGCCGATGAGGATGGCGAGATCCTTGGTCATCTTCCCGCTCTCCACGGTGGACACCACGACGTTCTCCAGCGTCTGCGCGAACCCCGTCACCTCGGGGGTGTTGTCCAGCTTGCCGCGGTGCGCCAGTCCGCGCGTCCAGGCGAAGATCGAGGCGATCGGGTTGGTCGAGGTCGGCTTGCCCGCCTGGTACTGGCGGAAGTGCCGGGTGACGGTGCCGTGCGCGGCCTCGGCCTCGACCGTCTTGCCGTCGGCGGTCATCAGCACCGACGTCATCAGCCCGAGTGAGCCGTAGCCTTGCGCGACGAGGTCCGACTGCACGTCGCCGTCGTAGTTCTTGCAGGCCCATACATACCCGCCCTCCCATTTCAGGCAGGCCGCAACCATGTCGTCGATCAACCGGTGCTCGTAGGTCAATCCCTCGGCCTCGAACTGGTCTTTGAACTCCTCGTCGTAGACGCGCTGGAACTCGTCTTTGAACATGCCGTCGTAGGCCTTGAGGATGGTGTTCTTCGTGGACAGGTACACCGGCCACTTGGCGTTCAGCCCGTACTGCAACGAGGCGCGTGCGAAGTCCCGGATGGAGTCCTTGAAGTTGTACATCCCCATCACGACGCCGCCGTCCTCAGGGATGGACACCACCTCGTGCACCATCGGCTCACCGCCGTCGGCGGGGGTGAAAGTGATTGTCACGGTCCCGGGTTGGTCGACCTCGAAGTTGGTCGACCGATATTGGTCGCCAAAAGCATGTCGGCCGATGACGATCGGCTTGGTCCACCCGGGTACCAACCGCGGCACGTTCGAAATCATGATGGGCTCGCGAAAGATGGTGCCGCCCAGAATATTCCGGATTGTCCCGTTGGGCGAGGGCCACATCTGCTTGAGATTGAACTCCTGGACGCGGGCCTCGTCGGGGGTGATGGTCGCGCACTTGACACCGACGCCGTGCTTCTTGATGGCGTTGGCCGCGTCGATGGTCACCTGGTCGTCGGTGCGATCGCGCTGCTCGATACCCAGGTCGTAATAGTCCAGATCGATGTCGAGGTACGGCAGGATCAGCATGTCCTTGATCATCTTCCAGATGACGCGCGTCATCTCATCACCGTCGAGCTCCACGACGCGGCCTTTGACCTTGACCTTCGCTTCGCCTGCCATGTCAAGCCCAGCTTCCTGCTCGGGGGTCTAGCCTGTCGAAGCCGCTAGCGCCTCATTGAAGGTCTTGCTCGGGCGCATGATCGCCGTCGTCTTCTCTGTGTCCGGGTAGTAGTAGCCGCCGATGTCGACCGCCTGTCCCTGGGCTTCGGCGAGCTCGGCCACGATGGTGTCCTCGTTTCTGCTCAACGATTCGGCCAGCGCGCCGAAGTGCTTGCGCAACTCGTCGTCGTCGGATTCCGCAAGCGCCTGCGCCCAGTACAGCGCCAGGTAGAACTGGCTACCACGGTTGTCGAGTTCACCGGTCTTGCGCGACGGGCTCTTGTTGTTCTCCAGCAGCTTGCCGATGGCGGCATCCAGCGTCTTGCCCAGGAGCTTCGCGCGCTCGTTGTCGGTCTTGATCCCGATGTCTTCGAAACACGCTCCGAGAGCAAGGTATTCACCCAGGGAGTCCCAGCGCAAATGGTTCTCCTCGACGAGCTGGTGGACGTGTTTGGGCGCCGAACCGCCGGCGCCGGTTTCATACATTCCACCGCCGGCCATCAGCGGCACGATGGACAGCATCTTGGCGCTGGTGCCCAGCTCCATGATCGGGAACAGGTCGGTGAGGTAATCGCGCAGGATGTTGCCGGTCGCTGCGATGGTGTCCTGGCCGCGCATCGCGCGCTCGATCGTGTACCTCATGGCCCACACCTGCGGCATGATCTGGATCTCCAGGCCCTCGGTGTCGTGTTCCTTCAGGTAGGCCTTGACCTTCTTGCGCAGCTCGACCTCGTGCGGCCGCTCGGTGTCCAGCCAGAACACCACCGTCATGCCGGAGTTGCGCGCCCGGGTGACCGCGAGCTTGACCCAGTCGCGGATCGCCGCATCCGTGACGATGGGCATGCGCCAGATGTCACCCTCCTCGACGTTCTGGGTCAGCAGCACCTCCCCGCTGTCGAGGTCGACGATGTTGGCGACGCCGTCCTCCGGAATCTCGAACGTCTTGTCGTGCGAGCCGTACTCCTCGGCCTGCTGCGCCATCAGGCCGACGTTGGGCACGGTGCCCATGGTCGTCGGGTCGAACTGTCCGTGGGTTTTACAGAAGTTGATGATCTCTTGGTAGATACGGGAGAAGGTGGACTCGGGGTTGACGGCCTTGGTGTCCTTCTGCCGCCCGTCGGCGCCCCACATCTTGCCGCCCGCGCGGATCATCGCCGGCATCGACGCGTCCACGATCACGTCGCTGGGCGAATGGAAGTTGGTGATGCCCTTGGCGGAATCGACCATGGCCAGCTCGGGGCGATGTTCGTGGCAGGCGTGCAGGTCTCGGATGATCTCCTCGTGCAGCGACGCGGGCAGTGACTCGATCTTGTTGTAGAGATCGACCAACCCGTTGTTGACGTCGACGCCGAGTTCGTCGAAGAGCTCCTGGTGCTTGGCGAAGGCGTCCTTATAGAAGATCTTGACGGCGTGGCCGAACACGATGGGGTGCGACACCTTCATCATCGTCGCCTTGACGTGCAGCGAGAACATCACACCCGTCTCGTAGGCGTCCTGCATCTGTTCCTCGTAGAACTCGACCAGGGCCTTCTTGCTCATGAACATGGAATCGATGACGTCGCCGTCGCGCAGCTCGACCTTTCCCTTGAGCTCGAGGGTCTGTCCGCCCTTGGTCTCCAGCACCATCTTCACGTTGCGCGCGTGGTCCAAGGTCATCGACTTCTCACCGTGATAGAAGTCGCCGTAACGCATCGTCGCGACGTGAGTGCGCGAGGCCGGTGACCAATCCGCCATGCTGTGCGGGTGCTTGCGGGCATATTCCTTGACGGCCTTGGGCGCACGTCGGTCCGAATTGCCCTGTCGCAGTATCGGGTTGACAGCGCTGCCTAGGCATTTGGCGTAGCGTGCGCGGATCTCCTTGTCCTCGTCCGTCTTTGGACTTTGCGGAAAGTCCGGGATTTTGTATCCCTTGCCCTGCAGCTCCTTGACGGCGGCGATCAGCTGGGGAACCGAGGCGCTGATGTTCGGCAGCTTGATGATGTTGGTGTCGGCGAGCTCTGTCAGCCGGCCGAGTTCACCCAAGTTATCCGGTACCCGCTGCTCTTCGGTCAGATGATCGGGGAACTCCGCCAGAATCCGGGCGGCCAGGGAGATGTCGCTGGTCTTGATCTCGATGCCCGCCGGCTCGGCGAAGGCGCGCACGATCGGCAGGAACGCGTACGTCGCCAGCAGCGGCGCTTCGTCGGTCAGTGTGTAGATGACGGTCGGCTGTTCGGCGCTCACGATCCCTCTCCCGGCGGCAATGATGGGGTTGAAATTTTGGGGGCTCAGCGTTCTGACTGCCACGTTATCAAGGGTGTTTGGACAGGTGTCGAGCTGCAGGTGCACCGCGATAGTTGGCACCGACTCGGCACAGTAAGATAACCTTCGTATTGGTCATGAGCGCCAGCATCAAGCCCCGGCTTGCTGGCCGGCAACCCTCCAACCGCGGTGGGGTGCCCCGGGTGATGACCAGGTTGAGTAGCCACACAACCGGCTATCCGGCAAGCGCGGGTCCGCCATGACGGGCCCCTGAGTAGACAGGGCAACGTGATGTGCATTCTCCTGGGCTTTCCGCGTCTCTTCGTGTGTCGCTGCTAACCCACCGCGCCGGATGACGCCCATCCCGGCGTCCCGGCCGTCGATCAGCAGATTCCCTACCAGCAGAAAGCAAAACCCGTGACCTCCGACAACGCCGATCACGACGCCGACCCGACCGCAAATTGGTCGTTCGAGACCAAGCAGGTGCACGCCGGCCAGCAACCGGACACCGCCACCAGCGCCCGAGCCCTGCCGATCTACCAGACCACGTCGTACACCTTCGACGACACCACGCACGCCGCCGCCCTGTTCGGGCTGGAAGTGCCGGGCAACATCTACACCCGCATCGGCAACCCGACCACCGACGTCGTCGAGCAGCGCGTCGCCGCGCTCGAGGGCGGGGTGGCCGCGCTCTTCCTGAGCTCAGGCCAGGCCGCTGAGACCTACGCCATATTGAACCTGGCTTGTGCCGGCGATCACATCGTCTCGAGCCCGCGGCTCTATGGCGGGACGTACAACCTGTTCCACTACTCGCTGGCCAAGCTCGGCATCGAGGTCACCTTCGTGGAGGACCCCGACGACCTGGATTCGTGGCAGGCCGCGGTCCGGCCGAACACCAAAGCCTTCTTCGGTGAAACGATCTCCAACCCGCAGATCGATGTGCTGGACATCCCCGGCGTCGCGCGGGTCGCACACGCCAACGGTGTCCCGCTGATCGTCGACAACACCATCGCCACGCCATACCTGATCCAGCCGTTCTCCCACGGCGCCGACATCGTCGTGCACTCCGCCACCAAGTACCTCGGCGGGCACGGCTCGGCCATCGCCGGGGTCATCGTCGACGGCGGCACCTTCGACTGGACGCAGGGCCGCTTCCCGGGATTCACCACCCCCGATCCGAGCTACCACGGCGTGGTGTTCGCCGAGCTCGGTCCGCCCGCCTACGCGTTGAAGGCGCGCGTGCAACTGCTGCGCGACCTGGGTTCGGCCGCTTCGCCGTTCAACGCGTTCCTGGTCGCCCAGGGCATCGAGACGCTGAGCCTGCGCATGGAGCGCCACGTCTTTAACGCGCAGCGCGTGGCCGAGTACCTGGCCGCCCACCAGGGCGTGGTGTCGGTCAACTATGCGGGCCTGCCCAGCTCGCCCTGGCATGATCGGGCAAAGAAGTTGGCGCCCAAGGGAACCGGCGCGGTGCTGGCCTTCGAGCTGGACGGCGGCGTCGAGGTCGGCAAAGCGTTCGTGAACGCGCTAAGGCTGCACAGCCATGTCGCCAACATCGGCGACGTGCGCTCGCTGGTGATCCACCCGGCGTCCACGACACACGCCCAGCTGAGCCCGAAGGAACAGCTGAGCACCGGCGTCAGCCCCGGGCTGGTGCGCCTGGCCGTGGGCATCGAGGGCGTCGACGACATCCTCGCCGACCTGGAGCTCGGCTTCGCCGCGGCACGCAAATTCGGTGCGGCGGCACACGCCTCGGGCACCGATCCGCAAGCCGTGGCGGCGTTTTGAGGGCACCGGCGGTGACGATATCCGACGCTGCTACCCAGCCGCTGCCGGCCGAAGGCGAAATCGGCGTCGTGCGCATCGGCTCACTGACCACCGAAAGCGGCGCGGTGATCGACGATGTCTGCATCGCCGTCCAGCGCTGGGGGGAGTTGTCCCCCAACCGCGACAACGTGGTGGTCGTGCAGCACGCGCTGACCGGCGACTCGCACATCACCGGGCCCGCCGGACCCGGGCACGCCACACCCGGGTGGTGGGACGGCGTGGCCGGCCCGGGTGCGCCCATCGACACCAACCGCTGGTGCGCGGTGGCCACCAATGTGCTGGGCAGTTGTTATGGCTCGACCGGGCCCAGCTCGCTCGCTCCGGATGGAAAGCCGTGGGGCTCCAGGTTTCCCCACATATCAGTGCGGGACCAGGTCGAGGCGGACGTCGCCGCGCTGGCGGCGCTGGGCATCACGGAGGTTGCCGCCGTCATCGGCGGATCCATGGGCGGCGCACGGGCTTTGGAATGGATAGTCAGCCATCCCGACAGGGTCCGCGCCGGACTACTGTTGGCGGTCAGCGCCCGCGCCACCGCCGACCAGATCGGTCACATGACCATCCAGATCGAGGCCATCCAGCGTGACCCGAACTGGCAGGGCGGCGACTACTACGACACCGGGCGCAGGCCGGATGTCGGGCTGTCCATCGCCCGTCGCTTCGCCCACCTGACCTACCGCGGCGAATTGGAACTTGACGACCGGTTCGGTAACGGCAGCCAGGGTGGCGAGGATCCGGCCAACGGCGGGCGCTACGCGGTACAAAGCTATCTGCAGTACCAGGGCGCCAAATTGGTAGACCGCTTCGACGCCGGCAGCTACGTGACCTTGATCGCGTCGATGAACCACCACGACGTGGGCCGCGGCCGTGGTGGAGTACGAAAAGCGTTGAGCGAGTGCCGGGTACCAGTCGTGGTCGGCGGCATTACCAGCGACCGGCTCTACCCGCTGCGCCTGCAGGAGGAACTCGCCGAGCTGCTGCCGGGCTGCACTGAATTGGACGTCGTCGAGTCCCTGTACGGACACGACGGTTTCCTGGTCGAATTCGAGGTAGTCAGCGAATTGATCCGGAAGACACTGGTGTTGGCGGACTTGAACAATGGGGAAGGCGCGTCTTAACGGTGGCATCGTCGCGGCACGACCGCTCCCTATCCTTCGGTTCTGCGGCCGCAGCCTACGAGCGGGGACGCCCTTCCTATCCCCCGGAAGCTATCGACTGGCTGTTGCCGGTCGGGGCACGACAGGTACTCGACCTGGGGGCCGGCACCGGCAAGCTGACGACGCGCCTGGTGGAACGCGGCCTGGACGTGGTGGCCGTCGATCCGATACCGGACATGCTCGAAGTGTTGCGTGCCTCGCTGCCGGAGACCCGGGCGCTGCTGGGCACCGCGGAAGAGATTCCGTTGGAAGACGACAGCGTTGATGTGGTGCTGGTGGCGCAGGCCTGGCATTGGGTGGATCCGGAGCGGGCGATCCCGGAAGTGGCGCGGGTGCTGCGGCCCGGCGGGCGGCTGGGTCTGGTGTGGAACACCCGCGACGAAAGGCTCGGCTGGGTGCGCGAACTGGGCCAGATCATTGGCAGCGACGGCGACGGCGGCCGCACCCGGGTCACGCTGCCCGAGCCCTTCACCGAACTGGCGCATCATCGGGTCGAGTGGACGAATTACCTTACGCCGCAGGCGTTGATCGACCTTGTCGCGTCGCGCAGCTATTGCATCACCTCGCCGACCGAGGTCCGCACCCAAACGCTCGATCAGGTGCGCCAACTGTTGGCCACCCATCCGGCGCTGGCGAATTCGACGGGCCTGGCGCTGCCCTACGTCACCATGTGCACCCGGGCGACCCTGGCAGTCTGACTACTACTCCTGCCGGCTTTTGAACCAGCGCTGCGGATGCGTTTGCCGGTCGGTGATCTAGATCACCCGCGGAATGCGACCAAAACCACGTCCAGCGCCATGATGGCACGCTACATTTCCGACGACTTACTAATGGATTCCACCACTAGATGGGATGAACGACAACGTGATTCGTGCTCTACTGGTCGCCGCCGCTGCGGTCTGCGCTATCGCCGGGGCCACCTTTACCGCTCCCGCGGCAAGCGCCAGCGGGCCGTATCGGAACTGCACCGAGGCCCACCGGGACGGCCGGTACAACATCCCGAAGGGTGACCCCGACTACCGACCCAAGCTGGACCGGGACAACGACGGCATCGCCTGTGAAGGCTAATGAGGGCGTGTACCTAGTGCTCGGGGTCAAGTTCATGTCGCGCGAGGGAATCCGGGGCTTTTGCCCGCGTTCAGATCACGGTGTGGTCTCGATCTGACGGTCGTCCTTGCGCAACCGGGCCGCCTAATAACCGATGTCGCGGGCGCAGCGACCTCACGAAACGCTTATTGTGCGAACCTTTATCCCACCGTGTCACAAACGTAACAGTCATGGCTCAGAGTTCCTTACGTGATTCGAGTGCCGCTGACGCACTCCATGGCGGACGGGGAGGCTGGCGTGAAGGCACTTACACGAACTCATCAATGGATCTGGGTTTTTCGTCGTCAGCCCTTCACCATCCGCCTGCTGGCCGCGGCGGCCGGCCTGCTGACCGTGGCCTCTGCGTTCGCTGCGCCGGCCGGGGCGGAGGGCAACGGTGACGACTTCATCGACGCGCTCAACCACGCCGGCATCGACTTCGGCGAGCCCGGAAACGCGATGTCCGTCGGGGAATCGATCTGCCCGATGCTGTCGCAGCCGGGCGGCAACTTCGCGGCGGCCGCGTCCAGCGTCGCCGGTCGGGGCATGTCACCGATGATGGCCCGCATGTTCACCCAGATCGCGATCCAGACGTACTGCCCCGAGGAGATGGCAAACATCGCCAGCGGCAACCTGTCCGGCGCCTTGCCGCCGGGAATGCCGGGAATGGCCGGGCAAATTCCGGGCATGCCCGGACAACTGCCTGGCATTCCGGGCCAAATCCCAGGTATGGCAGGCCAACTACCCGCGATGCCCGGGCAGGCCCCGGCGCTGCCGAGGTTCTAGCGAGTGCCCAGCGGGTCGATCGTCCACGCGATATAGAACATCGCCGCCCCCACCGTCGCGGTGGTGATGAAGTCGATTCCCTTGCCGCGCACCACCAGCAGGCCGGCCCGGTCCTCGGACAACACCAGCCGCAACGCCGCCGCCACGCCCACACCGATGCCTATCAACAGCGAACCGCGACGCCAGAAATTGGCCCCGACCAGGGCAAGCGCCGTGGCAAATACCAGTCCCACCAACATAATTGGCCATTGGGCCCGCAGCACGGCGCGCGCGGTCATTGCCGCTCGGCCAGCTCGACGACATTGGTCAGCAGGAACGCGCGGGTCAGCGGTCCCACGCCGCCCGGGTTCGGCGACACATGGCCGGCCACATCCCACACGTCCGGGTGCACGTCGCCGGTGAGCTTGCCGTCGACGCGGCTGACGCCGACGTCGAGCACCGCGGCGCCGGGACGCACCATGTCGGCGGTCAGCATGCGCGGCACTCCCACGGCCGCGACGATGATGTCGGCCTGCCTGGTCAGCGCGGGCAAGTCACGAGTTCCCGTGTGGCACAACGTCACCGTGGCGTTCTCGGAGCGGCGGGTCAGCAGCAGCCCCAGCGGTCGGCCGACCGTGACACCGCGGCCGATGACGACCGCGTGCGCCCCGGCGATCTCAACGTCGTAGCGGCGCAACAGGTGCACGATGCCGCGCGGTGTGCACGGCAGCGGGGCCGGGTTGTTGAGCACCAGCCGGCCCAGGTTGGTCGGGTGCAGTCCGTCGGCGTCCTTGTTCGGGTCGACCCGCTCTAACGCCGCGTTCTCGTCGAGATGCCTGGGCAGCGGCAACTGCACGATGTACCCGGTGCATTCCGGGTTGGCGTTGAGTTCGTCGATGGTCTCGTTGAGCGTCGCGGTGCTGATGTCGGCGGGCAGGTCACGGCGGATCGAGGTGATGCCCACCTTCGCGCAGTCGGCGTGCTTGCCCCGGACGTATGCCTGGGAACCCGGGTCATCGCCCACCAGGATGGTGCCGAGGCCGGGGGTGCGGCCCGCTGCGGTCAAGGCGGTCACGCGCTCTTTGAGGTCGACGAAGATCTCGTCACGGGTGGCCTTGCCGTCCAGCGTGATTGCTCCCACGCTGACAGTCTGGCACGCTCCCGGTATGTCTAGTCCTCCGGACGTCTTCAGTCCCGCGAAGCTCGGTCCGATAACCCTGCGCAACCGCACCATCAAGTCCGCCACCTTCGAGGCGCGCACGCCCGAAGCGCTGGTGACCGACGACCTCATCGAATACCACCGGCTGCCTGCCGCCGGTGGGGTAGGCATGACGACCGTCGCGTACTGCGCCGTCTCCCCCGGCGGCCGCACCGAGGGCAACGGGATCTGGATGCGACCCGAGGCCGTGCCCGGGTTCCGCCGGCTGGCCGAAGCGGTGCACGCCGAGGGCGCCGCGGTCAGCGCGCAGATCGGCCACGCCGGCCCGGTGGCCAACGCCAAGTCGAACCAGGCCAAGGCATTGGCGCCGGTCCGGTTCTTCAACCCGATCGGGATGCGGTTCGCCAAGAAAGCCACCCGCGAGGACATCGACCAGGTGACCGCCGGGCACGCCAACGCCGCCCGGCTGGCCATCGAGGCCGGCTTCGACGCCGTCGAAATCCACCTGGGCCACAACTATCTGGCGAGCTCGTTCCTGTCCCCGCTGATCAACCGTCGCGACGACGAGTTCGGCGGATCGCTGCAGAACCGGGCCAAGGTCGCCCGCGGCATCGTGATGGCCGTTCGGCGTGCGGTGGAAAAGGAAGGCACTCCCATCGCCGTGACCGCCAAGCTGAACATGACCGACGGCGTTCGCGGCGGCATCAGCACGGAGGAATCGCTGACCACCGCCAAATGGCTGGAGGAAGACGGCGGGCTGGACGCGATCGAACTCACCGCGGGCAGCTCGCTGGTCAACCCGATGTACCTGTTCCGCGGCGACGCGCCGCTCAAGGAGTTCGCCGGCGCGTTCAAGCCGCCGCTGAGTTGGGGCATGCGCATGACGGGCAAGAAGTTCCTGCGCGAATACCCCTACCGCGAGGCGTATTTGTTGCGCGATGCCAAGCTATTCCGCAACGAACTGAAGATGCCGCTGATTCTGCTCGGCGGAATCACCAATCGGGAAACGATGGATCTGGCGATGGCGGAGGGATTCGAGTTCGTCGCGATGGCCCGGGCGCTGTTGGCCGAGCCGGATCTGATCAACCGAATCGCGGCTGATGGCGCCCAGCACCACGTGCATTCGGCGTGCACGCATTGCAACCAGTGCATGCCCACCATCTACACCCGAACACACTGCGTGGTCACCGGCGCGCCCGACGCTCAGCGGTAAAGCACAGGGCTGCAAGCTACAGTTGTGGCGATGTCAGCACCAGCCCCGCCAGCGCTAACCGTCCATCACGAAGGATCGGAACGCACCTTCGCAGCGGGCCACGATGTAGTAGTCGGGCGCGATCTGCGAGCGGACATGCGTATCACCCACCCGTTGATTTCGCGCGCCCACCTGCTGCTGCGCTTCGATCAGGGCAAATGGCTGGCCATCGACAATGGTTCGCTCAACGGAACTTTCGTCAACGGCCGGCGCGTGCCGGTCGTCGAGATCCACGACGGCCAGAACTTGAACATCGGAAACCCGGACGGACCGCTGCTGACTTTCGACGTCGGCCGCCACCAGGGCATGGCCGGGCGTCCGCCCCGAACCGAATCGATGAACATCCCGGTGGCGGCACCGCCGCAGGCCGCGGCGTGGTCGGCGCAGCCGGCACCGCCCGCCGCCGCCCC
>NZ_LZJR01000008.1 GCF_001667925.1 Mycobacterium sp. E2479 | reverse complement strand
GACGACGACGCCTGCGACACCGATCCCCACCTGAACGCCGACTACAACTGGACGGGTTGGCCCGCCGATTCGCGCTGGCGTCCTGCTACGGCGGTGCTGGGCGCAGTCGTCGCCCTCGGCGCCATCGCCACCGCCGTCGTCATCAACAGCGGCGACAGCGCGTCGACCAAGGCCACGGTGGGTGCGCCGGCCCCCCACCCGGTGACCTCGGCACCCGCGACGACCAAGGCATCCGTGCCGCCCAGCGCCGCCCCGCGCCCCTCCCAGTTACCGGCCGAGACCGTCACGACGGTCACCACTCCCAGTGCCGCGCCGGTCGCGCCGCCCGCGATGGCGGCACCCAGTGTCGCGCCGCCGCTCGCGGCGGCAGCACCGACGGCCGCGCTCAACCCGCGCACGATCGTCTACAGCGTGAACGGCACCAAGCAGCTGCTGGACCTGGTGAACATCGTCTATACCGATGCGCGGGGCGTGCCGCAGACCGAGTTCAACGTGTCGCTGCCGTGGTCGAAGGTGGTGGTGCTGAACCCGGGCGTGGAGACCGAGTCCGTCGTCGCGACCAGCTTCTACGGTCGGCTCAGCTGCTCGATCTACAACGCCGCCGGTCAGCGGATCATCGCCTCCAACACCTCGAACATGGCGACCTGCGCAGGCTGAGCCGATGGCCGTGACCCGCTACGCCCGGCTACGCCGCGCTTGCGATCACGGCGAACCCGATGGCCGTGACCCGCTACGCCCGGCTACGCCGCGCTTGCGATCACGGCGAACCCGATGGCCGTGACCCGCTACGCCCGGCTACGCCGCGCTTGCGATCACGGCGAACCTCAGCTCAGGCCCAGTTCGTGCATGCGGCGGTCGTGCGTCTGCTGCATCCGGTCGAAGAAAGCATTGAGCTGGCCCAACCCGCCGGCGCCCGACATCACCAGGTCGACAAGCTCGTCGTGGTCGGCCAGCAGGTACTGGGCCTGGGTGATCGCTTCGCCAAACAGCCGGCGTGACCACAGCGCCAGGCGACTGCGTTGCTTGCCGCTGGCCGTCACCGCGGCGCGCACCTCGGCGACGACGAACTGCGAGTGCCCGGTTTCCGACAGGGTCGCGCGAATCACGTCGGCAACCTCGTCGGGCAGACCGTGCGCGATTTCCAGGTACAGATCGGCCGCCAGGGCGTCGCCCACATAGGTCTTCACCAAGGCCTCGAGCCACGTGCTGGGCATCGTCAGCCGGTGGTAGTTGTCGAGCGCCGAGACGTACTTGGACATCGCCGACACCACGTCGACGCCGCGGCTTTCCAGCGCGTCGCGCAGCTGCTCGTAGTGCTGCATCTCGGCCGCGGCCATGCTCGCCATCGAAATCCGTCCGCGCAGGTCAGGGGCCATCCGCGCCTCGTCGGTGAGCCGGTAGAACGCCGCGATCTCGCCGTAGGCCAAGACCGCGAACAGCTCGTTGACGCCCGGGTGATCGGCCGACAGCCGCGAGGCTGGCGATCCGTCGATTTGGTCGGCGGCAGCGGGCTCACAGGAGGGCCGGGTCATGGCAACACTGTAGTCGGCTCAAGCAGCGCAAAATTGGAGCCAGTTGTCGACCAGCTATCATGTAGGTAGATGGCGGCTGTATTTATGCCGTAATTGTTTTTTTAAAGCCGCCATCGGCGAAATGTGCGTGCACAGCTGGCCCGCCCTAACTGGGCCATTCCAGACTGAGCCAGGGCCGGCGACTCGGCGACGTATTCGGAGTCGGAACTCGTGCGCGCGTGACCGCGACAGAGAAACACCGACAACAACCGATACGCCACCGAGAGGCTAATTACCCACGCATGACCGCACTCACCAGCACAACTGAACTGACCTTTGCGCAACTCGGCGTCCGCGACGAAATCGTGCGCGCGCTCGCGGAAAAGGGCATCGAAACCCCTTTTGCCATCCAAGAACTGACCCTGCCGATGGCGCTCGCAGGCGACGACCTGATCGGGCAGGCCCGCACCGGCATGGGCAAAACGTTCGCGTTCGGCGTGCCGCTGCTGCAGCGCATCACGGCCGGCACCGCCACGCGACCGCTCAACGGCGCGCCGCGGGCGCTGATCGTGGTGCCCACCCGCGAGCTGTGCCTGCAGGTCACCGATGACCTGACGCTGGCCGCCAAGCACCTGACCGCCGAGGGAGGCCGGCCGCTGTCGGTGGTCCCCATCTACGGCGGGCGCCCATACGAGCCGCAGATCGAGGCGCTACGCGCCGGCGCCGACGTCGTGGTGGGCACGCCGGGCCGGCTGCTCGACCTGAGCCAGCAGAACCACCTGCAGCTGGGTGGGCTCTCAGTGCTGGTGCTCGACGAGGCCGACGAGATGCTCGACCTGGGCTTCCTGCCCGACATCGAGCGCATCCTGCGCCAAATCCCCACCGACCGGCAATCCATGCTGTTCTCGGCGACCATGCCAGACCCGATCATCACGCTGGCGCGCACCTTCATGAACCAGCCCACCCACATCCGGGCGGAAGCGCCGCACTCGGCGGCCACCCACGACACCACCGTTCAGTACGTCTACCGGGCCCACGCCCTGGACAAGGTGGAGATGGTGAGCCGCATTCTTCAGGCCGAGGGCCGCGGCGCCACGATGATCTTCACCCGCACCAAGCGCACCGCGCAGAAGGTGGCCGACGAGCTGGCCGAGCGCGGTTTCGCGGTGGGCGCGGTGCACGGCGACCTAGGCCAGGCGGCGCGTGAGAAGGCGCTGAAGGCGTTCCGGACCGGCGAAATCGACGTGCTGGTCGCCACCGACGTGGCCGCCCGGGGCATCGACATCGACGACGTCACCCACGTGATCAACTACCAGATCCCCGAGGACGAGCAGGCCTATGTGCACCGCATCGGACGCACCGGCCGTGCCGGCAAGACCGGTGTCGCGGTCACCCTGGTGGACTGGGACGAGCTGACGCGCTGGGCGCTGATCGATAAGGCGCTCGGGCTGGACTGCCCCGAGCCTGCAGAGACCTACTCCAACTCTCCGCACCTCTACGCCGAGCTCGACATCCCCGCCGAGGCCGGCGGCACGGTGGGCGCGGCGCGCAAGCCGCAAGGCCAGCGCCGCAGCAGCGATCGGGACGGTAACAGGCCGCAGCAGAAGTCGGAGAGGCCCGCGCGCCGCTCCGGCACCCGCCGGCGAACCCGCGGCGGCCAGCCCGTCACCGCGCACCCGTCGAACAACGGGGCCGCGAGCACCAACGGCGAGGCCAACTCGGAAACCCCGGCCGCCTCGCCCCCGGGCAACGCCGGCTCCACCCGGCGCCGCCGTCGGCGTCGCAAGCCCGCCCAAGGGCAGGCCGCTACGGCGGCCGCCGCCACACCGAGCAACTAAAAGCCCGCGCCGACGCATGGTCAAGCCCGAGCGCCGGACCACAGGCGACATCGTCGCCGCCGCCGCCATCGTGGTCGTGGTCGCCGCGGCCGCGGCGTTGCTCTGGTGGAACAGCGACGCCCGGGCCACCAGCAGCCGGCCCGCTGCCTTTCCCGCACCCAACCCGACCCCGGCCCGTCAGGTGCCCGCCGGCCTCAAGCAGCTGTGGAGCGCCGCCAGCCCGGCCAGCACGGCCCCCGTGGTAGCCGGCGGGGAGGTCGTCACCGCCGCGGGCCGCCGGATCGACGGGCGCGATCCCGAAACCGGCCAGTCTCGCTGGAGCTACGCCCGCGACGTTGATCTGTGCGGAGTCACGTGGCTGTACCGCTACGCCGTCGGCGTCTACCGCGACGATCGCGGTTGCGGGCAGGTGAGCACGCTGGACGGCGCCACCGGTCGCCGGGGGCCCGCCCGCAGCGGTTATGCCGATCCGCGGGTCCGGCTCTCCTCCGACGGCATGACCGTGTTGTCCGTCGGCGACACCCGGCTGGAGCTGTGGCGTTCGGACATGGTCCGGATGCTGGCCTACGGCGAGACTGACGCCCGGGTGAAGCCGTCGTCGCGTGGGCTGCACTCCGGCTGCAGGCTGATCTCGGCCGCGGGCAGCTCGCAGGCGGTGTCGGTGCTGGAGAGCTGCGCGAATCAGGCCGACCTCCGGTTGGTGCTGCTGCGTCCGGGCAAGGACGACGACGAACCTCAACAACACATCGTGGCCGAACCGGGCATCGCGCCGGATTCGGGCGCCCGGGTAGTGACCGTCGCCGAGAACACCACGATGGTCTACCTGCCCGCACCGCAGCCCCGGGTCGACGTGATCGACGAAGCCGGTGCCACCGTGTCGAGCACGCCACTCCCCAAGCCGCCGGCACGCTCGGCGGTGGTTTCCCACCCGGGCAGCGTGATCACCTGGTGGACCGGCGATTCGCTGATGGTCTTCGACGCGAATACGTTGGCGCTGCGCTACACCATCGCCGCGGGCGACAAGACGCCGTTGGGGCCCGGCGTGATGATGGCGGGCCGGCTGCTGGTGCCTCTGACCGGGGCGCTCGGGGTTTACGACCCGCTCAGTGGCGCCAACGAGCGCTACTTGCCGGTGGACCGGTCGACGAGCGCCCCGCCGGCCGGTAAGCCGGTGTTCCCGGCCGTGATCGGGTCCCGGGTGCTCGAGCAGCGCGGCGACACCCTGGTCGCTCTGGGCTAGCTACTTCGACCTGAAAAAGGGTTGATGGTTAGTGCGCCTGGATGTTGGTCCCTGGCTGGAATCGCTGAGGGTGGCGTG
>NZ_LZJR01000007.1 GCF_001667925.1 Mycobacterium sp. E2479 | reverse complement strand
GCGGGGCGGCGACCGCGCCCGGGTCAGCCGGAGCCGGGTCCGGATCCGCCGATGCGGGAGCCGCACTCAGCACGAGCGCCAAGCCCACGATGGACGCCAAACCGGTTGTGCTCAGAGCGGCGAAGAGGCCCTTCCTAGTCCCGGCCCTCGTCCAGCCTGACATACGCATACCTCCACTCGTGTTCTCGACACAGTGTGGCATAGGAGGGACGCCAGCTACCGTTAACGGCGGTGAGCCGTGCCCCGCGACGGCCAATAATTACCCGGTTGACCTGGGCGGCTATGAATCGGGTGAGCTTGTCGAAGCAACGTCCAGCATCCGCCGGTTGGCCGCGATCCCGGCCAGCGCGACGGCCATCAGGGCCGCCGAAGCGGCCAGCATCAGCGTCACACTGCTCTCATAGAGCAGGCCGCCGACCAGCGACCCGGCCATGATCCCGACCTGGAACGCGGTCACGTAGAGCCCCGACGCCCCGTCGGGGTCGTCGGCCCCGTTGCGCATCGCTGCGGACTGCATCATCGGCGAGACCGCGGTGGCCATCGCGCCCCACAACACGATCGCGGCGGTCCCGATCAACGCGGTGGCCACGCCTGTCTTACCGCCGAACGCCAGCCCGGTCAGCACCACGAAGGCCGCCGTCAGCCCCGTGAAGCACAGGATGACGGCGCTCCTGGGCCGATGGTCCAGCGGCCGCGCCACCAGCGGTAACGACAACAGACCGGCCAACCCGTAGGCGGCCAGCACGAAGGCCAGGTTCGGCCCGCGCACGCCGAGTACGTTGCGGATGATCTCGACGATGAACGTGTAGGACACGAAATGGCCGGTGACCGCGATCATTGCCAGCACGCTCACCAGAATCAGCCGGGGGTTGCGGTGGTGTCGTGATCTCGGGCCCACGTGGGCGAGCTGATCCTCGTTGAGCACCATCTCCGGCAACATCAACCGGGCGGCGAACGTGACGACGACGGCCGCGACGGTGACGCACACGACGGCCAGGCGCCAGCCCCACATCAGGCTCAAGGCCGCGGTCAGCGGGCTGCCCACCACCAGCGCGAGGCTGGTGCCGACGTAGATCGACATGGTGGCCCGTCCGGCATGGCTCGGGGGCACCAGCCGGGTCGCGATCGGTGCGATGACCGCCCACAGCAGACCGTGGGTGATGGCGCACAGCACCCG
>NZ_LZJR01000006.1 GCF_001667925.1 Mycobacterium sp. E2479 | reverse complement strand
TCAAGCGAATCCGCGGGTACGAGGTGGACGAGGCCAACGCCGTCCGCGTCCACTCGAGCAATGTCCGCGGATTCGCTTGAACAACTCGGTGAGCGCGACCCGGGCTTCCATTCGCGCCAGATGCGCGCCCAGGCAGAAGTGCGCGCCGCTACCGAAACTCAACAGTTTGGGCCCGATTTCGCGCCCGATCAAGTAGTGGTCGGGATTGTCGAAGACCCGCTCGTCGCGGTGCCCGGAACCGGGCAACAGCAGCAGAACGTCACCCTCGGGAATGGTGGTGTCGTAAAGGGTGAGCTTGCCCGACACGGTACGAGCCAGGATCTGGCTGGAGGTGTCGTAGCGCAGGGTCTCCTCGACCCACAGCGGCACCCGTGACAGATCCTGGTAGATCGGCGTCAGCTGGTCAGGGTTCTTGTGACCCCAAAAGGCGGCATTGGCAAGCAGTTTGGTGGTGGTCTCGTTGCCGGCGATCACCATCAGGAACATGAAGCCGAGCACTTCGTCATCGGTGAGCCGGTCACCGTCGATCTCGGCTTCCAGCAGCGCCGAGGTCAGATCCCCGGTCGGCTGCTCGCGCCGCTCGGCCACCATCCCCTGGTAGTAGACGATCAGGTTAAGGGAGGCCTCGACGGCCTCCGGTGGCACGTCGGTGACTCCTGCCTCGCGGTGCATGACCCCGTCGGCCCAGGTCCGAACCTGATCGCGATCCGGCTCGGGTACTCCCATCAACTCGGAGATGACGTCCATGGGCAGCTTGCCGGCGAACTCGTCGATGTAGTCGACCGCACCGTCCCTGCCCTTGTCCAGCATGGTGTTGAGATGCTTGCTCGCGATCTCGGTGACGCGCGGCTCGAGTTCGCGAATCCGGCGCGGGGTGAAGCCTTTTGAGACGAGCGTCCGCAGCCGCAGATGGGCGGGATCGTCCATCGCCAGGAACGACATCGTCTTGCTGGCATGCGGGCCTCGCGACGCGGGGTCGAGCGAGACGCCGTACTTGTTGGAAAGCGTTGTGCTGTTGCGGAATCCCTGCAGCACGTCTTGGTGCCTCGACAGCGCCCAGAACTTCAGCTCGTCATTGCGATACAGCGGGGCTTCGTCGCGCAGGCGCTTGTAGTAGGGGTACGGATCTTCGTGGAAGTCGTAATCATAGGGATCGAGGACCAACTCGTGGTCGCCCACATGGACGGTCATTTAGGTTCTTGTCTCCTGGCTTGTCTTCCCGGGCAGAATCAGACTCACCACATACGCCAACCGGTCGGCGATTTGGTGATAGGTGAACTGGCCACTGGCGGCCTGTACCAGCGCGCCGAAGAAAGCCATCTCGAGGGCGGCCACCGTATTCGGGTCGGCTCCGGGCCCAATGGCCGTCGCGATGCGCCGGTGGATTTCCGCGCCGATGCGGTCGCGCACCGCACCCACCGCCGGATCT
Organism: Mycobacterium sp. E2479; assembly: GCF_001667925.1. GTDB lineage: Bacteria > Actinomycetota > Actinomycetes > Mycobacteriales > Mycobacteriaceae > Mycobacterium. Next base: position 95,220 of record NZ_LZJR01000006.1, on the reverse strand, counting down.
GTGCCGCCACCGAGCAGTGCCGTCGTGCACGCGGCACCGACCTCGGGTTCGTCGGCGACCACCAGCGCCAGGTGACGCAGCACCTTGTCCACTCGGACCGGCATCGGCTCGTTGACGTCGGTGAAGAAAGGAACCTGCCGCACCAGGTCCAGATAGACCTCGGCGATCAGGTGGTTCTTCGACGAGAAGTAGGTATAGGCGGTGGCCGGCGCGACTTTGGCGCGGGCGGCGACCGCACGCACCGTCAGGCCGGCGTACGACTTCTCCCGCAGGGTTTCGATGCCGGCCGCCAACACCTTGCGGAAGGTCTCCTCCTGGCGGCGGTTACGCGCCGGCTGACCGGTCTGGCAGTCGCCGTCGGAAGTAATGGTCACCAGTGCGTCGCTGGACACATGTCCAAGCTAGTGGAAGGAAACGGCGAGAAGCAAGCCTAATCCGGATATGCGCTGCTCAGTACCTGAGTATTACGGTTTTGCGGACGACTTTCGGGATCGGCCCTTGCACCTTCGATGACCGGGCGACTATGGTTCGATCGGGCAATATCGGACAACTGTCCATTAGAATGGCGGGGCGGTCGCCGCGCACAGACGGGAGCGGGACATGGCCTTGTTGGCCGACGGCGTAAGTGAACTGTTCATCGACGGCAAGCTGTCGGCCGGAAGCGCCGGCAACTTCCCCACGGTGAACCCGGCGACCGAGGAGGTGCTGGGCGTTGCCGCAAACGGCGACGCCACCGACATGGACCGCGCCATCGACGCCGCGCGGCGCGCCTTCGACGAGACGGACTGGTCCCGCAACACCGAATTGCGGGTGCGTTGCATTCGGCAGCTGCGCGACGCGATGCGCGACCACATCGAGGAACTGCGCGACATCACCATCGCCGAGGTCGGCGCCCCGCGGATGCTCACTTCGGCCGCCCAATTGGAGGGACCGGTCGGTGACCTGAGCTTCGCGGCCGACACCGCCGAGTCCTACGAGTGGAACGCTGACCTCGGACAGGCATCGCCGATGGGCATCCCGACCCGGCGCACGATCGCGCGGGAGGCCGTCGGTGTCGTTGGCGCGATCACCCCGTGGAACTTCCCACACCAGATCAATCTCGCCAAGTTGGGACCCGCGCTGGCCGCCGGCAATACCGTGGTGTTGAAGCCCGCACCGGACACCCCCTGGTGTGCGGCGGTGCTCGGCGAAATCATCGCCGAGCACACCGACTTCCCGCCCGGTGTCGTCAACATCATCACGTCGAACGACCACCGAATGGGGGCGTTGCTCTCGAAAGACCCTCGGGTGGACATGGTTTCGTTCACCGGATCGACCGCGACCGGCCGCAGCGTCATGGGTGATGCCGCCGCGACCATCAAGCGGGTGTTCCTGGAGCTGGGCGGCAAGTCGGCGTTCGTCGTTCTCGATGACGCCGACCTGGGCGGGGCGTGCTCGATGTCTGCGTTCACCGCGGCCATGCACGCCGGGCAGGGCTGCGCCATCACGACCCGGCTGGTGGTGCCGCGAGCCCGTTACGACGAGGCCGTCGCGATCGCGGCGGGCACCATGGGCTCGATCAAGCCCGGCAACCCCGACGACCCGGGAACCGTGTGTGGGCCGGTGATTTCCGCCCGCCAACGGGAGCGAGTGCAGGGCTATCTCGATCTGGCGATCGCCGAGGGCGGGACGTTCGCCTGTGGCGGTGGCCGCCCGGCAGACAAGGATCGCGGGTTCTTCATCGAGCCCACCGTGATCGCGGGCCTGACCAACGACGCGCGGCCCGCCCGTGAGGAGATCTTCGGGCCGGTGCTCACCGTGATCGCCCACGACAGCGACGACGACGCACTGCGCATCGCCAACGACTCGCCATATGGCTTGTCGGGCACGGTGTTCAGTGTCGACCCCGAACGTGCGGCCAACTTCGCCTCGCGGATGCGGGTGGGCACAGTCAATGTCAACGGCGGCGTCTGGTACTCCGCCGACGCGCCGTTCGGCGGTTACAAGCAGTCCGGGAATGGACGAGAAATGGGCTTGGCCGGCTTCGAGGAGTACCTGGAAATCAAAACCATTGCCACAGCGGTGCAGTGACCGCGCCAACTCGGCGACCGAGAGGAATACATGCGATTCGAGAATAAGGTCGGCATCGTCACCGGATCCGGTGGTGGCATCGGGCAGGCGTACGCCGAGGCGCTGGCCCACGAGGGCGCGGCGGTGGTGGTCGCCGACATCAACGTCGAAGCCGCCGACGCGGTCGCCAAGCAGATCGTCGGCGACGGCGGAACCGCCATCAGCATTCCGGTCGACGTGTCCGACCCCGCGTCCGCCAAGGAGATGGCCGACCGCACGCTGGCCGAATTCGGCGGCATCGACTACCTGGTGAACAACGCCGCGATCTTTGGCGGCATGAAGCTGGACTTCTTGCTCACCATCGACCCGGAGTACTACCGGAAGTTCATGAGCGTGAATTTGGACGGGGCGCTGTGGTGCACCCGCGCGGTATACAAGAAGATGGCCAAACGCGGCGGGGGCGCGATCGTCAACCAGTCATCCACCGCTGCCTGGCTTTACGCGAACTACTACGGCCTGGCCAAGGTGGGGCTCAACGGTCTGACCCAGCAGCTCTCCCGCGAACTGGGTGGCCAGAAGATCCGGATCAACGCAATTGCTCCGGGGCCCATCGACACCGAGGCCAACCGGACCACGACCCCCAAAGAGATGGTCGACGACATCGTCAAGGGCCTGCCGCTGTCGCGGATGGGCACGCCCGCGGATCTGGTCGGCATGTGTCTGTTCCTGCTCTCCGACGAGGCATCGTGGATCACCGGACAGATCTTCAACGTTGACGGCGGACAGATAATCCGATCATGACCGCACCCGAGGACGTGAGGCTCGGCTACATCGGCCTGGGCAACATGGGCGCGCCGATGGCCACGAAGATGGCCGAATGGCCGGGCGGGGTAACGGTTTACGACATCCGGACCGAGGCGATGGCGCCCCTGGCCGAAAAGGGTGCCAGCCTGGCCGACAGCGTCGCCGACGTCGCCGCCGCCGACATCATTCACATCACCGTACTCAACGACGCCCAGGTGCGTGAGGTGGTCGGCGAGTTGGCGACCCACGCGAAACCCGGCACCGTCATCGCGATCCACTCGACCATCAGCGATACCACGGCGGTCGGGCTCGCGGCCGAGCACAAGCCGCGAGACATCCATATCGTCGACGCGCCGGTCAGTGGTGGGGTGGCCGCGGCGGCGCAAGGTGAGCTCGCCACGATGGTGGGCGCCGAGCGCGAGGTGTATGAGCGGATCAAGCCGGCGTTCAAACACTGGGCCGCGATCGTCGTCCACGCCGGGGAGCCGGGGGCGGGTACGCGAATGAAGTTGGCCCGCAACATGTTGACCTTCACCTCGTATGCCGTGGCGTGTGAGGCCATGAGACTCGCCGAGGCGGCCGGGCTCGATCTGCAGGCCCTCGGCCGGGTAGTCCGTCACACCGATGCCCTCACAAGTGGTCCTGGGGCGATCATGGTGCGCGACAACATGAAAGACATTGAACCGGATAACTTCCTGTACCAGTCTTTTGTGCACGCCCGCGGGCTGGGGGAGAAGGACCTGAGCCTGGCGCTGGCTCTCGGCGAGGCGGTCTCGGTCGACCTGCCGTTTGCTCAGTTGGCCTTTCAGCGGTTGGCTGCGGACCTCGGGGTTCCGCACACAGAGAAAGAGGCGTAATGGACGAGCTGCGCAGCAAGGGCCTCGCGAAGATGAACGAGGTCTACGGCTGGGAAATGCCAAACATCGAAGGCGACGCGTACTTCGACCTGACCGTCGACCACCTGTTCGGCAGCATCTGGACGCGACCGGGATTGTCGATGCGCGACAAGCGCATCATGACGCTGACGGCGGTTACCGCGATCGGAAACCGCGACTTGGCCGAGATCCAAATAAACGCAGCGCTTCTCAACGGTGAGCTCACCGAGACCGAACTGAAGGAGATGGCCGTCTTCCTCACCCACTACCTGGGCTTCCCGTTGGGTTCGGCGCTCAACGGCGCGGTCGACGCCGTCGTCGCCAAACGCAAGAAGGCCGCAGCGAAGGGTTCCGGAGAGGACAAGAAGGCCAACGTGGAGGGAGCGGTCAAAATGCACCGGGGCAACAAGGGCGACTAAGCGTGGCGTGAAGCCTCTTGCGCAAGTTGCACTCTCGAGCTGATACCCAACTTGGAGTAGACGTTGCTCAGGTGTGCTTGCACGGTGCGTGCGGATATAAACAGGCGCGCGGCGATGTCTTTGTTCGGCAGCCCTTCGCTGACGAGTTTCACCACATTGAGTTCGGCGGGTGTCAGCGATGCCCACCCGGTTGACGGTCGCTTGCGTTCGCCGCGGCCGCGTTGCGCATAGGCGAGCGCTTCTTCCATGGACAGCGCCTCGCCCTCGGACCAGGCGACTTCGAATTCGTTGTCGGCCGTCGCCTCGCGCAGCACAGCCACCGACGCGTCATGGGCCGCGTCGTAGATCTTGAAGCGCACGTAGCCGGTGCGGATGCGAACGCCCCGTGCGGCTCCGAATAGCCGAGCGGCGTCTCGGTGAGCGCCCGCCCAGACCGCAAGTATGGCGAGGCATTCGAGCGCGTCGGGAATGGCCAAGTACTTCTTGAGGTCCGCTGCGCGCGTGAGCGCGTCGTGCGCGTCGCACGCAGCTTGATCCGGTTCGTTCTGCGCGATCGCTACGCGCGCACGCGTCGCCAGCGCCTGGATCAAATGCACGCCTGGAGCCACCGAGACGGCATTGTCGGCCCGGTGGCGGGCCGCGGTCAAATCCCCCTGAGCGAGCGCAACTTGGGCAAGCGGGATGACGTTGACGACCGCCAGCTCGGGCTGGATGTTCATTAGTTGACAGGCCGCCTCGACGGCGCTGGCCGACGCGGGGAGGTCGCCTGCGGCCAGAGTCGCGACCGCCAACGCCGCGTAGGCGAAGCCCTGGTTGAATGCGCCGAAATCCGCCGCGACTTCGACAGCCGCGTTCGCGGCCGCCCGTGCCTCGCTCGTGTCGCCCGCATAGGCGAGCAGGTGGCTCAAGCTGATAAGGCTGGACATCCGGGACATCTCGTCGTGGGCCACCTCCGACTCGGCGACCAGATCGCGGAACTGCGCGAGGGCTCCGGTGACATCGCCTTCAAACCACTGCGCCAGGGCAATACACCAGCGACACATACGCGAGTTGAATCCGTCCCCGATCGCGTCGGCGAGGTCGCGTCCTTCCTCACCGGCCGCACGCGCGGCGATCGCGTCGCCCTTCCCGGTGATCGCCGCAAACGCCTGAACTTCCAGGATCTGGCTCAGACTCCAGTCGTCGCCCAGCGCGCGGGCGAGCCCCAGCGCCTCGTCGATGTACAAACCGGCGGCGTCGGCGTCGTAGGCGGTCAGACCGGCGCAACCGGTGAGCGCTCGGACCAGCAAGGCTGGGTCGTCGAGTTCACGGGCGATGGCCAGCGCTTCTAAAGCCTTATCCAGGTTGTCATGGATGTTTTGCCCGCCGTCGAGTATGGCCCGATCGGCGAGTGCGCGGGCACGAACCGCGGGCGGCGGCTCCATGCCGCAGGCGGTGGCATCGGCGAGCGCGGCGTCGAACCAGGCCGTTCCTTCCTGCACGCGGCCGCGAGTCACCCACAGCGGCTCTAAGGCCGACGCAAGTTGCAATGCGGTTGCGAATTCGGCGTTTTCGAGCGACCACGCGAACGCCGCCCGCAGATTGTCCATCTCGGTTTCGGCCTGCTCGAGCCGGCGCTGATGACCGGAGCGTACTGGTGTGTTGAGCAGGCTGGCGAGTGCGGTGTAGTGGTCGCGGTGTCGGGAGCGCACCGCGCCGGCCTCGCCGGACTCACCGAGCTTCTCCTGCGCGTATTGGCGGACGGTCTCCAGCATCCGGTATCGCGCGCCACCGAACTGCGTATCTTCGGTTACGACAAGGGATTTCTCGATCAGCAGCGTGAGCTGATCGAGTGTCTGATAACGCTCGATGTCGCTGCCACCGCATACGGCCTGCGCCGCATCGAGGTCGAATCCGCCCATGAACACGCCGGCCCGACGGAACAGGACACGCTCGGGCTCGGTCAGCAGCTCGTGCGACCAGTCGACAGATGCCCGCAGAGTCTGCTGGCGGCGCACGGCCGTTCGCGCGCCGCCGGTCAACAGCCGGAAGCGGTTGTGCAGGCTATCAAGGATCTGCGTCAACGACAGCGCGCGAACCCGTGCGGCCGCAAGCTCTATCGCCAGGGGTATGCCATCGAGGCGCCGACAGATCTCCGTCACCGTAGCCGAATCACCGTCGGCCACGCTGAAATCGGGGCGGACATGCCGGGCGCGGTCGGTGAACAACGCCATCGCCTCGTCGGCCAGTGACAAGGACGGCACCGCCCATGCGACCTCGCCCGCCACCCGGATCGGCTCGCGGCTCGTCGCCAGAATGGTCACCCGCGGGCAGGCCGCCAACAGCGCAACGGTCAGCGACGCGCACGCGTCGATCAGGTGCTCACAGTTGTCCAACAGGACGAGCAGGTGCCGATCACCGATGACACGGGTCAGCGTGTCCATCGTCGAACGACCGGCTTGATCGGGCAATCCCAGCGCGCGCGTCACCGCGACCGGCACGACGTCGGGGTCCGTGATCGGCGCCAGATCGACGTACCACATCCCGTCCCCGAAATCTTCATCAACCTCGTTCGCCAGCTGCACCGCCAGCCGCGTCTTGCCGACGCCACCCGCGCCGGTCAGCGTCACGAGCCGGTGTTCAAAGAGCAACCCACGCAGGATGGCGATTTCGCTGCCGCGGCCGACGAAACTCGTAAACTGCGGTGGAAGATGTTGCTTGCCAGTGGTTTTCGAACCGCGAAGCGGCGGGAAGTCGTTGCGAAGGCCCGCGTGACACAGCTGCGTCACCCGTTCGGGCCGGGGCAGGTCCCGCAATGGATGAGTGCCGAGGTCAAGCATCCACACGTCAGAGGGGAGTCCGTCGGCGAGCAGGTCACTCGTCGTGGCCGACAGGACAGTCTGGCCCCCGTGCGCCAGATCGCGCAGCCGCGCGGCGCGGTTGATGGCCGGCCCAACGTAGTTCGCTTCGTCGCGCAGTTGCACCTCGCCGGTGTGCAGGCCGATCCGCAAGCTGATCGGCGACAGCGGAGTGCGCTGCAACTGCAGTGCAAATGCGGCGGCGTCGCTGGCGCGAGCGAAGGCGACCACGAAGCTGTCGCCCTCGCCCTGCTCTACCGGGCGCACCCCGCCGTGCTGGGCCACGAGGTCCGACACCGCCCGGTCCAGGCGCGCAACTGCGGCGCTCATCTCGTCGGGGTGGTGTTGCCATAGCCGCGTCGAGCCCTCGACGTCTGCGAGCAGCAACGTCACCGTTCCAGTCGGGAGCTCGCTTACGCCCAAGTCGCTCCAATTCAGAGTCTCAAGCGGCGGCGTTTCCGCGCGTCGGCCGGTGGTCTCAGTCATGTTAGCCAGCATGCGGTAGTCGCACACAGCAAACATCGGCAGAAATGCCTAGATGCGGCTTCTGCCGCATTCGCTCGGATCTAGGCCTTTTGGCGAATGTTCTTCGTCTTCATCTGTCCCATAGTGAGCTGGTCGGACGTTTAGGAGGTCACACATGAACACCAGAACCGGTCTTGCCGGCAACCGCGCTTCGATCGACGCCCACTTCACGACGGATGTCCTGCACGGGCACTACGACAGCCGCTTCGAGGATCTCGTCGCCGCGCTGGCTGACGAGGTCACCACGGGTGGTGAGCTAGGCGCCGCCATCGCTGTCGATGTCGGCGGCGAGCTGGTCGTCGACATCTGGGGCGGGCATGCCGATCGGGCGAAAACCCGGGAATGGTCAAAAGACACCATAGTCAACGTCTTCTCCAGCACCAAGAACGTGACCGCGCTCGCGGCATTGATCCTGATCGACCGTGGCCTGCTCGACCCGTTCGCCCCCGTTGCCAAGTACTGGCCCGAGTTCGCCGCCAACGGTAAGGACCATGTGGAGGTACGCCACGTGCTCAGCCACACCTCGGGGGTGTCCGGCTGGGAGATGCCGTTCACGCTGGAGGACATCTACGACTGGGAGAAGTCCACGTCCCAACTCGCGGCCCAGGCGCCGTGGTGGGAACCCGGCACCGCGTCGGGCTATCACGCGTTGACCAGCGGCCACCTCATTGGGGAGGTCGTGCGTCGGATCACCGGCAAATCACTGAAAGAGTTTGTGCGACAGGAGATCGCCGAACCGCTGGAAGCCGACTTCCAGATCGGTGCCGGGCCGAAAGACGATGCCCGCATCGCCGAGCTCGTGCCACCCCCGCCGCTGGATGTGCCGCTGAGCACGGTGCCTCACGACCATCCGATGTACAAGACGTTCGCCGCAACGCCGCCCACTTCGGAAATGGCGCTGGCGGCTGAGACGTCCGCATGGCGGCGCGCAGATATCGGTTCGGGCAACGGTCACGGGCACGCGCGCTCGCTCGTCCGTGCTTTGTCGCCGATCTCCTTGGGTGGCAGTGCCAATGGGGCAAGGCTGCTGAGCCCCGACACGATAGACCTGATCTTCCAGGAGCAAGCCAACGGCACCGACCTGGTGCTGGCAATGCCCGCACGATGGGGCATCGGCTTCGCGTTACCTCAACCCGAGGCAGTGCCGGACATCCCGGACGAGAAGGTCTGCTTCTGGGGCGGATGGGGCGGCTCCATGGTGGTCATGAATCCGTACTGCCACACCACCTTCGCTTATGTGATGAACAAGATGGGACAGGTCACCCCATCCGGGACCGATCGAACCCGCAAATACGCGCGGCTGATCTATCAAAGCCTCGGCTGAGGAAGCTATCAATACGGCTGAACGCCTTCGGGCATCACATACTCCGAGATCGGCGCGGTGACGCCGTTGATCGTCGTTCCACCGTTGATGATGCCGGGGGCAAGTTGCAGCATGTTGTGCGGGAACCCGAACCTCGGTTTGGTCAGCGCATCGAGCCGCGCCAGGTCCTCGGCGCCGAGATTCACGTTGGCGGCTCGGACGTTGTCCTCGAGCTGGGAGAGCCGGCGCGCCCCGATGATGACCGATGAGACGGCCCGCTGCGCGCGCGCCCAGGCCAGTGCCACGCTGGCGACGTTCGTCTGGTGCGCCTTCGCAATGGCCTCGAGTTCGTCGATGACGGCGTAGGTCTTCTCGTTGAGAAAGGAGTCGACCATGGCGCCGCGGTCGGCGTTGTGCTGGCCGGCGTTGGCGCGGGTGTACTTTCCGCTGAGGACGCCGCCCTTCAACGGCGACCACGGCGTGATACCCAGACCGAATTCGGACGCCATCGGCACGAGTTCCTGTTCGATGGCGCGCTCGAGCAACGAGTATTCGACCTGCAATCCGACGAACGCCGACCAGCCGCGGAAAAGGGCGATGAGGTTGGCCTGGGCGATCTTCCACGCCGGGGTGTCCGAAACGCCGATGTAACGCACCTTGCCGGCGCGAACGAGGTCCTCGAGTGCCGCCATGGTCTCCTCGATGGGGGTGTTCGCATCCCAGATGTGCAGCCAGTACAGGTCGATGTAGTCGGTTTGCAAGCGCCGCAACGAGTTTTCGCACGCGTTGATCAGCGACTTGCGGCCCGAGCCGCCGCCGTTGGGATCACCGGGATACAGGTTGCCGCTGAATTTGGTCGCGATCGCCACCCGATCGCGACGGGCGGGGTGGCGACCGATGTGGTCGCCGATGATCTTTTCGGAGTGGCTTCGGGTGTAGAAGTTGGCGGTGTCGATGAAGTTGCCGCCGAGCTCGAAGTATCGATCGATGATCTGGTGGGACTCTTCCACACTGGTGCCCCAGCCGAGGTCTTCGCCGAACGTCATCGCGCCCAGACACAGGGGGCTGACGCGCAAACCGGATCGCCCGAGTGTCACATATTGATCCAGCGGCATGGGGCCCACTTCCTGGTAGATTGTTCGACCATGGGGTTGTTCATTACTAAACTAGTTCATAGCTGAACAATATGGCAAGTCGATGACTGCAGTCGATGCGGCCAAGATCTGGTCACTGAACTACCGGGTGCTGCTCTCGGTCATCTCGGGCGCCGAGGCCGACATCCGCGCGCTGGGCCTCGAGTCCAAGGAGCTGTTTGTGCTCGCAGAGATCGACGAGCATCCTTATCCGGCTGAACTGGCCGCGACACTGAGCATGCCCAAGGCGACGGTGACCCTCTACCTGAAGCGGCTCGAGGCCGCCGGGTTCGTGCGTCGCGAGATCGACCCGTCCGATTTGCGTCGCCATCGGCTGCTACGCACCCCGGCCGGGCGTCAGGCCGCGAAAAAAGGCCTGACCGTGCTCTCCGACGAGTTCGACAAGCGCCTCGGCCGCCTCACCGCCTCGCAGCGCAACGACCTCAAGACGCTGCTCGAAAAAATCCTCTGAATCCGGGGAGTGTGGGCGTGAGACATTTGACCGGGCTAGTCTGACGTGTCGTGCGCGTCCTGGTGATCGGCTCCGGTGCCCGTGAGCATGCGTTGCTCTTGGCGCTTCGCAAAGACCCCCAGGTCACGGGGCTCGCCATCGCTCCCGGCAACGCCGGAACGGCCCGGCTCGCCGACCAGCACGAGGTCGATGTCACCTCGGCCGAAGACGTCGTTGCCCTGGCTCGCGAGGTCCGCGCCGACCTCGTGGTCATCGGTCCCGAAGTGCCGCTTGTCCTCGGGGTGGCCGACGCGGTGCGAGCCGCCGGCATCGTCTGCTTCGGCCCCAGCAAGGACGCCGCTCGCATCGAAGGCTCAAAGGCATTCGCCAAAGAGGTGATGGCCGCAGCGGGGGTGCGCACCGCGACCACTAAAATCGTCGATACCCCCGCGCATTTGGATGCGGCGCTAAACCGGTTCGGCCCCCCGGTGGGGGATGCCGCCTGGGTGGTGAAGGACGACCGCCTGGCGGCGGGGAAGGGCGTGGTGGTGACCGCGGATCGCGGTGTCGCACGCGCGCACGCCGCCGGGCTCCTCGAGGCCGGACACCCGGTACTGCTGGAGTCCTACCTGGACGGCCCCGAGGTATCACTGTTCTGCGTGGTCGACGGCGCAACCGTGGTCCCCTTGCTGCCGGCGCAGGATTTCAAGCGTGTCGGTGACGGCGACAGCGGGCCCAACACCGGTGGTATGGGTGCCTACGCGCCGGTTCCGTGGCTTCCCGATGAGATGTATCGCGATGTGGTCAGCAACATCGTCGAACCCGTTGCGGCCGAGATGGTTGCGCGCGGCAGCCCGTTTTGCGGCCTGCTGTATGCCGGACTCGCCATCACGGCGAACGGACCTGCGGTCGTTGAATTCAATTGTCGTTTCGGCGATCCCGAGACACAGGCCGTGCTGGCGCTGCTGGAATCGCCGCTCGGGCAGCTGTTGTATGCCGCGGGCAGTGGCACATTGGCGGACTTCGGTGAGCTGCGCTGGCACGGCGGTGCCGCCGTGACGGTGGTGGTGGCGGCGGAGAGCTACCCCGGACGCCCCCGGGTGGGTGACGTCATCGTCGGCTCGGAAGCCGACGGGGTGCTGCACGCCGGAACGGCGCGGCGCGACGATGGCGAGATCGTCTCGTCGGGCGGGCGGGTGCTGTCGGTGGTGGGCATGGGCGCCGACCTGACGGCCGCGCGGGCCAAAGCCTACGAGGTCGTGCGTTCAATTCGACTGCCGGGCAGCCATTTCCGCAGCGACATCGCCCTGCTGGCGGCCGACGGGAAGATCCACGTCTAAAACGCGGCGGCCTGACCGTCCCGACGCGGATCGCTGGCCGCCAAGTAGCCGCCCTCGAGACGCCAGATCGCCTGACAGCTGCCAAATTGGTTGTAGTCGTCGACGGCAACCAAATCGTGTCCGCGCCGGCGCAACTCGTCCAGCGTCGCACCCGGGAAACCCGTTTCGCAGCTGACCTGCATACCCTCCACCCAGCGGAACCTCGGGGCATCGCATGCCGCCTGCGGGTTCTGCCCGTGGTCGGCGATGCGCACCAGCACTTGCACATGACCCTGGGGCTGCATCATTCCGCCCATCACCCCGAAACTCATGACCGGGGCGCCGCCTTTGGTCACAAACCCCGGGATGATGGTGTGGTAAGGACGCTTGTTCGGGCCCACGGTGTTCGGATGGCCGGGGGTCGCAACGAAATTCGCACCCCGATTCTGCAGCGATATTCCGGTGCGTGGCACCACCACGCCCGAACCGAACCCCATGTAGTTCGACTGGATCATCGACACCATCATTCCGGCGGCGTCGGCCGCGGTCAGATAGACGGTTCCACCCACCGGCGCTCCGGCGGATGCGGGCTTGGCTCGACCGCGCTCGATCAGCGCCGCGCGCTGCCTCAGATATTCCTTGTCCAACAGCCGTTCCGGCCCCAGTGGCATGTGCTCGATGTCGGCGACGTAGGCCTGCGCGTCGGCGAACGCCAGCTTCACCGCTTCGATCTGCAGGTGCACGCTGTCGGCGGAATCCGCTGGCAGCGAACCCATGTCGAAATGCTCCAGGATACCCAGGGCGATCAGCGCGACGATTCCCTGCCCGTTGGGTGGGATCTCGTGCACCGTGTACCCGCGGTAGTCGCCGTCGACCGTGCCGACCCAGTCGGCACGGTGAGCCGCCAGGTCGCTGGCCCGCATGGCGCCGTCGTTGTCCAGCGCGTGCGCCTCGAGTTTGGTGGCCAGTTCCCCGCGGTAGAACGCCTCGCCGTTGGTCGTGGCGATCGCTTCGAGCGTGGTGGCATGATCGGGCAAGCTGAATCGCTCACCGGGTTTCGGCGCTCGTCCGCCCGGCAGAAACGCCTGGGCGAAACCGGGCTGGTTCTCAAATACCGGCTGCTGCGCCGCCCATTGCTCGGCAACCGTCGGGGAGACCAGAAAGCCGTTGCGGCCGTAGTCTATTGCGGGTTCGAAGAGCCGCTGGAACGGGAGCTTGCCGAACTTCGTATGGAGTTCGGTCCACGCAGACACCGCGCCGGGCACGGTCACCGCATTCCAACCAAAAATCGGAACACCCTTGCCGCCGAAGTATTGCGGCGTCCACGCCGCGGGCGAACGACCCGAGGCGTTCAGTCCGTGCAGCTTCGTGCCATCCCACACGATGGCGAACGCGTCCGAACCGATCCCATTGGATACCGGCTCCACGATCGTCAGGGCGACGGCCGTGGCGATGGCCGCATCCACCGCACTGCCGCCCTGCGCGAGCATCCGCAGGCCAGCCTGAGCCGCAAGCGGTTGCGATGTGCACACAACGTTTTCCGCCAGGATGGGCTTGCGTGGCCAGGCGTACGGGAAGGTCCAGTCGAAAGGTGTGGTCACCTTCGCGAGCGTAACGCCACTGCGACTTTCGGCGTGCTATCGCGGCGCGCCGTTTGCGGGGCAGTGCCCAGCCCGCGGTCTGAGCGTTACGCCGTCAGCAGCGGTGCCATCCAGGTCAGCTCGGCAGGCAACTGCGAACTCCAGAATGCCCCGTCGTGTCCGCCGGGCGAGAACCCGCCGGCCGGCGGATTGGGCAGTTGCGCAATGAACTGCTTTGTCGCGGCGTAGAACGGATCGCCGTCGCCGCAGTCGATCCGGATGGGGATGGAGGCCAGGGCGGGCATGCCGAACACCGAGTTCGCCGCGAAGTCGTCCGGGCCGTCGAAGGCTCCCGGTGCGGCGGCACCCGAAGACAGCCACAGCGCCGGGCTGACTGCGCAGATCGCCGCGGTACGCGCCGGTCCAAACCGGCCGCCCAGCAGCAACGCGCCGTAGCCGCCCATCGACCAGCCCAAGAACGCCACCCGCGAGGTGTCCAGATTCTGGTTGCCCAGCATTGGGATGAGCTCGTCGAGCACCATGGCGCCGCTGTCCTCACCGGAAGACCGCTTGTGCCAATACCCGCCGCCGCCGTCGACGGCAACGACCGCGAACGGCGGTAGTCCGGCATCGACGGCCTGTGCCAGACCGTGTTCGACCCCGCCCGCCATCACGGTGGAGGCGTCACTGCCCTTGCCGTGCAGCGCGATCACGGGCCGCAGCGGCCTCGTCTGACCCGGCGGACGTGCGATCGCCCAATTCGTGTTCGCCCCGCCACGCGCGGCTGAGACGAAGGAACCGGTCACCATGGTCGGTGCGGGCGCCGCCGGGGGAGCCGGATCGCGAGGTGGGTTCGGCGCCGGTGCCAACGGCACCTGGGTGCCGGCCGTCGCTACCGGCATGGCGTGAGATGTGCGGGGCCTTAACAGGATGTCGAACCCGTAGGCACCCACCGCCCCCATGGCCGCGCTGGCGCCGAGGCCGAGCAGGGCGCGTCGGGTCAAGTCGGGCATGCGGGCCATTATGCCCTGGCCGTTTGGCCGAAATGGCAATGCAGTACCACTTTGGCTGGCACGATGGCTACTCGTGACTGCAGCGGTTACTCCAAAAGGAGAACGTCGGCGGTATGCGCTCGTGAGCGCCGCCGCCGAGCTGCTGGCCGAGGGCGGGTTCGAAGCGGTGCGACACCGGGCGGTCGCGCGGCGGGCCGGATTGCCGTTGGCATCGACCACTTATTACTTCTCCTCGCTCGATGATCTGATCGCGCGCGCCGTCGAACACATCGCCATGATCGAGGTGGCGCAGTTGCGGTCGCGGGTCAGCACATTGTCGCGGCGGCGCCGGGGGCCGGAGACCATCGCGGAGGTGTTGGCCGATCTGCTCGTGGGTGACGTGTCCGGTCCGGGCCTTACCGAACAGCTGATCTCGCGCTATGAGCGGCACGTCGCCTGCATCCGCCTGCCCGCCCTGCGCGAGACCATGCGGCGCAGCCTTCGCCAGCGAGCCGAGGCGGTGGCCGAGGCCATCGAGCGCTCCGGCCGCTCGGTGCACATCGAACTGGTGTGCACGCTGATCTGCGCAGTCGACGGTTCTGTGGTGTCGGCCCTGGTGGAGGGGCGCGATCCGCGCGCGGCGGCGCAGGGTGCGGTGGTCGACCTCATCGAGGTGCTCGCGCCCATCGATCAGCGGCCCGTGCAGATCTGAGCCACCCCTACGCGCGGACCGGACTTGCCGGCAGCGACGGCGTCACGATGTACCCGGTGTCGAGGTCGCCGTAGATCGTCACATCCCTCGGTTTGCGCTGCGCATACAGTGCCACGTAGGCGCACACGACGGCGTCGATCGGATCCTCCGCGCGGCGCAGCTCGCTTTTGCGCTGCGCGGCCGTCACGGCCCGGCGCAGCGCGACCCATCCCTCATGCCCGTCGACGCGAAGCGGGGCGGGAGCATGAGCCAGCCGCTCGACGCCGTCCATCAGCAGCAATAGCTCGGATTTGAGCCGGTCGACGGTGCGGCCGGGCCTTGCCTTGTACTTCAGTGTGCGCTCCAGGCGGAAAAGCGCGACGGTCGCCGCATGCGGATAGACCTCGATGGCGCGCCGGGCGGCCGGCGAGCGCGGATCGAGATCCAGACCCAGTGCCACGGCCAACCGGCCCGCGCGGGGGCCGTCGGCGAATTCGGGTTTTCTCGTGTTGCAGGGGTGGGCACCGGCCTCGTACCTGCGGAAATCGCGGTTGAGCGCGGTCTCGGCGGGACGCTGGCCAGTCGGGTTGTTCACCACGAGCGGCGCATCGAAGGCAACCAGGCAATCGCCGCGTACGTAGGGGTGCAGCGCGGAGAGGATCTCTTCGTCGTCGCGGACCGCACACACGCTCACCAGATCGCCGCCGGAGTCTACGACGGCGACGCCGGTCGGGTTGCGGCCCGCCCACGCGAGGTCGACGCCGACGAAGTACACCCGCCACATTGTGCCGCGAAAGTGCAACCACCCACCGCTTCGCTCGGGCGATACGTCGCCGATCGCACTCTCGCGGTGCCGGACCGCCGCTACCAGCGCGACCGTAAGCTGTGTGTTCGTGAGGACCAAGTGAGCATTCCGAATGTGCTGGCCAACCGGTACGCCAGTGCCGAGATGGTCGCGATCTGGTCGCCGGAGGCCAAGGTGATCGCCGAGCGGCGACTGTGGCTGGCGGTGCTGCGCGCGCAGGCGGAAATGGGCGTTTCGGTACCTGCCGAAGCCATCGCCGACTACGAGCGGGTGATCGAGGACGTCGACCTGGCGTCGATCGCGGACCGCGAGCGGGTGCTGCGCCACGACGTCAAGGCCCGCATCGAGGAGTTCAATGCGCTGGCCGGTCACGAGCACGTGCACAAGGGCATGACCAGTCGCGATCTGACCGAGAATGTGGAGCAACTGCAGATTCGGCGTTCGCTCGAGTTGGTCTTCGCCCACGGCGTGGCGGTCGCCGCCAGGCTGGCGGAGCGGGCCGTGGCCTACCGCGACCTGGTGATGGCCGGACGCAGCCACAACGTCGCCGCGCAGGCCACCACGTTGGGCAAGAGGTTCGCCTCGGCGGCCCAGGAAACACTGATCGCCTTGACCAGGCTGCGCGAATTGATCGACCGCTACCCGCTGCGCGGCATCAAGGGCCCGATGGGCACCTCGCAGGACATGCTCGATTTGCTCGGCGGGGACGCGGCCAAGCTGGCCGAGCTCGAACGTCGCGTAGCCGAGTTCTTGGGCTTCGCAACGGTATTGACCAGCATCGGGCAGGTGTATCCGCGCTCGCTGGACCACGACGTGCTCTCGGCGCTGGTGCAGCTGGGTGCGGGGCCGTCGTCGATGGCTCACACCATCCGGCTGATGGCCGGGCACGAACTGGTCACCGAGGGATTCGCGCCCGGGCAGGTCGGCTCCTCGGCGATGCCGCACAAGATGAACACACGCAGCTGCGAACGCGTCAACGGGCTGCAGGTGGTGCTGCGTGGCTACGCCTCGATGGCCGCCGAGCTGGCGGGTGCGCAGTGGAACGAGGGCGACGTGTTCTGCTCGGTGGTGCGACGAGTGGCGTTGCCGGACAGCTTCTTTGCGATCGACGGCCAGATCGAGACGTTTTTGACGGTGCTCGACGAATTCGGCGCCTATCCGGCGGTGATCGGTCGCGAGCTGGATCGCTACCTGCCGTTTTTGGCCACCACCAAGGTGTTGATCGCCGCGGTGCGCGCCGGCGTGGGGCGCGAGACCGCACATCACGTGATCCGCGAACACGCGGTCGCCACCGCGCTGGCCATGCGCGAACGCGGAGCCGAGCCCGACCTGCTCGAGCGCTTGGCCGCCGACGAGCGGCTGCCGCTGGACCGGGCCGCGCTGGATGCCGCGCTGGAAGACAAGAAGGCGTTCACCGGCGCCGCCGGTGACCAGGTGGACGAGGTAGCGGCGCAGGTGGACGCGCTGGTAAGCCGCTATCCGGACGCGGCCAAGTACGCCCCGGGCGCGATCCTGTGACGCTGGCCGACGCGCTCGCCCAGATCGACTTCACCGATCTGGACAACTTTGCGAACGGATTCCCGCACGATCTGTTCGCGATCCATCGCCGTGAGGCGCCGGTGTACTGGCACTCACCGACCGACAACACCCCGGACGGCGAAGGCTTCTGGTCGGTGGCCACCTACGCGGAAACGCTTGAGGTGCTGAAAGATCCGGTGACGTATTCATCGGTCACCGGTGGCACGCGGCCGTACGGCGGCACGCTGTTGCAGGACCTGGCAATCGCGGGCCAGGTGCTCAACATGATGGACGATCCGCGGCATTCGCAGATTCGGCGGCTGGTCAGCTCGGGGCTGACACCGCGGATGATTCGGCTGGTCGAAGACGACCTGCGGACCAGGGCACGGCGGCTGCTGGACGCGGTGGTGCCGGGCGAGCCGTTCGACTTCCTGGTGGACATCGCCGCCGAATTGCCGATGCAGATGATCTGCATCCTGCTGGGAGTCCCTGAATCCGAACGACATTGGCTGTTCGAGGCCATTGAGCCGCAATTCGATTTCGGCGGCTCGCGCAAGGCCGCACTATCGCAGCTGTCGGTCACCGAACGGGACGCAGCGGCCGGATCGCGGATGTATGAGTATGGCCAGCAGCTGATCGCGTCCAAGCGCGAGAACCCGACCGACGACATGCTGTCGGTCGTGGCGAACGCGATGCTGGATGACTCCGACGGCGGTGCCGGATCGGCCCTGTCCGACCTCGAGCTGTACCTGTTCTTCAGCCTGTTGTTCAGCGCCGGCGCGGAGACCACGCGCAACGCGGTCGGGGGCGGCCTGCTGGCGTTGGCCCACCATCCGGACCAATTGCGGTCGCTGCGCGCCGATCTCGACGCGCTGCCCACGGCCGTCGAGGAGATGGTGCGGTGGACATCGCCATCGCCCTCCAAACGCCGCACCGCCACGCGCGACGTGACGCTGGGCGGGCAGTCGATCCAGGCCGGCCAGAAGATACAGATCTGGGAAGGCTCGGCGAATCGCGATGCCGGCGTGTTCGCGAACGCCGACCAATTCGATTTTTCCCGAAAGCCGAACCCACACCTGGGATTCGGCCAGGGAGTGCACTACTGCCTGGGTGCCAATCTGGCCCGGCTGGAGCTGCGGGTGTTGTTCGAAGAGCTGCTGTCTCGGTTCGGCGGGGTGCAAGTCGTCCGGCCGGTCGAATGGACCCGCAGCAATCGGCACACCGGCATCCGGCACCTCGTCGTGGAGCTCCGCGGACAACCGTGACGATCCGGTTCGCTGATGTCGAGCCCTCGCCCGATGTGTTCGCCGCGGTGATGGCGACGGGGATTTTGTCGATCGGCGCGCGCAATCACGGTTACCGGTTGATCAGCGACACGATGGGTGTCATCGCCACCGTCGGGTTGCTTTTTCTGGTTGCGCTGGTCGTCGCGAAGGCCGCCATCCCCGGCCAGAAGTTGTGCTGGGACCTGACCGATCCCGACGTCACCCTGCGACTGATCACTTTCGTGGCGGCCTGTGCGGTGATCGACACCCGTCTGTCGTCCAACGTCTGGGTGGCGCGGATACTGGGCGGGGTCGGCCTGGCGTCCTGGCTGATACTGATCCTGTTCAGCGCGCGAAACATGTTGGCGCAGCGATGGACAGACCTGCGTGACCGCGCACACGGGGCCTGGCAACTGGGCAGCGTCGGAACCTCAGGTCTGGCGATCGTCATCGCCCGGGCGGCTCGTCACACCGGTCATCACTGGTGGCTCGCGGTGGCCGTGACCGGATGGGTGGCGGCGCTGGGCATCTACGGCCTGATGACGTGGCTGACCATGTGGCGTGTGGTGAACGAACGGCAGGACCGCGACGGCTTCGAACCCGATACCTGGATCCTGATGGGGGGCATGGCGATTGCGACGCTGGCCGGCGACAACATCGACGCCGTGGCTCCCGCCTGGCTGGCCGGGCCGGTCCGTGCGGTCACCATCGTGACCTGGGTGGCGGCCACGTTGTGGATACCGCCGCTGATTTATTTCGCGCTGCACCGCATCAGGCGGTATCCCAACGTGCTGCGTTTCGCCGGTGTGTGGTGGGCCTTTGTCTTTCCGTTGGGCATGTACTCCGCGGCAAGTTTTGCCATGGCACGCGAGATCAATCAGCCCTCGCTGTTCACCGTTTCGCTGGTGTTTTTCTGGGATGGGCTGGCCGCGTGGCTCACTTTGGTGGTCGCGGGGCTGCTGCTCCTATCTCGGCGGGTGCTGCTGACTCCCGCGGATCGCGATTCCGGCCGACCGTAGTTCGAGCGCGGCGAGCGCCCCGATGGTGGCCGGATCCTCGCGCCGCCAACCGCCGACCGGATCCGCGCTCACGGCGATCAACTTCCGCGGCGGACGGTTGGTCAACGCGCGCAGCGCAAGCAATTGCGCACCGGCCGGTGTTGCGGCCAGTGCGGTCACGGCCAACTTGCGCCGAAAGAAGCGCAGCCGCAGAAACAACCACGGGAGCACCGCGATGAGGATTGGGACCGCCACGACGGCCATGGCGAGCAGCACCGCGAGCCAGCTCGCCGCGCTGTCCAGATCATGGCCTGCGCCGGCGATGTCCAGCGCGGCGTGGCTGGCGGAGTTGAGCGGCTTGCTGACCGTGTCACCCACCACCGGAATGTGCTGGGCGCCGTGCCCGGCGGACGCGAGGTCGCCGGCGATCCCGTTCGCGCCGCTCTCGACCTGGCGGCCGGCGTCGGCGATGGTAGCGATGGCGTCGTAGACGGCCAGGCCGACGAGCAGCCAGAGCGCCGTCCACACGACGACGACGAAGTCGCTGAACAGCTGGACAGCCAACCGGCCGGGCCTGGTGGAATAGGGCAGAAACCGCGGTGTCATAGCCCCGATCCCAGCACAAAGGCTATCTAAGGGTGCCCGATAGGCTGACCGGATGCCTGCACTGTCCGACTACCAGCATCTGGCCAGCGGCAAGGTCCGCGAGCTGTATCGCGTCGACGACGATCACCTGCTGCTCGTCGCCACCGACCGGATCTCGGCGTATGACTTCGTCCTGGACAGCACCATCCCGGACAAGGGCCGCATCCTCACCGCGATGAGCGTCTTCTTCTTCGGACTCGTCGACGCACCCAACCATCTGGCCGGCCCGCCTGATGATCCGCGCATCCCCGACGAGGTCCTGGGCCGCGCGCTGGTGGTGCGCCGGCTGGAAATGCTTCCCGTGGAATGTGTGGCGCGCGGCTACCTGACCGGATCGGGATTGCTGGATTACCAGGCGACCGGAACGGTCTGCGGCATCGCGCTGCCGCCGGGACTGGTCGAAGCCAGCAGGTTCGCCGAACCACTGTTCACCCCCGCGACCAAAG
The DNA here is from genome assembly GCF_001667925.1 of Mycobacterium sp. E2479. GTDB lineage: Bacteria > Actinomycetota > Actinomycetes > Mycobacteriales > Mycobacteriaceae > Mycobacterium. Next base: position 74,565 of record NZ_LZJR01000006.1, on the reverse strand, counting down.
CCGCACTGGGCGACCACGACGAAAACATACCCTTCGCGCGGGTGATCGAGATGGTCGGTGCCGTGCCCGCCAACCAGCTGCGCGACCGCACGATACAGACCTATATTCAGGCCGCCGATCACGCTCTCCGAAAGGGAATCATCATCGCCGACACCAAGTTCGAGTTCGGCACCGACCGTGAAGGCAACCTGCTGCTGGCCGACGAGATCTTCACGCCCGATTCGTCGCGGTACTGGCCGGCCGACGAGTACCAGGTCGGCGTCGTCCAGAAGAGCTTCGACAAACAGTTCGTCCGCAACTGGCTGACCGGCCCCGACTCGGGTTGGGACCGCCACGGCTCACAACCCCCGCCGCCACTGCCCGAACACATCATCGACGCCACCCGGGATCGGTACATCGAAGCCTACGAACGCATTTCCAGCTTGAGCTTCGCAGACTGGATTGGCCCCAGCGCATGACCGAAGCGCACCTGGAGGGGTCGGTACCCCCTGTCGCCAAGCGAGTAAACAGTCAGCGTGAGCATCACGGCGACGTCTTCATCGACCCGTATGAGTGGCTGCGCGAAAAGACCAACCCGGAAGTCATTGCCCACCTCGAGGCCGAAAACGCCTACGTCGATCAGCTGACCGCCCACCTCGAACCGCTGCGGCAGCAGATTTTCGGCGAGATCAAGGCGCGCACCAAAGAGACGGATCTGTCGGTACCGACCCGGCAGGGCGACTGGTGGTACTACGCGCGCACCTACGAGGGCAAGCAGTATCGCGTCCAATGCCGTTGTCCGATAAGCGGATCTGACGACTGGGATCCGCCGATCCTGGACGAGGACACCGAGATCCCGGGCGAGCAGATCCTGCTCGATTCCAATGCCGAAGCCGAGGGCCACGAGTTCTTCTCCCTGGGTGCCGCAACGGTGAGTCTGGATGGCAACCTGCTGGCGTACTCGGTAGACACCCTCGGTGATGAGCGTTACACGTTGCGGTTCAAGGACTTACGCAACGGCCAGCTGTTCCCCGACGAGATCGCCGACATCGGGGCCGGCGCGACGTGGGCCGCCGACAACCGCACCGTGTATTACTCGACCCTGGATGACGCTCACCGTCCCGACAAAGTGTGGCGGTATCGGGTGGGCTCCGGTGCGGACTCGGAGCTGGTGTATCACGAAACGGACGAAAAATATTGGCTTGGCGTGGGGCTCACCCGCAGCGAGGCCTACGTCTTCATCGCCTCGGGATCCTCGATCACCTCCGAATATCGCTACGCCGACGCCGCCGATCCGCAGGCCGAGTTCACCGTCGTGCTGCCGCGCCGCGAGGGCGTCGAGTATTCGGTCGAGCATGCCGTCATCGGCGGGCAGGACCGGTTCTTGATCCTGCACAACGACGGTGCGGTCAACTTCACCCTCACCGAGGCGCCAGTCAGTGATCCGGCACAGCAGCGCACCCTCATCCCGCACCGCGACGATGTCCGGCTCGATGGGGTGGATGCTTTCGCCGGCCTCCTGGTCGTCAGCTATCGGCGCGAGGCGCTGCCCCGGATGCAGCTGTGGCCCATCAACGCAGACGGCACATACGCAGAGCCCGAAGAGATTTCGTTTGATTCCGAGCTGATGACCGCCGGAATGGCCGGCAACCCCAACTGGGCGGCACCCAAGCTGCGGATCAGGGTGGGATCACTCGTCACCCCGGCACGGGTCTACGACATCGACCTCGCCACCGGTGAACGCACCTTGCTGCGCGAGCAACCCGTACTCGGCGATTACCGAACCGACGACTACGTAGAACGGCGTGACTGGGCGGTTGCCGACGACGGCACCCGCATCCCGGTGTCCATCGTGCACCGCGCCGACATCCAATTCCCATCTCCCGCTTTGCTATGCGGTTACGGCGCTTATGAGCTGTGCACCGATCCGAGCTTCTCCATTGCTCGGCTGTCGCTGCTGGACCGCGGCATGGTGTTCGCCATCGCCCACGTGCGTGGCGGCGGCGAGATGGGCCGGCCGTGGTACGAGCACGGCAAGCTCTTGGAGAAGAAGAACACCTTCACTGACTTCGTAGCGGTCGCACGGCATTTGGTGGATGCTGGCGTCACCCGGGCGCATCAGCTTGTGGCACTGGGGGGTAGCGCCGGCGGTTTGTTGATGGGAGCGGTGGCCAATCTGGCGCCGGAGCTTTTCGCCGGCATTCTCGCGCTGGTCCCGTTCGTCGACCCGCTGACCACTATCCTGGATCCCTCGTTGCCGCTGACGGTCACCGAGTGGGATGAATGGGGAAACCCGTTGGCGGACAAGGAGGTTTACTCCTACATGAAGTCTTATTCACCGTATGAGAATGTCGAGGCCAAGCGATATCCGGCGATTCTGGCGATGACGTCGCTGAACGATACGCGGGTTTACTACGTGGAGCCGGCCAAGTGGGTCGCGGCGCTGCGCCACGCCAACGGCGACGGTAATCCGGTCCTGTTGAAGACCCAGATGAACGCTGGGCACGGCGGCGTCAGCGGTCGCTACAAGGGCTGGGAGGAAACCGCGTTCCAATACGCCTGGGTGTTGGCCGCCGCCGGGGTCCAGCCGTCGACGTAGGCCACTCGATGCGGGCCACGGACCGGGGGAGCTGCGCTATTCCCCGGCCGTTTCGCTTGCCGGCTTCTTCGGCAGGAACCACGCCGGAACGAGGGTGCACACCACCAGGACGACGGCGATCACGAACACCGCGGTGTAGGCGTGCGAAAGGTCGTGTAGCACATTGCTCGAAAACCCGGGGGCGAGCGACTGCGCGGGTATCGCGGACTGGTCGACCGGCACCCCGTCGACGGCCGCCCTCTGACGCAGTGCGGCGAGCTTGTTAGCCGCGAGGATGTCGGGGCTCCGATTGAACTGGTTTGTCAGGATCATCGACATCAGCGCGGTCCCGATCGAGCCACCCACTTGGTGACTGACGCTCATCAGCGTCGTTCCCCGGGCGATCTGATGGGGCGCCAGTGCCTGCACCGAGGCGACCGACAGCGGCATCATCGTGCAGCCCAGGCCCAGGCCCATGATCGCCAGCCCGACCAGCAGCGTGGGTAGATAGTGCGCCTGGGTGGCCGTCCCGAAGGCGAAGGCGCCGAGACCGGTGGTGATCAAGGCGATCCCGACCAGCACGATCTTTCCCGGCCCCTGCCTGTCCACCAGCGGTCCGGTCAGCCGCATGGTCAGCATGGCGCCCAGCCCCTGAGGGATCATGTGCACTCCCGCCTGCATCGGCGTTTGGTGGGCAACCTGCTGGAAATAGCTCGGCAGCAGCAGGCCGGCGCCGAAGAATGCGCCGGCGAAGACCAGCATCGTCACGTTGGCGTGCGTGAGCACGGGATTGCGGAATAGCCGCAGGTCAATCAGGGGATGATCGGCGTAACGCCACGCGTGCGTGACAAAACCCGCGATCAATGCCAGCCCAATCATCGCCGGTATCACCACGTGGCGATCCGCCACGGTACCGCGGCCCGGGATGGAGGACACCGCGAACAAAAACGTCGCCAGTCCCGGCGAGAGCAGCAGCACGCCGACGGCGTCGAAGGTCTCCGACCGCGCCGGGTGATCCCGCGGGAAGATGACGGCGGCCAGGGCGATGGTGAGAAACCCGATCGGCACATTGATCAGGAAGATCCACCGCCAGCTCGAGGTGTCGATCAGCCAACCGCCCAGGATGGGTCCCGCGATCGGGGCGAGCAGCATCGGGATGCTCAGTATCGACATCAGGCGCCCGAGCCGGCCCGGGCCCGCTTCGCGAGTCATGATCATGAAACCCAACGGCAGCAACATGCCACCGCCGATGCCCTGCACCACACGAAAGGCGATGAGCTGCACGATGTTTGCCGCAATCGCGCATAGCAGCGAGCCCAGCACAAAGGCCACCACGGAGCCCATGAAGAGCCGTTTGGTGCCGAACCGGTCGGCCGCCCAGCCGGTTATCGGGATCACGGTTGCCAACGCGAGCGTGTAGCCCGTCATCGTCCAGGCGACGACGGCCTGCGAGGACGCAAATTGGTCGATGAAGGTCCGTTGCGCGACGCTGACGACCGTGACGTCGAGGATCGCCATCACCGTGGCCAAGATGCACACACCCGAGATCCGCAACAGCGCGGCATCGAGCTTGTCGGGATATTCCCGTTCCTCGACGCCCGGCTGCCCCGCCGGCGCGTGGGGCGGCGGCGTTCCGGCCGCCGCGTACGAGGCCTCATCCATGGCGTTGGTTAGCATATCGAACTGATCGCGTTGGCCCTGATGCGCGGCGGTTGTGGTCGGCGCGGGCCCGGCGGGCGCCGAAACCTTAGTGTGCGCGCGGGTGCATATACGCCTGCTGTCTGCGTGTCCTTCACCGTTGCGACACCTGGGATCGGCAAACTGCTGGTGTGTCTGGAAAATTGATCGTCTCGGTCTCGGGGATTGGGGAACGCACCCTGCCCGACGTGGAGGCGTTCTGCGCGCAGATGGAGGCCCGCGACGTACCGGTGTCGTTACTCGTGGCTCCGCGGCTGTCCGGTGACTACCGGCTCGACCAGGACCCGGGAACCGTCGACTGGCTGACCAACCGCCGCGCCGGCGGCGACGCCATTGTGCTGCACGGCTATGACGACGCGGCCACCAAGAAGCGCCGCGGCGAATTCGCGATCCTGCGGGCGCACGAGGCCAACCTGCGACTGATGGCCGCCGACCGGGTGCTCGAGCACCTCGGGCTGCGGACCCGCCTGTTCGCGGCGCCCGGCTGGGTGGTGTCGCCCGGTGTTGTCAAAGCATTGCCGGACAACGGATTCCGCTTGCTGGCCGATCTGCATGGGATCACCGATCTGGTGCGCCACACCACCGTCCGCGCCCGCGTGCTCGGCATCGGCGAGGGCTTCCTCACCGAACCGTGGTGGTGCCGGATGATGGTGCTGTCCGCCGAGCGGATCGCCCGGCGCGGCGGCGTCGTGCGGGTTGCGGTCGCGGCACGCCACCTCCGCAAACCCGGGCCGCTGCAGGCCATGGTGGACGCGGTCGACTTGGCGTTGATGCACGGCTGCACGCCCACCGTGTACCGCTGGCAGCCGGCCAGAGCGGCGCTTCACGCCGCCTGACCAAGCGACTGTCTTACCTGGTCGTCGGGGCATTACCCTGGTCCGATATGAGCGATTCTTCGGTAGCCGGCTTCGACGCTGATGCCATCGTCGTCGGGGCGGGCCTGGCCGGCTTGGTCGCCGCCTGCGAACTGGTCGACCGCGGCTTGCGGGTGCTCATCGTCGATCAGGAGAACAGCGCCAACCTGGGCGGGCAGGCGTTTTGGTCGTTCGGCGGCCTGTTCTTCGTCGACAGCCCCGAGCAACGTCGGCTGGGTATCCGCGACAGCCATGAACTCGCGCTGCAGGACTGGCTGGGTACCGCGGCCTTCGATCGTCCCGAGGACTACTGGCCACGCCAATGGGCACACGCCTACGTCGATTTCGCTGCCGGGGAGAAGCGCAGTTGGCTGCGGACGCGGGGACTCAAGCTTTTCCCGTTGGTGGGCTGGGCCGAGCGCGGGGGGTATGACGCACAGGGGCATGGCAATTCGGTTCCCCGCTTCCACATCACCTGGGGCACCGGACCCGCGCTGGTCGAGGTTTTCGCTCGTCAACTGCGCGACCGCTCATCGGTGCGCTTTGCGCACCGCCACCAAGTCGATGAGTTGATCGTCGAGGGCGAAGCGGTGGTCGGCGTGCGGGGCACGGTGCTGGAGCCCACGGCCACGCCGAGGGGAGTCGCGTCATCGCGGAAACCGGTAGGGCAGTTCGAATTCCGTGCCGACGCGGTGATCGTGACCAGTGGCGGCATCGGTGCCAATCACGAACTGGTGCGAAAGAACTGGCCCAAACGCATGGGTCGCGTCCCCGAGCAACTCCTGAGCGGGGTGCCCGCCCATGTCGACGGCCGGATGATCGCCATCGCGCAGCAGGCCGGCGCGCGGGTTATCAATCCCGACCGGATGTGGCACTACACCGAGGGCATCACCAACTACGACCCGATCTGGCCGCTGCACGGGATCCGGATCATTCCGGGTCCGTCGTCGCTGTGGCTGGATGCGAGTGGCAAGCGGTTGCCGGTCCCGCTCTACCCCGGTTTCGATACGCTGGGCACGTTGGAGTACATCACCAAATCAGGGTTCGACTACACCTGGTTTGTGTTGAACGCCAAGATCATTGAGAAGGAGTTCGCGCTCTCCGGACAGGAACAGAATCCGGACCTGACCGGACAGAGCATCCGCGAACTGCTGCGAAACCGGGCTCGTTCCGGGCCGCCGGGCCCGGTTCAGGCGTTTGTCGATCGGGGTGTGGACTTCGTCAGCGCAAACTCGTTGCGCGACTTGGTGAGCGCGATGAACAAGCTGCCCGATGTGCAGCCACTGGACTACGCCACGGTGGAGGCCGAGGTCACCGCCCGGGATCGCGAGGTGGCGAACAAGTTCAGCAAGGACGGGCAGATCACGGCGATCCATGCCGCGCGAAGCTATCTGGGCGATCGGCTGGGCCGGGTGGTGGCGCCGCACCGGCTGACCGATCCGAAGGCGGGACCGATGATCGCGGTCAAGCTGCACATCCTGACCAGAAAAACGTTGGGCGGCATCGAGACCGACCTCGCCTCGCGGGTGTTGAAGTCCGACGGCACGCCGCTGACCGGCCTGTATGCCGCCGGCGAGGTGGCCGGGTTCGGTGGCGGCGGCGTGCACGGCTACCGCGCTTTGGAGGGCACGTTTCTGGGTGGCTGCATCTTCTCGGGCCGCGCCGCCGGGCGCGGCGCCGCCGACGACATCACGTAGCCGGATACGGGGCGAGCCGGCGCCAACTGTAGGGGACAGGTATGTTTACCCGTCGCAACTCGTCCATGGGGCCCACACTCGACGGCCGAGCTACCCCGCGCTAGAACGTGACGGCGTCTTCTTCGGGCAGCACCTGGAAGTCGGTGCTGGTCATCTCGGTGAGCCGGCCGTAATAGATCCCCCGCGCGTCCGGGGCGATGATCCCCTGGTGAATGGGAACGGCGCGCTCCGGAGCCACCGCACGCAGGTAATCGACCGCCTCGGACACCTTCATCCAGGGCGCGGCCGCCGGGGTGGCCAAGACGTCCACCGGCTCGTCGGGCACAAACAGCGCGTCACCGGGGTGCATCAACCGGGCGCGGTGGTCGGCATCGCCGACCAAAAACGAGATGTTCTCTATCACAGGGATTTCCGGGTGGATGACCGCGTGTTTGCCGCCGACGGCGCGAACGGTCAGTTCACCGATGTGCAGCTCGTCGCCGACACGGACCTCGCGGCAGGGCGCGCCCAGTTGCGCGGTGGTTTGCGGATCCGCATACAGCGCGGCATCCGGGTTGCCGTCGAGCAAGGCCGGCAGCCGGTTGGCGTCGACATGGTCGGGGTGCTGATGGGTGATCAAGATGGCGGTCAAGCCGGTGATTCCCTCGAAACCGTGCGCGAAGGTACCGGGGTCAAAGAGCACGCGGGTGTGGTCGAACTCGGCAAGTAGGCACGAATGGCCGAAATGCGTCAGTTGCATATCTACGATTGTGCCTTGATGGACAAGCTGCCGATGCGCGTGATCCTGGCCACGATGCTGGTCGCCGGCACTTTTGCCGTTGCTCTGACCGTCGTCATCCCTGCACACGCAGACCCGGAGACTTGCCCGAGCGTGTGCGATCGGATCCCGAACACCGCGTGGATCGATCAGCATGCCGTGCCACTTGACGCCGTGTACCACTGGCCAGCGCTCGCCGACCAGGCCGCGCAGACGACCGGTTCGGCGCCCGGCCCCCGGTTCCGGTTCGAGGAGTTGTGCGCGGCGCCGGCGATACCCCGGGATCCTCGAGACTCGGCCGTCTCGGCTCGCGCGACGGTTCAGCATCCCGACGGACAGTGGCAACTGCAGGCCCAGGTCTTGCACTGGCGGGGTGACACCGCCCGAGGTGGGGCCATCGCGACCACGGCCTTCAGCAGTGCCGTCGCCGCCCTGCGGGCCTGCCAACAGCGCGCACCGCAGGAGTCACCGTCGCTGACCAGCGACGAAGCGAACCGGATGGCCGCCGTGATCAGAGGCCCGGTGGTGATGCACACCTACCTGTTCGCCCACCCGGCCAGCAGCACGATCAGCGAGGTCACGCTCTGGTCCACGGCGCCGCCGCAGGTGGCCTGGCCGTCGATGGCCGACGATCCGGTGCTCAATGGCATGGGCGCACCCCTGTGCGAGGCCTACATTGCCTCGTGCCCGTGACCCCCGAGCTGCGCTTTCGCCGGTAGAGTGACGCCGGAACGCCAACTGAGGAGGAGCGCCGGTGGCCCGGGTGATCGTAAGCGTGATGCCCAAAGCGGAGATTCTCGATCCGCAAGGTCAAGCGATTGTAGGCGCACTGGGTCGCCTCGGACATCCGGGAATCTCAGATGTGCGGCAGGGCAAGCGATTTGAGCTCGAAGTGGACGACAGTGTCGACGATTCGGCGCTCGCCGAGATCGCGGAATCGCTGTTGGCGAACACCGTGATCGAAGACTGGACGATCAGCCGGGAGAAGCAGTGACGGCACGCATTGGGATCATCACGTTTCCCGGCACGCTCGACGACGTGGACGCTGCACGCGCGGCGCGGCGGGTCGGCGCCGAGGCCGTCAATCTGTGGCATGCAGACGCCGATCTGAAGAACGTGGATGCCGTGGTGGTGCCCGGCGGGTTCTCCTACGGCGACTATCTGCGGGCCGGTGCGATCGCCCGGTTCGCCCCGGTGATGACCGAGGTGGTGGCGGCCGCGCGGCGGGGCATGCCGGTGTTGGGCATTTGCAACGGATTTCAGGTGCTCTGCGAGGCAGGACTGTTGCCGGGGGCACTGACCCGAAATGTGGGTCTGCACTTTATCTGCCGCGACGTGTGGCTGCGGGTGGCGTCGACTTCGACGGCCTGGACGTCGCGCTTCGAGCCCGACGCCGACCTGTTGGTCCCGCTGAAATCGGGAGAGGGACGCTACGTAGCGCCTGCTGACGTGATCGAGGAACTCGAGGGCGAGGGGCGGGTGGTGTTCCGATACCACGAGAACGCCAACGGCTCGCTGCATGACATCGCTGGGGTCAGTTCGGCCAACGGCCGCGTGGTGGGTTTGATGCCGCATCCCGAGCACGCCATCGAGGCGCTGACCGGGCCCTCCGATGACGGCCTGGGCCTGTTCTATTCGGTGCTGGACGGCGTGCTCGCCGGCTGAGCGGAAATGCCTGCGGCATCGCGCAATTCGGCGAATGACGCGGCAATGGCATCCGTCGCCTCGTGCGGGTCGTTGAAGGTCCGGTCGTCGGTGAGCACCGCGACGCCGAGCCGGTCCACGTAACTCCACACCGTGATGTTGACCGGTCGATGACTGCCACCTTCAGTGCGTGTGTAGGTTGGGCGTCTGGCTGTAGGGCGGCTTCGGGTCCACGCCGTCGAGTCTTTTCACACGCCACCTCCCGTGGCCCGTTCACGGTCAGCCCAGGATCGGGAACCGGCGCTCACCGGCGAGCCGCTTGAGCGCGGCTTCCATGACGGCACGGACGTGGGCGTCGACCTCGTCGACGTCGGGGTCACGGCCGAATTGGGCAGTGATGTCGATCGGCTCGAGAACCTCGGTGACAACCTTCGCCGGCAGGGGCACGTTGGGCGGGAAGATGACGCTCAAGCCGAAGGGGAACCCGAAGCTGATCGGCAGAATGTCCATTCGCGCTTTGGTCAGCCCCAGCTTGCGGGCCAGCCAGTTGCCCCGGGTCAGGAACAGCTGAGTCTCCTGGGCGCCGATGGATACGGTCGGCACGATCGGCACCCCGGCCTCGATGGCGGTCCGCACGTAGCCGGTGCGGCCATTGAAGTCGATGGTGTTCGCACTGAAGGTCGGCCGGTAGGAGTCGTAGTCGCCGCCGGGGAATACCAGCACTACCGCGCCGGAGTGCAGGGCGGTGGCGGCGTTTTCGCGGCTGGCCTCGATCACTCCGAGGCGGCGCAACCAGCCGTCCAACGGCCCCATGAACAGCCCGTAGTGGCCCAGCGTGTAGACGGGGCGGTCATAGCCGAACCTGTCGTAGAAGGCCGGCGAGAAGATCAGCACGTCCGGGGTCAGCATGCCGCCCGAGTGATTGGAGACCAAGAGGACTCCGCCCGAGGATGGGATGTTGTCCAGGTTTCGCACCTCGGCCCGGTAGTACCGCTTGATGGCCGGTCCGAGCATCTTTGCCACCTGCTCGGTGAAAGCGGGATCCCATTTGGCGGTTTCGTAGTTGTCCGCCGCGTCAACACCGTTGCCCGTCATGGCCCCTCGCTGTCTGTTCCGGCTCGTGCTAGTTGTTGCCGATGCGACGCCGCTCTCAAACCTCAGCGTCCGGTTGGCATATCATCCTCTCCATTTGAGAGAATGCCATATCCGTTTGCTGGAAAAGGGGTAGGCTGACGTCAGCCGACGTCGCGCAGCAACGGCCGTTCCATGGGCGGCGATTCGACCGGGGGGTTCAGCTCCTCGAAAAGCTCGGTGGCGTCCGCGATGGTCTGGTCTAGGAACGAAGCGAAATCGTTGAAGGTGACGTCGTCTCGGATCCATTGCGACTTGCGGGCCATTACGCCAACGCGCTGCGGATCCGACGAGCCGTGCACGATCGCGGTGACCTGGCGGTCAAGCCGGTTCCATCGGTCGCAGAAGTACGTCACCCACGGTCGATCGACCGCCGGGAAGTAGCACGCGGGACTGATGCGGATGACCAACACGTCGTCGTGCGCGGGAGAGATCTCGAAGTGAACATGCAGGCGCCGCGGAGCGTTGCTGACGAAGAAGTATTCGCCGTCGTGGTGGCCGCGAAAATATCGGCGCCCGCGGGTGCGCAGGTAACGCTCGACCAGGTTCGCGCACAGCTGCTCATTCGTCATGAGTTCGATGGTCCGGCCCGTGACTTTGGGAATGCTTGGAGCCAAGCCAAGCGGCACCGAAGAATCGGTTGAGAATTCGCTGAGTGAGCGCGTCCTCGCGGGAGTTTCGGCCCACGCTCAGGTCGACTCGCGCCGTTCCACGATTCCGGCGCCGGGGCTGGGCACCGAGCGCGGCAACGTGACCGAAAATCTGTACCGCTCGGGACGGTAATGGAACTCCACCACCTCGAGCGGCTTGTCGTCGTGGCCGTAGCTGGTGCGCTCGAGCACCAGCACGGGAGACCCCAACGGCAGATTCAGAGCGCCGGCCACTTCCAGCGAGGCACCGGCCGCGTGAATCTCGTAGTTGGCTCGGGAGATGGGAACGTCCAGTCGCCGCTCCCACATGGTGTAGGTGCTTTCCATCGCCTGCGCGGTCTGCTCGTCGGTCGCGCTCTTCAGAAGTGGCTCCGCGGCCTTGCCCACACCCGGTGGCAGGTAGGCGATCATCAGGGCAAGGGGATGCTCACCATCGCGAAAACGCCGGTGCACACACAGGACTTTGGACAGGCCCAATGCCTCGGCAACGCGTTGTGGCGCGTCCTCGACACGATGCGACAAGACGTCGACGTTCGGCGTGATCCCGGAGCCCGCCAGCACCTCGGTGATGGTGCGCACGCCGGGCCCGAGTTCTTGCTTCACCGGGTTGGCTACAAACGTGCCCAGGCCTTGCTTTCGTACCAGCCACCCCTGGCGTTCGAGCAGCCCGACGGCGGCGCGCACGGTCACCCTGCTCAGGCGGGTGCGATCGATGAGTTCTCGCTCGGTGGGCAATCGCGCGCCGCGGGGCAGACGCTGTTTGACGATGGCCGCCTTGAGCCCTTCGGCGAGTTGAGTGCTGGCCGGCACGCTGCCACGGGATATCCGAAGGTCGGCAATGTCGAGGTCCAACTGATCAAAAGCCACAAGATGTATTAAAACGTTCTGTCCGCCCGGGGGTGAAGGGAGGCTCCGTGGCGCAAGCGGCAGTTGAACGGATTACTCTGGTAGCGAATGGTTTTCGCGCGTGGTCAGCCGACCACAGGTGGGTACGGGCCTTGCGCGGGTCGGGAGGGTTGAAGGTGCCGATCGCCGTGGAGCGGTTCGACCACATTGTCTTGAATTGCCGCGACGTCGAGGCGACCGCCGCGTGGTACGAGCGGGTGCTGGGCATGCGGCGCGAGACGTTCGGCCCGTCGCAGAGGACGGCCCTGCGCTTCGGGGATCAGAAGATCAATCTGCGACCCGTCGGGGCGCTGGCCGACGATCCGAATTGGTTCACCGGGTCGGTGGAGGCCGCCGGTTCCGAAGACCTGTGTTTCGTCACCCGTGCAGGCGCGCAGGACGTTCGTGCCCATCTCGCCGCGTGTGGAGTGGAAGTGATCCGCGGACCGGTGACCAAGGTGGGTGCGCTCGGGGAGATGACCTCGCACTACTGCCGTGACGTCGACGGCAACCTGATCGAGATCGCCGTCTACTGAGGGTCGGTCAGCGGATACAGGGCCGGGAGATTGATCACGATGGCTTCCTGGCTGCTGCGGGCGATCACGACCTCGGCAGTGGTGTTGGGGTCGGGGTTTTCCTCCCGGTGCGGCAGATACGGCGGAATGAAAACATAGTCACCAGGCGCAGCGGCGATGCGGACCTCGCCGGTGCCGTCATGAAAGACGAATTCCGGGTTGCCGGTTCGCACGTAGATGGCGGTCTCGGAGTCACCGTGATGGTGGTTGTCCGAGGCCGATTGCGGCGACGCGTGCGTCTCGCCCATCCAGAGCTTCTCCGCGCCGACCGAGCTGCCGGACAGGGCGGCGAAGCGTCGTAGCCCCTCCGATTGTGCTGTGTCGGAGCTGATCTCCGACGCCTTGATGTGACGTATCCGGTTCAGCGCGACCGGCCTTGCCGTGTCGTCGAAGTCTGGATGAAATCCGTCTGAAGTGGCCATGGGTCAATTATCGCGGGGCCCGAGTAGCTCGGCGAGCTCACGCAGATCATTGGCGACGATATTCGGCTGCGGTAGTCCGTCGACCGGTAGCGGTGTGTTGCCGCGGCGGGTGAGCAGAGCTCCACTGAAGCCGACGTTCTGCGCACCGATGATGTCCCAGACGTGCGCGGCCACCATCATGCAATCCGGGGGAGCCACCCCGAGCGTCTCGCACACGTACCGATACACGGCGGGCGAGGGTTTGAACACGCTGCGAGCATCGACACTGAGTTGGTGTTCGAAAAAGTCTGCCAGCCCGGATCTTTGCAGTGCCGTCGGGCCATCCGGATTCGGCGGGGAGTTACTCAACGTGACCAGCCGAAAACCGTTGTCACGCAGGACGGCGAGGCCGTCGGCGGCATCGGGGTGTGCCGGCATGGTGAGCAGCGCGGTCTTCAGGCGGTCCAGGTCGTCGTCCGTGACGCCCACCCGGTGGATGCCGCCCAGCATGCGCAGCACCCCCTGACCCAACACGGGAAACGTCACATAGCGCTCGGCCAGCGTGATGGTCATCGAGTACATGACCAGCTGCGCGAACCATTCGCGCACCATCCGTTCGTCACCGAATAGCCCACCGAAAAGTGGTGCGAGGGACTCGATGTCGAGTAGCGTCTCGTTCACGTCGAAGACGAGGACGGACGGTGCGGGTGCTGGCGCCATGGTTAGTGCTCAACATTCTTTCGTTGCGGAACATCCGGTCTCAGGTACCCCACGAGGCACAGCACAATCAGTGCCATCGCCGCCACCGGCCACCATAGGGCGATCAGCGCTGCCGTCACGAAAACCCCGAGGGTGATGAACGATCTCATTTGCAGCATGCGGCGCATCCGCGCCGAAACACCTTGGTGCGACGGCCGATCCACCGCTTCCCAACACAGCGCCAGGTAGGTGATGTTGACCAGGACGAAGACTGCGGCGTACAGGGATACCGGCGCCGGGGCCAGCCTACTGTCGGCGATCCACTCGGTGGTGAACGGGATCAGCGACGCCGAAAACAGGTGCGCGAAGTTCGACCACACCAATCGTGGCGTCGCGACCTGAGCGTAGTTGAACAGGTGATGATGATTGACCCAGACGATCGCGATGAACAAATAGCTCACCACGTAGCTCAGCCCGGTGGGCCACAGCGGAAGCAGGGCGCGGAAACCGTGGTCGCTCGGCGGCCTGAGCTCTAACACCAGGATGGTGATGAGCACCGCGAAGACGCCATCGGAGAACCCGCGCACCCGCTCAGGAGTGGTGTCTCGTTCCGCCACCGCTACCTTCCGATCTGCCGCTTTGTGCCTGAGCCGCCGTCAGGCCGGCTGATGGTTCCGCTCCTGCACCACCCAAGCATTGCCGTCGGGATCGTGGAAGTCAGCGACGCTCGCATAGTCACCGCGACCGGGATCGGTACCCGGGAGGAACCTGCCGCTCCAGCCGCCGTCGGTGTCCTTATGACGTATCTCGCTGACGGTTATGCCGCGACCGGTCAACTCTGCGCGACAGGCCTCGATGTCGAAGACCACGAGATACAGGCCCCGCACCGACCCACTCGGCGCATCGGTAAGGCCCACGCCGAACTGGATTGAGGTGCCCGAGCCCTCGGGCGTCAACTGGATGACCCGGAAATGGGGGGTGGGCGCGTAATCGACGTCGAGGTTGAAGCCAACCTGGTCACGGTAGAACCGTAACGAGCGATCGGGATCCGCGACCGGCAGAATGACGACTTCGATGGACGCCCTCATGAGGTGCCCCGCGCCGGCTTCTTCTCCAACACCTCGTCGGTGTCGAGCCCGCGGTCGACACCATGCGGGATAACGGTCTGGCCGGGTTCCAGCTGAAGTTGCCTGCCGTCGAGGTGCACTTCGATCTTGTCGGGTTCGAAGGACACCAGATTGCGCACCCGTGCGACCTCCGTCCAGGCGTCGACGTAAGACCATGCGGCCCGCTGATGGTCACCGATGTCGTAATAGCTACAGATCCCCTTGTATGGGCAAAAAGTTTGGATATCAATGAGTTTCAGAGCGGATTCGTCGGTATCTTCGCGCGGCACGTACCATCGGGGGGCAAAACCGGACTCATACAGCGCCAGCGGGCGATGGGTGTCGGCGATCACTTGGTCGCCATCTCGGACGACGAGATGCCTTGCGGTGGAACGGATGTCGATGCGATGGTAGGCGTCTGCCGCGTGTCCGACGATCCGTTCCTCTTCTTCGTAGAAGGCGTCCATGCCACGCCAGGCAAACGCCACCCGGCCGGCGAGCACGGCCGCGTGGGCGGGCAGCCCGGTGTGTTCCCAAGCGCTGTGGTTTGTTTCGCGTCCTGCGGCGGAGACGGTGAACCAGTGTGTGGCCCCAAGGTCGCGGTGCTGCGTCACCCGGTCCTCGGCGAGCAGCGTTTCCTCTTCGATATCAGCTCGGGGGAAGTAGGCGACCGGGTAGCGACCCGGTTCGTGCAGGAGGATCACATCCTCGCTGTCGGCGATCCACCGATCCGCGAAACGCACCCGCATCCGGCGGCGCAGCGGCTCGGCGAACAGCAGCCGTGGTGGCATGGGCTGTTCGGTCAAAAAGTGTCCTAGCGATCCCGCCGCCAGCGGGCCCTGCTGCCATGCCAGACCCATTTCGTGTCCTTCCTCGTGTTCTCCGACAGACGGTTTCACGCGGAATCACTCCATCGCAACGACCATCTTGCCGCCGGATTCTCCGGCCTCCATCACCCGGTGTGCCTCATGAATCTGGTCAAAAGAAAAGACTCGAGATGGTTTCGCCTCCAGCGCGCCTTCGGCGACCTGCTGGGCGATGCGCTGTAGGGGGACATCGGACAGCGGGAAGCCTGGTGTGCCAAACACAAAGCTGCCGAAGAAGTTCCAGTTCACACCTGAGGCCATGCGCAGCAAAGGGTTGAAATCCCCGAGCGGATCCAGCCCGCCCAGCCAACCCGCCAGGCAGGCCGTGCCGCCACGGCGCAGCATGTCCAGGGAGTCCAGGATGGTGCTGTTGCCCACGAGATCGAGGACGGCGTCGACCCGCTTGCTCTCGGCGATATGCGTCGCCAGGTCACCGCGCTCCAACTCGATACGCGAGGCGCCCAGCTTCTCGAGCATGGCAAACCGGGCGCTACTGCGTGTGGTTGCGATGACCCGGGCGCCGGCGGCGACCGCCATCTTGAGCGCAGCCTGGCCGAGAGACGACGTCGCGCCCCGCACCACCAAGGTCTGACCCTCTTTGAGGTCCAGATTGCGGAAGAGGCATGTCCAGGCCACCGCATAGGTTTCCGGGAGCGCGGCCAGCTGCCACCACGGCAAGTCGGATTCGATGAGCGCGACGTTGGCCGCGCGCACACGGGTGTATTCGGCATAGCTGCCGTTGATGGTTCGGCCCAGGCCTCCCATGAGCGCGGCCACCTTGGCCCCGACCGGGAACTCACCACCCGGGCACGAGTCGACGAGCCCGACGCATTCGATGCCGCTCACTTCCGCGGCTTCGGCCCATTCACCCCGACGCATGTGCATCTCGGCGTGATTGACACCGAAACCCTTTATCGCAATGACGACTTCGCCGTCCTTCGGCAGCGGCTTGGGGATGTCGCTGTAGACCAGGCTGTCCAGCCCGCCGAACTTCTCCAAGATGATCGCCCGCATGGTTTGTCCGCCCGGTTGCTCTCGTACGACCGCCGGGGCGGTCGGTGGCTGAGGTGACTCGAGCATGGACATTGACGCCTCTTTCAAAGTGTTGGCCGGCGCCGACGATGGGTAGCCGCCGCAAATAATGGGCCAACTGACCCATTATTATGTTCGACCGTACTCACTATGTCCAGCGGATGTCACCGCTCAAGATGTCATCCGACTGCGAGACAACGTGGACCGCTCCCTGCCCGGCTGGGTGTGGGAAGCAAAGGAACGCACGTATCCGACGGCGGCATTGACGGCGGCCCGCAGTGGTTGCGGATCGCCGGTGACGTGGGTGAGCATCGCGCCCCCCTGGTGCGCGGCGACCAGCGCTACGGCCAGGTGCCGCGCGTCGGCCTCCGGACGCAGGTAGCCGCGCTCGCGCATCGACTCCAGGCCGGCCCGGAACAGCTCGATCCATTGGTCGTATCCCGCCGCCAAATCATCGTGTATTTCGCGGTCGGCCTCGATCAGCTCACCGGCCAGGGATCCGTAGACACAACCGCCGACGCGGTATACGGCGTCGATGTCGGCCACGCAGGCATCGGCCCACGCCTGCAGGGCATCGAGGCTGTCGAGTCCGGCGAGCTGCGCCCGAGTGTGAAAGGCCTGCACGTCATTGCGGCGCGCGCCGATGACATGACGGGTCAGGTCGCGTTTGTCCTCGAAGTAGTGCGAGATCTGCGATCCACTCACCCCGGCCGCGCGCCGGACCCGGTCAATGCTGGTGTTGGCCACGCCGTGCTCGAACATCAGCCGGGCGGCGACCTCGATGATGCGCGCGCGCGTCGCCAGTCCCTTGCGCGTGAAGCGCGTTGAGTTGCGTTCGGTCACTTCGCCGCCTTAGCCACCAATCGGTCAGCCGACCTGTCGTGCCGTGCGACGCCCACGGGACCGGCGCGGCGGACGGGGTGCTCGTTCGGCGGTGTCGGTGGCGAACAGACGTAGGTAGTTCACCGCGAAGCGAATCGCATCGGCGTGCGGCCACTGCTCGTGATAGGTGAAGGTCAGCACCCCACCGCCCTGGTGCGCGGTGACGATCACCAGCGCCAGCTGGTGTGGATCGGCATCGCGAATTAGCAGCCCATCGTCTTTCATTCGCGCAATTGCCTGCTCCAGTAACGCGATCCACTGTCGGTAACCGGCGGCCAACGCGTCGCGCGTAGCGTCGTCGGACTTCGCCAACTGGGCGGTCAGCGCGTGGTAGGTGGGGGTGCCGAAATAGCCGATGCGCCGCAGGTAGCGCATGTTGAGGTCGATCCACCGCTCGAAGTCGTCAAACGACCCCAGGCCCCGAAGTGTGGGCTGGCGGTGAAAGTCCAAGACCACGTCGATCTGCCGCCTGATCACCGCGCGGATGAGCGCCGCCTTGTCGGCGAAATAGTGAGCGAGCTGTGAGCCGCTGACCCAAGCCGCCCGGCGCACGCTGTCCATGTTGGACGCGGTTAACCCCTCGGTGACGATCAGCTGGGCGGCGGCCTGCACGATCCGGTCGCGGGTGGCACGCCCCTTGGCGGTCAACCGTTGTTCGTCACGAACATCGGGATGGGCCATCGCGTCAGGCTAACCCGGGAGCGCTCCCATTTATGGGATATCCAGCCCAAACAACAGATCAGGCCGCGGCCCGCCGTCCGAGGAAGTTCCGGATCAGCGGGACGACTTCGTCGAGCGCGGACTCCAACAGAAAGTGTCCGCCGTCGAGCAGGTGGATCTCGGCGTCGGGCAGGTCCTCGGCGAACGCTTCGGCGCCGGCCGGGCCGAAGATTTCGTCGCCGCGGCCCCAGACCGCCAGTAGCGGCACCCGGCTGGCCCGGAAGTAGTCGTGCAAGCGCGGGTAGAGGGGCGCGTTGGTTGCGTAGTCGCGAAACAGCTTGAGCTGCACCAGGTCATTGCCGGGACGGGAGATCAGCGCGTAGTCATGATGCCAGGATTCGGGATCGACCAGTGTCTCGTCGGCCACGCCGGTCACGTACTGCCAACGGGTGGCGTCCAGCGTGAGGAACCGCCGCACCGTCGCCTCGGTGTCTGCCGTCTGCTCCTGTTGGTAAGCCTGCACGACCTTCCAGAAGCTCTCG
The DNA here is from genome assembly GCF_001667925.1 of Mycobacterium sp. E2479. Lineage (GTDB taxonomy): Bacteria > Actinomycetota > Actinomycetes > Mycobacteriales > Mycobacteriaceae > Mycobacterium. Next base: position 55,929 of record NZ_LZJR01000006.1, on the reverse strand, counting down.
ACGAATCCCGCGTCGTATCCATTGCCGTTCTGGCTGATGATCGCGGTAATCGCCACCGGGTTTCGCAGCGCAAGTCGCCAGCCGATCGGTGCGCCATAGTCCTGGACGTAGATGGCGTACCGGTCTACGCCGAGGGTTCGCAGCAGGTCCGCGGTGAGGTCGGTCAGCGCGTCGAAGGTGTAGTCGAACTCATCGACCGGTGGGGCATCGGACAGCCCGAAGCCCAGATGGTCGGGAGCGATGACGCGGTAGCGGTCGGCCAGGGCCGGGATCAGGTGGCGAAACATGTACGAGCTGGTGGGAAACCCGTGCAGGAGCACCACCACCGGAGCGGTCGGGTCGCCGGCTTCACGGTAAAAGAGTCGATGGCTGCCGACGGTGGTGTAGCGATGATGGACAGCAGGCATGACATCCCTTTCGAATCAACGTGATTCACCAGCGAGCGTCGCGGCGGCGTCCGAGGGAGAATCGGCGAAACCCACTCAACGTTATGGGTTATGCGACCCATTATGCACCATGCCGGCGGCGTGCAACACCCCGTGCAGCCGACGTGTTGCCGTGCGGACCGGGCTGCCATATTCTGGGCGAACCATCCCAGTTGGGCTCGGTGCGATGCGAGCTGGTTCGAGGTGACATGGTGGGCAGGCTTGTTTCGGTGAACGTGGGCATGCCCAAGAACGTCGAATGGCGTGACAAAACCGTGTACACCGGCATATGGAAGGCCCCGATCGAGGGGCCGGTGATGGTGCGCCGACTGAACATCGATGGTGACGGTCAGGGTGACCTCGCCGGTCACGGCGGCGAACAGCGTGCGGTGATGGTGTACCAGAGCGAGTCTTACGAGTTCTGGAAAAGCCACCTGGGGCGCGACGATCTGCGAGCCGGCCACTTCGGTGAAAACTTCACCGTCACCGGGCTCGCTGATGACGACGTCTGCATCGGCGACCGCTATCGCATCGGCGACGCCGAGTTCGAGGTCACCCAGCCACGCGTCACCTGTTTTCGGGTCGGCCTTCGCCTCGGCGAACCGGACATGCCCAATCTTCTGGTCTCCCAGCATCGCCCGGGCTTTTACTTCCGCGTTATCACCGAGGGTCGCGTGCAAGCGGGCGACGACATTGTGCGGACGCGTCGGGGCCGGCACGAACTGAGCGTCGCCGACGTGGACGCGCTGCTGTACTTGCCCGACCGCAACGTCGAGACGCTGCGCAAGGCCATCGACATTCCGGCGCTGAGCCCAGGCTGGCAGCAGTCGTTTCATGAGTTGCTGGCCGCGCACGAAGACGCGACGACCGCGCTGGCACCACCGATCGCAGTGGCACCCGGGTGGAAGGGCTTCCGTTGTCTGCGGGTCACCGAAACCCGTAGGGAGAGTTCGCAGGTGCTGTCGATCAAACTCGAGGCCGACGATCACGGCTCGCTGCCACCGGCGCTGCCGGGCCAGTATTTGACGGTCAGGATCGCCGGCGCCGGCGACCCCGCCCCGCTGCGCAGCTACTCCCTATCCGATGATTCCTCCGCCGGCTATTACCGCATCAGTGTCAAGCGCGAGGACCACGGTGTGGTGAGCCGGTGGCTGCACAGCCACATCCAGCCGGGATCGGTGATCGCGGCGGCCGCGCCCCGCGGCGACTTCTGCTTGACCGAAGACAGCCGTCCGGTCATCCTGTTATCCGCCGGAATCGGCGCGACGCCGGTCCTGGCGATGCTGCATGCACTGTCCGCGGCCGGTAGTCGGCGCGACATCTGGTGGTTACACACCACCCGTAACCGCGAAACCCAAGTGTTCGCAGCCGAAGTCGAGACACTCATCAAATCATTACCGCATGCAAGACAACAGGTTTTTTACACCCAAACGCAGGGTCGGCTGCGCCGGGAATCCATCGTGAAATTGGGCCTGCCCACCGACGCGACCGTTTACCTCTGCGGTCCAACGCAATTCATGACGGATATGCGCGAAGCCTTGACTGCCGTGGGATTCGACCCGTCCCGCATTCACAGCGAGTTGTTCGGCGCGCTTCCCGCGATCAACCCGGGCGTCGTCGAGACTGGCGCGCGAAAACCGCCCCACCAACCGGCCGGAACGCCGGGGACCGGTCCCGAGATCACCTTTACCCGCAGCGGATTGACGGTCAACTGGTCACCCGCGTACCGAAGCATCCTCGATCTCGCCGAAGCCTGCGACGTTCCAACACGCTTCTCCTGCCGAAGCGGTGTGTGTCACCTGTGCGTCACCGGAATCGTCGCCGGTACCACGAGTTACGTCCAGCAGCCGTTGGAGCCGCCCGGTGCCGGGTCAGTCCTCATCTGCTCGGCGGCCCCGGAAACCGACGTGGTGCTCGATCTGTAGTCCTCAGGCGACGATTGCCTGCTGGCCTCCTGTGGCGTGCAAGATAGCACCGCTGACATAGCTGGCCTCTGGGGAGGCGAGAAAGACCACCGCACTGGCGATTTCACTCGCATCGGCCACCCGCTTCAGGGCGGTGATCGCCGCGATGGTGTCGAGGACACCGGGAAGAGCCGCGGCCCCGGGTGTGTCCGTAGGCCCCGCGGCCACCGCGTTCACCCGCACGCCCGACTCGCCGAATTCATCGGCCCACACACGCGTCAGCTGTTCCAAGCCCGCTTTGGTGGCCCCGTAGATCCCCGCCCCGCGCGTTGCCACCGACGCGGCAAGAGTGCTCACGTTGACCACGGCGCCGTTGCCCCGAGCGGCCATGGCCGGCACCAATTGCTGAACGAGTAGGTATGGCGCACGCAAGTTGACGTTCACGTGTTGATCGAAGGTCGCGTTGTCGGTGTCCGCAGTGGGGCCGAACTCATAGATGCCGGCGTTGTTGATCAGGATGTCCACCGGTCCCGCCTCGGCGGCCAATCGCCGCACATCGTCGGCATCGTTGAGATCTGCGGCGACAAAACGCGCTCTGCCGCCATTATTTTCAATATCGCGGACGGCTTTGGCGCCGCGTTCGGCGTCGCGGCCCTGCACCACGACCTCGGCGCCGCGGCTTGCAAGCTGCAATGCGATTTCCCGACCGATACCCGATGTAGCACCGGTCACCAAAGCGGTCGAGCCGGCCAATGTCATTGCCATCGAAACCCTGCCTCCAGGAGAGAAGTTCAAATGCTCTCCGGATAAGCAGCGGTTGGTCGGCGTTTATTCCTAGGGGCTCAGCGGCACGGACGCCTCGGCGGTGTAGCACAGGAAGGTCAGCGTCTCCTGCAGATACAGCTGCACGGTGTCCGCGTCATGGCTGGTGTATCCGATCGACACGTCAGTGCCCAGCTGCAAGTCGAAATCGCCGCCGCGGGTGGTCAGCACGAAGGCGCCGTCGATCGCCGGTGCCCAGATGATGTCTCCGGGAACCAACCGGTCGATGTGTTCGAGGATCGGATATCCGTGTTCGGTGGTCTCGCTGACCCTCGTGTAGACGTCGGCGGACAGCAGCACCGAGTACGGGCCGTCGACGCCGGCCAGCCGGAGTTCGGAGATCGCCTGGGTGATGACGTCGGGAATCTCGCGGGGATCGGCCGGCAGGGTCAGCGACTTGTTCGAGCTGGCCGAGCGGATGCCTTCGATCGATGCCGCGGCGTAGCCCTCGAAGATGGCCCGGTCTTCCACGAACGCCAGCTTCTTGGCCGCCTCTTTGACCGGGTCCCAGTCGGAGTCGTAGGCGCCGCGCTCGACGTTGTCGATCTCGTAACGCGATAGGGTGAATGGAACCCGCAGTCGGATAAGCGGTTTGCTCTCCCGGAGGTGGGCCTCCACGCCGTCGGTCGGCGACGCCACGTTGGCGAGCCGACCGGTGCTGACGGCGGCGGTGACCGGTCCGCCCGGCTCGCTGACGTCGACGACCCGGCGCCCGGCGATGTGGCGTTTGAAGGTGCGGGTCGCCTCCGTTTCGATCTCGTCCCAGGCGGCGTCGGTGACCGGTGCCAGGTCGCGGTAGAGGTTGTTCATCAAGAGGTTCCTTTCAGGCTGCCGATCGAAAGTGAGCCGTTCTGTGCCACAAGCGTTTCCGCTGCCGGCGCTGCTGGCAGCGGCGGCGGGTCATCGAGAAAGTCGAGGGTGGGGGAGAAGAACAATCCGCCGGTGACCGCCGTGGAGAAGTCGAGGATGCGGTCGGTGTTGCCGGGGGGATCGCCGAGAAACATGTTGCGCAGCATTCGTTCGGTCACTTGCGGTGTCCGCGAATAGCCGATGAAATACGTGCCGTATTCGCCCTTGCCGAGCTCGCCGAACGGCATGTTGTGCCGGACGATTTTCAGTTCCGTGCCGTCGTCGTCGGTGATCACGTTGAGCGCGATGTGGGCGTTGCCGGGCTTGGCGTCGTCGTCGAGTTCGATGTCGTCCAGTTTGGTGCGGCCGATCACCCGTTCCTGCTCGGTTACCGGAATCGAATTCCACGACGACATGTCGTGCACATACTTCTGCACGTGCACATAGCAGGAGCCGGCGAAGTCGGGGTCCTCGTCGCCGATGGCGGTGGCGCTGACGGCCAGCGCACCGTCCGGATTCTCGGTGCCATCAACGAATCCGAGCAAGTCGCGGTTGTCGAAGTAGCGGAAGCCATGCACCTCGTCGACCACGGTGACCGCGCCGGCCATCGCTTTGAGGATCCGGTCGGCCAGCTCGAAGCAGACATCCAGGCTCTCGGCCCTGATGTGGAACAGCATGTCCCCGGGCGTGGCGGGGGCGGCGTGGCGCGGTCCGTTGAGCTCGGTGAACCGATGCAGTTCGGCGGGGCGCGGTCCGGAGAACAAGCGATCCCAGGCGTCGGAGCCGATCGAGGCGATTGCCGACAGCCGCTTCTGCGGTTCGCGGAAGCCGATCGCGCGCACCAGGCCGGGAATGTCGGGCAGCGCGTCGTGCACCGTCGCCTCTCCGCCCTCATCGATGCTCACCACCAGGAAGATGGCCGCCGGCGTCAACGGCGCGAGGATCGGTTGCGGCTGGACGGGGGGCACTCTGCTGACCCTAGCGTGGCTGACCCTAGCGTGGCGACGGCGAGCGCAGGAAGTGCGCGGCCGGGGGTCCCCGGCTTGCGGGGGCCGAGCCGCGCAATCGGACCTAGCGTGGCGACGGCGAGCGCAGGAAGTCATGATGATCAACATGTCGGCCAGCGCCGCAGGCCTCTGCGATTTCATCGACGCTTCTCCCTCGCCATTTCACGTATGCGCCACGGTCGGCGCGCGGCTGACCGCCGCCGGGTTCACCGAACTGAACGAGGCTCAACGGTGGCCGCAAGAACCGGGCCGCTACTTCGTGGTGCGGGCCGGCTCGTTGGTCGCCTGGGATTCCGGCGGCACCGACGGCCCGTTCCGGATCGTCGGCGCACACACCGACAGCCCGAACCTGCGGGTCAAGCAACATCCCGACCGGGTGGTCGCCGGTTGGCGGGTGCTCGCCCTGGAGCCCTACGGCGGCGCGTGGCTCAACTCCTGGCTGGACCGCGATCTGGGCATCAGCGGACGGTTGTCGGTGCATGACGGCAGCGGGATCGGGCACCGGCTGGTCCGGATCGACGACCCGATCCTGCGGGTGCCGCAGCTGGCCATTCACCTGGCCGAGGACCGCAAATCGCTGACACTGGACCCGCAGCGCCACGTCAACGCCGTCTGGGGTGTCGGCGCAGAAGCGAGGTCATTCATCGACTTCGTCGCCGAACGCGCGGAGGTCGCGCCGACCCGCGTGCTGGCCGCCGATCTGATGACCCACGACCTGACCCCCGCAACCGTGATCGGAGCCGACGCCGACCTGCTCAGCGCTCCCCGGCTGGACAACCAGGCCAGTTGCTATGCGGGCATGGAGGCTTTGTTGGCGACCACACCCCGCGCGTTCGTGCCCGTGCTGGTGCTCTTCGACCACGAGGAGGTCGGTTCGTCCTCCGACCACGGTGCCCAGTCCGACCTGCTGGGCACCGTCCTGGAGCGAATCGTGCTCGCGGCCGGCGGCACCCGAGAGGACTTCCTGCGCCGCCTGCCCGACTCACTGCTGGCCTCTGCCGACATGGCGCACGCCACCCATCCCAACTATCCGGATCGGCACGAGCCCGGCCACCCGATAGAGGCCAACGCCGGACCGGTGCTGAAGGTGCATCCCAACCTGCGTTATGCCACCGACGGACGCACGGCCGCGGCCTTCGCGCTGGCCTGCCGGCAGGCCGGGGTCGGCCTGCAGCGCTACGAGCACCGCGCCGACCTGCCCTGCGGGTCGACGATAGGACCACTCGCCTCCGCCCGGACCGGCATCCCGACCGTCGACGTCGGCGCCGCGCAACTGGCGATGCACTCCGCGCGCGAGCTGATGGGCGCGCACGACGTGGCCGCGTACTCGTCTGCGATGCAGGCGTTCTTTTCACCCGAGTCGCGCTGAGCCTTTGAAGCTAGCCGAAAACGACCAGGGTGAGTGCGAAGGTCGCGGCGTTGAGGGCGAGCAGGAACCCGGCGAGAGCGAACTGACCGGAAATATCGTTGGCGAGTACGTGGGTGTACATCGCGCAGATGAAGAAGATAGTCAGCCCGGCTGCCGCGGCGATGCCGATTGCCGGAATCCACAGGCCTACGATAAGCCCAAGGGCGCCTAGGGTTTTCAGGGTACCGATGGGGAATCTCAGCCAGGACAGCGGCACCCCGGCCCGGCGCATGGGCGCAATGATGGGCGCGAAGTGGAGCAGTGCGCTCACGCCCGAGAAGCCGTCGAAGGCTATGGCGATTGTCGTCACGACGAGGTATGCGGTGCGCATGTTGGGGTCTTCCGTGGATGGTCGAACGAGGGGAGTCGTCTGGTGTCAGCTCGCCGGGATTGGATCTAATCGGAACACCGCGATCCGGCCGGCCAGCGCCTCGACCTCGTCGGGGCTGCCCGCACGCACCAGGCCCGAGCGCTTCAGAAAGCCAACACCGACCGGCACTTTGATCGGGTATTGCCGCAGTACCGGGCGGGCCTGCTCGGCGGTCAACTCAGTTATCCTGACTCGCCGCAGCTTTCGGCCCTTCCGCAGCTGACCCGCGCCGGCAGCGCGCGCATTGCGTGCCAATCGGCGCCCGGGAATCCCGCCACGGCATAGAGCTGTCCATCCAGTGTGAAAGGTGTCATCGGCGTGCTGCGCGGCCGGCCCGTGGTCCGGCCCGGCACGGTCAGAACCATAGGTGGTCCCGTCGGGATGCCGAGCCTTTGCATCGCGATCATCAACTTGTTCATCGGCTTTAGCCAGCGAGGGGGACTCGGGCGCGACATCACTTCTCCTTTTGCGTATCCCGTTGCGGTGGGCCCGGAATCGGGTGACCCGGTTCCGCCGGAGTAACCGGCCGCCACCGGCAACTCATATCTCCAAGGACGGATCGGCGGCGCGAAAAGTTACCCGCGCGCTTCTCGCCGTGCCGTCTCGTCCTCATTCCTTGAATATGGAATCCCGACGACGAGAAGGTTTGATGACAGCGATAGCTCGTAGCGCGGATTAGCCACCCCGACGAGGGCGCAGGCTCGCCTCGACTCTGACCTGGTGTCCCGTCGCCGACATCGGGCACCCACTGGCGGCGATGGCGGAGTTCCTTCCGCCCCGACCCCATCAGGCCTAAGGTCTGGCGGTATGGCGCTCAACGTGGAGATGATCACCTTCGACTGCAGCGATCCCGCCCGGCTGGACGGCTGGTGGGCCGAGCAGTTCGGTGGCACGGCGCAGGAGTTGCTGGCCGACGAGTTCACCGCGGTGAGTTTGCCGGAGGGACCGCGGCTCGGATTCCAGAAGGTGCCCGATCCCACCCCTGGGAAAAACCGCCTCCACCTCGACTTCGGTGCCGCCGACGTCGACGCCGAGGCGTCTCGGCTGACGGCCGCCGGGGCCACCGAGGTCGGTCGGCACACGTTCGGTGACAATTTTCGCTGGGTGGTGCTGGCCGACCCCGAGGGAAACGTGTTCTGCGTCGTCGGGCAATAGTCGCCACGGCGGCCCGACGGTAGCGGCGGCACCGCCCTAGACTGTCTGGCGTGACAGTCTCCGGGACGAGCGCCCGCACCGAGGTCATCGACACCGTCGAGCACGCCGCCACCACTCCCGACGAGCCGCAACCATATGCCGAGCTCGGCCTCAAAGACGACGAATATCAGCGCATTCGCGACATCTTGGGCCGCCGTCCCACCGACACCGAATTGGCGATGTACTCGGTGATGTGGAGCGAGCACTGCTCCTACAAGTCGTCCAAGGTGCACCTGCGGTACTTCGGCGAGACCACCACCGACGAGATGCGCACCGGCATGCTCGCCGGCATCGGCGAGAACGCCGGCGTCGTCGACATCGGCGACGGCTGGGCGGTCACCTTCAAGGTCGAATCGCACAACCACCCGTCCTACGTCGAGCCATACCAGGGCGCGGCCACCGGCGTCGGCGGCATCGTCCGCGACATCATGGCGATGGGCGCACGACCGGTCGCGGTGATGGACCAGCTGCGGTTCGGTGCGGTCGACGCGCCGGACACCCGCCGCGTGGTCGACGGCGTGGTGCGCGGTATCGGCGGCTACGGCAACTCCTTGGGCCTGCCCAACATCGGCGGCGAGACGGTCTTCGATGACTGCTACGCGGGCAACCCGTTGGTAAACGCCATGTGCGTCGGCGTCTTGCGCCAGGAGGACCTGCATCTGGCCTTCGCCTCGGGCGCCGGCAACAAAATCATCCTGTTCGGGGCCCGCACCGGCCTGGACGGCATCGGCGGAGTGTCGGTGCTGGCGTCGGACACCTTCGACGCCGAGAACTCGCGCAAGAAGCTGCCCTCGGTTCAGGTGGGCGACCCATTCATGGAGAAGGTGCTCATCGAGTGCTGCTTGGAGCTGTACGCCGGTCATCTGGTGGTCGGCATCCAGGACCTGGGTGGCGCCGGATTATCCTGCGCCACTTCGGAACTGGCCTCGGCCGGCGACGGCGGGATGGCGATCCAGCTCGAGACCGTGCCGCTGCGCACCACCCAGATGACGCCCGCGGAGATCCTCTGCAGCGAGTCACAGGAGCGGATGTGCGCCGTGGTCACCCCGGAAAACGTCGACGCCTTCCTTGCGGTGTGCCGCAAGTGGGACGTGCTGGCCACGGTGATCGGCGAGGTCACCGACGGTGACCGGTTGCGGATCACCTGGCACGGCCAGACGGTCGTCGATGTGCCGCCGCGCACCGTCGCCCACGAGGGCCCGGTCTACCACCGCCCGGTCGCCCGTCCCGACACGCAGGACGCGCTGAATGCCGATAGCTCGGCGCGCCTGCCACGACCGGCCACCGGGGACGAACTGCGCGCCACTTTGCTTGCGCTGCTGGGTAGTCCGCACCTGTGCAGCCGCGCCTACATCACCGAGCAGTACGACCGGTACGTGCGCGGCAATACGGTGCTGGCCGAGCACGCCGACGGCGGTGTGCTGCGCGTTGACGAATCAACCGGTCGGGGTATCGCCTTGTCCACCGATGCGTCCGGCCGTTATACGAAGCTGGATCCGTACGCCGGCGCCCAGCTCGCCCTGGCCGAGGCCTACCGCAACGTCGCCGTCACCGGAGCCGCCCCGGTCGCGGTGACCAACTGCCTCAATTTCGGCTCGCCCGAAGACCCCGGGGTGATGTGGCAGTTCGCGGAGGCGGTGCGGGGCCTGGCCGATGGCTGTGTGGCCCTTGGGATTCCGGTGACGGGCGGCAACGTCAGCTTCTACAATCAGACGGGTTCGACGGCGATCCTGCCGACCCCGGTGGTAGGGGTGCTGGGTGTCATCGATGACGTCTGCCGGCGCATCCCCACCGGCCTGGGCACCGAACCGGGGGAAACCCTGATGCTGCTTGGCGATACGCGCGACGAGTTCGACGGTTCGATCTGGGCGCAGGTTACCGCCGACCATTTGGGTGGGCTACCACCCGAGGTCGACCTGGCCCGTGAGAAGTTGCTGGGCGAGGTGCTGCGGTCGGCATCGCGCGACGGCCTGGTATCCGCGGCCCACGACCTGTCCGAAGGTGGCCTCGCGCAGGCCGTCGTCGAAGCCGCCCTGGCCGGTGAAACCGGTTGTCGCATCGTGCTTCCCGAGGATGCCGATCCATTCGTGACGTTGTTCTCCGAGTCGGCGGGACGCGTGCTGGTGGCGGTGCCGCGCACCGAGGAAAGCCGGTTCCGTTCGATGTGTGAGGCGCGCGGGCTGCCGGCGGTGCGCATCGGCGTCGTCGACCAGGCCTCCGACGCGGTCGAGGTCCAGGGATTGTTCACGGTTGCGTTGTCCGAACTGCGCGAGACTTCCGAGGCGGTGCTGCCGCGACTCTTCGGATGAGTGTCCGCAGCGAATCCTGATGTCCGACAGGATTTTGCGCCGAACCGGGGCGTTGTCTTTGGCCGCCGCGCTCGTCGGCTGGAGTTTAGTCAGTCCGCGGCTGCCGCCCTCGTGGCGGACGGTGCTGCAGGCCGGCGTGGGCGGCCTGCTGGTGTGTGCAACGCGTGCGCCCTTGGGTTTGGGCCCGCCCCGGCTCTGGGCCGGCTTGCGGTTGGGATCAGCGGTCGCGTTCTTGGTGGCGGGTACGGTCGCCGCGACCACCCAGCTGGCTCCCGTGCGCCGATCCATGGCCGAGCGCCAGCCACCGGCGAGGCTGCCGGATTGGCTGCTGCTGCGGATACCGGTGGGCACCGTGTGGTCGGAGGAATCCGCGTTTCGGGGGGCGCTGACCACCGCGGGCTCCGCTGCTTTCGGTGCATGCGGTGGACGTTTGTTGCAGGCCAGCGCATTTGGCCTCTCGCACATCGCCGATGCGCGCGCAACGGGTGAGCCGGTCGCCGCCACCGTCCTGGTCACCGGAATCGCGGGCTGGCTCTTCGGTTGGCTGGCCGACCGTTCCGGAAGCCTGGCCGCACCCATGCTGGCGCACCTGGCCCTCAACGAAGCCGGGGCGATTGCCGTGCTGGCCGTGCGGTCGTCCAGTCGTCAGACGGTGTAGTCACCGCGCCGGCGACCGCGGGCTCCAGGATTTTGAGACCCTAGGGTATGGCCACCCGCGACAAAGCCGATCCGGCGACGACCCGGCGGGCATTGTTGGGCGTCGCGGACTGGCTTCGCGACGAATCCCGTCCGGCGCCCGACCGACAGGAATTGGCGATGGCCGTGCGGCTGACCGCGCGCACGCTGGCCGCGGTGGCACCCGGGCGAAGCGTGGAGCTGCGCATCCCGCCGTTCGTTGCGATTCAGTGCATCGCCGGACCCACGCACACCCGGGGCACGCCGCCCAACGTAGCGGAGACCGACCCGCGGACCTGGCTGCTGCTGGCCACCGGAAAGTTGTCTTTCGGCGAGGCGCGGTCCACCGGTGCGCTGCGCCTTTCCGGCTCACGGGCCGGTGAGATTGAACACTTCCTGCCCCTGTTCGATGTGGGCTGAACATAACCCTGAACTGCAGGTTTAGGTATTTATGGTGGGAATTCGTCGCTCGACACGCCCGGCGGGTTCGTCGGCGCGACGACGGTGCCCGTAGACTCCGTTAAGTCACCAACCGTTCCCCGGGGAGCTGCCTAATCGTGACCGTCCACGAGCCCGAAGAGGATTTCAGCGCACCCCGTGAAGAATGCGGTGTATTCGGGGTTTGGGCCCCGGGCGAGGACGTCGCCAAACTCACCTATTACGGCTTGTACGCGCTGCAGCATCGCGGCCAGGAGGCCGCCGGCATGGCGGTCGCCGACGGATCCCAGGTGCTGGTCTTCAAGGACCTCGGCCTGGTCAGCCAGGTGTTCGACGAGCAGACGCTGGGTGCCATGCCGGGCCACGTCGCCATCGGCCACTGCCGCTACTCGACCACCGGCGACACGACGTGGGAAAACGCGCAGCCGGTCTTCCGCAACACCGCGGCCGGCACCGGGGTTGCGTTGGGGCACAACGGCAACCTGGTCAACACGGCCGAGCTTGCCGCCCGCGCCCGCGACGAGGGGCTGATCGCCAAGCGCGCACCGGCACCGGCGACGACGGACTCCGACATCTTGGGCGCACTGCTGGCGCACGGGGCGGCGGACGCCACCCTGGAGCAGGCGGCGCTGGATCTGCTGCCGACCGTGCGCGGCGCGTTCTGCCTGACCTTCATGGACGAGAACACCCTGTACGCGTGCCGGGATCCGCATGGCGTGCGGCCACTTTCGCTCGGACGGCTGGACCGCGGCTGGGTGGTGGCGTCCGAAACGGCGGCCCTCGACATCGTCGGCGCGTCGTTCGTGCGCGACATCGAACCGGGCGAATTGCTGGCGATCGACGCCGACGGCGTCCGCTCCACCCGGTTCGCCAATCCCACCCCCAAAGGCTGTGTTTTCGAGTACGTCTATCTGGCACGCCCGGACAGCACGATCGCCGGCCGGTCGGTCCACGCCACCCGGGTGGAGATCGGTCGCCGGCTGGCGCGTGAGCGTCCCGTCGAGGCCGACCTGGTCATCGGCGTGCCCGAGTCGGGCACGCCCGCCGCCGTCGGATACGCGCAGGAGTCCGGCATTCCCTACGGTCAGGGGCTGATGAAGAACGCCTACGTCGGGCGCACCTTCATCCAGCCGTCGCAGACCATCCGCCAGCTCGGTATCCGGCTGAAGCTCAACCCACTTCGCGAGGTGATCCGGGGTAAGCGGCTCATCGTCGTCGACGACTCGATCGTGCGCGGGAACACGCAGCGCGCACTGCTGCGGATGCTGCGCGAGGCCGGCGCCGTCGAAGTGCACGTGCGGATCGCCTCACCCCCGGTCAAATGGCCCTGCTTCTACGGCATCGACTTCCCGTCACCGGCGGAACTGATCGCCAATGCGGTCGAAGACCAGAAGGAGATGCTCGAGGCGGTGCGCCATGCCATCGGCGCCGACTCACTGGGCTACATCTCGCTGCGCGGCCTCGTCGCGGCCTCCGAGCAGCCGGCTTCGCGGCTGTGCACCGCCTGCTTCGACGGCCAGTATCCGATCGAACTGCCCGGGGAATCCGCGTTGGGCAAGAACGTCATCGAGCACATGCTGGCCAATGCCGCCCGCGGCGCCGGCCTCGACGATCTCGCGGCCGATGAAGTGCCGGTGGTGCACTGAGGGAACTCGGTGGCGCCCCATCGCCGACGTTTGATCCCGGCCGTCAGCGCCGCCCGGTAGCCTTTATCGCGATGACGGATCCCGGAAAGAGCCCCGGACGCCACCAAGGCAGTCAAGGCATCACGTACGCGTCGGCCGGGGTGGACATTGAAGCCGGCGATCGTGCCGTCGAACTGTTCAAGCCGCTGGCGACAAAAGCCACCCGTCCCGAGGTTCTTGGCGGCCTGGGCGGATTCGCCGGCCTGTTCGCGCTCCGCGGCGATTACCGCGAGCCGCTGCTCGCGGCGTCCACCGATGGCGTCGGCACCAAGCTGGCGGTAGCCCAGGCGATGGACAAGCACGACACCGTCGGGCTGGACCTGGTCGCGATGGTCGTCGACGACCTGGTGGTGTGCGGCGCCGAGCCGCTGTTCCTGCAGGACTACATCGCGGTCGGCCGCACGGTCCCGCAACGATTGAGCGCCATCGTCAGTGGCATCGCCGAGGGGTGTGTGCGGGCCGGCTGCGCGCTGCTGGGCGGCGAGACGGCCGAACACCCCGGTCTGATGGAACCGGACCACTACGACATCTCGGCCACCGGAATCGGTGTCGTCGAGGCCGACGACGTGCTGGGCCCCGACCGGGTCAAACCCGGTGACGTCATCATCGCGATGGGTTCATCCGGTCTGCACTCCAACGGGTATTCGCTCGCGCGCTCGGTGCTTCTCGAGATCGATCGGATGAACCTCGAGGGCTATGTGGAGGAGTTCGGCCGCACCCTGGGCGAGGAACTGCTCGAACCCACGCGTATCTACGCCAAGGACTGCCTGGCGCTCACGGCCGAAACCCACGTCCGCACCTTCTGCCACGTCACCGGCGGTGGGCTGGCCGGCAATCTGCAGCGCGTCATCCCCCATGGGCTGGTCGCCGAGATGGACCGCGGCACCTGGACCCCCGCGCCGGTGTTCGCCATGATCGCCCAGCGCGGCCGGGTGACACGCGAGGAGATGGAGAAGACGTTCAACATGGGCGTCGGCATGATCGCCGTGGTGGCTCCAGAAGACACCGACCGCGCCTTGGCCATCCTGACCGCACGGCATTTGGACTGCTGGGTGCTGGGCACCATCGGCAAAGGGGGCAAAGAGGGTCCGCGGGCCAAGATGGTCGGTCAACACCCGAGATTCTAGGAAGCTCGACCCCCGGCCCGACTGGCGCTGCGCGGGGCGTTGGAGCTATCGCCGCCAGCTGTCCTGGTCGTCCCAGGATTCGTCGGATCCTTCGCTGTCCAGTTCGTCGGACTCATCCGAATCCGTCCCTGACAGCTCGCGCTGAAGCCGCTGAAAGTCGGTCTGCGGAGAACTGTATTTGAGTTCTCGAGCAACCTTGGTCTGCTTTGCCTTAGCCCGGCCGCGGCCCATGGGGGAACCCCCTCGCGCAATAACGGAGCGGCCTAACGAGTAGGCGGCTCCGATCTCCTGGTGTCGTATTGTCCTGCCAACACTTTACCGTGCCCCGCCACCGGGCGTTGGTGCGCCCTTCTCGCTGTGGCGGACGTTACCGTTCATTATCCCGCACCGCCCCGCAAGCGTTCAACAGCTAACCGTCCGGCGCCGATCTGTTCGGCTTCGGGCAGGGAATCGACATCGATCACCGCGGCCACCGAGGCGTCTGGTCCAGTCGCCAATTCGGTGTCGCCGCGCAGCCCGCGCTTGACCAGCGCCAGCGCGATGGGTCCGAGATCCACATGGTCGACGACCGTGCCAAGGCGGCCGACCGTGCGGCCGCCGGCCAGCACCGGATCACCCGTCGACGGCCGGTCCACCGACCCGTCGAGGTGCAGCAGCACCAGCATCCGGGGCGGCCTGCCCAGGTTGTGCACCCGCGCGACGGTCTCCTGGCCGCGGTAACAACCCTTGTCCAGATGGACGGCTCCGGCGCCGGGACCACCGATCCATCCCACCTCGTGGGGAATCGTGCGCTCGTCGGTATCGACGCCGAGGCGGGGCCGCACGGCCGCGACCCGGTGGGCTTCGTAGGCCCACACACCGCTGGGCCGGACCCCGGCCTGCATCAGGCGATTTCGCCAGTCGTCCACTGAGGCACGCGCAACCAGCAGGTCCAGCTCGATCTGACCGTCCGGGACGCCGGGCATTCGCCGCACGAAGCCGTCGCCCGCACGAATCGCGGTCAGCTCGGCGGGCAGCGCGTCCACCCCGAGCGCGTCCAGAACCGCCTGGTCAGCCAGCTTCGGGCCCAGCAACGACAGCACGGCCAGATCGGCTGCGGCCGGGGTGACCTCGGACCAGAACACCATCTTGCGCAGGTAACCGAGCAGCGGCTCCGCCCGCCACGGTTCGGTGTCGAGATAGGTGGTGCCGGCCAGCTCGGTCTGGACCCAGTGATCCTCGACGCGGCCCTGGCCGTCGAGGCTGAGATTGTGTGTGCTCGCGCCGTCGGGAAGATCGCTGACGAATTGCGTCGAAATGCTGTGCAACCAGGTCTGCCGGTCGTTGCCGGTCAGGGTGAGCACTCCGCGGTGCGAGCGGTCGACGAATATCGCGTCGGTGCCGGCCGCGCGCTGCTCGCCCAACGGATCGCCGTAATGCCAGACGGCACCGGCGTCGGGTCCGGTCTCGGGTGCGGGAACAGCATGGGTCACGACTCAACTCTACGGACCGCCAGACGCTCCTCACGAGTGTGAAGCTGGCTTCACATTGGCCGCCGAATGTGCGGCCAGCTTCACATTCGCAGGGACCGTCGTGCGCCGCGCTCGCGGATCGCATTGGATAGGCTTCTCGACCATGGCCGGTCAGACGGGTGTGATTGTCACGCTGGACGGCGAAATTCATTCGCCGGAGGCGCCCCTGCTGTACGCCGACGACCTGGCGGCGGTCCGCGGTGACGGTGTCTTCGAGACGCTATTGGTCCGCGACGCCAGGGCCTGTTTGATCGAGCCGCATCTGCAGCGGCTGACCCAGTCGGCTGCGTTGACCGACCTGCCCCAGCCTGATCTGCCGCGGTGGCGAAGCGCAATCGAGGTAGCCACCCGGCACTGGTGCTCGGCGAACGCCGACGACGCGGCGATGCGGTTGATCTACAGCCGCGGTCGAGAGGGCGGTTCGGTGCCGACGGCCTACGTCATGGTCAACGCCGTTCCCGAACGCGTGACGGCGGTCCGGCGTGGCGGACTTGCGGCGATCACGCTCGACCGCGGGCTGCCGGCCAGCGGGGTCGACGCGATGCCGTGGTTGCTGGCCGGCGCCAAGACCCTGTCCTACGCGATCAATATGGCGGCCCTGCGCCATGCCGCCCGTCAGGACGCCGGTGATGTGATCTTCGTCAGCACGGACGGCTACATCCTGGAAGGCCCACGCTCGACGGTGGTCATCGCCGCCGCCTCTGAGAGCCCGGACGGTGATCCGTGCTTGCTGACCCCGCCGCCGTGGTACCCGATCCTGCGTGGCACCACCCAACAGGCCCTGTTCGAGGTGGCCAGGGACAAGGGCTACGACTGCGACTACCGGGCGTTGCGCGTCGCGGATCTGGATGCCGCCCAAGGCGTTTGGCTGATCTCGAGCATGACCTTGGCCGCCCGCGTGCATACCCTCGATGGCCGCCCGCTGCGGCCCTCACCGATGGCGACGGAGTTCGCCGAACTGGTTGACGCCGCAATCGTCAGCGATCGCTGAACGCTGAATTCTGTTGTCGGCTGGCCGATTCGCCGGTACGGTCGGTCGTACACAAGAAGGGAGGTGGTCCGCGAAATTGATAGCTTCATGGACATGTGAGGTGGCTGCGAGCTAGCAGCTGTGGCTTGGAAGAACTGGCGCCACACTCGCGCTAGCGAATTCCCCGCAGTCACCCGGCCCCCGAGCTTCCGGTTTTTGTCCGACCAGGAATACGGCTCGGGGGCCGCTCCATATCTAAAGGCCGTTACTAACCGACGAACCGGGACAGCCGTGCCGAGAGATGCGGCACCAGACCGCCGTCGGCGTCCACCCGCTCTTCGACGTAGGCCAGGTCGCCGCCTTCGATGATGCCGTAGAGGCGTTTCGCGCCGCCGACCAGCACTCCCGACCTGCTGCGGGCCAGCGCGTCGGTGACCAGCTCCCACGACGACTGGGTCAGCGGGCGGCCGTAGAACAGCTCGACGTAGCCAACCGAATGGGCCAACAGCAGTTCGATCGCGTTGGATTCGCCCGGATCGTCCGGATCGGCGACAAAGCGCCAGAACCCGGTCTCGCGCAGGCCGCGTTCTTGGTAGCCCCCCGTCTCGCTGAGGCGCCAGGAGCGGGCTTCCCAGTTCAGATAGTCGCCGCCGTCGTGCGACACCACGATCTGCTGGCCGAACCGGTAGTCGCCGTCGTGTCCACGGCCTTCGCCTTCGCCGCGCCACACGCCGACCAGCGGCAGCAGCGCCAGCAACGCATCGCTCAGGTTGGCGCCCTCGCGCAGGTTCGCGGTGTCGGCGGGCAGAGGCAGGTCATCGTACGACGGGATGTTGCGTCCGGCGGTCAGCTTCGCGCGCTCAGCCGCGGCGGCCACCGCCCGGTCGCCGGACCCAGCAGAACTAATCGGTTCGTCGGGGGTCACGTGCTCCTCCCCATCGCTGCGCTCTGGATCGTCGCCGGCGCGGGTCACGACTCGTCGGTAATGAGCCGATAGAGGGTGTACAGGGCGAACCATGAAATCACCACGACCGCCACAACCAGCATGATCTCGAAGAACAGCACCACGGGGACAAGTCTATTCGTCCCGCGGTATCCCCGTGGGGCACGGCTGGCGGGTCAGGCGATCTTGACGTCGACCTCGTGGATGCCCGCACCGGACGGCGCCACCACAGCATCGCCGTTGCCGGCCTTCGACAGGGCGCGCAGCGTCCAGGAGCCCGGCGCGGCGAAGAACCGGAAGTCACCGGTGGCCGACGCCACCACCTCGGCGGTGAATTCGTCGGAGGAGTCCAGCAAGCGGACGAATGCGCCGCCCACCGCCTGGCCCTCGCCGTCCACCACCCGACCGGTGATCACCGTTTCCTTCTCCAGGTCGACGCTGGCGGGCAACGTCAGTCCTTGTTTCGGTGCAGAGCACATATCAGCTTCCCAACTCGATCGGGGCACCCACCAGGGAGCCGTATTCCGTCCAACTGCCGTCGTAGTTCTTCACATTCCGATGCCCGAGTAATTCATAAAGAACGAACCAGGTGTGCGACGACCGCTCACCGATGCGGCAGTACGCGATCGTTTCCTTACTGCCGTCCAGGCCGGCACCGGCGTAGAGCTTGGCCAGCTCTTCGTCGGACTTGAAGGTGCCGTCCTCGTTCGCGGCCTTGCTCCACGGCACGTTGATGGCGCCGGGGATGTGACCGGGCCGCTGGCTTTGCTCCTGCGGGAGGTGCGCGGGCGCCAGGATCTTGCCCGAGAACTCATCGGGGGAGCGCACGTCAACCAGGTTCTTGACGTTGATGGCCGAAATGACTTCGTCGCGAAATGCCCGGATGCTGTTGTCCGGCGCGGCGGCGGTGTACGACGTCGCCGGTCTGGTGACGGTCTCGCTGGACAGCGCGCGCCCGTCCAGCTCCCATTTCTTGCGGCCGCCGTCGAGCAGCTTGACGTCGTCATGGCCGTACAGCTTGAAGTACCAGTAGGCGTACGCGGCGAACCAGTTGTTGTTCCCGCCGTAGAGGATCACGGTGTCGTCGTTGGAAATGCCCCGCTCGCTGAGCAGTTTGGAGAACTGCTGGGCGTCGACGAAGTCGCGTTTGACCGGGTCCTGCAAATCGGAGCGCCAGTCCAGCCTGATCGCGCCGGGGATGTGGCCGGCGTCGTAAGCGCTGGTGTCTTCGTCTACTTCGACGAAGACGACGCCAGAGGCGTCGAGATTGCTCTCAGCCCAGTCGGTGGAGACCAGGACGTCGGAGCGTGCCATGGAGTGGATCCTTTCAATCGCTTTTGTTACAGCAGGTCAGGTCGGACGCGTGCGGCGTCGGAAACGGGCCACCAGCGGATAGAGCTGGCAGCCCAGGCAGATGGCGAAGGCTGCGTTGAGAAACGCGGCCGCCAGGGCCGCCGCGGTGGCGACGACGCCGACCACGACCGCGCCGGTCGCGAATCCGACGGTTCCCAGCGCCGCGAAGATCAGGCCGACGAGTTGAGCGAACTTCAGCGGTGCGGTCGGCTCGCGATCCTGCACCGGGCCCAGCCGCGGTGCGACGAGCGTGGCGAAGATCCGGCCGTACGGATGATTACGCGGTCCGCCGACCGCGCCGATCGCGAAGATGACGGCCTGGGCGGCCAGGATCACCGCGGCAATCAGGGGACTGGTCGCGGACACGACCAGCGCCAGTACCAAGACTGCGGTGGTGACCCAGGCAGCGAATCGCGGTCCGCGCACGTCGACCAGGTCGGGCTGCGTGGTGGTGGTGTTGCTTGGCAAGGAACTGCTCCTGGATACCTGTGTTGCCGGCGGAAACGACGAATGGAGACGTGCCACGGTCTGGATCCCGGGCCGCTCCGAGTGCTACGCGAAAGCGCGGCTACTCAGCAGCAACAGCAACAACAACAGCCCGCGGTGCGGCACAGTTCAACTGCGCGACGCTGGGTGAGCATGGGCTCGAGGCGGGCTGACACGACGGTCAGCTTACCCAATGACACCGCGGTCAAGCCAACAGCGGTTTCAGTGCGGAGCGCAGGTCGGCCACGTTGGGCACCCCGGAGGCGCGGTATCGCTGCCGGCCGTCGACGTCGAAGATCAACGTGGTGGGCAGGGACAGCACCGAATACCGGCGTGCGGTCTGCGGATTTGCGTCCAGATCGACCTCGACGTGAGCCACCTCCCTCAGGTCGTCGCAGACCTGCTCGACGACCCGGCGGACCCGATCGCAAGGCCCACACCACGGCGCGCTGAAATGCACCACCGTCGGTCCGGTCCGGGAAAGCCCCAGGGCCGCGATGTCGGCGCCGGCGTCCTCCTGCGGCGCGGATGAGATTTCCCGGATTCGTCCGGATCGCCGCGTCAACAACCACCCGGCGAGGGTTGCCACGGCGAGCACCGCAACGGTCACGACGACTACGGTCATCAGCGCCACTGCTCCCCATCGCTTCGCTCTGCATTGTTGTCGGCGCGAGTCATGATTGCTTAAACCCCTCGAGGGTCACGGTTAGTCCATGGGTGATGCCCTCGATGATGACGTCGGATCCCCGGGCTCCCTCGGTGGTTGGCGCGACACCGAAGGGCAGGCGCTGGTTGGGCAGCCTTCCGCTGAAGGCGTGCAGCACCGCGTCGTATTTGTCCGCCGGCACCGTCTGGTCGGCGGTGTCGGACCCGGTGAGCACGCCGGTCGGGGTGAACACCAACGTCGCTGGGTCATCCGGGGCGATGGACAGGTCGACCGAGACGCTGACTCTTCGATCGAAGCCCGCCGATTTGGGGGTCCCGGTGAACACCAGCCCGTGGTTATCCGAGATACCCGATGCGGTGACACCGCCGGTCGAGGTGTTCGTTTCCTTGGGCGGCGCCTCGACCATCAGGTCGCTGATGCCCAGGAACCGGCCCAGATGCGTCGAATCGACAATGATCCGGCTCTCCAGTTTGCCCACCCCGAGCTTCGCGTCCGGGCTGATCAGCCACGACGCCTGGGCCAGGTCCACCGAGTACATCGTGGCTTCCAGGGTGGCCTTGCCGGTCATCGCGTGGTCGACGGCGTTGGCCTTGATCTCCACCTGGCTGTAGTTACCGCGCATCGCTTGCGGGAGGAAGGGAAACGCCACGATGGCCACGAAGGGGTCGGTGCCCAGCTTGGTCGCTTTACGAACGCTGGACGACAGTCGGTATTCGGCATAAATGCTGGTCCCGTAATCGAAGCTGATGGCGCCCAGGGCTACCACCGCAACCAGGATCGCGGTCGCGGTCACAGCAATCAGCACCTTGCGCACCCGCATATTGTGGCGCAACGCCTCAGAATCCCTCGCCGCCGGATCACTGGTGGTGGGGATCACAGTGCCTCGTCCTGCCACGCGAAAAAACCAGGTGACACGTTATCGTTAGATGACCTGGTAACTAACGCTTAACGGCGTTGTCAATTTGGGAGAAGCCGTTCCCCCGAGCTGGAGGGGCTAGTTGGAACTACTGCTGCTGACCTCGGAGCTTCATCCCGACCCGGTCTTGCCGTCGTTGTCCCTGCTTCCGCATACGGTCCGGACGGCGCCGCCAGAACCCGCTTCGTTGCTCGAGGCCGGGACCGCGGATGCGGTGATCGTTGACGCGCGGACCGATTTGTCGTCGGCCCGCGGACTATGCCGCCTGTTGAGCACCGCGGGCCGGTCGGGCCCCGTGCTCGCCGTGGTGAGCGAGGGTGGGCTGGTGGCCGTCAGCTCGGACTGGGGTCTGGACGAGATTTTGTTGCCCACGACGGGGCCCGCCGAGGTCGACGCGCGGCTGCGGTTGGTGATCGGCCGCCGCGGCGGACTCGCGGACCAGGAGAGCGCCGGCAAGGTCAGCCTGGGCGAGTTGGTGATCGATGAAGGCACCTACACCGCCCGGCTGCGGGGCCGCCCCCTGGACCTCACCTACAAGGAATTCGAGTTGCTCAAATATCTGGCCCAGCACGCCGGGCGGGTATTCACGCGCGCGCAGCTGCTGCACGAGGTATGGGGTTATGACTTCTTCGGCGGCACCCGCACCGTCGACGTGCACGTGCGTCGGCTGCGGGCCAAACTCGGTCCCGAGTACGAGGCGCTGATCGGTACCGTACGCAACGTGGGTTATAAGGCCGTCCGTCCCGCGCGCGGCCGTACGCCGACCGCCGAGACCGATGACGCCGACGGCGCCGGATCCGAATCGCAGGACGTCCAAGATCCGTTGGTCGATCCGTTGCACACGCAGTGACGTCGCCTGACTGGCGCCGCAGCCTGACCGTCGAGGAGCAGCGGGGCGTACGCGAACTTGTCAGTGCGGCAACCGAATCCGACGGGGTCGCCCCAGTTGGAGAGCAGGTGCTGCGGGAGCTCGGGCACGACCGCACCGAGCATCTGCTGATCACGAGTGCCGCGTCGGGGGCCACGACGGCCGGTGGCGCGATCGTCGGTTACCTCAATCTGAGTCCGCCGCGCGACGGCGAGACTTCGATGGCCGAGCTCGTGGTGCATCCGCAGGCGCGGCGGCGCGGCATCGGGTCGACACTGGCACGGGCCGCGTTGATGAAAACCGGTGCGGGCAATCGGTTTTGGGCGCATGGCACGCTTGAACCGGCCCGTGCGACCGCGTCCGCGCTGGGCCTGACCCCAGTGCGGGAACTGATGCAGATGCGACGCTCGCTGCGCGATCTGCCCGACACCGTGCCGGAGGTGCCCGGGGTGCAGATCCGCACCTACTCGGGTGCCGACGACGACGCCGAGCTGCTGCGGGTCAACAATGCCGCGTTCGCCTACCACCCCGAACAGGGCGGCTGGACGGACGTCGAGCTGGGGGAGCGCCGCAACGAACCGTGGTTCGACCCGGCGGGGCTGTTCCTGGCTTTCGGCGACTCGGGCAGCGACCAGGCCGGCACCCTGCTGGGGTTCCACTGGACCAAGGTGCATCTGGATCGGCCAGGCCTGGGCGAGGTGTACGTGCTGGGTGTCGATCCTTCGGCGCAGGGCCGCGGCCTCGGGCAGGCGCTGACCTCCGTCGGCATCGACTGGTTGGGGCGTCGCCTGGCCGACGCCCCCGAACCCACCGTGATGCTCTACGTGGAATCGGACAACGTCGCCGCGGTGCGCACCTACCAGCGCCTCGGGTTCACCACTTACAGCGTCGACACCGCATACGCGGTCGTTCCCGGGGCCAACTGACCGCGGGTACGAGGGGCACCTATCCAGATCGTTAATCTGGTCCTGGCCACCGAGACGTTGCCGCGGCGCATATTTTCGCCGGCACTTGGCAACCTCACGAGGGATGGCAGCGGCTACCACATGCGTCCGGAACGTGTCAGGAAAGCGAGATCGGTGAGGCTCGATAGGCAGGGCAGGGCGCTGGCCGCCGCGGCGCTGGTTACGGCGCTCGTTGCCGGAGCACTGACCGCCTGCGGAAGCGATGAGAACGGCCGCGGGACCGCAGGGCCCAGCTCCGGCGTCGCCGGAACTGCCGGGTGCGGGGGCAAGGACAAGCTGACGGCGGAGGGCTCGACCGCGCAAGAGAACGCGATCACGGTGTTCAACCAGGTGTGGGGCCAGTACTGCCCGGGAAAGGGCCTGGCTTACAACCCGACCGGATCCGGCGCCGGCCGTGAGCAGTTCATCGCCGGGCACGTCGATTTCGCGGGTGCGGACTCTCCTCTGGTCGCCGACCAGATCGGGCCCGCCGCCAAACGCTGTGACGGGAACCCGGCGTGGGACCTGCCCCTGGTCTTCGGCCCCATCGGGATCGTCTACAACCTGCCCGGAAACCCGTCCCTGGTGATCAACAGTGACGCGCTGGCCAAGATTTTCACCGGCAGGATCACCACCTGGAACGACCCGATCCTGGCGGCGCTGAACCCGGGTACGCCGCTGCCCGACTCCAAGATCGCGCCGATCTACCGGACCGACTCGTCGGGAACCACCGATAACGTCCAGAAATACCTCACCGCGGCCGCGCCCCAGAGCTGGTCCAAAGGAGTCGGCACCGAGTTCCAGGGCGGTGTCGGTGAGGGAGCCGCGAAGTCGGCCGGCGTCATCCAGGCGGTGCGCGCCACCCCGGGCTCCATCGGATACGTCGAGAAGGGCTTCGCCGACCAGGCCCGCATGCCGTACGCGAAGATCGCGACCCGCGGTGGCGTCATCCCGCTGACCAGCGAAACGGCCGGGAACGCCGTCAACGCGGCCAAATTTTTGGGCGAAGGCAATGACCTGGTGCTCGACCTCAACGCCATGTACGGCTCCGAGGAAGCGCACGTTTACCCGTTGTTGCTGGTCACCTATGAGATCGTGTGCTCAAAGGGGTACGACCCCCAGACCTCCGCGGCCGTCAAATCGTTCCTCGCCGTCTCCGCCAGCAGCGCGCAGGGCGAACTTGGAAAGGCCGGGTACGTACCGCTGCCCGATAAGGTCAGGGAACGACTGATTACGGCCATCAATGCGCTGCAGTAATCAAGTGCGCCGGGTGTCAAGGAGTGACAGCAGACCTGTGACGGGATCACAGTGACAACGCCGAATCCCATCGACGCGGGTTCGGGCGCGGTTGTCGCCGCGCCGTTTCCGGAGAGGCAGGCCGCACCCATCAGCCCTTGGGGACAGGGGCGTCCCCACGTGGCGGACCGAATTTTCCGCTGGCTCGCACAGTCCTCGGGCGTGCTCATCATCGTGGTCATCGCCGCGATCGCGGCGTTCCTGCTCGGACGCGCGATACCGGCGCTGCACCGGAATCGGGAGAACTTTTTCAGCTACGGCGGTGTTTGGGTCACCACGGACACCTCGGCGATGCACTTCGGTATCGCCAGCCTGGTGCCGGTCACCCTGTTCGTATCGCTGTTCGCGCTCGTCTTGGCCATGCCGGTCGCGCTGGGGGTGGCCATCTTCATCACTCAATACGCGCCGCGACGGGTCGCCACGCCGCTGGCGTACTCGGTCGACCTGCTGGCCGCGGTGCCCTCGATCATCTATGGAGCGTGGGGTCTGTACGTGTTGGCGCCGCAACTGCGCCCGGTCGCCACATGGCTCAATCGCTCACTGGGCTGGTGTTTTCTGTTCGCCAACGGCAATGCCTCACCGGCGGGCGGGGGAACCATCTTCACCGGTGGGGTCGTCTTGGCGGTGATGATCCTGCCGATCATCACCGCAGTAACGCGCGAAGTGTTCGTCCAGACACCGCAAGACCAGATCGAGGCCTTGCTGGCGCTCGGTGCCACGCGGTGGGAAGTGGTCAAGACGGTCACGCTGCCGTTCGGGCGGTCCGGTTATATCAGCGGATCGATGTTGGGGCTGGGCCGCGCCCTGGGCGAGACGGTGGCGCTGTTGATCATTCTGCGGGGCACCCAGGCAGCGTTCGGGTGGTCACTGTTCGATGGCGGCTCCACCTTTGCGACCAAGATCGCCGGCGCCGCGGCCGAATTCGATGACCGATACAAGGCCGGCGCGTACATCGCCGCGGGCCTGACGCTCTTCGTGCTCACGTTCCTGGTCGACGCTCTGGCACGGGGCACCGTCGCCGGGGCGGCGCGAAAGGGGGCCCGATGACCTCGATGTTGGACCGGCCGCTCAAGCCGCGGACGTTCTCGCCGGTTAGTTGGCGCCGTCGTACCTCGAACTTCATTGCGGCCCTGCTGGTTTCACTGTCGCTACTGGTCGCGGTGACCCCACTGGTGATGGTTTTGTGGTCGGTGGCCGTCAAGGGTTTCAAGGCGGTCGCGTCAACAGTGTGGTGGACGCACTCGCAAGCGGGAATGACGGCGTTCGTGACCGGGGGCGGCGCCTACCACGCGTTGATCGGCACCGTGCTGCAGGGATTGGTGTGTGCCCTCATCTCCGTCCCACTGGGGCTGATGGTCGCGATCTATCTGGTCGAGTACGGCGGCGGCACCGCGCTGGGGAGATTGGCGTCGTTCATGGTGGACATCCTGACCGGTGTGCCGTCGATCGTTGCGGCACTGTTCATCTACGCGTTGTGCGTTGCCATGCTGGGACTTCCCCGCTCGCAGTTCGCGGTGTCGCTGGCGCTGGTCTTGCTGATGCTTCCGGTGATCGTGCGCGCCACCGAGGAGATGCTGCGAATCGTCCCGGTGGACCTTCGCGAGGCCAGTTACGCGCTGGGCATCACCAAGTGGAAAACCATTGCCCGGGTGGTCATTCCAACCGGACTGTCCGGCATCGTCACCGGGATACTGCTGGCGATGGCCAGAGTGATGGGCGAGACGGCGCCGCTGCTGATCCTGGTCGGTTACGAACAATCGATAAACTTCGATATCTTCAGCGGGTTCATGGGGACGTTGCCCGGCATGATGTTCAACCAGACGACAGCCGGCGCGAGCCTCAACCCCATCCCCACGGATCGGCTGTGGGGTGCCGCGTTGACCCTCATCCTGGTGATCGCCATCATCAACATCGCGGCCCGAGCGATGGCAAGGTTTCTGGGCACCAGGAAGTCATAGGCAGGAGCACTAAGTGGCCAAACGGTTGGACCTCAAGAGCGTCAACATCTACTACGGATCGTTTCACGCGGTCTCGGATGTGACGCTGTCGGTTCTGCCCCGCAGCGTGACAGCGTTCATCGGGCCGTCGGGCTGCGGCAAAACGACGGTGCTGCGCACGCTCAACCGGATGCACGAGGTGGTGCCGGGCGGACGAGTCGAGGGCAGCGTGCTCCTCGACGACGAAGACATCTATGGCCCCGGAGTCGACCCGGTCGGCGTCCGCCGGGCCATCGGGATGGTGTTCCAGCGGCCGAACCCGTTCCCCGCCATGTCGATTCGCGACAACGTGGTGGCCGGCCTGAGACTGCAGGGGGTGCGCAACCGCAAAGTGCTCGATGAGACGGCCGAGTATTCGCTGCGCGGGGCGAACCTGTGGGATGAGGTCAAGAACCGGTTGGACCGGCCCGGCGGCGGATTGTCCGGCGGCCAGCAGCAGCGCCTGTGCATCGCGCGCGCCATCGCGGTGCAACCCGATGTGCTGCTGATGGACGAACCGTGTTCGGCGCTCGACCCGATCTCGACGATGGCGATCGAGGAGCTGATCAGCGAATTGAAGCAGGACTACACCATCGTCATCGTCACCCACAACATGCAGCAGGCGGCGCGGGTCAGCGACTACACGGCGTTCTTCAACCTGGAAGCCGTCGGAAAACCGGGGCGGCTGATCGAAGTCGACGACACCGAGAAGATCTTTTCCAACCCGAACCAGAAGGCGACCGAAGACTACATCTCCGGCCGATTCGGCTAGCCCGACGACGAAGCAGCTCGTGTACCGAGGTGTGAGGAGTCGGGCAATTGAACTAGTCCGACGCCGTTTCGCTTACCGCGACGGGGGTTTCGCCTCTTCCTCGGGAAGTCTGCCGGTCGCCTGGAAGATGACTCGCCGGGCCACTTCGACGGCGTGGTCGGCAAAACGCTCGTAGAACCGGCCCAGCAACGTCACGTCGACGGCCGCCGCGACGCCGTGCTTCCATTCACGGTCCATCAGCACCGAGAACAAATGCCGGTGCAGATCGTCCATCGCGTCATCTTCTTCGCGAATCCGGGCGGCCTTCTCCGGGTCTCGCGACAGCACCACCTCCTGGGCGCTGTTGCCCAATTCGACCGCGATGCTGCCCATTTCGGCGAAATAGCCATTGACCTCTTCGGGTAAGGCGTGCTGGGGATGCCGTCGACGGGCGATCTTGGCGACGTGCAGTGCCAACGCACCCATCCGGTCGATGTCCGCCACCATCTGGATCGCGCTCACAATCGCCCTCAGATCGCCGGCCACCGGGGCCTGTAAAGCCAGTAGTACGAAGGCGCTTTCCTCGGCGCGCGCGCTCAGCACGGCGATGGCTTCGTGATCGGAGATGACTTGTTCGGCTAGCACCAAGTCGGCTTGCAACAGAGCCTGGGTGGCCCGCTCCATAGCGATTCCTGCCAAGCCGCACATCTCGCCGAGGCGCTCGGACAACTCCGAGAGTTGCTCGTGGTAGGCGGTCCGCATATCACCAGGGTACGGTCTCGCCGCCCGAAACGGGCGGCGGAGCGCCGTCAAAAGCGCTCACTCGCAGGTGGTGTCGGCCGCGTTGGTGACGGATAGGTCTTCGGGGAGCTTGGCCGGCGCGTTGCTCGAGCCGCGTTCGATTTGCAGGCTCATCGAAGAGCCGCTCGGCGAGGGTGCGGATACCGACTTGAAGTCGGGACCCAAAACAACCTGAACGACCTGTCCGTAGCCGGAAACCCGCTGGACTTTCGCGTTGGCGAACGAGGATGCGACGGTGGCGGCGGCCTCTTCGTTGCCCGGCGAGAACAGCACCGTCGTCGCGTTGACCGAGCTCGGATAATCGTCGGGTGACATCACGTTGAAGCCGTCGTGCTTGAGCTGGGTGCTCGCGGTGGCCGCCAGACCGCTTTGCGTGGTCGCGTTGGAAACCCGCACCGTCACACCGCTTGGCGAGGTCGTGGTGATCTGCTCGGGTTGCGCCTCCGGCGCCGGTGCCGGTGATTTCTTGGTGGTGGGCGCCTTGGACGGGCCCTTCGTTCCAGAAGTACTCAAATTCTGCGCGTTGTGGTCGTTTTCCTCGGGCAGCGGATCGTCGTTGATCACGGCGTCGAACAGCGCCCGCATGTCGTCCATCCGTGGCGGCTCGTCGCCGTTCTGATCGGTCACGCCGGTCGGCACGGTGACGAATGTGACGTGTCCGGCCACCATGCCCTGCAACGACTGACCGAGTTGGACCAGGTCTTTGGACCGCACGTTGTCGACGACCGTGTCGCTGATGAACATGTTGACGACGTTGTTGAGCTTGTTGAGGTCCAGGAGTGTGTCTGCGGAGATCAACGAGCGCAGCAGCGACGACAAGAACAGTTGCTGGCGCTTGATCCTGCCGTAATCGCCGTTGACCTCGGTGGTGACCTGGCGTGCCCGCACGTAGTTCAGGGCGGTGGAGCCGTCGAGGACCTGTCGCCCACCGTGTTCGAGGACGGTGCCTAACTCGTAGTCGTGCAGCGGCGTGCTCGAGCAGACCTCAACGCCGCCGAGGGCGTCGACCATTTTCGCGAAGCCGGAGAAGTCGACGGCGATGAAGCGGTTGATGCTCAAGCCGGACAGCTTCTGGATTTCCTTCACCAGACACTTCGGACCGCCGAAGGCGAACGCCGAGTTCAGTTTGGTCTCGGTGTAGATCATCTTCGGGCCATAGGTCTTGGTCTTCGGGTCGTAGAGGGGCCCGTACTTACCCGTTTCCGGGTTCCACGCTTCGCATTGCATCGGGGTGATCGCCAGGTCGCGGGGGAACGACACCGCCACTACGCGCTTACGGTTGGCCGGAATGTTGACCAGCATGACCGTGTCCGAGCGCTCTCCGTCGGCGTCGTCGGTGGTTCCGGCACCCATGTTGGCGTTGTCGCCCAGGCGCGAATCGAGGCCGACGATCAGGAAGTCCTCGTCGCCGTACTGTCCACCCGGGTCGCGGATGTCGCTGGAATTCTGATCGAGCGCGCTGATCGTATTCAGCCGGGCGTTTTTCGACGTGCTCCATTGCCAGGCCCCGCCGGTCATGGCCAGGGCCAGTACGGCGGCCAGGGCCGCTGTCGAACGCGCGGCCACCAGCAATGGTCGGCGCCGGCGTTTGGGTTCCTCGGCGCTGACCTGCGGAGCTGGGTCTTCCAGGTCGTCGTCGTTCGGGTAATCGGCGGCCTCGAGGGCCCGAAGCTCGGCGGCGGCGTCCGATGAGTAGGCGAGGTCGTCGATCACCTGCGTTTTCTGCAGCTCGATCGGCAGGGCCGGCTCGGCGCGGGTCGGCTCGATCTCCGGGTCCTCCGGAACGGCACGATGATGGACCGGCCGGCTGGGGACACCGATCTTGGCGATCAGATCGGCGACGCTGACGCCGCCGCCGGCGTGGGATCCGCCCCGTTCGACGTCGTCCTCGCGCGACTCGACGGGTTCGATCGTGGCCTCCGGCTGCCAGCGGTGCAGGTTGTCGTCGGCCGGGGGTCGGAAGAATCGCTCCCAGGGAGCCGCGCCCGACGGCGCCTGGTGCGCGGTGAGTGGATAGGTATGCGCCCAGCCCGGTCCATGCCGACCGTTGCGAGTGGCGTCGTTCTCGGCGTCACTCATGTCGTACCGGCCTCCGAAGCTCTGATGCAGACGTCAGCGTGTCCGTGCGTAATGTCAGCGCAGTGCCGCGTTGCGGCCGCTACGGCTGGTGCCAACCAGTTTCGTCACCCTGGCCTGGGGGCCACGGAACCGATCCGCCACCCAGGCGCATGCAACAAAGCCCACATCGTACTGAGTTATCGGCCCGGACGCGATTCCTCGCGGTCGGCTCATCCCCCGGAGTGCATGACGTCGGCGCCTGCAGGCACGGTGCAATCGTCCGGGTCGATCAGCCAGCCTTCCGGCAGGATCACCCGGGCCGGTGAACCCTGCCTGCCGCGCGGGCCCGTCGCCTCGTCGGGGAACGGCACGGAGCCGTCCAACCGGTCGAGCAGAAAGTCCAGCTCATCGAGCGTCTTGACCATCGCCAGCGCGCGGCGCAGCTCGGAGCCGGCCGGAAAGCCGTGCAGGTACCAGCCGATGTGTTTGCGGATGTCGCGCATGCCCTTGTCCTCGCCGAAGTGCGCGGCCAGCAGCTGCCCGTGGCGCCGGACGACGTCGGCGACCTCGCCGAGCGTCGGGGGCGTGGGCGGCGGGGTGCCGGTGAAGGCGGCCGACAGCTCGGCGAACAACCAGGGCCGGCCCAGGCAGCCGCGGCCGATGACGACGCCGTCGCATCCGGTGCTGGCCATCATCGTCAGCGCGTCGCTGGCGTCATAGATGTCGCCGTTGCCCAGCACCGGGATCGTCTGCACCTGCTGTTTGAGCCGAGCGATCTGGTCCCAGTCGGCGGTGCCGGAGTAGCGCTGCGCGGCCGTCCGGGCATGCAGCGCGACGGCAGCGGCCCCTTCGGCTTCGGCGATGCGGCCGGCGTCGAGGTGAGTGTGGTGCTCGTCGTCGATCCCGACCCGGAACTTAACGGTCACCGGGATCTGAGTGCCCTCGGTGCCCCGCACCGCCGCGGCGACGATCTGACCGAACAGTCGCCGTTTGTACGGCAGCGCCGAACCGCCGCCGCGCTTGGTCACCTTGGGCACCGGGCAGCCGAAATTCATGTCGATGTGATCGGCCAACCCCTCGTCGGCGATCATCTTGGCGGCCTCGTACGTGGTCGCGGGGTCGACGGTGTAGAGCTGCAGCGAGCGGGGTGACTCGTCGGAGGCGAACGTCGTCATGTGCAGAGTGGCCGGATGACGCTCGACAAGCGCACGCGCCGTGACCATTTCGCAGACATAGAGCCCGCTGACGGTGCCTACCCTGGCTTGCTCAAGCTCGCGGCACAGCGTCCGGAATGCGACGTTTGTCACACCCGCCATCGGTGCCAGGACCACCGGGCTGGCGAGCGCGATGGAACCGATGCGCACCGCTTGGCTACCGCCGGCTCATGGTCAGCGTGCCCGCGGTCTGGTGTAGCTCGAGCGCGGTGGTCCTTTTGCCCGTGCGGGCTTCCCGCTCGAGCTGACGCTGCTTGGAAATCTCGAACTTCTCGCAAGTCTGCTCGAGTTCCTTGATCAGCAGCGCGAGGTCGTCGCGCATGGCAGCCGCCTCACCGGTGAAGTCCTCACGCTCGAAGATGCGCCATTTCTTCAGCACCGGCATGACCACATCGTCGAGGTGGATGCGCGGGTCGTACACGCCGCCCACGGCGATGACGACGGCCTTCCGGCGGAACTCGGGCACCTGGTAGCCCGGCATCTGGAAGTTGCGCAGGACCTTGTGCAGCGACTTCATCGCCTGGTTGGGCGCGATCGCGAACCCGGCATCGCTGACATCCCGGTAGAAAATCATGTGCAGGTTCTCGTCGGCCGAGATCTTGGCCAGTAACTGGTCGGCGATCGTCTCGTTGCAGGCCTTGCCGGTGTTGCGGTGCGAAATCCGGGTCGCCAGTTCCTGGAACGTCACATAGATGACCGAGTCGAACAGGCTCTCGGCGAACAGATCGGCTCGAACCTGACGGTTCTGGCCCGGGCTGAAGCCGCGGTTCACCACCTCGATGCGCAGTTTCTCCAATTCGACGGGGTCGACCGCGCGGGTCACCACCAGGTAATCGCGCAGCGCGATACCGTGCCGGTTCTCCTCAGCGGTCCAGCGGTTGACCCACTGCCCCCACGCGTCATCCAGGCCGAAGTTCATCGCGATCTCGCGGTGATAGGACGGCAGGTTGTCCTCGGTCATCAGGTTCTGCACCATCGCCACCTGGGCGACGTCCGAGAGCTGGGACTGACCGGGCTCCCAATCCTGCCCACCGAGCGCGTAGAAGTTCTTGCCGTCCGACCAGGGGATGTAGTCGTGCGGGTTCCAGTTCTTGTGCATGCTCTCGTGCCGATTCAGGTACTTCTCGACTGACGGCTCGAGCTCGTGCAGCAGCTGTAGGTTAGTCAGCTCAGCTGACATCGGTCCTCCAGTTATCTGTGTCGATGGGTAGCAGTCAATATATCTGTGTACCCGGGTAGCATCAAGTTCCTCGTCGGCGCGCCAGGTGACGTTTTTGCACCGGTTGTCCACCTGCACGGCTTGCGGATGAAGCGCGATTGAAAACGCGCGTTACTGCGACTTGCCGAGCTCGCCGGCCGGCACGTACGGCGCGGCCGTGATGTGCAGCATGTTGATGCAGTAATCGATGAATTGTTTGCGAGTCGCGCCGAGCTGCCCGTGCAGGTAGGCGGTGAATAGGCTCGACAACCCGCCGATCAGGCTGGTGGCGATCATCTTCTGCAGTACCGCATCGCCGATCCGGGACAGCTTGTGTTGCAGCAGATCGATGAAATTGGGCATCCACTCCACGCCCGAGCGGATCAGAACGGGCTCCACCGCCGGCGCCAGCAACAGCACCCTTCCGCGGACCGGGTCGTCGACCATCAGCTCGACGAATCGCTCGACCGCCTCGCGCGGCGTCGTCGCCGACGTCAGCGCGTTCATGGCGCGCGTGCAGACATCGTCGTAGACCGCGCGCACGAATTCGTCACGGTCGGCGAAGCTTTCGTAGAAGTAGCGTTCGGTCAGCGCGGCCTCACGGCAGACCGCGCGCACGGTCAGCGCGGGCCCCCCGGCACTGCCGAGCAACTGCACGCCGGCGCTGATGAGGTTGTCCCGGCGGAGCGCGAGTCGACTCTCCAAGGGGACGCCGGTCCAGCGCCCCCGTCGTTGACCCGTCTGCACATCGCTCCTAAGCTCTAGATTGACAACGGTTGTAGTCAAAATTCCACGATACCTGCAGGGACCTGATAGTGACTCAAGATACGTCCGCATCGCCCTCCGTGACCAGCGACGTCGCAGGTAGCGATGTCGCCTGCGCCGCTGAGCAGTCGGTTTCGGCCGCGTCGGCCGACGCATCCGACGGTCTCGCCGGTGGCTGTCCGGTCTCGGCGACGGGATACGACGCACCGCCCGCACCGTTGGGGCCCGATTCGCTGACCTGGCGGTACTTCGGGGATTGGCGGGGCATGCTGCAGGGTCCCTGGGCGGGTTCGATGCAGAACATGCACCCTCAGCTGGGCGCGGCGGTCATCGATCACTCCACGTTCTTCCGCGAGCGCTGGCCGCGTCTGCTGCGCTCGTTGTACCCCATCGGGGGGGTCGTGTTCGACGGGGATCGCGCCCCGAGCACCGGTGCCGAGGTCCGCGATTACCACACCGACATCAAGGGGGTCGACGAACAGGGCCGGCGCTACCACGCCTTGAACCCCGACGTCTTCTACTGGGCGCATTCCACCTTCTTCATGGGCACCATTCACGTGGCCGAACGATTCTGCGGCGGGATCACCGAGGAGCAGAAGCGGCAGTTGTTCGACGAACACGTCGAGTGGTACCGGATGTACGGCATGAGCATGCGCCCGGTGCCGGGATCCTGGGAGGAATTCCAGGCCTACTGGGACCACATGTGCCGCAACGTGCTGGAGAACAACTGGGCGGCCCGCGCCGTGCTCGATCTGACCGAGCTGCCGAAACCTCCATTCGCGCAGTGGATTCCGGACTGGTTGTGGGCCGCGCAACGCAAACTGTTGGCACCGTTCTTTGTCTGGGTGACGGTAGGCCTGTACGACCCACCGGTGCGGGAGCTGATGGGCTACCGCTGGTCACGCCGCGACGAGTGGCTGCACCGGCGCTTCGGCGACCTCGTCCGTGGTGTCTTTGCCCTGCTGCCCCCCAGATTCCGTAAGCACCCTCGGGCCCGGGCCGGCTTGGACCGCGCCAGCGGGCGGATCCCACTCGATACGCCACTGGTGCAAACCCCGGCGCGCAACCTTCCGCCCGAAGAGGAGCGCGGCAACCCCAAGCACTACTGCCCGATGGTCTCCTAAGCCCTCGAGGGTCCGCTCGCGCTATGCGTGCGGGTGACCGTGAACTTCTTCCAGGCCCGCCTGGTGCACGTGCTGATGGTTGTGTTCGGTTCCGTCCTCGTGGGCATGGGAGTGCTCGTGCTCAACATGGTCGTGCTCGTGGGTCGTGTGCGCGTGGGCATGCGTCACGTCGCCGTGCTGGTGTTCGTGCGCGTGTGGCGCGTCGTGGGTGTGCTCTTCGCTCATTGCTGTTTTCTCCTTTGAAATGCCTTGTGGCTATTGCTCGCTCAGCGCGTCGCGCTGCCGCTTCGGCGGGCCGGATGACTGGCCGACGGCCTTGAGCCCGCTGTCCCCGCGATGGTGACCGGGCACACCGGGCCCGGCGTGCTCGGCGTTGAAGACCGCGTCGATGACGAGTTGGCGGACGTGATCGTTCTCCAGGCTGTAGAAGATCGTCGTGCCCTCCCGGCGGGTGCGAACCAGCCGCGCCATCCGCAACTTCGCGAGGTGCTGGGAAACCGACGGGGCCGGTTTGCCCACGTGCTCGGCGAGTTCGTTGACCGCCATCTCGCGGTCCGTCAACGACCAGAGCACCTGCACGCGCGTGGCATCGGCCAGCATCCGGAACACCTCGACCACCAGACTGGCCTGGTCGTCGGGCAGCCGGCCTTCGCTGTTATCTGCATGCATACGCAAATACTAGCGAAAGCCGGTCCCCGTCGCAAAACACTCAGGCAGACGGAACGACCGTCGACCTGCGGCCGCCGTTGCGCTCGTTCCATAGCCGATAGACCTCCACGGCGTCCTCCCTAGGGGCGTAGCGCATGGGCAGGCGTCGCAGGTCCCATCCCTTCGCGAATTCGTCATAGAACGTGGACAACTCGAAGTACTTGCGGTCATCCAGGTAGTACCGCTCGTAGCTGTCCCGGGTGGTCAGGAAGACGACTTCCTTGGGTGAGCAGTAGTACAGCGAGCCCAGGCACATCGGGCACGGGTGCGCCAGCACGTAGACGGTGGCGTCGACAAGGTGCTCGGTCCCCAGCTTCATGCAGGCCTCGCGGATCGCCAGGATCTCCGCGTGCGCGGTGGGATCGTTCGTCTGGGCCACCTTGTTGGCGCTCTCGGCCAGCACCGCGCCAGCTTGGACGATCACTGTCGCGAAGGGGCGGCCGCCCTCGGTCACGTTGCGGCGAGCCAGGTCGATCGTCCGCTGCGCGAAATCGGTCATCGGGCCCTCCGGCGTAGAACAGAAAGCAGACAAGTCGGAGACTAGTCCCGCCGTTGGGATGCGACCTTGCGATACTAACTAGATTGTCTATGTTTTTTGACCCGCTTCAAGGGGGCACCGTGGCGCGCACCGAACGTGATCGTTGGGACCTTGCGACGAGCGTCGGCGCGACGGCGACAATGGTGGCCGCCCAGCGGGCACTGTCTTCCGACGCGAAGTTGATCGACGACCCGTATGCCGCTCCGCTGGTGCGGGCAGTCGGGATCGACGTCTACGTCCGGCTGGTGAACGGCGAAATCGCGGCCGGCGCGAACACCGAATTCGATCCGCAGCGCATGGCGCGGGGGATGGCCTGCCGAACCCGGTTCTACGACCGGTTCTTTCTGGACGCGACCCATAGTGGCATCGGCCAGGTGGTGATCCTCGCGTCGGGCCTCGATTCCCGCGCCTATCGGCTGCCCTGGCCGGCGGGGACGGTCGTCTACGAGGTCGACATGCCAGAGGTGATCGACTTCAAGACCCTGACGTTGGGCGACCTGGGAGCCGAGCCCACCGCCGAGCGGCGCACCGTCGCCATCGACCTGCGCGACGATTGGGCCTCGGCGCTGCAGGCGGCCGGATTCGATCGACAGGCCCCTTCGGCATGGAGCGCCGAGGGCCTGGTGGTCTACCTGCCCGACGAGGCTCAAGACGCGCTGTTCGACAACATCACGACGTTGAGTGTCTCCGGCAGCCGCCTTGCCTTCGAATTCGTGCCCGACACTGCCGTTTTCGGCGACCCGCGATGGCGCGCCCATCACGACCGGATGAGCGAACTCGGGTTCGAGATCGACTTCAACGACCTCGTCTACCACGGCCAGCGCAGCCACATCGTCGACCACCTGGGCCAGCGTGGCTGGCAGACTACGTCCACCACCGTTGCGGAGTTGCACGCGGCCAATGGATTCGTTTACGCCGACGACGACGTCGCCGCGGCCTTCGCCGACATCACTTACAGCAGGGCGGTGCTCGGGCGATGAGCCGTGCGCCGAGCGGGGCTGGCGCGTTGCGGTGCCCCCACCAGGGCTCGAACCTGGGACCTGCGGATTAAAAGTCCGTAGCTCTACCAACTGAGCTATAGGGGCTGCGAAGATTCAGGATACTTGGACCCAAAACGAGGCTCGTTTGAGGATTGGGCACACGGTGACCTAAGCTGACGTGGCTCCCAACGAAACCACGTTGCGAGTACCCCGGAGTGATTCGGTTCTGGCCCCCATCGTCTAGTGGCCTAGGACGCCGCCCTTTCACGGCGGTAGCACGGGTTCGAATCCCGTTGGGGGTACGCGACGCGGTGACGCGGAGCAGCAGCAAGGCCCTGTGGCGCAGTTGGTTAGCGCGCCGCCCTGTCACGGCGGAGGTCGCGGGTTCGAGTCCCGTCAGGGTCGCCAAGCGCGGCGAGGCACTCGCTGCCCTCCGGCCAGGTAGCTCAGTCGGTACGAGCGTCCGCCTGAAAAGCGGAAGGTCGGCGGTTCGATCCCGCCCCTGGCCACCAAGGATCCGCACGGCCGCGGTGACAGCACTGTTGAGCCGGTCAAGGTCGGTTGCGACGTAGTCGAGCCCACCGGAGTAAAGATCGCTGTAAGATTCGCGGCGTAGCCGGCGTGGAGTGCGTGGCTTTGGGAACGTAGCGGGGGTCAGCGCCGGAAGCCTCGGCCCGGCTGCGCAGCCGTGTCGTAGGTCGCGAATTGTCAAGGGCGCCATGATTCCAATGATTTTGGGTCTTTTTTGCCTATGGCTATGGGTCGGATTTGGCCGTCAGGTCAAACCCGTTGGGCCCGGCCGGCTTCACCTGATCGATGC
The DNA here is from genome assembly GCF_001667925.1 of Mycobacterium sp. E2479. GTDB lineage: Bacteria > Actinomycetota > Actinomycetes > Mycobacteriales > Mycobacteriaceae > Mycobacterium. Next base: position 18,829 of record NZ_LZJR01000006.1, on the reverse strand, counting down.
CAGCTGGTCGATCGAGTCCCTGGGCAGGTCGCCGTCGACCACCGCCGTCACCACCAATTTGTCCAGTGTGATCGCGCCGTTGTGGTTGTCGAGGAAAGCGGTGTCTGCGGCGTCGCGTCCGGTGGCGATGCGCACCAGGGTTTGTCTCGGCGCCAGCAGCGTGCCGTCGACCACTCGCCAGTTCCCCTCGACGAACGCCTCGGCTACCGCATGAAAGTCCATTGGGTACAAGCCGGGTGCATACACCGAAACAACACGGGCGGGCACATTGACGGCCCGTAACAGCGCCACCACAAGATGCGCGAAGTCTCGACAGACGCCGGCACCGGCGAGCAATGTATCCACCGCTCCATCGATGGGATCACTGGAGCCTGGTACATAGTTCAGCCGGCTGCCGACCCAAAGCGAAACCCTCTCCAGCAGAGCCGTCGAATCGAGGTAGTTCCCGAATTCGGTTGCGGCGAAGCCGAAGAACTTGTCAGACTCGGCGTAGCGGCTCGGACGAAGGTACATCGACAGGTCATACTCGGTCACCGGTGCGGGATCGGTTTGGCCCACGATCGTCGCGGCGTAGTCGACCCTGAGGTTGCCTACCGGAACGTCCAACTTGTGGATCCGGTTACCGTGCACACCACTGATCTCCAACGGCTGCAGTGGCATTCCGTCTAACACGAATGACAACGACTCGGATACCTCGGCATTGGGATGCGGTGCGACCGCGATCTGGAACTCCAAGGTCGTCGCCGCGGTGATGTCGACCTCGAGTTCAGCGGCGACCTCTCGTCTCATCTGCCCCTCCCGATCGCCAGGTAATCAGGCCTCGATCGCGGCCAGCGGCTCGCTCAGCGGCATTTCCGACGCCGAGGCAGCACATCGCCAGTCCGTACCGCACCACTAGCGTCTCACGTGCGCGAGTGCACCGCAGGAAGAGACGATGTTGGAACGGCGCCGTCCGGCGATTCACGTGTCGCGTCGCCAATGTCGGGTCACCGGACGCCTCGATATCAAGGCCCCAACTGGCCGTGAGGGATCCACCGGCGGCTTGGGCCCCTCATGAGGCGCGCCGATCTTCGTCAGCTAGCAGCGGGAGGCACGTTCACATTGTTGTTGTGCGGCGCGCAGGATCGACTCCGCGAGTATGAATGCGGGTTTGGCGCGGTCGGCGCTCTCGATGGGCAGGTTTGCAGCGCAGCGCAGCACCATGAGGGCCAACGCGCTGTGGGTCGCGTACGAGACGACGAGCAGGTTAGCGCGAGCCTGTGCGCCGCTGACCGTCATCAGGTGCTGGCGTTTGCCTTCCCATCCCGGCCAGTTGAGATCGGGTGGTCGTTGCAGCGACGACCAATTGACGTTGATGGATGTGACGTCTCCGAGCAGAGGAGTCAGGACCGCAACAAGCTCGGGCAATTCATTGGTGATGCGATCTGCGCGCGGCCACCAGGCGCCGTCGATATCCCGGCCGAGTTCGCGAGCCACCGATACGCGGATGGGAGTGGATTGGCGTCGGGTCCTGACCGCGAAGCTCATCGCAGATCCCCCAGCCCGTGGTCCGCGCGCCTGATCGCGGCGGCGCAGCCGTTCGCAAACGCCATCGAAATCTTTTGGTGTCGTGTAGTGGCCGGGGTTGCATAACCCATGGGCGCTTCCTTCGCGCTCGGCGTCGTGGGGCCCGCGGACGCGGGACCAACGGAGGAATCACATTGCCCGTGGGTGTCGTCCGCGCCGGTCGCGCGGTCGACCACCGCTGACAACGAACGGCTCACCTTCGACGCTACGCCACCACCGGCCCACCCGTGCGGGCAGGTTGCCAGCGAAGCGCGCAAGCTCGGTGCGGCTTGCTCGATCGCGTCCTGGAGAATTCGCCCAACAGATGAGCATTGTCATTGCCAAGCGCAACAAATCCCTTGTAGTGCAAGGGATGAGAGACGACGGTTGCCATCTGCGCCAGAGAGCAAGATGACGGGTAGGGTGGTGGGCAACCGCGAGGACGGATTACATGGCAATAATGAACTGGTGCGACGCGATCGAGACCCACCCATCGCAGATCCGGGTCGGTGACATCATCGGCACGCGGCATCCCACAGAACTGCGTCTGACGGTCAAGATGATCAGTGGTCCGCAGAGCGGTCCGGGGCAGTGGACATTTTTCAGTCGAGACGATAACGGTCAGCAGCGAACCAGTACGTTCGGAGAAGGCGAATTGGTCCGCAGGTACGCCAAAGCTTCTTGACGTCCACGTCAATGCCTATCGGCGACGTTGATTGGTAGAACCGACGGCCCCGGTGTCGGGCCGATCGGAGAACGCCGGGTGCTCAACCGGCTTCGCAGAGGTTTCGCCCGAAGCGAGATACTTCGGTGCCTCGGGATGGGAAAACAGGTTCGATTGGTCCATCGGGTAGTCCTTCCGAAATGAAGAGTCGGCCGATGTGCGTTGTTGGCTGCGGACGAGAGTCGCACGGCTGGCTCATTGGTGTTTCGTTCGCGATTCGCGGGGACCGCTAGAGCGCGGCTGCTCTCCACCCTACATGCAGCCAACGCCGTGCCTGCCGTACTCAGGTGAGATGCTGCCTTAGCGCGCTTTTTGCATCCGAGACGGCCGCCCCGGCACAGGCTGGGCGCACCGGTTCCGCCGGTTGCAGCCGTGGCCACGTGTGCAGATTCGCTGCCAAGTGAATTAGCAAGCCGGGCAACTGTTTTCAAAATATGTTCGGCCTCGTGCTACCCTGAGCCGGCATGGATGTGTTTGGTACATCCGCATTGAATGAGAGAAGTAAGTAAATGGCACAGGGAACTGTGAAATGGTTCAACGGTGAAAAGGGCTTCGGCTTCATCACCCCTGACGACGGCACGAAGGACCTCTTCGTCCACTACTCCGAGATCCAGGGAAACGGCTATCGCTCGCTGGATGAAAATCAGCGTGTCCAGTTCGATGTTGAGCAAGGCGCCAAGGGACCCCAGGCAGTAGGAGTCAGTACCGTCTAGGAAATCGACATACGTCACGGTGGGCTGGTTCGGTTCTTCGGACCAGCCCACTGGTTTTTGGCTCTCTGGAACCCACCTTGCCGCTGGCACCTAACCCGATTCGGACCGACGGAACGGGATAATGACCGCATGCGTCTCGCGTGGGTGCTGCGATTGACCATGGCTGTGTGGCTCGCCCCGGTGGGCTGCGCATCCACCGCGCAAGCCAGCCCCGACGTGCCGCCGGTCAGTGACGCTGCACGCGCGGCAGGCTTCGTCGACGTCCGCACTGTCATCCCCGACGCGATACTGGATCTGCGCTACGCGACGACGAACAATTTCACTCACACGCAGCTGTATCCGTCCGACGCCAGATGCCTTGTGCACCAATCGATGGCGCCCGGTCTCGCCGCTGCGGCCGGCGCGTTGCGTCCGCAGGGACACCTCCTGGTCTTCTGGGACTGCTATCGCCCGCACGACGTTCAGGTCAAGATGTTCAATCTGGTCCCCGACCCCGCCTGGGTGGCACGCCCGGGGCCGTATGCGCACAGCCACGAGTCGGGGCGTTCCGTTGACGTGACGTTCACGACGACGCAGCAGCCGTGCGCGTCCGGGCTATACGCGAGCGGACTTTGCCTTGCCGACATGGGTACCGACTTCGACGACTTCACGCCTCGGGCAACCGCTTTCAACACCCAGGGCCTCAGCGCTGACGCCGTGACGAACCGGACGGCGCTGCGGTCGGCCATGACCTATGGCGGGTTGAAGGTGTATTCGGGCGAGTGGTGGCATTTCGATGGCCCGGGAGCCGGTGCCAACCAACCGATCCTCAACGTACCCGTCGACTAGGCGTCTCAAAATACGAGACGGTCATATCACAAAGTGGGCACCTCGCGTAAGCTGCGATCCAGAACCGGCGACCAAGGGGCCACAGTGAACGACCACTATCGAGCGACCTATACGCACGGCCACCACGAGTCGGTGTTGCGGTCGCACCAGCGACGCACCGCCCAGGACTCCGCCGCGTACCTGTTACCGCACCTGAAACCGGGGTTGTCCGTGCTGGACGTAGGGTGCGGACCCGGCACCATCACCGCCGACTTGGCCGCGCGGGTCGCACCCGGATCCGTCACCGCCATCGACCAGGCCACCGACGTACTCAGTGTCGCCCGCGGCGAAGTGGGGCGACGGAACCTATCCAACGTGTCGTTGGCGACGGCGGACGTGCAGAATCTCGACTATCCCGACGGCGCCTTCGATGTCGTCCACGCCCATCAGGTGTTACAGCATGTCGCCGATCCGGTTGCTGCCCTGCGCGAGATGCGGCGGGTGTGCGCGCCGGGCGGCCTCGTGGCCGTCCGCGACGCCGACTACTCCGGGTTCATCTGGTACCCCGAGTTACCGCCGCTCGACCTGTGGCGAGACCTTTACCGTCTAGTCGCGCGCGCCAACCGCGGCGAACCGGATGCGGGCCGGCGACTGCTGGCGTGGGCACGGCAGGCGGGGTTCGGCGACATCACGCCCACAGGCAGCCTGTGGTGTTATGCCACGCCCGCGACACGCGACTGGTGGGGCGGAATGTGGGCCGACCGAATTCTGCACTCGACCGTGGCGCGTGACCTGGTGAGCCTCGACCTGGCGACCACCGCGCAGCTCGAGGAGATTTCTGCCGCGTGGCGTGAATGGGCCGCGTCCCCGGACGGCTGGATTGCCATCCCGCACGGCGAAATCATCTGTCGCGCATGACCTTCAGTCGAGGAACAGGTCCGCGATCGGTTGATCTCCTGCATCGGGTCGTACTTCCTGGCCGACAACGTCGCGGTCGGTTCCACCGCGATGGCGCTGGCGTTGTTGACGCAGACGTCGACTCCGCCGAACCGCTGCACCGCCGCGTCGACTGCCCGCTACGTCCTCTTCGCGGTGGACGTCACCGACGACCGCGAGCGCCTTGCCGCCGGCGGCCTCGATTTCGGCGGTGGCGGTGTGCACCGTCCCGGGCAGACGCGGGTGGGGGTGGCGGTCTTGGCTAGCAACACCACGTTGGCGCCCCGCCGGGCCGCACCGATTCCGAGCGCGAGGCCGATTCCGCGGCTGCCACCGGAGACGACGACGGTGCGAAAGACGAGGAACCGGTGGGCATGGAGCCTCCTTTTACCTGGTCAAACATGTGGTATTGGCATTCTCTTTTTTTGCAAGTACGTTATTCACCGATGGATAATACGGCCCACACTCCGTCTGGCATCCCGCTGCAACCCGTCTACGGGCCGGCGGATGTAAACGCGCAGCCCCCGCAACCGGGGGAGTTCCCCTTCACCCGGGGTAATTTCGCGTCCGGCTACCGCGGCAAGCTCTGGACCTTCCGGCAGTACTCGGGATTCGGCACCGCCGAGGAATCTAACCGCCGCTACCGCTACTTGCTGGATCAGGGCGGGACGGGGTTGTCGGTGGCGCTCGACCTGCCCACCCAGTGCGGATACGACTCCGACGATCCCGAGTTCGGCGAGGAGGTCGGCCGGGTCGGGGTCGCGGTGGATACCCTGGTTGACTTTGAGATCTTGTTCGACGGCATCCCGTTGGACAAGCTCAGCACGAGCATGACGATCAACGGAACGGCGGCGATCCTGCTGGCGTTCTACGTCGCCACGGCGGAGAAAAAGGGCATCCCGCGGCAAAAGCTCACCGGGACCATTCAGAACGACATCCTCAAGGAGTACGCCTCGCGCGGGACGTGGATCTGGCCGCCGGAGCCGTCGCTGCGACTGATCGCCGACACCATCGAATTCTGCGCGGCCGAAGTTCCCCGGTTCAACGCGATCTCGGTGGCCGGGGCGCACTTCCGCGATGCGGGCGCCAACGCGGTGCAGGAGATGGCGTTCACCCTGGCCGACGGGGTGACCTATTGCGACACCGTGGTCGAGCGCGGCCGCATGACGATCGACGAATTCGCGCCGCAGATCTCGTTCTTCTTCTACACCCACGGGGACTTCTTCGAGGAGATCGCCAAATACCGTGCGGGGCGCCGACGTTGGGCGACCATCGTGCAGGAGCGCTACGGGGCGACGACCGCGAAGGCGTCGATGTTCCGCTTCGGCTGCGTCTGCGGTGGCGCGTCGCTGTATGCCCCGCAGGCCCACAACAACATCGTGCGGGTGGCCTACGAGGCGATGGCCGCGGTTTTGGGCGGCGTTCAGTCGATGTTCACCGCTGCGTGGGACGAGCCCTTCGCCCTGCCCACCGAGCAAACCACGACATTGGCGCTGCGCACTCAGCAGATCCTGGCGCACGAAACCGGTGTGGCCAGCGTCGCCGACCCGCTGGGCGGCTCGTATTTCGTGGAGGCGCTGACCGATGCGACCGAGGAGCGCATCATCGAGATCATGTCCGACCTCGAGCGCCACGGCGGAATGGTCCAGGCCATCGAAGATGGTTACCTGCAGGGCCTGATCGCCGACGAGGCCTTCAAGATGCATCAAGACATCGAAGCCGGCACTCGCCCCGTCGTCGGGGTCAACCGGTTCGTGACGGAGGAACCGGCACACGACGTCGTCACCTATGAACTCGACGCCGAAGGACGCGATCTACAGCTCAAGCGGCTGTCCAAGGTCAAGGCTGAAAGGGATTCGACCGCAGTAAAAGCCACCCTTGCGGCGCTGTCGAGCGCCGCCGAAGGAAACGACAATCTGATGCACAAGCTGATCGACTGCGCCAACGCGTACTGCACGGTCGGGGAGATGGTCTCTGCCCTCAAAGCAGTGTGGGGCGAATTCCAGCAACCGGTGGTGTTCTAGATGGCCGTGCGCGTTCTCGTTGCCAAACCCGGTTTGGATGGGCATGACCGCGGCGCCAAGATCGTTGCACGCACCCTGCGTGACGCCGGGTTCGAGGTCATCTACACCGGGATCCGCCAGCGCATCGAGGACATCGCCTCGATCGCGGTTCAGGAAGACGTGGCCGTGGTGGGGTTGAGCATTTTGTCGGGTGCGCACCTGGCGCTCACCGCGCGCACCGTGGAGGCGCTGCGCGCCGCCGATGCCTCCGACATCGCCGTCGTCGTCGGGGGCACCATCCCGCAGGCCGACGTCCCCAAGCTGCTCTCCGCCGGCGCCGCCGCGGTATTCCCCACCGGAACACCGCTGGACGACCTCGTGCGCGACCTCCGCGCACTGACAGGCACGGTGGAAACCGAATCGAAGGAACCCGTCACGGAGGAACCATGCGCGTCGGAGTGATGATCGGTGCCGAGCGGGGCGACATGGCCCGCAAGGTGGACAAACTGGCCTCCGACATCGAATGGGCCGAATCCGCTGGCCTGGACACCGCGTGGATGCCGCAGGTGCCCAACGACTTCGACTGCCTGACCATGGTGACGCTGATGGCCGCCCACAGTTCGCGTATCGAACTGGGTACCGCCGTGGTGCCGCTGCAGGCCCAACATCCGATTGCTCTTGCCCGCCAAGCGCTCTCGACGCATGCGGTGGCCGGGGGACGGTTGGCGCTCGGCGTTGGGCCGTCACACCACTGGATCGTTCGAGACATGCTCGGCCTGCCGTACGACAAGCCGGCCGCCTACACCCGCGACTACCTGGAAGTGCTCAACGCCGCCGTCGCCGGGCCGGGATCGGTTGATGTCGAGAACGATTCGTTCAGGGTGCACAATCCGTTGGCGATCGGGGCCGATACCCCGATGCCGGTGCTCGTCGCCGCTTTAGGACCGGTGATGTTGCAGATTGCCGGTGAGCTCGCCGACGGCACCGTGCTGTGGATGGCCGACGAACGCGCGATCGGCGATCACATCGCGCCGAAGATCACCAAGGCCGCGGCGGACGCCGGACGTCCCTCGCCGCGGATAGTCGCGGGGATCCCGGTATGCCTTTGTGCGCCCGGGCAAGTCGGGGAAGCCAAGGAGCGAGCCAACCGCATCCTGGGCGAGGCCGAGGTGTCGCCCAACTATCAGCGTCTGCTCGACCGCGGCGACGCCCGAGATGTCGGTGATCTGTGTGCGGCCGGTGACGAGGAGGCGATCCTTTCCCGGATGCGCCGCTTCGCCGACGCCGGTGTGACCGATCTGTCGGTGCGGCTGCTGCCCATCGGAGACAACCGCGATGAGCTGGTCGCTTCCAAGCGGCGGACCCGAGAGATGATCGCCTCACTCGCCGCGGAATTGCGTTGACGGCAAGAAACTCCGGGCCGCTGGCCGGCATACGCGTCCTCGAGGTCGGCACCATGCTGGCGGGTCCGTACGCGACCATGCTGCTCGCCGATCTCGGTGCCGAGGTCACCAAGGTCGAACCGGCGGGCGGTGAGATCTCCCGCAGCGTCGGCGCCACCTACTTCGCCAGCCTCAACCGCAACAAATCCAGCATCACGCTCGACCTCAATTCCGAAGCGGGACAGCAGCGATTGGGCGGACTCGTCGCCGAGTCGCATGCCCTGCTGGTGAACCTGAAGCCATCGGCCATCCGCCGGCTGGGCCTGACCTACGACGAGCTGCGCCGGCACAACGAGAAGATCGTCTGTGTGGCGATCACCGGTTTCGGCCTCTATGGCGGCGACGATCCGGCCTTCGACTACGTGGTACAGGCGGGCGTCGGCACCGCCGCCCTGACCGGCGACCCCGACGGGCCGCCGACGCTGCCCGGCTATTCCTCGGCCGACAACTCCACCGGAATGACCGCGGCGTTGGGGCTGTTGGCGAAGATCATCTCCGGAACCGGCGGCCAGGTGGATGTGTCGCTGCGCGACGTCATGCTGTCCCAGCTGAACTATCATGCGTCCGCCTATCTCAACGATGGCGTCGAGCCGGAGCGCCGCCCCTACGGGGCACATTCCTATTACGTTCCCGCTCAGCTGTTTCCAACCGCCGATGGATATCTGGCGCTGTTCATCACGCACGACGGCTTCTGGAAGTCATTCGCCGCCGAAGCGGGCATCGGGGGTTTCGAAACGATGGCCGAGCGGGTCGCCCGCCGCGACGAAGTGCTGGCGGTCGTCACGGCGATGCTGGCCACCGACAGCGCCGTCGGGTGGGAGCGGCGACTGCGCCCGCTCGGAGTTCCGGCCGCCGCCGTTCGTAGCCTCGCCGAGGCGCTCGAGGCCACGCCGGAAGTTGTTGTGACAGCTGGCGAATTTAGGTTGGTAGGAAGCCCGATCCACATCTCGGGGTACGAGCCCGAGTACCGGCCACCGCCGGAGCTGAACCCGTAGGCACCTGTGCCCGGCTTCGAATGTGAAGCCAGTTGCACGTTCGGGCCCGAGCGTGAAGCTAGCCGCACGTTCGTGGGGATTAAGCGGCTTGAGCTAGCGCGCGACGGCGGCTTGCTTTTCCTGGTAGCGACGCGCCCACTCGGCCCGTGACCGGATCGACACGTCGACATCACTTCCCTTGGCGCGCAGTGTCTTGACGTTCGCCTGCTCGCGCGGGATCCGCGCGAAGGGGTCCCAACCAAAGAACCGGCAGGCGTTGCCCCAGGTGATCTTGTTGATGTCGGAATCGTCGGCCGCGGCGGCGTTGAGTTCGAGAAGCACCTGCTCGGGCGCATCCGGCCAGAAGCAGTCCGAGTGCGGGTAGTCGCACTCCCAGGCGATGATGTCGATGCCGATCTCGTGACGCAGCTTCAGCGATGTCTTGTCGGTGACGTAGCAGGCCAGCGAGTGTTCGCGAAAGACGTCACTGGGCAACTTGTCGCCGAAGTCACGGCGTAGCCACTTCTGGTTGGTGTAGTGGCGGTCGCTGCGATCCAGGTAGAACGGAATCCAGCCGATACCGCCCTCGGAGAAGGCGAATTTCAGATCCGGGTAGTTGCGCATGGCGGGACCCCACAGCAGATCCTGCGCGCAGATTGCCGAAACCTGGGTGGCCAGAATGATCAGGTTGTCGATCGGCGCGTTGGGCGCCATGCTGATCGCCCCGAAGCCAGTGCCGATGTGCAGGCACATCACCACGTTCTCCTCGGACAGCGTGCCGAATACCGGACCCCAGTAGTCCTCGTCGTGGTAGCTCGGAAGTCCTTCGAGGTGGGGCAATTCCGGCATGGTGACGGCTCGGCAGCCCTTCGCGGCGACGCGGCGGATCTCGGCGCACATGCCCTCGGGAGTCCAGGTAGGCAGGATCGCGATCGGGATGAAGCGGTCCGGGTAGGACCCGGCCCATTCGTCGATGTGCCAGTCGTTGTAGGCCGACACCATCACCAGGGTGACGTCTTCGCGCGTCATGTTGAGGTGCCGGGCCGAAAAGCCGGTGAACGTCGGGAAGCACATCGACGCGAGGATGCCGTTGCGGTTCATGTCCCGGACGCGTTCGTGGACGTCGTAGACACCGGGACGCATCTCGGCGAACCCGGCGGGATCGCGGCCCCACTCCTCGGCCGGCCAAGACACCACGGCGTTGAGTCCGCTCACGCCCTGTGGCCTGCCCTGGTACATCCACTGGTCGACGCCCTTGTCGTCGGTGACGACGACGGGTGCCTCGTCCCGGTACTTGGTGGGCACGTGCCGCACGAACATGTCTGGCGGTTCGACCACGTGGTCGTCAATGCTCACCAGGATCAGGTCATCGACATTCATGGTCTAGGCGACGCATTCGGTGGTCGTCTCGAGCAGTCGCGGGATCGGCGCAGGATCCAACTGCAGGGCGTCGGACATGTGCAGTCGGCCGGCGTTGGCCATCATGTTGTCCAAGATGGACTGAAGATCGTCACCTTCGAGTTCGTAGATGGCGACATACGGGCCCTGCCCATCAACGGGACGCAGCCGGCGTGCGCCGACGATTCCGTCGAGCGTCAGCAGTTCGGGTATGTGAACTTCGTCGTACCAGGTGTTGTACTCCTGCTCGCGATCCGGCGAGCTGGGCAGACTCTCGACGTACATGATTCCCTTGGCCATTGCCGCCGCCTCTCCGTGGCTACTCGTAGCGCACCGTGACCGAATCCGTATCCGGAACGCCCTGGCACGTCAGAATGTAACCCTCGGCGACCTCGTCGGATTCGAGAGCGTCGTTGACCCGCATGGTGGCATGGCCCTCTTCCAGCCTGGCCATGCACGTGCCACAGTTGCCGGCCTCGCAACTGAACGGCGGTTCCAGCCCGGCCCGCCGCGCGGTCTCCAAAAGAGTCTCGCCCGGGACTATGGGCACCGACACCTTCTTGCGGTCGAGATGAATCGTCACCGTTCCGGCACTGCAGCCGTTTGTTGCCGGATCTGTCACCCGCGGGGTCCCCTCGATGATCCGGGTGACCGTCACTGAGACCGCCCCCTGTCACGTATTTGCATTCTTCAGTATAGAGAATACTATTCTCACGAAGCGATAGCATCTTCTCAAGACGGGATGGGACGTGACCGAGCCGGCAGCGCTCGTCTTCGAGGAACGGCGATTCAGCGTGTCTGAACTCGACGCGTTGGCCGACGGATGGGCCGCCAACCTGGCAAAAGACGGTGTCACCGCGGGTAAGCGGGTCGCTGTCATGGCCTCCAATCGGCCCGAGTTCCTTGCCGTCGTCCTCGCAATCTGGCGACTGGCTGCCACCGCGGTGCTCGTCAGCCCCGCGTGGAAGCGCGACGAGGTCGACCATGCGCTCGCGCTGACCAACCCCGAGCACGCCGTCGGGGACCACCCGGTGCTGGCCGCTTTGATGCCGATGCTGCACTTGGACGAGCCCGCCCCGGCCGCGGAGCCGACAGCTGGCGCACCGCCGCCCACCAACGATGCGGCGCTGGTGTTCAGTTCCGGCACCACTGGCCTGCCGAAGGCCGTCCGGCACACCCACGCCTCGCTGGGTGAGGCGGTACGGCACTGGCGCCAAGCGTTGCAACTGACGCATCACGACCGGATCCAGGTGGCGACACCGCCGTCACACATTCTCGGGCTGTTGAACCTGCTGACCGCGTGGGAGACCGGCGCCTGGGTGCGGCTGCATCGCCGGTTCGACATCGACCGGGTGCTCCACCACATCGAAAGTGACCGCATCACAGTGGAAATGGCGGTCGCTCCGATCGCACAGGCCATCGCCTCGCATCCCGGCCTCGAGTCCTATGACCTGTCGTCGCTGCGCTACATCATGTGGGGGGCCACGCCGGTCAACACCCACGTCGCGCAGACGGTGACGCGGCGCACCGGAGTGCGTTGGCTTCCGGCCTACGGAACCACGGAATTGCCTGTCGTAGCGTGCAATCCGGTCGCAGGTTCGCGGCTGGACACCGTGGGACGAGCCGTCCCCGGGGTGGACCTACGCGTCGTTTCACTCGAGACCGGCGAGCCGGTCGGTCCGGGCGAGGTCGGCGAAATCCAGGCCCGGTCTGCGTCGCTGATGGCCGGATACCTGCCGGCCGAAGCGACTTCCGAGGCTATCGATGACAGTTGGTACCGCACCGGGGATGTGGGCTGGCTCGACACCGGCGGTTGGCTGCGAATCACCGACCGGCTCAAAGAGATGATCAAAGTGCGCGGATTCCAGGTCGCTCCAGCCGAAATCGAGGCGGTGTTACACGGTCATCCCGCCGTCAAAGACTGCGCGGTGTTCGGCATTCCCGACGAACGCAACGGCGAAGCCGTCGTCGCCGCGGTCGCGACGTCCGAGCCCGTCGATGCGGCCCAACTCACCGCCATGGTGGACGAAAGACTGGCGTCCTACAAACGTCTGAGCCGGGTGGTGTTCGTGCCAGACATTCCCCGCCTGCCCTCCGGCAAGGTGCTGCGCCGAGCGCTGAAGGAGCGTTATGGATGTACGTCTGACAGCTGAACAACGGCAATTACGTGATGCCGCCGCCAAGCTCGCCGACGATCTGGGGCCCGCAGCGGTGCGGGATCTCGATGACCAGACCCGAATTACGCGTCTGGACAAGCAGATCGAGAACACCGGCTGGCGGTCGTTGCGTTCCGACGGGGCCTCCGGCGTGGAGGTAGCGATCGTGGCCGAGGAATTCGGCCGCCGCCTGGTTGACACGCCCTTCCTCGGGCCTGTCCTCGCCGACGATCTGGGCCGCCACGTCGGCGCGGACGTATCGGCGGCAACGGTAGCCGTCGACAATCGAGTGATCGATGCCCGCGGCGCCAAGCGCGCCCTGTCGCTTTCGGGCGGCGCAGTCCTTGCCGTCGGTGTGCAGGCTTCGCCGCAGAGCGTCGACCTCACCCGGGCTGACGCCACGATCGCAGGATCCCCGGAGACGTTGGGGGACGTGTCTTCCGAGATCGCCGAGCAATGGCGGGCCCTCGCGCTGGTCACCACGACGGCGGACTTGGTCGGTGTCGCCAGGGGCGCGCACGCCGTCGCCTGCGACTACGCCAAAATCCGTGAACAGTACGGTCGGCAGATCGGCTCCTATCAAGCCATCGCCCACCTGCTGGCCGAAAGCCTGGCGCTGATCGAGGGTTCGGTGAGCGTGTTGCGCCATGCCGCGTGGGCGGCCGATGAGCTCGCTCCGGTCGAAGCCATTCGGGCCGCCCAAATCGCCAAGGTCTACTGCGCGCGCGCCACCCGCACCGTCTGCGAGACCGCCATCCAGGTGCACGGCGGTATCGGCAACACCTGGGAATGCGTGGCACATGTCTACTTGCGCCGGGCGCTCACATCGACCGAGCTGTGGCCGGTCGCGTTGAAGGAGATCGATCTTGGACTTTCGTGACTCACCCGATGAAGCCGCCTTCCGGGAACGGCTGCGCACGTGGCTTGCCGCGCACGCCAAGGAGTTTTCCGGCTCGGGCGACGAGTATTGGGTGCGCATGGCGGACTGGCATCGCGCCCTTTACGAGAACGGCTTTTTCGGCCTGTCCTGGCCACAAGACTGGGGTGGCCAGGACTTGGCGCCGGTCTATGACGTCATCGTCGATGAGGAGCTGGTTCGCGCCGGTGCGCCGCCGCGCCCCAGCGTCGGTTACCTGGTCTACGGCATCGGTGCACACGCCAGCGACGAGCTTCGGAAGCGCTTTCTGCCCGGCATCATCAACGGCACCGAGCGCTGGTGCCAGGGCTTCAGCGAACCGGGTGCCGGCTCGGATCTAGCGTCGTTGACCACCACCGCTCGCCTCGAAGGCGACAACTATGTGGTGAACGGGCACAAGATCTGGACCAGCTACTCCGACGTCGCGGACCGGTGTCTGTTGCTCGCGCGCACCGACCCCGGGGCCAAGCGCCACCGCGGCCTGTCCGCGTTCGTCTTGGACATGAAACAGCCTGGCGTGCAACAGCGCCCGCTGCAAATGATCAACGGGGTTACCAACGAATTCGGCCAGGTGTTCTTCGACGATGCGATGGTGCCGACGGACCGGATGGTCGGTGCTCCCGGCGATGGCTGGGCCGTCGCCATGACCGTCGTGGGGCACGAACGCGAGCCCTCCACGCTCGGCTATGCTGCGCGCTACGGCAAGCTCGTCCGAGAGCTGTTGTCGCGCAACGAGGGCGAAGCGCCCGAAGAGCTGGCGTGGGCCGCGGTTCAGTCGCAGATGCTGACCCACCACGTTCGGCGTCGGTTGTCCGAACAGCTCGATGGGGTATCGCACGGATCGGGAGGCTCGCTGGACAAGCTGCTGATGACCTGGGTCGAACAATCCGTCGGGCATGCGGCCCTGGCCGTCGCGGGAACACGCGATCCCGATCTGCTGAGCGCCTACCTGTACAGCCGGGCGCAGAGCGTCATGGGTGGAACATCACAGATACAAAAGAACATCATCGCTTCACGAATCTTGGGATTGGGAGTCTGACGTGTACGACATGCCTACCGAAATCGACGTTCAGGCCGACGGCGCACTGCGCATCATCACGCTCAACCGGCCGGATTCGCTCAACTCGGTCAACGACAACCTGCACGTGGGGCTCGCCCGATTGTGGCAGCGACTCACCGACGACCCCACGGCCCGCGCCGCGGTGATCACCGGCGCCGGCAGGGCGTTTTCGGCCGGCGGTGATTTCACGTACCTCGAAGAGCTGGCCAACGATGCTGAGTTGCGCGCCAAGACCATTCGCGACGGACGCGAAATCGTGCTCGGCATGGCACGTTGCCGAATTCCGGTGGTGGCGGCGGTCAACGGCCCCGCCGTCGGACTGGGCTGCAGCCTGGTAGCACTCAGCGACATCGTCTATATCGCCGAGGACGCCTATCTGGCCGATCCGCACGTGCAGGTGGGCCTGGTGGCCGCCGACGGTGGACCGCTGACCTGGCCGCTGCACATCAGTCTGTTGCTGGCCAAGGAATTCGCCCTCACCGGCACCCGCATCACCGCGCAGCGGGCTGTCGAACTCGGATTGGCCAATCACATTGCCGATGATCCCGTTGCCGAGGCGATCGCCACGGCCAAAAAGATTTTGGAGCTGCCGCAGCAGGCGGTGGAGAGCACCAAACGGGTGCTCAACATTCATCTGGAACGGGCCGTGCTCGCCAGCTTGGACTACGCGCTGTCGGCCGAGAGCCAATCCTTCTTGACCGAGGACTTCCGGGCAAACGTTGCGAAATTCAATGCAGCCAAGAGGAACTGAGGTTACTGCACTCCAACAGTCTTAGTCGTCCTGCCGGCGCAGGAAGTCCCGCACCACCGCATCGAACTTTTCCGGCTCCTCGATGAACGGCATATGAGCGCTGGCTTCGAACAGCTCGAAACGGGAACCAGCTATGCGCTGGTGCATATCCCACATGTGTTCGAGCACGCATTCGTCGTACCTACCCGCGAGCAAGATTGTCGGCACGGTGATTTCATGGAGCCTCTCGACCACATCCCAGTTGCGGATCGTCCCCACGATGTGAAAGTCGCTGGGGCCGAACATGGTCTCGAAGATTTCGGCGCCCATGTTCCGGAACGCATCCTCGAGCTCGCGCGGCCAAGGGCGTACCCGGCATAGGTAGGTTTCGTTCCAGGTGCGGATGGCGGCCTGATACTCGGGCGCGTGCGTGCTGCCCGCGGCCTCATGCCGGTCGATGGCGGCCTGGGTGGCCGGATCCAGCTCGGACTTCAAGCGCGCCACCATCTTCGCGAACTGCGGGATGGAGGCGATGCTGTTCGAGATGATGAGACTGACGGCTCCAGATGTCGCATCGAGCATGTACTGCTGGGCCATCATCCCACCCCACGAATTGCCGAAGACGTGGAAGCGCTCCAGCCCCAACTCCCGTACTACAGCATCCATTTCGGCGATGGACCGGTCCATGGTCCAGAGTTCGGCGTTCGACGGGCGCTCGGAGTTCCCACAGCCGAGCTGATCCCAGAAGACGACCTCTCGTTCGTCAGCCAACCGTTGCAGGGAGTTCAGGTAAGTGTGGGGTAGACCGGGGCCGCCGTGCACAACCAGAAGCGGAAGACCCGGCCCGGCGCCAACCCGTTTGAACCACACATTCCCGCCGGGGACCGCGATCGTCCCTTGCGGTTGAGTCATTCACCCTCCTGGCAAACCGTTGCGGACGATGCTCCTATGGAGTGTAGGCATGCGCGCCCGGGCGCCCTCCTTGCAACTCATACTCTCGAGTTGAGAGAATAATGTTCTCATGAATGTGCGGATCTCTCTCGGAGTTCCGCACTTGCTCGTTGGACTGGAGAAGCCCCGTGCCTGAAGCCGTCATCGTGTCCGCACTGCGCACCCCCATCGGCACCGCTCGCAAGGGGACTTTGCGTGATACCAGCGCTTTCGATCTGGCGCACCATGTGGTTACCGAAACGGCAAGAGATCTGGACCCAGCGCAGGTCGACGATGTGATCCTGGGCGAAGGGCTCTACGGGGGCGGCGTGATCGCCCGCCACGCGGCTATCACGGCCGGACTGTCCCACGTCCCCGGCCTGGCCAACAACCGGCACTGCGCGGCCGGGCAGGCGGCGGTGCAGAGCGCGGCGGCAAGCGTGCGCGCCGGGATGGACGAGTTGATCATCGCTGGCGGTGTGAATGCGGCGTCGACGTCTCCGCGCAGCCGCCTGCAGGTGGACGGTGAGTGGGTCGACTGGTTCCCGCCGACCCATCCGAACCGGCTCGACGCGCCGAACATGGACATGTCGATCACCGTTGGCTGGAACGCCGCGGTCAAGGCCGGCGTGAGTCGGGAGGAGATGGACGCCTGGGCGCTGCGGTCACACCGCAATGCCATCGCCGCCATCGACGAGGGCCGCTTCAAGCAGGAGATCGTCCCGATCGAGACGCCGCACGGCCTGTTCGCGGTCGATGAGCATCCGCGGCGGGACACCACCATGGCAAAGCTAGCCGCGCTCAAGCCGCTGCACCCTGAAATCGAGGGATTTTCGATCACCGCCGGCAACGCGTGCGGGGCCAACGACGGTGCGGCCGCGCTGGTGATCGCCAGCAACCGGCTGGGGCTGCCCGCGCTGGCCACCATCCGGTCGTGGGCATCGGTCGGGGTCGACCCGGCGATCACCGGGCTGGCACCGGTGGAGGTGATACCGAAAGCCCTTGACCGAGCGGGACTTTCGGCCTCGGACGTGGATCTTTTCGAGATCAACGAAGCCTTCGCCGCGATGTGCGTGGCCACCGTCAAACTGCTCGAGCTTGACCCCGACAAGGTCAATGTCAGCGGCAGTGGCTGCTCGTTGGGCCACCCCGTCGCGGCGACCGGAGCCCGGATGCTGGTCACCCTGGTGCACGAGTTGCGCCGCCGCGGGGGTGGCATCGGCGTCGCGGCGATGTGTGCGGGCGGTGGAATGGGTTCTGCGACGGTAATCGAGGTGCCGGCTCCATAATGCGTACATGATCATTGCCGATCTGATTGCCCGCGCGCGCAACGGATCTCCCCGCGCGGCCGGTAGGCTTCTCAGCCTCGTCGAGGGCGAGCAGCGCGACGAGGTCCTGGCGGCCATCGGCCCCGCGCCGCAGGGCATGGGGCCGGTCGTCGGCATCACGGGCCCGCCGGGCGCGGGGAAGTCGACGACGGTCGCCGCTCTGGTCGCCGCGTACCGAGAACGGGGCTGCCGGGTGGCGGTGTTGGCAGTAGACCCATCGTCCCCGTTCAGTGGGGGCGCGCTGCTGGGCGATCGAATCCGAATGGCCGCGCATATCAACGACTCCGACGTACTCATCCGTTCGGTGGCCACCCGTGGGCATCTGGGCGGCCTTGCGGCCGCGGTTCCTGCGGCCATCCGGTTGCTGGGGGCGATCGGATACGACGTGGTCCTGCTGGAGACGGTGGGGGTGGGACAGTCCGAGATCGAGATTGCTGCCGTCGCCGACCCGACCGTCGTCATCCTCAATCCCGGCGCGGGCGATGCGGTTCAGGCCGCCAAGGCGGGCGTGCTCGAAGTCGCCGACATCGTGGCGGTCAACAAGGCGGACCGGGACGGAGCCGAACAGACGGTTCGGGATCTCCGGGCCGAAACCAGCGCGCCCATCGTTTCGCTGATCGCCCACCGCGGTGAGGGCATCAAAGACCTGATGGCGGCCATCGAGGACCACCGCCGCACCGACAGCCGCGCCCGCAGGCTCGCCCGCGCGCGAGCGCAGATTCTCTCGCTGGCGCACACCCGGCTGCGTAGCCAACCCGATCTGGACCGGCTCGCCGAGGCGGTGGTCGACGGCGACCAGGACCCATACACCGCAGCCGATCAGCTGATTTCACCTTCTTCACCGCTAACGGACTGACGGCGCGTTTGTCCGCGATTGGGGGACGGCCTTCATCATCTTTGCGGCCGATCGGCGGACGTGCGTCGCGTGCTATCGCCCTGAGTTGAGGTTCAAACAGATCACTTTGGTTCGGGTTAGCGTGCGCGCCGGTGTTGCTATGCGTGTCGTGTTCGAATCTTTCAGCGCATCAACTCATTTGGGCTTTGATCCGGTGCTGACGATTACCGGCGGCGGTGAATTCCCTAGTTGGTCGGTGGTGGTTGGGGTTGGAAGGGTTCATACCACCACCAGTTGGCGCGTTCGCCGGTGGGTGCGGGGTAGGGCGCCAC
>NZ_LZJR01000005.1 GCF_001667925.1 Mycobacterium sp. E2479 | reverse complement strand
TGCGGGCCTACCGGCAGCTCGACCGGGCCGTCAAGGACTACGGGTGTGTCGCGATCCGTGTCATGGCCGCGATGTTCGGTGAGCCCTACGACCACCCGCTCTACTACCCGATCTATGCGAAGTGCGCCGAGCTGGGCGTTCCGATCAGCATGAACCTCGGCTTCCCGGGCCCGATGCGCAGTGCCAAGCTTCAGCACCCGGCTTTGTTGGACGACATCCTGCTCGCGTTCCCCGAGTTGACGGTTGTAGGAACCCACATCGGTCATCCGTGGCACCTGGAAACGCTTGCGCTGCTACAGAAGCACCCGAACTTCTACCTGATGACGTCTGGCTGGTCACCGAAGTACATCCCCGCCGAGATCGTCCACTTCATGAACACCCGCGGCAAAGGACAAGTGATGTGGGCGTCGGACTTCCCATTGCTCAGCGTCGAACGTGCGGCAAGCGACGCACTCGAGCTACCACTCAAAGACGATGCGATGCAGGCTTACTGCCACGACAACTGTCTTGAGGTCTTCAAACTCGGATAGGTCGCATCACAGAACAGCGTTCGGCGTCGCGGAACCGGTCATCGCGGGCACATGATTCGGCATGACGGCGGCCGGGAACGCACTCTCGATCTGATCGAAGGCAGCGGGCAGTTCCCACGGGCCGTCCGTGAATATCTCGCTGACCAACGACGGGACATTGAACAAACCGATATCCGGACCGGATGTGTACAGGATCTGGCCGTTGCACCAATCCGAGCGTTCGCTGGCGAGGTACAGCACGATTGGCGCGATGTTGTCGGGCGAGCGGACGTCTTGGTCCTCGCGCCGGTGCTCACCCATCGAGTCGGTCATCCGGGTGCTCGCGTCGGGGCTGATCGCGTTCGACGTCACCCCGTAGCGCTTAAGCCCCGCGGCACAGGAGTAGGTCAGCCCGGCGATGCCCATCTTGGCGGCCGCGTAATTGGGCTGTCCCGGGGACCCGTGCAGGCCCGAGCCGGAGGTGAAGTTGATCAGGCGGTGGTGAGTGCTTTCGTCGCGCAGCGAACGCCAGTAGACGCTCGCGTGCTTGCTCGTGTTGTAGGTGCCGCGTAGGTGCACCCGCAATACGGCAGACCACTCCTCGGGAGTCATGTTGAAAATCATTTTGTCGCGCAGGATTCCCGCGACGTTGACGAGTACGTCCAGCCGACCGTAGGTGTCGATAGCCTGCTGGACGAGCGCACCGGCGTCGTCGTAATCCGAGATGTCACCACTGTTGGCGACGGCGGCCCCGCCTGCCTCGGTGATACGAGATACGACGCCGGCCGCCGTCTCCTTGTCAGCCCCGGTCCCGTCAACCGCCGAGCCGAGGTCGTTTACCACGATGCGCGCGCCTTCCGCGGCGGCCATGATGGCGATACTGGCGCCGATCCCCCGCCCGGCTCCGGTAATGGCGATCACTCGATCCTGTAGCAGTCCGCTCATGTCTTTGACCCCTTACTCGTTGGAGCCGATCGGCTCGATGACGATGCTGCTGCGGGCGTCGACCGTTGCGCGCTGGCCCTGACGAAGGACGACGGTCGTGTCGATGAATTCGATGATGGCCCGGCCGGTCACCCGATCACCGGGCCGTAACCGGCCACCGTCGTAAACCGGCGTGCGCCGGGGTGTGGTATCCACCTCGTACCAGACGACTTCGCGCCAGCTGGCCGGCTCCACGTCGACGGGCTCACCGGCGTCGGTTGCGATGAACTCGTGCTCGGTGACGCTGGCGCGGGCGGTCACTCGTAGCGACGTGATCATGAATCCGGCCGCTGGGTAACCACTTCCGCGGCCGAAGAGTAGCTCGTACTCCCGCTCAAAAGCAGCGATCAATTGATCGACTTCGGCCTGCCTGTAGATCCCTTCAGGGGCAGGGATTCTCAGCTCGTTTACCTGCTGGCGATAGCGCAACTCCACGAAACGGCCGAATTGGACATCGGCGTCAGCAACCGAGGTGGGAAGCACGGCTCGGACCTTGCCCTCGAGCTGTGACCATGCGTTATTAAGTCCCTCGGGATCGAATGGCGAGGGCATGAGCAATGCCATGTCCTGCACGATCAACGCGTCGGCTGCTGCTACGCCGAACGCCGACCACCCGGCAGCCAGGTCGCCGAGCGGAACGACCGTCGTCGAGATGCCGAGCTTCTGCGCGACCATTGGACAATGCGTCCCGCCTCCCCCGCCGAACGCGTACATGACACAGCCGCGCGGGTCGTACCCCTGTTGTGTGCTGGACAGCTGGATCGCGTCGGCCATCTGATCATCAACGATCCGCATGGCAGCCGCGGCCGTCTCGACGGCGGTGAACCCCAGCGGCGCTCCGGCGCGTTCGAGCGCCGCTGTCGCCGCTTCCGTATTCAGGGAAAGTGCGCCGCCGAGAAAGTGTTTGGGGTTGAGGTAACCCAGCACCAGCGCGGCGTCGGTCACGGTCGCCTTGTCGCCGCCGCGCCCATAGGCAGCCGGTCCTGGAACTGCGGCGGCACTTCGAGGCCCTACGCGCAGGCTGCGGGTGTCCTCGTCGAACGCGACGATCGACCCGCCGCCGGATCCGATCGACCGCACGTCCAGAGTCGGCACGAAGTACTCGTACTGGCCATATCTCGTCGTCGTTCGCGTTACCGGCTCGCCACGACGGATTACGCCGACGTCGAACGTCGTGCCGCCGACGTCACCAGTCAGCACATTGATGTCGCCAGTCGCTACTTCGATGTCGCTGGAGGCAGCCGCGCGCGCGAGCCGACCCGCACCGATCAGCCCGGCCACCGGGCCGGAGCCGATGGTCAATAGGGGCATCCGACGAGCGTGAGCAATATCGATCAGACCGCCTGCACACGTCATGATGGACAGCGACCCTGGATAGTCCAGGGCGGCCAATTCGTCCTCGAGGCGCGCAAGGTACTCGCTGGTGACCGGACCGATCATCGCGTTGATCAACGTCGCCACGGTGCGTTGGTACTCACCGACGCGGGGCACAACCTCGGAGCTGACCGAAACGAAGGCGGTTGGCGCCTCATCGGCGACGATACGGGCAAGCGCCCGCTCGTGGACCTCGGTGGCGGTCGACCACAGCAACGCGATAGCGAACGCCTCGACCCCGTCGGCGACCAAGGAGCGAATCGTTTCGCGGGCTCGGCCCTCATCGAGGGCCATGATGATCTGTCCATCGGCTGCAACCCGCTCGTCGATCTCGACGACGAGCGACTTCGGCACCAATGGCTCGGGCTTGTAATGCCCTGCAAGGTGGGCGATCTCGTGTGCATGGGATCCGACGAGCCTCTCGCCGGCACGCATCATGTAAATGGTGTCACGGTGCCCAGCTGTGACCAGTAGCGCGACTTTCGCGGTGCGCTTCTCCACGAGGGCATTCGTGCCGACGGTGCAGCCGTGCAGGATCGCATCGGTGCGGGCGAGCAGGTCGGTGTGCGAGAGCCCAATCCGGCTTGCGACTTCGCCGATCGATCCAATGAACCCCCGCTGAAACTCTGGCGGGGTCGACGACACCTTGCCGATGGCAACATTGCCGACTGGATTCACGGCAACGCAATCGGTGAACGTGCCACCGATGTCGATGCCTACCGTGTAGCCGCTCACTGGAACATGATCTCGTTAAGGGCAGGCTCGCAGCGGCGGGCGATTTCCACTGTCATCAAGATCTGGCAGCTTGGACAGCAATACCGCCGCAGCACCATATCCTCGTCGAGAAAGAAGCTGGGGTCTTCAACACGGGGCAAGATCTCCACGCCGGTCTCACTGATCAACAACCCGTCTTTGTAGCTGGCTCGATAGTCGGAAAGCACCGTGTCGCAGCGCGCGCAGGCAAGCACCCTTCGGCGGCCGCCGTCGTCACGCGCGGTGACGTGCTCGTGCACGGATCGCGGCGGCTCACCCGTTGCGGCCGTGATTGATTCGTCACTGCGGTGCCCGAACCGCTCGGCGACGGGCGTCCAGGTGCGCCGCTCGGAGCGGATCTCTTCGCGACGTGCAGATGTCGCCTCGTCGTCAACACGACCGTCGTCCCCTACCACGACGCCATATAGGTCGAAACTGGCCGTGGCCGAAACGTATCCTCCGGCAACATCTTCGGCGACCCTGTCCGGTTCACGCTCGATCGGATCCCCGTAGCCACCGCCGCCACAACAGACCATCTTCATCACATCACCGTTAGCAAGCGGTGTGCCGTTCGACTTGGTCCGCAGGCGGTGGTACCCGCCGTAGGTCAGTTCGGCGACCGACCGGGGCATGTGCTGAGCCTTCCAATGCTCAGCCACGTCCGTGGCGCCAAACACGTGGTACTGCGCAGTGGGAGACGGCAGGCCGCCGAATAACCCCATCGCTTGATTCGTCGACACGCCCTGGCCGCCGGCATTGGTGATGGCTTCCACCTGCGCGGAACGGTAAGGGGTAAAAGCTACTTCGATGCCCACCCCACCGCGATAGCGCCCTGGGCCGCCAGTGTCGGTGGCCTCCGTCCGGTACATCATCAGCATCGGGTAGTACTGCTCGGTGTCCTCGACGTTCGGCATCTTCGACATCGGCGCGATGACGAGGCCGGCGGTGTTGATGCCGTCGGAGTGGGCGCGCGAACCTCCGCCGGCACCAACCGCTTCCAGCACCGCCGTTCCGAAAAAGTTGCCGCGATCGTCAGCGCCGGCGAGAACGAGCAGCGGGTGATCGGCGCCGCACACGACAAGATCCTGCTTCAACTCTGGATCGCAAGCCATCAGCCGGGCCAAGGAGTTCTGCACCCGAACGAACGAGCTGATGATGTTCATGACGCCGCCGCTGACCGCCGCGGGATAGTCACAACAAGTCAGCGTTCCCGGCGACGGACGAAAGTCGATCTGGCGGTAGGCCCCGCCGATGGAGAACGTGTGTTCGTGCAGCAGGGTCAGTGCCGAGAGCCCCAACACGATGCCCATGAAGTTGACGAACGTGAACCCGTTG
Organism: Mycobacterium sp. E2479; assembly: GCF_001667925.1. Lineage (GTDB taxonomy): Bacteria > Actinomycetota > Actinomycetes > Mycobacteriales > Mycobacteriaceae > Mycobacterium. Next base: position 2,161 of record NZ_LZJR01000005.1, on the reverse strand, counting down.
GGGCCTATACCCTGGGCGTCGGTGCCTGCGTTGTCGACGATGAGCCGATCGCCGCGTTTGGTCAGGTTGAACTGAACCCGGTGGGTCTTGCGATCCCCGGGCATCTCCTCGTCGAAGTAGAAGACGTCGCTGACCGTGCAGTCCGGGATGCGCTCGAGCTTGCGTGCGAACGCGAGTTGCGCGTTGTCGAGGATCCTTCGCATCGCCGCCTTGACGACTCCCGCACCGAATTCGTCGCACGTCTCCTGCAGGCGGCGGATGGCGAACTGGCAGCCGGCCAGCTGTGCCCGCAAGTCGAGCGCGACCATATCGGGCACCCGCGACTGACGCCGGTACATCTGCTCGAGATCGTCACGCAGCACACCACTCTCGATCAGCTTGAACGGCCGGAACATGACCGGATCGCTGTACACGTCGGGCGCGTTCTGCGGCCAGCCGCCGGGGACGATCCCGCCGAGGTCGTACTGATGAGCGGCGTTGGACACCCAGGCGAACAACTCGCCATCGAGGAACAGCGGTGCGGCCACGCAGACGTCCATCTGGTGAGACGCACCGATCCACGGGTCACTGGCGAGGTATACATCGCCGTCCTCGATGCCCGGCGCGTCGCTGAAGTGTTCCATCAGGTAACGGACGACGAGGGGCGCGCCAGCGTTGAGATACTGAACGAACGGCGCGCTCATGACGGCCTCACCGTCCTCGGTGAGGATCGACATGTTGAAGTCGAGGCCTTGGAACACCGGTGACCCCGACATCCTCGTCAGCGTGTCGCCGTGTGCGATATTGATGGTCCACAACCGATTTCGCAGCACCTCGAAGGTCACTGGGTCGATGTCATCCGCGGCTTCGGTCGCGAGCTTCAACTTCGGCGACAGTCGGGTCTGCCAGTCATCCCGTGGCCGATAACTGTGGACCAGACCGTCCCAGACGAAATCCTCGACGCTCGCGCCGGTTGCGGTCACCGGATCTCCATTTCGCCGAAGTCCGGATAGCGCATGAGCCTGAAGATGATCCCCGGTGGGTATGGGGACATGACTGCCGAGGGAGCGCCGCCCTGGCCCTGGTAATAGCTGTCGGCGCGCGGATCGCTCCAAGCCTTGGTCTTCTGCCGCTCGAACACTTCGGCCATGTATTTGCGGTAGGCCCGTTCGCTGACGTCGATTGACCTCTCGTCGTTGTTGATGAGACGGTCGATGCACTTCAGCGCGAATTGGGTGGCAAGCTCCACCCACGGACCGGGAGTGATTCCGCCAATTGTGTTCGGGCCGTGCAGCATCCACAGATTAGGGAAGCCGTGCACCATGCAGAATCGGTACGCACACGTGCCGGTACGCGCCCACGTCTGCTCCAGCGTCGTTTCCCGGCCGGTGACGCGCATCGGGAACAGATAGTCGTTGGCACGAAAGCCGGTGGCGTAGACGATGATGTCGACATCGTGCTGCTGTCCGTCGACGGTCTTGATGCCGGTTTCGTTGACCTCGGCGATGGCCTCGGTCACCAGGGTCACGTTGTCGCGGTTCAGGGCGTCCAACACGTTGTAGTCAGTGTCGACGAGAACCGGGCGGTGTGACCACACCGGGTAGTCCGGGGTCATCTTGGCCCGCAGCGTATCGTCGGGCAGTTTCTCGGCCAGGAACTCGATCGCGTTGTCACGCATTTGCTTGTTGAACTCGCTGATCGCCTGGGGATCTGCGGTGTAGTCGGGATCGCGATCTGTGGTGATGTCCCAGCCGCTGGTCACATCCACGCCGCGCAGCCGCATGAAGTTCTTGTGGAATGGGAGGTTGCGCTCCAACCACATCACCTGCGGGGGGTACGGCGCGCGGTAACCGGGGATTCCGAACACCCATGACGCTTCCTTTTGGAACACGACGACATGTTCGGCGGTCAGCGCCAGTTCCGGGACCATCTGGTATCCGGTGGAACCGGTCCCGATCACGGCGATGCGTTTGCCGTCCGGCTTGACTTCCTCGGGCCAGCGCGACGAGTGCCACGACCGCCCCTTGAAGTCGGCCATCCCCGGTATCTTCGGCATGTTGGGCTGGCACAGGAAGCCGACTGCGGTGATGACCGCGTTCGACTCGATCGTGCGGTCACCGTTGGGGCCGCTGACGTCGATCTTCCACTTGGCCAGGTCCTCATCCCAGGTGAGCGCGCGCAC
>NZ_LZJR01000004.1 GCF_001667925.1 Mycobacterium sp. E2479 | reverse complement strand
ACCGCCACCGCCGCTCGGCAGCGCCGCGATCGACGACGGGGACAACCCCCCGCGCCGGCTTGATCCCGCGGGCGGCGATCCGCTCGACAAGTTGCAGCGGGTGCTGCAGGACGCCGCAGGCGCGACGCCACCGGGCGAGTCGCCCTAGGCTCTGTCAAGCTTTTGATGTGAACGACCTTCTCGGGCCGCCGTGCCCGTGCGGCAGCAACAGAAGCTATCGCGCCTGTTGCGGGCCGTTGCATGAGGGCGAGTCGCAGGCCCGGACGGCCGAGGAGTTGATGCGCTCGCGGTACTCGGCTTTCACCTACGGTGACGGCGACTACCTGTTCCGCACCTGGCATCCGCGCACACGTCCGGCAGACGTGACCGCCGACTTAAAGATCGTTTGGACTGGCCTACAGGTGATTGACACCTTGGCGGGTGGGCCAGACGATGATTTCGGCGAAGTGGAATTCACGGCCCGCTACGAGTCCGGCGGTCGCGCGGGCAGCCTGCATGAGCGTAGTCGCTTCCAACGCCGCGCCGGCCGATGGTTCTACCTCGACGCCGTCGGGGGAGATCCGTAGCCCACGCGTTCCACCTCACGTGCGCGCCCGCTGACCTCGTCCTAGAGATGCGGAATGCCGGGCAGTGGGATATGCGGGACAGGCAGGCCCGGCGGACCGGCGGGGATCGGCGGGCGCAGCGGGGGGATCGGCGGCCCCGGCGGAGGTGCAGCCGGCCCGGGAATACGGGGTGGAGGCAAGGGCAACCCGACC
>NZ_LZJR01000003.1 GCF_001667925.1 Mycobacterium sp. E2479 | reverse complement strand
GACGAGAAATATGACGTCAATGTCATCGGAATTACGCTGAGCCGCAACCAGTTCGAGTACAGCAAGAACAAGCTGGCCGGCCTGCCGACCAACCGCAACATCGAGGTGCGCCTGCAGGGCTGGGAAGAGTTCGAAGACAAAGTCGACCGGATTGTCTCCATCGGCGCCTTCGAAGCATTCAAGATGGAACGCTATTCCGCATTTTTTGAACGCGCCTACGACATCCTTCCCGATGATGGCCGGATGCTTTTGCATACGATCTTGATGTATCACTGGCAGGAATATCCCGCACTGGGCGTCACATTGACGATGAGCGATATTCGATTCGCGCGCTTCATCGGCCAGGAGATTTTCCCCGGGGGTCAGTTGCCGGCGCAGAAAGACATTTTCAAATTCGGCGAGGCCGCGGGCTTCTCGATCGAGCGGGTGCAGCTGCTGCAGGAGCATTACGCGCGGACCCTCAACATCTGGGCGGCGAATCTGGAAGCCAACAAGGAGAAGGCGATCGCTCTCCAGTCCCAGGAGATCTACGACAAGTACATGCACTATCTGACCGGGTGCGAGAACTTCTTCCGCAAGGGCATCAGCAACGTGGGGCAATTCACGTTGGTCAAGTAGCTCACAGCATTTCAGCGCACAACGGTGATCCGTTGGGGCTGAGTGCCTATGGTGAGCCGGTCACTTCTCCAACGTGAACTGGTTGACGTCGGTGTAGCCCTCCCGGAACAGCTTCGCGCAGCCGGTGAGGTACTTCATGTAGCGGTCGTAGACCTCCTGAGACTGGATGGCCAACGCCTGCTCGCGATTCGCCTCGAGCGCCTCGGCCCATAGATCCAGTGTCCTGGCGTAGTGCAACTGCAGCGACTGGACCCGGGTCAGGTCGAAGCCCGCCGTGACCCCGTATTCGCCGACGGTCTGCGGGGTCGGCAGCCAGCCGCCGGGAAAGATCTCGGCCAGGATGAATTGCGAGAACTGGACGATCTCGTGGGTCAGTTTCATGCCCCTGGCGCGGGCATCCCTGAACGACGGCCGAACGATGGTGTGCAGCAACATCACTCCGCCTGGCGGCAGCGCTTGGTAGGCCATCTTGAAGAAGCGGCCGTAGCGCTGGCGACCGAAGTGCTCAAACGCGCCGATCGACACGATCCGGTCCACCGGCTCGTGGAACTTTTCCCAGCCCTCCAGCAGCACCCGCCTGCTGCGGGTGGTGTCCATCTGATCGAACGACTTCTGCACGTGCTCGGCCTGGTTCTCCGAGAGCGT
>NZ_LZJR01000002.1 GCF_001667925.1 Mycobacterium sp. E2479 | reverse complement strand
GCACGACGGTCTGCACACCGGCGAATGCGAGGTCCGCGGCGATGACATCGGCGGGATCGGTGTCCACATCGGCGCGCACCTGGATGCCGAGGGCCTGCATGGCATCGCGAATTGCCATGGCGCAACGGATCGCTCGCTGCGGACCGTCGAACATCGCCAGAAAACCATCACCCGTGCTGTTCACCTCACGGCCACGGAAGCGGGCAAGCTGCGACCGCACAATCGCGTCGTGCGCATCAAGCAGCGCGCGCCAGTCGCGGTCGCCCATCTCCGCAGCCCGGCGAGTCGAGTCCACGATGTCGGTGAACAACACGGTGGCGAGAACCCGGTCGTCCGGCACGTCGGGCTGCTGGCCTGTGATGAACTCGGCGATCACCTGAAACGACTCGCGCCACGGTTCCACGAAGTGGTACAGGTTATGTCCCGGCAGCTCAACGTATTTCGCGCCCGGCATGTGATCGACGACGTATTTGCCCCTAGCAGCCGGGATGATCGGGTCGTCAGTGTGATGGAGGACGAGCGTTGAAACACGGATCGTGGGAAGCACGGCCCGCACGTCTACTTCGGTCACGAGCCGTTGGCGGAGAGCAACGGTCCCTGGGCTCGCCGCCAGGCGTTCGTGTCGCGCCCATGTCGCCCGAATCTCCTCGTTCCATGGCATGTCCGGATTGACTGCATGTACGGACGCGCCCGTTCCCCACGTGGCGACCATGCCTGCCAGGACTCTCTGGGTCTCTGTATCGCGCTCAGCCACCGGATCCGCGTAGCCCTCAAGCATGACCAGTGCGCTTGTGCGAGACGGATGTGTTGCTGCGAACAGCGCCCCTGTCGCGGACCCGCCGTCGCTTGCCAGGAGCACCGCTTCGCGACTTCCGAGATCGTCAAGCACCGCCGTGATGCTGTCGGCCCATTGCTCCAAGGTCGGCTGCGCGCCCGACCTGACGGGATCGGAGGCTCCCGTATCCGGCTGGTCGAAGAAGATCAGCCGACCGAGCGATGTCATCGCGTCGATCCAACCCTGGATCGACGGCAGCTCCGGAAAGGTCTCGCAGCATGTGAACCAGTTCGGGACGAACACGATGTCGCGCTCGCCCTCAGCCGACGCCCGGTAGGCGACGCGCAAGTCCCCGTTCATCGCATAGCGCGTCTCCGAGAACATTGCGGAAGTCTAGTTCCCGAAGGAGGGCGTCACCAGGCGTTTTCGCTGTTCAAGAGGATGCCATGATTGTGATCCTGGGCGATTCGACGCCTTCAGCGGAGCACGATGCTCCCCATCTCATCCGGCTTCGCGCAGAATTTGGCTCTGAGCTGGTCGTCCCCTAGACTCTAGGGGTTGCCTTGGGCAGACCTCGGCCGGTGCGAATCGGCCCCGCGTGCCCTTCGGTGACGAAGACCGCGCACGTCAGGTTTTTTGGTGGGCCATGCCCGCCGAATGCTCACCCCGGTGGGTTCTCCTGCCGTGCACACGCAACCAGGTCAGGAGATCGAGTGATTCAGCAGGAATCGCGACTGAAGGTCGCCGACAACACCGGCGCCAAGGAGATCTTGTGCATCCGTGTGCTCGGCGGTTCGTCGCGACGCTACGCCGGCATCGGTGATGTCATCGTCGCCACCGTCAAGGACGCCATTCCCGGCGGCAACGTCAAGCGTGGGGATGTCGTCAAGGCCGTCGTGGTGCGCACGGTCAAAGAGCGCCGCCGTCCCGACGGCAGCTACATCAAGTTCGACGAGAACGCCGCGGTGATCATCAAGCCCGACAACGACCCGCGCGGGACGCGCATCTTCGGGCCGGTGGGCCGCGAACTGCGCGAGAAGCGGTTCATGAAGATCATCTCGCTTGCCCCGGAGGTGTTGTAAATGAAGGTCCGTAAAGGCGACACCGTGCTGGTCATCGCCGGCAAGGACAAGGGCGCCAAAGGCAAGGTCCTGCAGGCTTACCCGGAGCGTGACCGCGTGCTGGTCGAGGGCGTCAACCGGATCAAGAAGCACACCGCGATTTCGACCAACCAGCGCGGAGCGCGGTCGGGCGGCATCGTCACCCAGGAAGCCCCAATCCACGTCTCCAACGTGATGGTCGTCGACTCGGACGGTAAGCCCGCTCGCGTCGGTTACCGGGTCGACGACGAGACCGGCAAGCGGGTCCGTATCTCCAAGCGCAATGGCAAGGACATCTGATGAGTACTGCAGAAAAAGTTCAGCCGCGCCTGAAAGAGCGCTACCGCAGCGAGATTCGTGATTCGCTGCAGCAGCAGTTCGGCTACGCCAACGTCATGCAGATCCCGACGGTGACCAAAGTCGTCGTCAACATGGGTGTCGGCGATGCGGCGCGGGACGCGAAGTTAATCAACGGCGCGGTCAGCGACCTGAGTCTGATCACCGGGCAACGCCCCGAGATCCGTCGCGCGCGCAAGTCCATCGCGCAGTTCAAACTGCGTGAGGGCATGCCGATCGGTGCGCGGGTCACCCTGCGCGGTGACCGGATGTGGGAATTCCTGGACCGGCTCACCTCGATCGCGCTGCCCCGTATCCGCGACTTCCGCGGGCTTTCGCCCAAACAGTTCGACGGTGTCGGTAACTACACCTTCGGGCTGGCCGAGCAGTCGGTGTTCCACGAGATCGACGTGGACAAGATCGACCGGGTCCGCGGCATGGACATCAACGTCGTCACCTCGGCGACGAACGACGACGAAGGACGAGCGCTGTTGCGGGCTCTCGGCTTTCCCTTCAAGGAGAACTGAGTACATGGCTAAGAAGGCACTGGTCAACAAGGCCGCACGCAAGCCGAAGTTCGCGGTGCGCGGCTACACGCGTTGCAACAAGTGCGGCCGCCCGCGCGCGGTTTACCGCAAGTTCGGCCTGTGCCGGATCTGCCTGCGCGAGATGGCGCACGCGGGCGAACTGCCCGGTGTGCAGAAGAGCAGCTGGTAACAGCCCGAACCCCCAAGACCAACCGGAGAAAAGGTGCGCGGCAGGCCCGGACCGGGAACCACCGCGAGGAAGGTGACAGACACTGTCATGACTGCGACAACGACGATGCAGAGCGCAGCGATGAAGAGGAGGGGCGCTCGATGACGATGACGGACCCGATCGCAGACTTCTTGACCCGGCTGCGCAACGCCAATTCGGCGTATCACGACGAGGTGACGTTGCCGCACTCGAAGCTGAAGGCAAACATCGCCCAGATCCTCAAGAGCGAGGGCTACATCAGCGACTACCGGACCGAGGATGCCCGGGTCGGCAAGTCGCTGATCGTCCAGCTCAAGTACGGGCCGAGCCGGGAGCGCAGCATCGCCGGCCTGCGCCGCGTGTCCAAGCCCGGTTTGCGGGTGTACGCGAAATCCACCAATCTGCCGCGCGTGCTCGGCGGCCTGGGAGTGGCGATCATCTCCACCTCCTCGGGCCTGTTGACCGACCGCCAGGCAGCCCGACAGGGCGTGGGCGGCGAAGTCCTCGCGTACGTCTGGTAAGGGCGGGGAGGTAACGAAACACTATGTCTCGCATTGGTAAGCAGCCGGTTCCGGTTCCATCCGGAGTCGACGTGACGATCGATGGTCAGAAGGTGTCGGTGAAGGGGCCCAAGGGCGTCCTCGATCTGACAGTGGCCGAGCCGATCACCGTGTCGCGCAACGACGATGGCGCGATCGTGGTCACCCGTCCGAACGACGAGCGGCGCAACCGCTCGCTGCACGGACTGTCGCGCACCCTGGTGTCCAACCTGGTCACCGGCGTGACGCAGGGGTACACCACCAAGATGGAGATCTTCGGCGTCGGTTACCGCGTGCAGCTCAAGGGCTCCAACCTCGAGTTCGCGCTGGGCTACAGCCACCCTGTGGTGATCGAGGCTCCGGACGGCATCACGTTCGCCGTCCAGTCGCCGACGAAGTTTTCCATCACCGGGATCGACAAGCAGAAGGTCGGCCAGATCTCGGCGAACATCCGCCGTCTGCGCCGCCCCGACCCGTACAAGGGCAAGGGTGTGCGTTACGAGGGTGAACAGATCCGCCGCAAGGTCGGAAAGACAGGTAAGTAATCATGGCGCAAACACAAGCTGGCACCACCGCGCGAAAGCCGCTGGGGCAGAGCGTTTCTGCGACCCGGCGCATCTCTCGGCTGCGTCGGCACGCGCGGCTGCGCAAAAAGATCGCCGGTACCCCGCAGCGTCCGCGGCTGGTGATCAATCGGTCAGCGCGACACATTCACGTGCAACTGGTCAACGACGAGAACGGGACCACGGTCGCGGCCGCGTCGTCGATCGAGGACGATGTGCGAAGCCTGCAGGGAGACAAGAAAGCCCGCAGCGTGCGGGTGGGCCAGCTGATCGCCGAGCGCGCCAAGGCCGCCGGCATCGACAGCGTGGTCTTCGACCGTGGCGGATACACCTACGGCGGACGGATCGCGGCGCTGGCCGATGCCGCACGCGAGAACGGATTGCAATTCTGATGAACAGCGGAATGACGAAGAGCTTGAACACGACTGGAAGGACCGCATAATGGCGGAGCAGCCGACCGGCGGACAAGGCGCCGGCGACAGCCGTGACTCGCGCGGTGACCGCGACAGCCGCGGTCGCCGTGGCGACGGCGGTCGTGGCGGCCGCGACCGCGACGGCGACAAGAGCAACTACCTGGAGCGGGTTGTCGCGATCAACCGTGTCTCCAAGGTGGTCAAGGGTGGTCGGCGATTCAGCTTCACCGCATTGGTGATCGTCGGCGACGGTCACGGCATGGTCGGTGTCGGCTACGGCAAGGCCAAAGAAGTTCCCGCGGCCATCGCCAAGGGCGTCGAGGAGGCCCGCAAGGGCTTCTTCCGGGTGCCGCTGATCCGCGGAACCATCACCCACCCGGTGCAGGGTGAGGCGGCCGCCGGCGTGGTGCTGCTGCGCCCGGCCAGCCCCGGTACCGGCGTGATCGCCGGTGGCGCCGCGCGTGCGGTGCTGGAATGTGCCGGCGTGCACGACATCCTGGCGAAGTCGCTGGGCAGTGACAACGCCATCAATGTGGTGCACGCGACCGTCGCCGCCCTCAAGCTGCTGCAGCGCCCCGAGGAAGTGGCCGCTCGTCGCGGTCTGCCCATCGAGGACGTCGCGCCGGCCGGAATGCTCAAGGCGCGCCGCGAAAGTGACGCGATGGCCAGTGCGGCGGCACGAGAGGCCCAGACTTCGGGGGCGCAACCATGAGCAGTCAACTGAAGATCACCCAGGTGCGCAGCACCATCGGGGCCCGCTGGAAGCAGCGTGAGTCCCTGCGCACCCTGGGCCTGCGGCGGATTCGCCACTCGGTGATCCGCGAGGACAACGCGCAGACCCGCGGCCTGATCGCGGTCGTCAGCCACCTCGTCGAGGTGGAGCCGGCCGAGGCGACGGCCAAGGGCACCGGAGGTAGCACGAAATGACGATCAAGCTCCACGATCTCAAGCCCGCGCGCGGTTCGAAGACCGCGCGTACCCGCGTCGGTCGCGGTGAGGGCTCCAAGGGCAAGACCGCCGGTCGCGGCACCAAGGGCACCAAGGCACGCAAGAACGTGCCGGTGACCTTCGAGGGTGGCCAGATGCCGATCCACATGCGGCTCCCGAAGCTGAAGGGCTTCCGTAACCGGTTCCGCACCGAGTACGAGATTGTCAACGTCGGCGACCTCAATCGGCTTTTCCCGCAAGGGGGTTCGATCGGCGTGGACGAGTTGGTGGCCAAAGGCGCGGTTCGCCGCAACTCGCTGGTCAAGGTCCTCGGTGACGGCAAGCTGACGGTCAAGGTCGAGGTCACCGTGCACAAGTTCAGCGCCAGTGCACGCGAGAAGATCACCGCCGCAGGCGGTTCGGCGACGGAGCTGTCCTAGCTAGGTCAGCTGCGGAATCACTTCCGCGGCAAGGCGTTCCATCTGCTCATGGTTCTCGCCGACATCGGTGCCGACGGGATTCAGTAGCACCATCTGCGCCCCGGCATCGATGACCTCACGCAACCCGCGCACCACGTCATCGGGTGTGCCGGACACCGGTACATCCTGCACGCCGGGCATCCGTCCATAGATGCGGTCCAGCCCGTCGAGCACGCGTTCCCGGGCCCTGGCGGCGTCGTCGTCGACCATCAGGTAGACCCGCTTGCCGATGGTGAAGTTCGCGGGGTCCTTCCGTTGCTCGTCGAGCTCGCGGCGCAGGACGGCCACCGCCTTGGCGAACGCCTCGGTGGTCGAGGAGCCCGCGCCCAAAAATGAGTCGCCGTGCCGCACCGCGCGGGCCAGCGCCTTGGGCGCCTGGCCCCCGAACCAGATCGGCGGGTGCGGCCGCTGAACCGGCTTGGGCTGGATCGGGAGGTCGTCGACGTCGCGGAATCGACCGTGAAACGTCACCCTCGGCTCGTCGGACCACGCCGCCTTCATCAGCTCCAGGCCCTCGGTGAAGTACGAGATGAAGGTGTCCTTGTCCACGCCGAAGGCGGCGAATTTCCGCCTGCCGCCGCCGGGAGCGACACCGATGTCGAGCCTGCCGTGGCTCAGTCGATCGACAGCGGTGGCGGCCGAGGCCAATTGCAGCGGGTCGTGCAACGACGTCACCAGGACCGCGACGCCCAGGCGCAACCGTTCGGTGCAGGCCGCGCAGTACGCCAGCAGCTCCAGCGGCGCGAGCAGCGGCGCGGGCCCGATGATCTGCTCGAGCAGCCAGCCGCCCTCGAATCCGAGTTCTTCGGCGCGCGCGAGAAAAGCGCGTAGGCCCGCGGCGTCGAAGCCGTCGTAGTCGAACTGCGGGATCGCGATGGCAAAGCTCACCCGACCACCGTACGGCCCGTGCATCGGTAGTCTGCAGACATGTTCGTTTTCCTTCCTTCGATCCCCGGCGTCGACGAGGTTCGGGCCCTGGCCGGACGGGTCGATACCGCACGCCATCACGGCGTGCCCAACGGCTGCGTGCTCGAATTGGATTTGCGCGCCATGCCACCGGAGACGTCGGGCTTTGACCCGCTGACCATCATCAGCGGCGGGAGCCGACCGACAGCGCTGCGCGACATCGTGGCCGCCATCTACCGGGCGGCCGAGGATCCGCGGGTGGCCGGGCTGATCGCCCGTGTGCAACTCACGCCGTCGCCGGCGGCGGCGGTGCAGGAGCTGCGTGCGGCGGTCGTGGCTTTCACCGCCGCGAAGCCGTCGCTGGCCTGGGCCGAGACCTACCCGGGCACGTTGTCGTACTACCTGGCTTCGGCCTTCGGTGAGGTCTGGATGCAGCCGGCCGGAAGCGTGGGACTGATCGGTTTCGCCAGCAATGCCACGTTTTTGCGCGATGCGTTCGACAAGGCCGGCATCGAACCCCAATTCGTCGCGCGGGGTGAATACAAGTCTGCGGTGAACCGATACACCGAGCACGGCTTCACCGAGGCCCATCGCGAGGCCGTCACCCGGATGTTGCAGAGCCTGCAAGAGCAGGTGTGGCAAGCCGTGGCGGAATCACGCAAGCTCGACGCCGCCGGGCTCGACGCGCTCGCCGATCGTGCCCCACTGTTGCGCGAGGACGCCGTGTCCTCGGGTCTGGTCGACCGGATCGGCTTCCGGGACGAAGCCTACGAACGTATCGCGGAAATGGTTGGAGCGGAGGATGTTTCCGATACAAGACCACCGCGGCTGTACGTGTCGCGCTACGCGGGCGCGGCCCGGTCGCGGCTGGCCCCGCCGGTGCCCCCGGTTCCCCGCCGCCGCGCCAAGCCCACGGTGGCGGTCATCAACGTGGACGGCGAGATCGTCGACGGCCGTGGCGGACCCCAGTTCCTGCCGTTCGGCGCCTCCACCGTCGGTGGCGATACCATCGCCTCGGCAGTGCGGGAAGCCGCCGCCGACGAATCGGTGTCCGCGATCGTGCTTCGAGTCAACAGCCCCGGAGGCTCGGTCACCGCATCGGAAACCCTGTGGCGCGAAGTGAAAAGGGCTCGCAAACGCGGCAAGCCGGTGGTCGCGTCGATGGGTGCGGTCGCCGCATCCGGCGGGTACTACATCGCGGTGGCCGCCGACGCGATCGTGGCCAATCCCGCAACCATCACCGGTTCGATCGGCGTGTTCACCGGCAAGCTGGTGATTCGCGATCTGCTGGAACGGCTGGGCGTCGGGCTGGAAACCGTGCGTACCAACGCCAATGCCGATGCGTGGTCGATCGAGTCGCCGTTCACCCCGGAACAGCGCGCCCACCGCGAGGCCGAAGCCGACCAGGTGTACGGGGACTTTCTGGAGCGGGTCGCCGACGGCCGCAATATGACCACCGACGCCGTCGAACGCGTCGCCCGGGGCCGGGTGTGGACCGGCGCCGACGCACGCGAGCGGGGCCTGGTCGACGAACTGGGCGGCTTCCGAACCGCGCTGCGGCGGGCGAAAATCCTTGCCGGGCTGGACGAGGACACCGACGCGCGCATCGTGACCTACCCGGGCGCCTCGCTGTTGGACCTGCTGCGGCCGCGGGCCTCCTCGCAACCGGCCGCGGCGTCGCTGCCCGATGCGCTCGGCGCGCTGCTGGGCCGAACTATTGCCGGCATCGTGGACAACGCCGAACGGTCCTACGGTGGGGCTAGCGCGTTATGGGTGGGACCCCGGCGACTCTAACGTGGCGCTGATGAAGACGATCTCACCGAGGGGGTCGTCGTTCTCCGGTGCGGGTACTTCGATGCCGTTGCGCTCGAAGAGTTCCGTACGGGTCACCCCTTCGGCCCGCCATCCGATGCTGGACAGGTAGTGGACGACGTGATTGCGTTCGCCGGCGTAAACCAGCGACGCCATGTCGATGTCGACGCCGTGCTCCCGGAATGAGCCGGACATCTCGCGCACCCGTTCCGCGTCGAAATCCACGATCCCGGGCACGAATTCGGTGGCGATGGTGCTGGCGGGCGCACTGAGTGCGGTGATGTTGTCGAACAACCGATCCTGGGCCTCCGGCGGCAGATAGATCAGCAGTCCCTCCGCCAGCCAGGCCGTCGGGGCCGCCGTGTCGAATCCCGCCGCCGTCAACGCGGCGGGCCAATCCGCTCGCAGATCGATGGGGATGGTGCGCCGCGATGCGGTCGGCTCGGCACCCACGTCGGCCAGGGTGGTGCTCTTGAACTCGATCACCCGCGGCTGGTCGATCTCGTAGACCATCGTGCCGGCCGGCCACGGCAGCCGGTAGGCGCGCGCGTCCAGGCCGGCCGCCAGGATTACCACCTGGCGCACCCCGCCCTCGGTGGCCTCGGCGAAGTAATCGTCAAAGTATTTGGTGCGCACGGCCATTCCGTCGACCATCGACTGGATACGCACCGGCGAGGCATTCTCGATCCCATCCACATCGAGTTCGCCGTCCATCATCTTGGTGAAGAAATCCACCCCGACCGCGCGCACCAGCGGCTCGGCGAACGGATCGTTGATCAAACCGCGGGGATCCTTGGTCGCCATCGCACGCCCGGTCGCGACCATGGTTGCGGTCGCGCCGACACTCGACGCCAGGTCCCACTCATCATCGTGAGTGCGTGACATAGTCAGAACCCTAACCCCAGCATTACTTGAGGGTGGCGGTGACGTAGCTCAGCTCACCGAAGGTGGCCGTCATCTCGTCCTCGGGGAACTCGAAACCATTGTGGGCGTACAATTCCCGGGCGCGCGTCGCCGTTACCTGCCAGCCCTTCTCGGTGAGGTAGTCGACGACGACGCTGCGCTCGCCCCGGTAGAACAGGTCGGCGGCGCTCATATTCAAGCCTAACCGCTGCCAGCGCTGGGAGATGCGCTCCAGGCGCTCGTCGGAGAACGCGTGCGGGTCGGGCACGTGTTCGGTCGCCAGCCGGCTGCCCGGCGCACTGAGCGCCGTGATGTTGTCGAACAGGCGGTCCTGGGCGTCGGGAGGCAGGTAGGGCAGCAGCCCCTCGGCGCTGACCGCGGTCGGCTGGGTGACGTCAAATCCGGCCTCGCGCAGGGCGGCCGGCCAGTCGTCGCGCAGGTCGATGCTGATGGTACGGCGCTCGGCGGTCGGAGCGGCACCGAGGCCGGCCAGCGTGTCGGTCTTGAAGGCGATGACGTCTGGCTGGTCGATCTCGTAGACGAGAGTGCCCGCCGGCCACGAGAGCCGGTAGGCCCTGGTGTCCAGTCCGGAAGCCAGGATCACCGCCTGCCGCACACCGCCTTTGGTTGCGCCGGTGAAGAAGTCGTCGAAAAACCTGGTGCGCACCGTGATCTGCTCCGCGCGCGCCTTGCGGTTGAACAGCGGGTCGTCCTCGAAGTCGATTTCGCCGTCGATGATGCGGATGAAGGGGTCCAGCCCGACGGCACGCACCAGCGGCTCGGCCAGCGGATCGTCAAGCAGAGGCGCGGATCCCTGCGACGCCACGGCGCGCGAGGCGGCGACCATGGTGGCCGTCGCTCCCACGCTGTGCGCCGGACCCCAGCTGTCGCCGTCGGTGCGTCCAGTAGTGGTGGTCATCCTCCCGGCTCCTATTTCTCGCCGAGCGTGCCGCTGGTGTACAGCATCTCACCCATGCGCATGTCGTCGTCGGTGAGCGGGTCAAGCCCGTTGGCCACGAACAATTCTCGGATGCTGGCGCTGTTAAGCCGCCAACCGCGATCGGCCAGGTACGGGGCCGCCTCGTTGCGGTCGCCGAAGTAGACCAGCCCCGCCATGTCCAGCTCGAAACCGTGCGCACGCCAGCGCTCGGAGATCGTCTGCATGCGCTCCTTCATCTTCTCCTCGTCGCCGGGCTCGGGGTTGGGTGCGCTTTCGGTGGCCAGGCGGCTGCCCGGCGCGCTCAGCTCGGTGATGGTGTCCAGCAGGCGATCCTGCGCCTCTGGCGGCAGGTAGCCCAGCAGGCCCTCGGCGCTCCACGCGGTGGGCTGGCACGGGTCGAAGCCGGCGTTGCGTAGCGCGGTCGGCCAGTCGTCGCGCAGATCGACGGCCACCACTCGCCGCTCGGCGGTGGGGGCGACCCCAAGGTCGGCCAGTGCGCGAGTCTTGAATTCGATGACCTGTGGCTGGTCCACCTCGTAGACCACCGTTCCGGCCGGCCACGCCAACCGATAGGGGCGGGCGTCCAGCCCGGAGGCCAGGATCACCGCCTGCTTGACGCCCGCGTTGGTCGCGTCCAGGAAGAACTCGTCGAAGAACTTGGTGCGGACCGCCATGTTGTCTGCCATCCGGGACATCGCCCCGGCGGACCCCGCGGCACCGTCGTGCGCGTCATTCAACTCGGCGGGATCCAGCTCGCCGCCGCCCAACCGGGAAAGCAGGTCCACGCCGACCAGCTTGACCAGCGGCTCGGCGAACGGGTCGTTGATCAATGGGTAGTCGGCGCGGGTGGCCATGGCGCGGGCCGCCGCGACCATCGTCGCGGTCACGCCGACGCTGGACGCCAGGTCCCAGGTGTCGCCTTCGTACCTGGTGGAAGTCATGTTTGTGCCCCTATCGGAAGTAGCCAATCTAATATTTAGCCAATATAACAAGCTTCACCCACTGTACGCTTCCCAGAATTCGCGGCAACCTTTACTGATGGCGTACGCGGCGGCTGGTAAACGGGTGCTCATCACGGGTGCCTCGTCGGGATTGGGTGCGGCCCTGGCGCGAGCGCTGGCCGCCCGGGGCGCGGTAGTGGGGCTGTTAGCGCGTCGGCGGGATCGGCTGGGCGAGGTGCTGGCCGAGTGCCGGCGCACCTCACCCGGATCGGAAATGTTCGTGGCCGACCTGGCCGACACATCGGCGCTGGGTGATTTGGCGCTGCGGGCCTGGGATGGGCTCGGCGGCATCGACATACTGATCAACAACGCCGCGATGCCCAAGCGGCGCAGCGTCATCGCACTCGACCCGGGCGAGGCCGAAGAGGTCATGACGGTCAACTTCTTCGCGCCCATGCGCCTGACGCTGGCGCTGTTGCCGCGGATGCTGGGCCGCGGTTCGGGCATGATCGTCAACGTGTCCAGCGTCGGCGGCCGGCTGGGCATAGTCCACGAATCCGCCTACTGTGCGAGCAAATTCGCATTGTGCGGCTGGAGCGAGGCGATAGCCGTGGATCTGCACGACACGCCGATCTCGGTGAAACTGATCGAGCCGGGACCGGTCGACACCGAGATCTGGGACCACCCGGGCAGCGAGGAACCGCTCTATCAGGGACCGAAGGTGGCCCCGCACGTGGTGGCCGACGGCATCATCGCGGCCCTGGGCAGTGAGCGCTTCGAGCACTACCTGCCCGACATGAAGGCCGTGATCGACGCCAAGAACGCCGACCTGGACGCGTTCATCGCCGGGGCGGCGGGGATGGCGTTCCGATGAAGGCACTCGTGTACGGCGTGCCGCCGGAGCCGTTCGAGGTTCGCGACGACGCCAACCGATTGACCCAGAACCTGGCGCACACCCCGACCGCCCTGCGCGATCTGCCGGATCCGGAACTGCCCCATGAGGACTGGGTGATCACCCGGCCGCGACTGACCGGCATCTGCGGGTCGGATTCCAAGCAGATCCTGATGGATTTCGGCGGGGGCGACACCGACAACGCCATGGCGGCGTTCTGTTCGTTCCCGCAAGTCATGGGCCACGAGGTGGTCGCCGACGTGGTGGCGCTGGGCCCCAAGGCCCGTGGGCTGCAGGTGGGGGAGCGGGTGGTGCTCAATCCGTGGCTGTCCTGCGGGCCGCGCGGCATCCAACCACGCTGTCCCGCATGCGAAGCCGGCGACTACAGCCTGTGCTGGAGCTTCACCGACGGCGACATCAAGCCCGGCATCCACACCGGGGTGTCGGCCGACGTGACGGGCGGCTACGCCGAGCTGATGCCCGCCCACGACAGCATGCTGTTCGCCGTGCCGGAGTCGATTCCTGACGAGCTTGCCGTGTTCGCCGACCCGTTCTCGGTGTCGCTGCATGCCATCACCCGCCACCCGCCGCCGCGCTCGGGCGCCGCGCTGGTGTACGGGGCCGGCTCGCTGGGATTGTGCGCGGTCGCGATCATGCGGGCGCTGTATCCCGACGTGGCCGTCGCGGTGGTGGCGCGGTTCGCCGCGCAGGCCGAGCTGGCCCGCCGGTTCGGTGCCGCGAAAATCCTTGCGCACGAACCGCGCCTGGCCGTCATCGAGGAACTGGTCGCCTGGGGCGGTGGCCGGCTGCGCCAGCCCTTGCAGGGGTTGCCGATGGCTCACCCCGGCGCGGTCGACGTCGTCTACGACACCGTAGGTAAGCCCGAGACCTTCGAAGTCGGCGTCCGGGTCCTGCGGTCGCGAGGAACGTTGGTGAAGGCCGGTGTTCACGCGCCCGGGCGGTGGGAGGACAGCCCGCTCTACTTCAAGGAGATCTCGTACGTCGGCTCGAACGCCTTCGGCGTCGAAGAGGTCGACGGGCAGCGCAAGCACGCCATCGCCCACTACCTCGACCTAGCCGCCGCTGGACGGGTGGACCTGCGCCCCATGCTCACCCATACGTTCGGGCTAGACCGGTGGCGGGACGCCTTCTTGGCGATCGCCAACCAGGGCGAGAGCGGCGCGGTGAAGGTGGGGATCGACCAGCGCTAGGCGAGTGCCCCTCGGGATCCGGTGATCGGCAGGTCGATCGGGGTGATCACACCCGGCGGAGCTTCACAAAGGAACGGTATGGCGTTGACCGCCGCGACGGCGGTGCTGTCCATCAACACGGTCATCACGTCCTGTCCGGGCAAGCCGAACCGGATGGTCGCGTCGACACGTGGTTCACCTTCGATGACCACACTGAATCCCTTGGGGTCGGTCCATTTCGGGTCCAGCGCGTCGTCGCTCATCGTCCAGCAGATGGCCAGCTCGACCACCGGTCGGCCGCCACGATAGCCGCGATAGGTGCGGCGCTGCCCCCCGGCGGTGCCGGCGGCATAGTCCACCCAGCCCAGGTTCAAATCCCTTGTCAGCACCGCGGGCTCGACGAATGCCTCCTTGGAGTCGAGCTCGGTGCCCAGCATGGCGGCAATCATGTCCAGCGTCTCGAAGTAGCCGAGGCCGTACCGTTGCGTCTCCGGGTCGAGCTGGGTCACCCGCTCCCGGGGTGGTTTGCCGAATCCGAGCACCTTCCACACGGCCTGTACGGGATAGGTTGTGCAGTCTAATGTTTCGACGAGCTTGACGCTGTCGACCGTTCGGCAGGCGCCGGTGAGGAATCCGGCGACGACGTTGATGAAGCCTGGCTCGAATCCTGTGCCGAGGAATGTCGCGCATCCCTGGTGCGCCGCCTCCTCGAGCGCCGGGAGTTCGACCGGGTGGTGGGTGCCGGTCAGGAAATCTCCCGTCGTGACGACGTTGATGCCGCAGCGCAGCATCCTGATCACCAGCTCGTAGTCGATGACGCGGGGCATGTAGCTCACACAGTCCGGGCGCAGCCCGATCAACGCGTCGACGTCGGCGGTTGCGCCTACACCGACTGCGGCGCGGTCGGCCAGCACACCCGCATCGCGCCCCACCTTGTCCGAACCGAAGGCGTGAACCCCCACCACGTCGAAGCCGTCACGGTCCAGCAGGACGCCGAGCGCTCGACTGCCGATGTTGCCTGTTGACCACTGGACTACGCGGTATGACGCCATGCCTCACACCGTAGACCCCACCGCCCGGCCGCGAGCGGGAATCGCGGGCCGCTGGGTGGGGCGCGTCGAGAGTTATTGTGGCTCAAACTGATTCGATGTCGAGCCACTGGTCGATGTCGAACCGGTCCTCGGTCGCGCGGATCGTGGCGCCCCCGCGACCGGGGTAGTGCGCCGGGATCATGGCGGCCTTCGCCTGAACGGCCTCGGCGAAGATTCGCCTGCGGGTGACCGCGGCTCCGGGCGCGTCGACGTCGAAAGCGCAGGCGTCGGCCGGCCGGCGCAACTGCAGCGGGCTGTGGGTGAGATCGCCGACGAAAACCGCCGGCACACCGGCATCTAGCCACAGCACCGCGGAGCCGGGGGTGTGCCCGGGGGCTGGGCGCAGCCGCAGTGACGGGCTGATCCGATAGTCCTCGGACCATTGGACGAGTTGTCCGGCTTCGTCGATGGGTAACACGCTGTCGGCGAACACGAGCTGGTCGCCGCGCTGCTGAGCCGCTTCTTCGTCGCTGCGTGGCGTTTGCCTCGCCGCGGCCCCATCGGGTGCGAAGTGGCGGTAGTCGGCGGCCGGCACCAGGTATCGGGCGTTGGGAAAGGTCGGCACCCAGACGTTGTTGTCCAGCATGGTGTTCCATCCGACATGGTCGGAGTGGACGTGGGTGTTGACCACCACGTCCACGTCGGTGCGGTCGATGCCGGCGGCCCGCAGCGCGGCCAGGAAGCCGGTGTCCAGGTGGTCCAGGGGCGGCATGTGCGGGCGTTGGCGATCGTTGCCGACACCGGTGTCCACGACGACGGTCAACCCGTCGACTTCGATGACCCAGCTTTGGATCGCGATGTGCCACTGATCGGTGCAGGGATCGAAGAAGTCCGGCACCAGCAGGTCGGCGTTGTCCCGCCAACCCGACGTCGGCGTCTGCGGGAAAAAGCGTGTTCCCAAGTCGAATTGGAGTTCCAGTACCCGCGTCACGCCGGCGCGGCCGAACCGAACCGGACGCATCATGTGTTGGCGCGCAGATAGCTGTAGACCGATGCGAAGTTGCGGTTGACATCTGCGGGAATCGGCACCGGGCCACCGAGTGCCCGTGCGCCCCAGACGATTTGGGCGGTCCGTTCGACGAGGGCGGTGATATGCAGGGCCTTGTCGGGTCGCGGCCCCACCGCCACCAGGCCATGGTTGGCGATCAGCGCGGCGCCGCGGCCCTCGAGCGCCTGCACGGCGTTGGTTCCGACGTCGGGCGTGCCCGATGCGGCATAGTCGGCGCACCGGACGTCACCGCCGCAGTACACCGCGAACTCGTCGATACACGCCGGGATCGACTCGTGGGCGATGGCGAACATGGTCGCCCATACCGGATGGCTGTGAATGACGCTGCCGATGTCGTCGAAGGCCCGATAGCAGGCCAGGTGGAGCTGCATCTCCGACGACGGTGATCGACCCTCGGCCGCACGCAGCACCGAGCCGTCCGCGTCGATGAGCACCAGATCGTCGAGCTGCATGTCGCGGTAGTCCACCGAGGACGGGGTGATGACGACGCTGCCGTCGGCGCGTCGCGCCGAGATGTTTCCTGCCGTCCCCTCCACCAGGCCGCGGCGCAGCATGTCCTTGGCGGCTTCCAGCACGGCGCTTTCCGGATTGTCGACGTACTTCATGGGCCCAGCACCTCCGGGTTGACGATATGAACGGGCGCCCTGCCGGCCAGCAGCGCCTCCAGGTCGTCGGCCACCATCTGCGCCTGCCGCGCCTCGGTGTCGAAGGTGGCGCCCCCGATATGCGGGGTCAGCACGACGTTTCCCATCCGCACCAGCGGGTGATCGACCGGCAGCCATTCGCCGGCGAAGTGGTCGAGCCCCGCGGCGCCCACCTTGCCCGCCGCCAGGGCGTCGACCAGGGCATCGGTGTCGTGCAGCTGGGCGCGCGCCGTGTTGAGGAAGACCACGCCGTCGCGCATGGCGGCGAACTCCCGTGCACCGATCATGCCGGCGGTGTCGTCGGTGACCGGGGCGTGCAGCGAGACCACGTCGGCCTCGCTCAGCAGCTCGTCGAGGCTGTGGCGGGCGTCGGGGTTGTAGGGATCGTGCGCGATGACCCGCAGGCCCAGTCCGGACAACCGCCATTGCGTCGCGCGGCCGACGGCACCGAGGCCTACCAGCCCGGCGGTCAGTCCGGCGATCTCGGCGGCGCGGAACCGCTGATACGGGATGCTGCCGTCACGAAAGATGTTGCCGCTGCGTACATCCGCGTCCGCGGTCAGCACGTGGCGGGTGGCGGCCAGCAGCAGGGCCACCGTCATCTCGGCGACGGCATCGGCGTTGCGGCCCGGGGTATTGAGCACCGGGATCCCGGCCGCGGTCGCGCCCGGGATGTCGACATTGTTGGGGTCGCCGCGGGTGGATGCGATCACCCGCACGCCCCTCTCGAACACCGGGCCGCGCACCGAATCGCTTTCCACCACCACGATTTCGGCGGATTCGCCGGTGATCCGCTCGGCCAGCTGCTCGGGACCGTAGATGCGCAGCGGGGTCTGCTCGATCCAGGGCTCGTACACCACGTCGGCCAGGTCGCGCAGTTTGGCGAAGCCCGGCCCCCGCATCGGGGCGGTCACCAACGCGCGCGGTTTAGACGCCACGAGTGCCAATGCTGGCGTACGGTGACGCCCGTGTCACGCAAAGACGTCACAATCGGCATCGACGTCGGCAGCACCGCGGTCAAGGCAATAGCCGCCGACGCGGACGGCAACGTGACGCAGCGCGTGCGCATCCCGCATGAGCTGCGCGTACCGGCACCCGACCGGTTGGAGCACGACGCCGAGGCGGCGTGGCGGCGTGGCCCGTCGGCTGCGCTGGACGAGCTGGTCCACCAACCCGGCATCGCCGCGGCGGCCGTCGCGGCGATGGTGCCGTCGATGACTGCAGTCGACGACAGCGGAACGCCCATCACGCCGGGACTTCTCTACGGGGACGGCCGGGGCCGCACGCCCGGCGGCCCGGAACAACAAGCGCAGCCGCTGCCCGCGCTCGGCGAGGCCGCGGAGTTCTTGCGCTGGACGGCTCAGCAGGCGCCCGGCGCCGCCGGCTATTGGCCCGCGCCGGCGGTGGCCAACCAGGCGCTGTCGGGCCAGCCGGTGATCGACATTGCCACCGCCGCCACGGCGTTCCCCTTGTTCGACGGGACCGGTTGGAATCCCGAAGCCTGTGCCGAGCGCGGCGCGGTCGTCGAGCAGATGCCGCGGGTGGCGAGCATGGGAGCCGTCGTCGGCCAGGTGCGCGGCACCGACGTCGCATTGGCCACCGGCGCCATTGACGCGCTGTGCGAACAGATCGTCGCCGGCGCCGACCACGACGGAGACGTGCTGGTGATGTGCGGCACCACGCTGATCGTGTGGACGACCATCGCACAGGCCCGGCAGATGCCCGGCCTGTGGACCATTCCGCACACCACGCCCGGCAAGAGCCAGATCGGCGGGGCCAGCAACGCAGGTGGGCTGTTTCTGGACTGGGTGGATCGTGTTGTGGCAGCGGCGGACCCGACCGCCGTCGAACCGGGACGCATTCCGGTGTGGGCACCCTATCTGCGCGGTGAGCGCAGCCCGTTTTACGACCGGGACCGTCGGGGGATGCTCGAGGCCCTGGATCTGACCCACGACGCGGCGGCGCTGCGGCGCGCCGCCTACGAGGCGTCCGGCTTCGTGGTCCGCCGGATCATCGAACTCGGCGGGGCGCCGGCATCGCGCATCGTGGCCACCGGCGGCGGCACGCGAGTGGGGCCTTGGCTGCAGGCCATCGCCGACGCCACCGGGCGGCCTGTCGAGGTGTTCGGAATAGCGGAAGGGGCCGCGTTGGGCGCGGCCTTCCTGGCGCGCATGGCGGTCGGCCTGGAGACGACCATCGCCGATGCCGCCCGATGGGCGCGCATTGAGCGCATCGTCGAGCCCGACCCCGCCTGGGCGAGTGCGGTCGAGGAACGCTATCAGCGCTTCCAGCAGCTGGGAGACCGCGGAGGTAGCGCGGTGACACCGCCGGCGTTCTAGGCTGGTGCAATGACCGACCAAGACCGCAAAGCCGCCCGTCGCGAAATCGCGGACGCACTGTTGAAAGCCCTTGAACGACGGCACGAAATCGCTGACGTCGTCGTGGAATCGGAGAACAAGGCGGCAGCGGTGGAGGCCATCGTCCGCTTGCTCGACACCTCGCACGTCGCCGCCGAAGCGGTGATGAGCATGTCGTTCGATCAGCTCACCGTCGACTCGCGTCGCAAAATCCTCGCCGAACTCGAAGACCTGAACAAACAGCTCAGCTTCACCCTGGGCGAGCGTCCGGCGAGCCTGGGCGAGACGCTGGAGCTGCGGCCCTTCTCCGCCGTGGCCGACCGCGACATCTTCGCTGCGCGCACCGAGGACATCGGCTTTGCGGGCGACGGCTCGGGTGGACCCGCCGGCAACGTGGACGACGAGATCAAAGCCGCGCTGCGCCGGGTCGACGACGAAGAGGCCGCGTGGTTCGTGGCCGTCGACTCCGGCGAGAAGGTCGGCATGGTGTTCGGCGAGCTGGTCCGCGGCGAGGTCGACGTCCGGATCTGGATTCACCCCGAGCACCGCAAGCGTGGCTACGGCACCGCCGCGCTGCGCAAGTCGCGCTCGGAGATGGCGTGGTGTTTTCCCGCGGTGCCCATGGTCGTGCGCGCACCGGCGGCCGAACCCCGCTGAGCGTTATCGCAGAACGGCGGTGACGGCGACGATGTTGGGTAACTGCGCCATCGCCTCGTCGTCGTGGAATTCCAGGCCGTAATCGCCGAACAGGTCGCGGCGCGGACGGGCGGTGACCGCCCAGCCCGTGCCTGTGAGGTGGTCGACGACGTCGCTGCGCTCGCCTTCGAAGAACAGCCCGGACAGGTCGATGTCGCAGCCGACCCTGGCCCACCGGTCGTTGAACGCCTGGGCGCGTTGCGACATCGTCGTGCCCGGTGTCGCGGGGTGGTATTCGGTGGCCAGCATGCTGCCGGGAGCGCTGATGGAGGTGATGTTGTCGAAGAGCCGGTCCTGGGCGTCGGGCGGGAGGTACATCAGCAGTCCCTCGGCGCTCCACGAAGTCGGTTGCGTCACGTCAAAGCCGCTGTCGCGCAACGCGGCCGGCCAGTCGTCGCGCAGGTCGACGCTGACCGTGCGCCGCTCGGCGGTGGGCGCGGCGGCCAGGCTGGACATGGTGGTGCTCTTGAACTCGATGACGGCGGGCTGATCGACCTCGTAGACCACGCTCCCGGGCGGCCAGCTCAGCCGGTAGGCGCGGGCGTCGAGGCCGGCCGCCAGGATCACCGCCTGGCGAACCCCGTCGCGGGCGGCATTGAGGAAGAAGTCGTCGAAGAAGCGGGTGCGCACGGCCATGGAGTCGGTCTCTAGGCCCAGATCCTTGACGCGGCCCTCCCGGCCCTCGGGTTCGGTGACCTCACCGTCGACCAGGCGGCGGAAGAAGTCCAGGCCGACGGCGCGCACCAGGGGCGCGGCGAACGGGTCGTTGATGATCGGGTTGGTGGCCTTGCTGGCCAGTGCGCGGGCCGCGGCGACCATCGTGGCCGTGGCACCCACGCTCGAGGCCAAGTCCCAGCTGTCCTGGTCAGTGCGCGTCATGCTGCTCCCAACTTACTTAGCAAATGCAACGAGTCACGACGGACTTTACGCCCGGCGGCTGACGGCTTCCTGTGTTGGTCCGCCCGCGTCGCGGCGGTGGCGCGGACACCCGCTGCCCGGCGCCGCGCGGGCCATCGAAAGCGCCGACGCAAAGGCCCTGACCGGACATGGGCGGACCAGCTGTTAGTCTCGTACACGGTTTGACGCGCTGTAGAAGAAGTCGGCCGTACGTCCTGGCCTGCGGGTGTTGGGCGCGTGATGCAGGAAACCCCGGCTGCGCAGGAGGAAGAGTTGCTTTCCGCTTTCATCTCATCGTTGCGGACAGTCGACCTGAGACGGAAGATCCTCTTCACGCTTGGCATCGTCGTCTTGTATCGGGTCGGCGCCGCGCTACCGTCCCCCGGCGTCAACTATCCGAACGTCCAGCAATGCATCAAAGAGGCCAGCGGGGGCGCGGCCGGGCAGATCTATTCGCTGATCAACCTGTTCTCCGGTGGTGCGCTGCTCAAACTCACGGTGTTCGCGGTGGGGGTGATGCCCTACATCACCGCCAGCATCATCGTGCAGCTGCTCACCGTGGTCATCCCTCGGTTCGAGGAGCTGCGTAAGGAAGGCCAATCCGGCCAGGCCAAGATGACGCAGTACACCCGTTATCTGGCGATCGCGCTGGCGGTCCTGCAGGCCACCAGCATCGTGGCCCTGGCGGCCAACGGGGGGCTGTTGCAGGGCTGCTCGCTGGACATCATCGCCGACCAGAGCATTTTCACGCTGGTCGTCATCGTGCTGGTGATGACCAGCGGTGCGGCGCTGGTGATGTGGATGGGTGAGCTGATCACCGAGCGCGGCATCGGCAACGGCATGTCGCTGCTGATCTTCGTGGGCATCGCGGCGCGCATCCCCGCCGAGGGCAAGACGATCCTGGACAGCCGTGGCGGGATGATCTTCGCCGCCGTCCTGGTCGCCGCGCTGGTCATCATCGTCGGCGTGGTGTTCGTCGAGCAGGGCCAGCGCCGGATCCCGGTTCAGTACGCCAAGCGCATGGTCGGTCGCCGGATGTACGGCGGCACGTCGACGTATCTGCCGCTCAAGGTCAACCAGGCCGGCGTCATTCCGGTGATCTTCGCGTCCTCGCTGATCTACATCCCGCACCTGATCACCCAGCTGATCCGGAGCGGCGCCGGCGGCGTGGGCAACACCTGGTGGGACAAGTTCGTCGGCACCTACCTGTCCGACCCGAGCGATCCGGTGTACATCGCCATTTATTTCGGCCTCATCATCTTCTTCACCTACTTCTACGTCTCGATCACGTTCAATCCCGACGAGCGTGCCGACGAGATGAAGAAGTTCGGCGGGTTCATTCCCGGCATTCGGCCGGGCAAGCCGACCGCGGATTACCTGCGTTTCGTCCTGAGCCGGATCACCCTGCCGGGTTCGATCTACCTCGGCGCAATTTCGGTGCTGCCCAACTTGTTCTTGCAGATCGGCAACAGCGGAGCGGTGCAGAATCTGCCGTTCGGCGGTACCGCGGTCTTGATCATGATCGGCGTGGGATTGGATACGGTCAAGCAGATCGAGAGCCAGCTCATGCAGCGCAACTATGAAGGGTTCCTCAAGTGAGAGTCGTTTTGCTGGGCCCGCCGGGGGCGGGCAAGGGGACGCAGGCCCAGAAGCTCTCGGAAAAGCTGGGGATCCCGCAGATCTCCACCGGAGAGCTGTTCCGCAGCAACATCGAGAACGGCACCAAGCTCGGCTTGGAGGCCAAGCGCTACCTGGACGCCGGTGACCTGGTGCCCTCGGAGCTGACCAACCAGCTCGTCGACGACCGGCTGAACGAATCGGACGCGGCCAACGGTTTCATCCTCGACGGGTATCCACGCTCGATCGAGCAGGCCAAAGCGCTGCACGAGATGCTGGGACGCCGCGGCACCGACATCGACGCGGTGCTGGAATTCCGGGTCTCCGAGGACGAGTTGCTGCAGCGGCTGAAGGGCCGCGGGCGCGCCGACGACACCGACGAGGTCATTCTCAACCGGATGAAGATCTACCGTGCCGAAACGGCTCCGCTGTTGGATTACTACAGCGACCAGCTCAAGACGGTCGACGCCGTCGGCTCCATGGACGAAGTGTTCGCCCGCGCGCTGCGGTCGCTGGGCAAGTAGGGATGAACCCCCGGGCGCGGCTGCGGGGTCGCAAGGTGGTGCCGCAGCGCAGTGCCGGCGAACTCGACGCGATGGCCGCGGCGGGCGCGGTGGTGGCGGCCGCGTTGCAGGCGGTCCACGCGGCCGCTGTCTCCGGGGTGTCGACGCTGAGCCTGGACGAAATCGCCGAATCGGTGATCCGGGACGCCGGCGCGGTGCCGTCGTTTTTGGGCTATCACGGTTACCCCGCGTCGATCTGCGCGTCGGTCAACGAGCGCGTGGTGCACGGGATTCCCTCGGCCGCCGAGGTTTTGGCGCCCGGTGACCTCGTATCGATCGACTGCGGCGCGGTGCTCGACGGCTGGCACGGTGACGCCGCGATCACCTTCGGAGTGGGGAAGCTGGATGCCGCCGACGAAGCGCTGTCGCAGGCGACCAGGGAATCGCTGGAGGCCGGGATCGCGGCCATGGTGCCCGGTAACCGGCTGACCGACGTATCGCACGCCATCGAGATGGGCACGCGCGACGCCGAGGCCCGCCATTCGCGGGCGTTCGGGATCGTCGAGGGCTACGGCGGCCACGGCATCGGCCGCGAGATGCACATGGATCCGTTCCTGCCGAACGAGGGTTCGCCGGGACGCGGCCCCCTGCTGACCGCCGGCTCGGTGCTGGCCATCGAACCGATGCTGACGCTCGGAACCGGTAAGACCGTGGTGCTCGACGACAAGTGGACGGTCACCACGGCCGACGGGTCGCGGGCGGCGCACTGGGAGCACACCGTCGCCGTCACCGACGCCGGGCCACGCATCCTGACCGCGGCTTAGTGGTCGGTCTAACCTTGAACCAGCCGCGATCGCAAGCGCGGCGAAGCCGGGCGCAGCGGGTCGGGGCCATTGAACGGCCATTGAACCGAGCACCCACTCGCCTCGTTTCCCCGGCAGGAGGTGATCGAGTGGCTCGTGTGGCTGGAACTGGGAGAGCGTCCGGAGCTGCCGAAGTCGCTCTGATGAAGGCGCTCTACGACGAACACGCCGCGGTGCTGTGGCGCTACGCGCTGCGGCTGACGGGGGACGCGAGCCAGTCCGAGGACGTGGTGCAGGAAACGTTGCTGCGGGCATGGCAACATCCCGAGGTCATCGGCGACTCCGAGCGCTCGGCGCGGGCCTGGCTGTTCACCGTGGCCCGGAACATGATCATCGACGACCGGCGCAGCGCGCGGTTTCGCAACGTCGTCGCCTCCACAGACGTCTCGGGTGCGCCCGAACAGTCCACGCCGGACGAGGTCAATGCGGCGCTGGACCGGTTGCTCATAGCGGACGCGATGGCCCAGTTGTCCGCCGAGCACCGAGCGGTGATCGAACGGTCCTATTACCGCGGTTGGACCACCGCACAGACTGCTGCAGACCTCGGTATCGCAGAGGGAACGGTGAAGTCGCGACTACACTATGCTGTGCGCGCGTTGCGGCTCACTCTGCAAGAACTTGGGGTTACCCGATGAGGGGCTCCGAATAC
This sequence comes from Mycobacterium sp. E2479, assembly GCF_001667925.1. Classification (GTDB taxonomy): domain Bacteria; phylum Actinomycetota; class Actinomycetes; order Mycobacteriales; family Mycobacteriaceae; genus Mycobacterium. The sequence goes on along the minus strand of NZ_LZJR01000002.1, from coordinate 46,673 downwards.
TCGAGGGGTGAGAAGAAATGGATGAAATGAGGACGCCGGTGCGCGATGTCGGCCCTCCCGAAGACGGTTACGCGATGTGGGATGCCGCATACGTGTTGGGGTCTCTGTCGGCCGCGCAGCGCCGCGAATTCGAGACGCACATGGCGCACTGCCCGGCCTGCCGGTCCGCCGTCGCAGATCTCAGTGGTGTGCCGGCCCTGCTGTCACAGCTCGACCGTGACGAAGTGGCCGCGATCGACCAATCCGGTCCGGCCCCGGAGATGTCTGCCGAATTGCTGCCGTCGCTTTTGTCGACGGTTCGTTGGCGCCGGCGCCGCAGCCGGGTGGTGACCTGGGTGGCGTCGACGGCCGCGGCCGCGGTGCTGGCCATCGCGGTGTTCGTCGGTCTGCACGGGTGGTCGTCGACGCCGCCCCAGCAGGTGACTGCGTCGTCGGAGCCGATGGCGCAGGTGAACACCAGCCTGCTGACGTCGACGGTCGCCGTCAGCAGCCAACACTGGGGGACGTCGATCAACCTGCGCTGCGTGTGCCTGGCTCCGCTGAACGCCCACCATGACACGCTCGCGATGGTCGTGTTGGGGCGTGACGGCAGCCAGACCCGGCTGGCGACATGGGTGGCCGTGCCCGGCCACACGGCGACGCCCGCGGGTGCCATCTCGACTCCGGTCGACCAGATCGCCGCCGTGCAGGTGGTTGCCGCCGACACCGGACAGGTTTTGTTGCAGCGTTCGCTGTAAACACGGGGCGGTGAACCGAACGCCCTCGCGTGTCGTTACACAGGCATGCCAAGGACCCACCTCGCGCCCGGGCTTCGGGACAGCGCCGATGCCGTTGTCATCGGAGCCGGGCCCGCGGGTCTGGCCGTCGCGCGGCAACTTGATCATCGGCACGGTGTCAAAGCGCTCGTGCTCGACCGCGCGGCGGCCCCGGCGATCTCCTGGCGCACACGCTATGACGACTTCCGCCTGAACACGACCGGCTTCTTGTCTCACCTACCGGGACAACGCATCCCGTTGAGTGCCGGCCGGTGGCCCACCAAGGAGGACATGGTCCGCTACTTCGATCGCTACGTCGTGCGGCAACAGATCCGGGTCCTGCTCGGGTGCGAAGTCCACTCGATCGATCGGGATGGCGCAGTGTGGCAGCTCGACACATCGTCGGGCAAGATCACAAGCCGGACAATAGTTCTCGCCACGGGTAACTATGGCGCGCCGACCGCCCCGCGCTGGCCGGGGCTGGAAAGCTTTCAAGGCGAGATCGTTCACTCCGGGGAGTTCGTCAACGCGTGGCCCTACCGGGGCCGAGACGTCCTCGTCGTCGGGGCGGGTAACTCCGCGGCCGACATCGCGGTGCAGCTGGCCAACGACGGTGCCCGTCGGATCTGGCTGGCGGTGCGCACACCGCCGCACCTGGTGCGGCGAGCCGTCGGAGGGTTCCCGTCGGACATCTTCCTCGAGCTGTCCGCGCGAGTGCCCGCCCGCATGGTCGATCCGCTGATCGCCCGAGTGACTGGCCTGATGTGGGGCGACCTGTCCCCCTACGGATTTCAGCGGCCAACGGTCGGTCTCAAAGCGACCGTCGAGACACGGGGCCGCATTCCCACGCTGGCGGACGGACTGGTCAGCGTGGTGCGAGCGCGGCGCGTCGAAGTCGTCGGCGCCGTCACGAGGCTGGAGCCCGACTCCGTCGTCCTCGCCGACGGCACGTCCGTGACGCCCGAGGTGATCATCACCGCGACCGGGTTCGAGACGAACCTGCGCGGTATGGTCGGCCACCTCGGAGTCGTCGACGAGCACGGCAACCCGCGCGGCGGCTTCGCCTGCCACGTCGGCGAGGGAATGTTCGCAATCGGATACGGGATTCCGCCGAACGGTCCGCTGCGGGCGATCCGGCTGGCCGCCACGCCCCTGGCCGCGAAGGTGGCGGGCTATCTCAGGCAGTCGCAGAACAGCGAACAACTGGCGGCGGTTTAAGGAACGCGAATGGCTCTGCTCACCACCGAACACACCTTCTTCCGCGGCGAAGCGGGCTACGAAGCGGCCCGCCTCGATACCGTATGGAACGGTCTTGTGCCAGAACGGTTTCCGGATGTCATCGTGCAGGCGCACGATGTGGATGGCGTGGTTTCGGCGCTGCGTTATGCGCGGGTGAACGGGCATCGCGTCGGGGTACGGTCGGGCGGGCACAGCTGGTCCGCCAACCACCTTCGCGACGGCGGCCTGCTGCTGGACGTCAGCCGCCTCGATCACTGCAGCGTCGATCCGGAACGTATGACCGCGCAGGTGGGCCCGGGAAAAATCGCCAGCATCTTCGCGGCCGAGCTCGACAAGCAAAATTTGTTCTTTCCCGCTGGCCATTGCGAGGGCATCTGCCTGGGTGGTTACCTGCTGCAAGGTGGCTACGGCTGGAACAGCCGTGCTCTGGGACCGGCATGCGAGAGTGTGCTCGGCTTGGAGGTCATCACCGCGGACGGCGAGCGCATCTACTGCGATCCCGAGAACCATCCCGACTTGTACTGGGCTGCACGCGGTTCGGGGCCCGGCTTCTTCGGCGTGGTGACCTCGTTCAAGCTACGTGTTTATCCGCGTCCGGCGGTTTGGGGCACCTGCCTGTACATGTATCCGATTGACCTTGCCGACGAGGTCTTCACGTGGGCGCGCTCGATCAGCGGTGAGCTCGACGACCGGGTCGAACTGCAGATGCATACCGCCCGCAGCTTCCCGGGAGCCGGCCTCAATCAGCCGGGCATCACGATTGCCTCGCCCGTGTTCGCCGATACGGAGGACGAAGCGGCCAAAGCCCTTGCCCCGCTGGGCAGTTGCCCGGTTGTCGATAAGGCGATCGTCAGCCTCCCTTATGCCCCGACGACCCTGTCGAATTGGTACACGGCCGTAATGACCAGTTACCCGAAGGGCCACCGCTACATCGCGGACAGCATGTTCACCTCGGCTTGCGCCGAAGAACTGCTGCCGGGCATCCGCCGGATCATCGAAACCATGCCGCCGCACCCGTCACACTTCATCTTCACGGGCTGGAAGACCTCGCCCGCCCGCGCCGACATGGTGTACGGCCTCGAAGACGACATCTACATGGCGCTCTACACCATTTGGCAGGATCCGGCGGACGACGAGCGATACCGCGACTGGGCCGCGTCCAACCTGGCCGCGATGTCGCACCTGGCGACCGGCATCTCGCTGGCCGACGAGAACCTGTGCCGGCGTCCGGCGCGATTCATCACCGAATCGAACATGGCCCGGCTGAACCGGGTGCGCGCGGCGTACGACCCGGAAGGCCGCTTCCACAGCTATTTGACACGTAGCTAAAAGCGCTGGCAATCCGGAGAGATTCCGGTTCCGAGTGAACTTAAGTTACCCGCCGGTCGTGTCACAGGCATCGTCATAAGTTAGGTGAGCAGATGTCGAGGCAATACCGGGTGGTCGACCACATCGTCGAGCACCTCGCGAGCACCGACGCCGATTACATATTCGGCGTAGACGGCGCCAACATCGAAGATCTCTACGATGCCGCACATTTTTGCGCAGACATCACCGCCGTGTTGGCCAAGCATGAATTCTCCGCGGCGACCATGGCCGACGGGTACAGCCGCAGCGGCGCCGGCCTGGGGGTGGTGGCGGCGACTTCTGGCGGCGGAGCGCTCAATCTGGTTCCCGGCCTCGGGGAATCGTTGGCCAGTCGCGTCCCCGTGTTGGCTTTGGTGGGCCAGCCGGCGACAACAATGGACGGGCGGGGCAGCTTCCAGGACACCAGCGGCCGCAATGGTTCGCTGGATGCCGAGGCGTTGTTCTCGACGGTATCGGTCTGGTGCCGGCGCGTGCTCACAGCCTCGGACATAGTTACCGCACTGCCGGAGGCCATCGCGGCGGCGCGTGGCGGCGGTCCGGCTGTTTTGTTGTTGCCCAAGGACATTCAGCAGAAGCCGGTCACGGTCGTCGGTTGCAACGGTCATGCTTGCGGCGTTGCAGCGCCGGCACCCCGCATCGGTGACCTTCATCCGGTGCTGCGGGCGTTACGCACCGCCGACGGGCCGGTCACGATCATCGCCGGCGAGCAGGTGGCGCGCGACGATGCCCGAGCGGAGCTGGAGACGTTGCGGGCGCTGCTGCGCGCGCGGGTGGCATGTGTGCCCGACGCCAAAGATGTTGCCGGCACGCCGGGTTCGGGTTCGTCGTCGGCGCTGGGCGTGACCGGTGTCATGGGTCACCCCGGCGTGGCCGAGGCGGTCGGAAACAGCACGGTGTGCTTGGTGGTGGGCACCCGCCTGTCGGTGACAGCCCGGGCAGGCCTCGATGACGCGCTGACGGCGGCGCGGACGGTCTCGATCGGTTCGGCGGCGCCCTACCTCCCATGCACTCACGTGTACACGGACGACCTGCGGACCTCGTTGCGCATGGTGACCATGGAACTGTCCGGGCGGGGGCGGCCCAGGGGCGTGCGTGTCCCCGATTTCGTGACCGACACCGAACTGCGCCCACCACCGTGCGGCGGTCCGGGTGTCCGTTACCGCGATGCGCTGACGGTGCTGGACCGGGCGCTGCCCGACGGTGTGGACATCGTCGTCGACGCGGGCAACACCGGCGCGGCGGCCATTCACCATCTGCCGGTCCGGCGTGGCGGGCGGTTCGCCGTCGCGCTGGGCATGGGAGGCATGGGTTACAGCTTCGGTGCCGCCATCGGGATGGCTTTCGGCCGTGCGGTGGGCGGCCGGCTCAGCCGGCGCATTGTCGTAATCGCAGGCGACGGCGCCTTCTTCATGCACGGCATGGAAGTCCACACGGCGGTGCAGTACCGGCTGCCGGTGACGTTCGTCCTGTTCAACAACAACGCCCACGCCATGTGCGTGACCCGCGAGCAGTTGTTGTACGACGACCTGTACAGCTACAACCGGTTCGGTCCCAGCCGGCTGGGCGCCGGGCTGGCGGCGATGTTCCCGGGACTGTCGGCGGTAGACGTGGCCGACGTCGACGCGCTGGCTGCCGCCGTCGAAGGGGCCATGACCGCCGATGGCCCGTCGGTGATCAGTGTTGAGTGCTCTGCCGACGAAATACCGCCCTTTGCAGCGTTTTTGACCCCACCAGCGACCAAATTCATTGGCCGACCGACACCTCACGAAGGGGAAAGATCAGATGTCCCTGCCAGCGCTTGACGACATTCGCGTTCACACCGGAACCACCGAGCCGATCGAGGGGCTGGTCCGGATCGAAACCTCGCCGCTCGAGAAGACCGCCCCGATGTTCATGGCCCAGATGCGGTCTATGTACCCGCACGATGAGGTCTACGGGCAATACTGCACCGTCAGCGACTACGTCGACTGCCCACCCGACGAGCTGTTCGAGTACCTAGCCGATACGCGCAGCCTCGAGGAGTGGACGTACACGCTGCGCGACTTCACCCCCACCGACGAGCCAGGCCTGTGGCTGGCTTACGACCGGTTGCTCCCGGATACCAAGATCTTCACCCGAACGGTGGCTAACGCCGAGGCGGGCACCGTCGACTACCACTGCGCCTGGGACCAGGGCGAGCACCTCTGGATGATCTACCTGATGCGCGTCGTCGATGCCCAGATGGTGCTGAACAAGCCCGGTTCCGTTGTGCTGTGGACCAATTGCCACCACCCCTTCTACGACCACAACCCGTATGCCGACGTCGCGCCGCCGGATCGGACGGGCTGGGTGGGCGATTTCTGGGACATCTTCGGCGCCGGGCACGGGGTGGAACTGAACAACCTGAAAACGATCGCCGAGTACCGCCATCGCAACGGCCTGCCGATCACGCCGGTCTGGATGAGGTGAATGGGGCGATGAAGCAACCCACCACGAGCCTGACCGATATCTCCACCTACCTACCCGGAGAACCCATCGGTGCGGACTATTACGCGCAGTACGCCGGCTCCGATGAGCTGGCCGACAACCTGATGTTCCGGGCCCCTAAATTCCGCCATCACGTCGGGGCCGATGAAACCGCGGTCGACATGGTTGAACGGGCGGCCGCCGGCCTGATCGAACGGCACGGCCGCGACGTCATCTCCAACGTGGACGTGCTGATCACCCACGCTCAGATGCCCGACATGCCGTTCTACGGCGGAGGCGGCAGCATCGCGCACCGCCTGGGTATGCGGCCCAGCTGGGTATTGGATCTGCACAACGGCGGTTGTGCGGCGTTCGTCCTGGGGCTCAAGGTGGCCCGTCGGCTCCTGACGTCCGGCGAAGGCCGCACCGCACTCATCGCCGTCGCGCAGAACGCCGCCGGGCAGATCTTCGACCAACCCGGCGTGCGGGCGAAGGCGCAGTCGTCGGTTCCCGGTGACGGCGCCGCCGTGGGCCTCGTCACGCTGTCGAACGATTCACCGATTCTCGATGTCGAGTGCCGCACCTACAGCGAATACGCCGGCGACATGACCATCGCCGTCGACCCGCCCCGTAAATGGTGGCAACCCGGACCGGGTGAGGGTTGCATCGGTTTCACCGAAAGCAAGATCACCAAGGTGTTGGCCCGCGGCAACAGGCAGGTGCCCGAAGTCGCGCTCGCGGTCTGCGACCGTATCGGGTTGCCCGCCAAAGAAATCGATCTGCTGGTGACCAATCAGCCCAACCGGGTGTTCCTGCGTAACTGGCGCGAGGCGCTCGAGGTGCCGCCCGAACGTCATCGCGACACCTTCGACGAGTGCGGCAACCTGTTCGGCGCCGGCATCCCCGTCAACCTCGACCGGGCGATATCCGACGGGCAGCTCAAACCCGGCGACGTGGTGATGATGGCGGCTTTCGCGCACGCCGGCGACTTCGCGGGCGCGGCCGCGGTGCGGTGGGGCGGGCGAGACTGATGTCGGCCGTGCTCGAAGCGGACCCCCGTGAGGTGGGCGGCGCGCTGCCGGACGCGATCGATCCGCTGGCGCTGTCCCTCAACGAGAACCCGTTCCCGCCGCTGCCGGCCGTGCGTTCGGCGTTGATCCGCTCGATCGACGCCGCCAACCGTTATCCCGAATTCCGGCCCGAACGGATGCGAACACTCGTCGCCGGTCACGTCGGGGTCGGCGACGGGCAGGTCGTGCTCGGAGCCGGGGCGAGCGGGGTGGCGATGCAGGTTCTGCATGCGGTGACCCGACCCGGGGACCGGATTGTGTTGAGCGAGCCGACATTCGACGGGTATCCGATCTTCGCCCATATGGCGCACCTGACGCCGGTCACCGTGCCGCTCGACGAGTGTGGCCACCATGACCTGCAGGCCATGGCCGAGGCGGCGCAGGGCGCCGGTGTCGTCGTATTGTGCCGGCCGCACAATCCGACCGGCACGGTGGAGCCCGTCGCGGAGGTGGAACGATTCCTGCGCCGCGTGCCGGACGACACTGTCGTACTGCTCGATGAGGCCTATATCGAATTCGTTGCCCGCCAGCACCGCGTCGGCGGTCCGGATCTGGTGCGGCGCTTCCCGAATGTCGTGGTGCTGCGGACGTTCTCGAAGGCCTACGGTCTGGCCGGGCTTCGTATCGGCTACGGGTTCGCCTCGCCGGAGCTGGCCACCGTCCTGTGGAAGATGCAGTTGCCGTTCGGGATGGGAATCACCAGCCTGGTCGCGGTGGCTGCTTCCTATGCGGCCGACGACCAGCTGCGGCGACGCATTCTGCGAATCGCCGGTGAGCGCCAGTATTTGGCCCGGCGGCTCGCCGCGATGGGGGTGCGCACCACCGACGGACACGCCAACTTCGTCTATTTGCCGCCTGTCGGGCGGCACTGGCAACAGGTGTTCGGTGCAGCCGGGCTGAAGGTCCGGCACTACCCCGATGGAGGCGCGCGGATCACCGTCGGCAGCCGCGCATCCACCCGAGCGGTGCTGGCCGCGGTGGCAAAGTCACCCGCCTGAGGAAAATCACGGTCAAAGTGCGGTAAGAAAGGGCGTGGCCCCTTCCGCATCCGACAAACCCGACCCGATCGCGCAGGCGAGGGCGAACTGGACACGCGCGGGCTGGGGAGACGTGGCGCCGGGCATGGTCGCGGTGACGTCCGTGATGCGGGCCCACCAGATCCTGCTCGCCCGCGTCGAGAACGCGCTGCGCCCCTACGACTTGAGCTTTTCCCGCTTCGAATTGTTGCGGCTTTTGGCCTTCAGCCGCAGCGGGGCGCTGCCCATCACCAAGGCGTCCGACCGGCTGCAGGTTCACGTCACCAGCGTCACGCACGCGATCCGTCGGCTGGAGGCCAATGGGCTGGTGCGGCGGGTGCCCCACCCCACCGACGGGCGCACCACGCTCGTGCAGATCACCGATCTCGGCCGCTCGACCGTCGAGGACGCCACCATCACGCTCAATGAGAAGGTTTTCGCCGACATCGGGATCGATTCCGATGAGTCCGAAGCGCTCGCGTCGTCCATTGAGACGCTGCGGCGCAACGCCGGCGACTTTTGAACCTCTCGTCGACGTCCTACGTGGTAGCGGTAGGAGGTCTGCGATGAACCCTTGCTCCACGCGGAACTAATGCCGATGCCGCTTCACATTCTCGTCATCGGTGCCGGTGTCGGGGGCATCTCCGTCGCTCGGGGGCTCATGCGCGACGGGCACGATGTCACCGTCTTCGAGCGACGCCCGGATTCGCAGCCTGGTGGCGGCGCGGTAACCATTTGGCCCAACGGCGCAAGGGTTTTGGACCAGCTCGGTGTCGATATGGACGGCGCCGGGCAGCTGCTGTCCACGGTGCGCGTCAAGACACCCACCGGTCGGCGGATCACAACGGTGGACTTGTCGACGATCACCGCCCGGTTGGGCGCACCGGTCCGGATGGTCCCGCGTCGACTCCTGCTTGCCCGCCTGCTGGAAGGGTTTCCCGCACAGCGTATTCGGTTCAACCGCCGCGCCGTCGGCTTCGTCGACACCCCCGATGGGGTGCGGGTCGAATTCGACGACGGCACTTCAGCGCACGGGGATCTGCTGATCGGCGCGGACGGCCTGCACTCCCTGGTCCGTGATCACGTCGGCGGGCCGGCCGCTCGGCCCACGGGCTGGTGCAGCTGGCAGGGGCTTGTGACTCTTCCGGGCCCGGTCGATAGGAGCGCCGCGCTCATGATGATCGGCGAGCATGGAAACCTCGGCCTGTGGCCGGCGGGTGGGTCGGATTTGCAGTGGTGGTTCGACTTGCCGTGGGCATCCGATTTCGTCAGACCGCCTCGTTCGCTCGACATGCTGCGCTCCCACTTCACCGGATGGTCCGAACTCGTCGACCGCGTGCTGGTGACATTGAGCGACGAGGATCTCGCCCCCTCGCCATTCCCGCATTTCCGGCATCCGATTCCGCGCACCGGCCGCGGCGCTGTCACGCTGCTCGGTGATGCGGCACACACGATGCCGCCCACCCTTGCGCAGGGGACCAACCAGGCGCTGCTCGACACCATGGTGTTGTGCAAGGCGCTATCGGATCTCGACCAAACTCCTCAGGGCGGCGGACGTCATCTGGTGGGCGCGCTGCGCTGGTACGAAAAGACCCGGCGGCGCCAGGTCAAGGCCGTGTCCTGGGTGACCACGCAGCAGGTGTCGCGCAGCGAGTCCACGCTGAGGCCGGCGGCAATGATCTCGGACCGGTTCATGACCTGGGCGCTGACGACGTTCCTGCAGAAGGTGAGTCACAGTCGGATGTCCGCGGCGATCAGCCGAGACCTCGCGGCCGCCGCGCCCGCGCGCGAGCGATCGGAGGCGAGGTGATGTCGGTGAGCGCCAAGTTGCCGCCTGCGTGGTTGGCCCGCGTTGTCGAATGGATCCGCCATCTTCTGTATCGGCTACATCAACGGCTGGTACCCCCGCCGGCGGCGATGATGGAAATGATCACCGCCACCTGGACTTCGCAGGCGATCACGGTGGCGGCCCAGTTGGGCGTCGCCGATGCGCTGGCCGACGGCCCGCTGCCGATCGAGAAACTGGCGGACCGGGTGGGCGCGGACGCCGACGCGCTGCGAAGGTTGCTTCGGGCCCTGATCGGGCGGGGGATCTTCCGTCGCCGCGATGGCCGCTATGAGCTGAATCCCCTTGCGGCGACGCTGTGTTCGGACGCACCGGTGTCGATATCAGCCGCTGCGCGGTTCTATGGGTCGGCCGAGCAGCGCGAACGCTGGACCCTGCTCGTCGATTCGGTCCGCACCGGTCTCTCGGTCGTCCCGGCGCTGCACGGCAAGGAGAGCTTCGATTACTTCGCCGACGAGCCCGAGCTCGCCGAGCTCTTCAACCAGACGATGACGAGCATTTCCGAGCTGACCACCGCGTCCGTGGTCGCCGGTTACGACTTCAGCGCCTACCCCACAATCGTCGACGTCGGCGGCGGCCACGGCCCGCTGCTGGCCGCTATTCTCGCGGCGGCGCCCCATTCCCGCGGCGTGCTGTACGACCTGCCGTCGGTCGTCGGGAGCGCGCGCCCATTGTTCGAAAAGCACCGTGTGGCCGACCGGGTGCGCATTGTCGAGGGGTCGTTCTTCGACACCGTTCCGGATGGTGGTGACGCCTACATCCTCAAGAACATCGTTCACGACTGGCGCGACGATACGGCGGTCCGGATCCTGCGCAACGTTCGCGCGGCGGCCGGCCCGCAAGCCATGGTGGTGCTGGTCGAAATGGTCATCCCGGAGCACGACCGCGACTTCCCGGGAAACTGGGTGGACCTGGAGATGCTGTTGAACCTGGGGGCTCGGGAGCGCACAGCCGTCGAGTACCGCTATCTGCTGAGCGAGGCGGGGTTCGAGATGACCAGGATCGTGCGAACCGCTTCACCGCTCAGCTTGGTGGAGGCCAGGGCCGCATAAGTTCAGCTGCCGCGCAGCATCTCGATGACCGCGCTGAAGTCTTTATCGGCGTGGCCGGCAGCGAATTTCGCGTAGATCTCGGCGGCGTGGGTGCCCAGCGGCGCCGCCGATCCGGTGGACGACACCGCATCCATCGCCAGGCCCAGGTCCTTGTTCATCAGCGCGGTGGCGAAGCCCGGTTTGAAGTCGTTGTTCGCCGGTGATGTCGGGACCGGGCCGGGCACAGGGCAATTGGTGTGCACAGCCCAGCAGTTGCCGGTCGCCCCGGTGATGACGTCGAACAGGGACTGGGCGGACAACCCGAGCTTTTCGGCAAGGATGAACGCTTCGCCGATCGCGATCTGCTGCACCGCCAGCACCATGTTGTTGCACACCTTGGCAGCCTGCCCGGCTCCGGCGGCTCCGCAGTGAATGATCTTGCCCGCCATGGGTTCCAGCACCGGCCGGGCCCGCTGCAGGGCGTCCTCGTCGCCGCCGACCATGAAGGCCAGCGTCCCGGCCGCGGCGCCCTTCACCCCGCCCGATACGGGTGCGTCGAGCTGCACGACGCCGTTCGATTCGGCCAGCGCATGCACTTCGCGGGCATCGTTGACCGAGATCGTGGAGCTGTCGATGAACAGCGCGCCGGGCCGCGCCGCCGGCAAAATCTCCGCGTAGCAGCGTTTGACCAGCTCGCCATTGGGCAGCATGGTGATGACCACGTCCGAGCCGGCCACCGCGTCGGTGGCGCTGCCGAAGCCGGTGACGCCGGCCTCGGCCGCCGCGGACAGCGCCGCAGGCACGGGATCGAATCCGCGCACCGCGTGCTTGGCCCCGACAAGGTTCGCCGCCATCGGCCCGCCCATATGGCCCAGGCCCAGGAAGGCCACCGTCAGGTGCTCGGTCATCTCCAAGACCCTTCTATGCGGTTGCGCGGACCCGTGCGGCTTCGGCCCGGCCGATGACCACCCGCATGATTTCGTTGGTGCCTTCCAGGATTCGGTGCACTCGCAGGTCGCGGACGATCTTTTCCAGACCATACTCGCGCAGGTAGCCGTAGCCACCGTGCAACTGCAGGGCCTTGTCGGCGACCTCGAAGCAGGTGTCTGTGACGTAGCGCTTGGCCATCGCGCAGAGCTCGACCTTGTCGGGATCGTCGCTGTCCAACGCGCTGGCCGCCCGCCACAACATCATTCGCGACGTCTGTAGGCCGGTGGCCATGTCGGCCAGGGTGAACCGGATGGTCGGCTCGTCGAGCAGCGACGACCCGAACGCCCGCCGATCGCGAACGTAGGCCCCGGCCTTGTCGGAGGCGGCCTGGGCGCCGCCGAGCGAGCACGCGGCGATGTTGAGCCGACCGCCGTTGAGGCCGTTCATCGCGATGCCGAATCCGGCGCCCTCGCCGTCGGCGCCGCCGAGCATCGCGTCCGCCGGCACCCGGACCCCATCTAGGATCACCTGCGCGGTGGGCTGGGCATGCCAGCCCATCTTCTCCTCGAGCGAGCCGAAACTCAGCCCGGCGGTTCCCTTTTCGATCACGAACGCCGATATGCCGCGCGGGCCCTCACTACCGGTCCTGGCCATCACCACGTAGACGTCCGAGGCCCCCGCGCCGGAGATGAACTGCTTGACGCCGTCGAGCACATAATCGCCGCCCTGTTTGACCGCGCGGGTGCTCAGCGCGCTGGCGTCGGATCCGGCGCCGGGCTCGGTGAGGCAGTAGCTCGCGATGACATCCATGGACGCCAGCCGCGGCACCCAGTCCTTGCGCTGTTCGGCGGTGCCGAAGGTGTCGATCATCCACGCGCACATGTTGTGGATGGACAGGAACGCGGCGGTGACCGGGTCGGCGATCGCCAGCTGCTCGAAGATGCGGACTCCGTCGAGCCGGCGCAGCCCGCTGCCGCCGACGTCCTCGCGGCAGTAGATCGCCGCCATGCCGAGTTCGGCCGATTCGCGCAGCTCGTCAACCGGGAAATGTTTGGCCGCATCCCATTCCAGGGCGTGCGGAGCGAGTCGCTTGGCGGCGAACGCGGCGGCCGTCTCGGTGATGACTCGCTCGTCGTCATTCAGGGTGAACATAATGTCCTAATCCATTGTGGGAATGACGAATTCGGCACCGTCCTTGATGCCGGACGGCCACCGCGACGTCACCGTCTTGGTCTTGGTGTAGAAGATGATCGACGACGGGCCGTGCTGGTTGAGGTCACCGAAACCGGAACGCTTCCAGCCGCCGAAGGTGTGGTAAGCCACCGGCACCGGGATGGGCACGTTGACGCCGACCATGCCGACCTGAACGCGGGAGACGAAGTCGCGGGCCGCGTCGCCGTCGCGCGTGAAAACCGCCACGCCGTTGCCGTATTCGTGCTGAGAAGGAAGCGCCAGCGCTTCTTCGTAGTTCTGCGCCCTTACGATGCACAGGACCGGGCCGAAGATCTCGTCGGTGTATATCGACATGTCGGGGGTGACGTGATCGAACAGGGTGGGGCCGATGAAGAAGCCGGCTTCGAGGTTGGCATCGCCGAAAGTCAGGTCGTCGCTGGCCCGTTCGCGGCCGTCGATGACCAGTTCGGCTCCCGCGTCGACACCCTGGGCGATGTAGTCGCGCACCCGAGCCACAGCGGCCTCGGTCACCAGCGGGCCGTAGTCGGCCTTGGGGTCCAGGCTGTGGCCGACGCGCAGGTTGTTGATCCGCTCGATGAGCCGGGCGCGCAGCCGGTCGGCGGTCTTGTCGCCGACGGGGACCGCGACGCTGATCGCCATGCAGCGTTCGCCGGCGCTGCCGTAGCCCGCGCCGATGAGAGCGTCGACGGCCTGGTCCAGGTCCGCGTCGGGCATCACGATCATGTGGTTCTTGGCGCCGCCGAAGCACTGCGAGCGCTTGCCGGTGGCCGCGGCCCCGGCGTAGATGTACTGGGCGATGTCGGAGCTGCCGACGAACCCGACCGCCTGGATGTCGGGGTGGTTCAGGATGGCGTCCACAGCCTCCTTGTCGCCGTGCACGACCTGGAACACACCGGGCGGCAGGCCCGCCTCCAAGAACAGTTCGGCCAGCCGCACCGGGACCGACGGGTCACGCTCGCTGGGCTTGAGCACGAACGCGTTGCCACAGGCCAGCGCCGGGCCGGCCTTCCACAGCGGGATCATCGCCGGGAAGTTGAACGGCGTGATGCCGGCGACCACGCCGAGTGGCTGGCGCAGCGAGTAGACGTCGATGCCCGGGCCGGCGCCTTCGCTGTACTCGCCCTTGAGCAGGTGGGGGATGCCGATGCAGAACTCGATGACCTCGATGCCGCGCTGGATGTCGCCCTTCGCGTCGGCCAGCGTCTTGCCGTGCTCGCGCGACAGCAGCTCGGCCAGCTCGTCGTTGTGCTGGTTGACCAGCTCGATGAAGCGCATCATCACCCGCGCGCGCCGTTGCGGATTGGTTGCGGCCCAACCTTTTTGGGCCTCGACGGCCGACGCCACCGCGGCGTCGATGTCGGCCTGGCCGGCCATCGGCACCGTCGCCTGGACCTGGCCGGTGCTGGGGTCGAAGACGTCAGCGCTGCGGCCGGACCGGCCTGCGGTGCGTTGCCCATCGATGAAGTGCGGAATCTGTGTGGTCATGGGGCCCTCGGGTGTGGTTGACGCGCTTAAGCGGATACTTGCATATCCTAGTAACTCGGATCGGACGTCGCAAGGCGGGTGCCGGGCTAGCCTGACAGCTGTATGGGCACCATCGAGGCCGATTACCTGGTAGTTGGCGCGGGCGCCATGGGCATGGCGTTCATCGACACGCTGGTCTCCGAGACGGAGGCCCGCGTGGTCGTGGTGGACCGCCACCACGCGCCCGGTGGGCACTGGACCATGGCCTACCCGTTCGTGCGGCTGCATCAGCCCTCGGCGTTCTACGGCGTCAACTCGACGCGGCTGGGCTGCGACACGATCGACCAAATGGGTTGGAACCGCGGCCTTTACGAGTTGGCGTCCGCCGGCGAAATCTGCGCGTATTACGAGCGCATCATCCGCCGGGAGTGGTTGCCGACCGGCCGGGTGCGCTACTTCCCGATGAGTGAATACCGCGGTGACGGCCGGTTTCGCACGTTGGCCGGCGCCGACCACGCCGTCGGTGTGACGCGCCGCATCGTCGACGCGACCTACATGCGGGTCACCGTGCCGGCCATGCGCCGCCCGCCGTATGCGGTTGCCGACGGCATCGGATGCGTGCCGCCCAACGACCTGCCCCGGCTCGCCGCGCGTGGGCGCTATGTCGTCGTGGGGGCCGGCAAGACCGGCATCGACACCTGCCTGTGGTTGCTGGGTCACGGTGTCGGGCCGGATCGGCTGACCTGGATCATGCCCCGCGATTCCTGGCTGCTGGACCGCGAGACGATGCAGCCCGGCGCGCTGTTCGCCGACAAGGTCAAGGCCGGCTTCACCGCACAACTGCGCGCGATCAACGACGCGAGCTCGGTGCAGGATCTGTTCGCGCAGCTCGAGACCGCCGGCGTGCTGTTGCGGATCGACCCGGCCGTCCGGCCCGCCATGTACCGCTGCGCCACCGTCACCCGGCTCGAACTCGAGCAGCTGCGCCGCATCACCGACGTGGTGCGCATGGGCCACCTGCTTGCCATCGAGTCGGACAGGATGATCCTTGATGGCGGCACCGTCGCGGTCAGCGGCGACGAGCTGTACATCGATTGCACCGCGGACGGAGCCGAAAAGCGGCCCGCCACACCCATTTTCGGTCCTGGGAAAATCACCCTGCAAAGCGTGCGCGGATGCCAACAGATCTTCAGCGCCGCCCTGATCGCCCATGTCGAAGCCGCATACCGCGACGACGCCGTGAAAAACGAGCTGTGCGTGCCGCTGCCGCATCCGGACACCGACCTCGACTGGTTGCGGCTTGCCCGGGCCGACTACGACAACCAGCTGCGCTGGTTCGACGATCCGGACTTGATGTCGTGGTTGGCCGCGGCCCGTCTGGACCTGTTCGGGCATCTGATCGGTCACCTGCTGCCGTCGGCCGCTGCGAAGCCCCGAGTGCGGGACCGGATTCTCGGCATCGCCAAGTCGGCGTTCTCCGCCACCGCCACCAAGCTTGACCAGCTGATGGCCGCCGAAGCCGCCCTCGCGGCGCCCTGACCCCTGTAACCCGAGCCGATATTCATCGGGTGAAGGAGGCATGTGGCGCCAAGAAACGAACCCGTCGGCCCGCGACCCCTGCGCGCGGTGCCCGATGGTGGCTACCCGGACTGGGAAGCCGTGTACTCCGACAACGTGACCTGGGTGTACCGCACGCTGTTCGCGCGCGTCGGCAACCAAACCGACGCAGAAGATCTCACCGCCGAGGTGTTCCTCGCCGCGCTGCGGCCGCTGCGGCTGACCGCGAGCGTCGCCGAGGTGCGTGCGTACCTGAGGGCGACCGCCAGGACGGTGCTCGCCGCGCACTGGCGCGAGACGCTGGGGCGAGAGATAACCTCGATCGAGGACATCGAACAACCAGCCGACAGCCAGGACGCGGTCAGCACCGCACCCCAGCGTGTCGCCCGGGTGCTGGACAGCCTGCCGGACCGCTATCGCCAGATCCTGGAATCCCGCTTCCTGCGGGGTAATTCGATCAAGGAGTCAGCCGCGGAACTCGGAATCAGCGTGGGCAATGCCAAGGTGCTCCAGCACCGCGCCCTGCGGCTGGCGGCGCAGGTCAACGATGGGGGCCAGCCATGAATGCGCGAGGGCTGCGACGTTATGTCGACGACCTGTTGCGGGGGCGCCGGCCCAGACCGTTCGCGCCCGACGACTTCGAGGCCGCGCAGGTCCGCACGGCGATCGAGCTGCGCGCGGCCCGCGAGGGTGGTGACGCGCCGAGCCCGGAATTCGTTGCCGATCTGCACCGGCGTGTCGCCGAGCAGATGTCGGGCGCGACCACGGAAACCGCGCCGCGCCGCGGCGGCACGCGCCGTCAGGTCATCGTCGCGACGTCGGCCGCCGCGACCGCGGCGGTCGCCGCGGTGTCCGTCGACCGCGCCCTGATCGCGGGCCAACGCGGCGACGGTCGGACTCCGGAGAACGCCGCCGGGCAACTCACGCCCAACGAGGGCAGCTGGCAGCGCGTCGCGGCCGGCTCGGACGTGCCCGACGGCGCCATGCGCGCCTTCGATCTCGGCTCGGTGACCGGATTCGTCCGCCGCGTCGCCGGCAAAGTCCAGGCGATCTCCGGGGTGTGCACCCACCAGGGCTGCAAGCTGTGGTTCGACGCACCCGACGACACCCTGCGCTGCCCCTGCCACACCACGTCGTTCTCGCCGACCGGGCAGGTGCTCACCCACCAGTTGCCCATAGCGCCGAAGCCGCTGCCCGAATTGATGGTTCGTGAGGTCAACGGGGCCATCGAGGTCTTCGCCCCGCCGCGTCCGACGCACCCGGCCTGAGCGGTGTAACCCACCGCGCTATCTCCTGGCATGGATATCCCCATGCTACGAAGACTTTCGGCGACTGCGGCGGCCGTGGGTGTGGTGCTGCTGTCCGGTTGCTCTCAGCCACGACCGGTGGCGACCACCGCCGCGCCCAGCACCTCGATCACCGCGACCTCGATCACCGCGCCGGCCCCGGTGCGCGGCGACCAGGTCAGCATCGACGGCTTCGCGTTCGCGCCGGTGACGTTGACCGTGCCCGTCGGGACCACCGTCACGTGGACCAACCGCGACGAAGAACCCCACACGGTGGCAGCGAGTGACGGCTCCTTTCGCTCACCCGGCATGGGAACGGGTGCCACCTTCGCCCATACCTTCTCCGCCGCAGGGAGTTTCGACTACGTCTGTTCTATCCACCCGATGATGCGCGGCACCGTGGTGGTGACGGGATGAGCGTCGGCGAGAAGGGCATGACTCGCCGCCAGCTCATCCGGCACACGGCATGGTTCGGTGCGGCGGTCGGGTTCGCAGTGGCCGGCGGCGAGGTCATCTCGCATGTCGCGGGCCGGGCAGGGGCGCAACACGCGGCTGCCCGGCCCACGCTGCGGTTCGCTCAAATCAGCGACAGCCACCTCGGTTTCACCGGGGCGCCCAACCCCGACGTCACTGGAACCTTCGGCCGCGCGATCGATCTGGTCAACGACCTCGGTTACACACCGGATTTCGTCATCCACACCGGGGACCTCACCCACCTGTCCAGCCCGGAGCAGTTCGACCAGGCGAAGCAGATGATGAGTGGACTCAAGACGCCACACGTGTTCACCGTGCCAGGAGAGCACGACTCGATCGATGACGCGGGGCGCAAGTATCGAAACACCTTCGGCGCCGGCTCCGTTGGCGACGGGTGGTACAGCCTCGACATCGCCGGCGTGCACCTGATCGCATTGGTCAATACGCTGAATCTGCGCAAACTCGGCCATCTTGGCGCCGATCAGTTGGAGTTCGTCAAAAAGGATGTCGCGCGCCTCTCCAGCGATACCCCCATCATCGTGTTCACCCACATCCCGCTGTTCGCGATGTACCCGCAATGGGGCTGGGGCACCGACGACGCCACCCAGGCGCTGAGCTACCTGCGCCGCTTCTCCTCGGTCACCTGCCTGAACGGCCATGTTCACCAACTGTTCTCCAAGACCGAGGACAACGTCACGTTCTACAGCGGCACCACCACCGCCTACCCGCTGCCGCGGCCCGGCGATGGGCCCGCGCCCAAGCCGGTCACGCTTCCGGCCGGCAAGCTGCGCGACGCGCTGGGCGTCCGCGAGGTCAGCTACGCCAAGGGACAGACCGCTCTGGCCCTGAAGGAGACCGCGCTGCAATGACATTGACGACCATCCTGGTCCGCCTCGGCCTCGCCGTCTCGTTGACCATCAGCGCCGCGGCCCACGCCCACCTCTATCTGCATGGCTACCGGCACATTCCGACGATCGGCACCGCATTCATGGCTCAGGCCAGCCTGTCGTTCGCCATCGCGCTGCTGATCCTGATCGGCGGTCCCGGCTGGCTGCGCTGGGCCGGTGCCATGCTGGCGGCCGGTTCACTCGTCGCATTCATGCTGTCGCGCACCCTCGGCCTGTCCGGCTTCTCCGAACGGGGTTGGGAACCAGCGCCGTACGCCGCCGCCAGCGTGATGGCGGAGGTGCTCACGGTGGCCTTATGGGCGTGCCCTCTGGCGGCTAGGCGAAATCGGCCCGCTTCTGCCTGAGTCTCATCTCCTCCACAAACGCCCGGGTCTCGTCCCAGGTGGGCAGCAGGCCGGAGGCACGCACCTCCGCGAAGCTGGGCGCCGCGGCATCTCGGTCGGATAGGTTGGGTGCCCGCCCGTCCACCGACGGCCAGTCGATGGCCAGCAAGGGATCGGTCGGGCAGATCGTGTGTTCGCGCTGCGGGCTGTATTCCGCCGAGCACAGATACATCACCGTGGAATTGTCCTGCAGCGCAAGGAAGCCGTGCCCCAGTCCTTCGGAGACGTAGATCGTCCGGTGATCGGAGTCGTCGAGCAGAACCGAATCCCACTGGCCGAATGTCGGTGAGCCCACCCGGATATCGACGACGACATCGAACACCGAACCGCGAACGCAGGTTACGTACTTGGCCTGGCTCGGCGGCAACTGCGCGAAGTGCAATCCGCGCAACGCGCCGGCCGAGGACACCGAGCAATTGGCCTGTCGGACGTCCAACCCATGGCCGGCGAAGGAGCGGAAGCCCTTGTCGCTGAGCCATTCGAAGAAAATGCCGCGCGAATCGCCGTGGACGGTGGGAGCGATCTCCCAGGCGCCGGGAATCTTCAGTTCGCGAACGTGCACGCTACTGCCCGCGCTCTTCGTAGCGGGCTTCCGAGGCGTCTTTCAACGGGCGCCACCACGATTCGTTCGCGCGATACCAGTCGATGGTGGCACGCAGGCCGTCTTCGAAATCGGTGTGCTTTGGCGCCCAACACAATTCGTCGTACAGCGACGAGGGGTCGATTGCGTAACGCAGATCGTGGCCCACGCGGTCGGTGACGTGGTCGAAGTCGTCGGGCTCGCGGCCCATCATCTGCAGCAGCGTGCGCAGCACGCTCAGGTTGTCGCGCTCTCCTTCGGAGCTGATCAGATAGGTGCGCCCGATCTCGCCCTTGTCCAGGATGCGCCGGACCGCACTGTTGTGGTCGTCGACGTGGATCCAGTCGCGAACGTTGGCGCCGGTGCCGTACAGCTTGGGCCGGCGGCCGGTGAGCACGTTGGTGATCTGGCGCGGGATGAACTTCTCGACATGCTGATACGGCCCGTAATTGTTCGAGCAGTTCGAGATCGTCGCGCGCACCCCATACGAGCGCACCCAGGCGCGCACCAGCATGTCGGCGGCGGCTTTGGTCGCCGAATACGGGCTCGACGGGTTATAGGGCGTCGCCTCGGTGAACCGCCGCGGGTCGTCGAGCTCCAGGTCGCCGTACACCTCGTCGGTCGAGATGTGGTGTAGCCGCACGCCGTAACGGCGCACCGCCTCGAGGATGGTGAAGGTGCCGACGACGTTGGTGTGCAGGAACGGCTCGGGACTGTCCAGCGCGTTGTCGACGTGGCTCTCGGCAGCGAAATGCACCACCGCGTCGGATTCCGCGACCAGCCGCGACACCAGCTCGGTGTCGGTGATGTCACCCACCACCAGCTCTATGGCGTCCTCGACGTCGGCCAGTGACTCGCGCCGGCCCGCATAGGTCATGGCGTCGAGCACCGTCACGGAATCCTCGGGGTGTTCCCGGACCGTGCTGTGCACGAAGTTGGCGCCGATGAATCCAGCGCCGCCGGTGACCAATAACCGCATGCCCAAACCCTAACCGAGCGGATCGGTCAGTTTGCGGCAGTTAGCCCCAGGGGTGCCGCCAATTCGGTTAGCGCAGGTAGCAGCGTTGCTTGGTCACCATCGCCACCCAGCACCTGGATCGCCACGTGGTCGGCGCCGGCCTCCAGATGTTCGGCCAACCGATTCGCGATGTCCTGCGCGGTGCCATAGGCGACCACCGCGTCGATCAATTTGTCGCTGCCGGGCTTGCGCACGTCGGCTTCGGTGAACCCCAGCCGCAACCAGTTGTTCACGTAGTTGCTCAGGCCCAGATAGAACTCGACCGTCCGACGACCGACCGCGCGGGCCTTCTCGGCGTCGGTGGTCAGCACCACCTTGTGTTCGGGCGCCAAATACACTGCCCCGCCGACCAACTCACGCGTCTTGGCGGTGTGCTCCGGCGTGGTCAGATACGGGTGCGCACCGGCGCTGCGCCGCGCCGCGAG
Source organism: Mycobacterium sp. E2479 (assembly GCF_001667925.1). Taxonomy (GTDB): domain Bacteria; phylum Actinomycetota; class Actinomycetes; order Mycobacteriales; family Mycobacteriaceae; genus Mycobacterium. Next base: position 25,684 of record NZ_LZJR01000002.1, on the reverse strand, counting down.
GCCCAGCATCCGCGGCCCGAGCGCCGCGACCACTCGCCGGCTGGTCGGCACCACAGCCGAGTCGAGTTCGTCGAGGTAGCAGACCAGCGCGTCGTAGGGCTTCACGTATTCCTGCGTGCGCTCCGGGTGGCCGACGCCGATCCCCAGCAAAAACCTTCCCGGATGGCCGGATTCGATCCTGTGAAACGATTCGGCGACGACCCTGGCCGGCGCCGACCAGATGTTGATGATTCCGGTGGCCAGCTGCAACGACGCCGTCTGCGCCAGGGCCGGCTCGGCCCAGGACAGGTCGGCGTCCGGTGATCCACCAATCCAGGCGGCGCCGTAGCCCAGCGATTCGATGCTCGCGGCCAGTTCGGGAGAAATCGATCGATTTGGCAGCCACACCCCGAACCGGCCGAGCTCGGGTTTGAGTGAAACGTCGGTCATCTAGCTCCCCCTACGGGACGTCAGGACGGCGTCAAACCCAGCGGCCCCGCCAGTTCGGCCAGCGCGGAGACCAGGTTTTCATCCTTCGTCAGGACCTGCACGGGAACGTGATCGGCGCCGGCGTCCAGGTGTTCAGAGAGCCGCGCCGCGATTTGGTCCACGGTGCCATACGCCACCACCGCGTCCACCAGGCGGTCGCTGCCCGGCCGGGTGACTTCGTCCTCGGTGAAACCGAGCCGCTTCCAATTGTTCCGGTAGTTGGCGAGATTGAAGTACACGTCGAGCGCCTTGCGGCCGACGGCCCGGGCCTTCTCGGGGTCGGTGGTCAGGATCGCCTTGTGCTCGGGAGCCAGGAAGGCCGACGGCCCGATGAGTTCGCGGGCACGCGCGGTGTGTTCCGGGGTGGTCAGGTAGGGGTGCGCCCCGGCCGAGCGTTCTGCGGACAGCTTGAGGACGCGCGGGCCCAGCGCCGCCACTACCCTGCGGTTGGCGGGTACGCCATAGTCATCGAGCTGGTTCAGGTAGTCGGTCAGCGCGTCGTACGGCTTGCGGTATTCGGTGTGAGCCTCGGGATGGCCGACGCCGATGCCCAGCAGGAACCGGCCGGGGTACGCCTTGTCGATGCGGTGAAACGATTCGGCCACCGGCTTGGCCGCCGCGGTCCAGATGTTGACGATGCCGGTGCCCACCTGCAACGTCGTGGTCGCCTCCAGGAGGGGCTCGACCCAGGCCAGCTCGGCGGGCGGTGAACCACCGACCCAGACGGCGCCGTAGCCCAGCGCTTCGATGTCCCTGGCCTGCTCGGGTGTGACGCCGCGTCCGAACGATCCGAACCGGCCGAGATTGGGTTTGCTCGCTGCATCGGTCATGGTGTTCTTAACCCGCGCCCCGTGAGAGCTATTCCGCGGCGGCTACATCCTCATCGGCTTCGTCCTCATCGACTTCGTCGAGGTCCGCGGCGGCGGCGTCGGCAGTGAGCGGCAGAAGCACGATGAACCGGGTGTCGCCGGGCACCGACTCCACCCGCAGGTCACCGCGATGCTTCTTCACGACGATGTTGAACGCCAGATCCAGCCCGAGCCCGGTGCCCTCGCCGAACGGTTTGGTGGTGAAGAACGGCTCGAAAATGTGCTCGCGGATATCCGCCGGGATTCCCGGCCCGGTGTCACAGATCTCGACCCGGGCCATGTTCTCGCCGAAACGGCAGGTCCGGACGGTCAGCGTGCCGCCCGTATCGCGCATCGCGGCGAGCGCGTTGTCTATGATGTTGGTCCACACTTGGTTGAGATCGCCCGGATAGCAAGGGATTTCGGGAAGAGTTTTGTCGAAATCCTTGACCACGGTGATCGCGGGGTTCTCCCCGGCCTCTTTGCCCGCGTCCTTGGTCAGCCGGTCGGCGAACATCGCCAGCGTGCTGTACAGCAGATCGTGCACATTGGCCACCTGGAACGGGGCCCGATCCATTTGCGAATACTGCTTGGCGTCGGCGACCAAGGCCGAAATTCGCTTGCTCGCTTCCACGATCTGATTCATCAGCAGCTCGCTTTCGATGGTGTAGTTGATCCATCGGATCGCCTGCTCCAGCGACGTCGACGCGAGCTCCTCGCTGACCGCCGAAATCCGCTCCAGCCAGTCGGTGTCGATGCCGCCCTCGACGAACGTCGGCGCGATGTCCCAGCCACCCTCGATGCCGTGCTCGTCCAGCCAGTCGCCGACGGCGTCCTCGCGGTCGGAGGTCTCGAGCGCGCTCAGGTGCTCGGACGCCGACTTGGCGACCTGCTCGGCGACCCGCTCCTGCAATTGCACCAGTGCGCTCAACGCCTCGGGGCTGATGGTGCCGTCGGCGAGCATCGCCAGCTTGTGCCGCATGTTGGCGACGCGTTCGCGCAGATCCGCGGCGGACCGCGAGATGGCCGCGGCGGGATTGTTCAGCTGGTGTGTCAGCCCGGCCGACAACCGGCCCAGCGCCAGTAGCTTCTCCCGGTTGTCGATGATCCGGCGGGTGCGGTCGGTGCCGACGGCGATGCCGTCGAGCAGATGCACCGCCATGGGGAACTGGGCCTTCATGAAATCGGCGAACACCGGCGCGTCCATCACGAAGAAGCGCGACGGCTTGGTCACGTGCACCGAGGCGTCGTAGGTCTTCTGCTTGCCGCCGGTGAAGGCCCGCCACGCCCCGCAGTACACGCCGCGCTGTGAGGTGCGGTTCGTTTCGATGTCCTGGCCGCCGGAGAGCTTCGACATCATCAGCTCGCCCTCGATCAGCACGTAGAAGCAGGTCGCCGGTTCGCCCTCGACGCAGATCGGACCCGGTTCGTAGTGCTGAATGTGCCCGTTACTGCACAGCACGGCGAGCTGCTCGTCGGTGAGCGCCTCGAACAGGAACAGGCTGCGCAGCTCGTCGGGCTCACACGGCATCGGCTTCGATTCGGTGGCGGTCATGATTCGGCCAGGTATCGGTGGACCAGCATGACCGCCATCGACCCTTCGCCGACGGCGGCGGCTACCCGCTTGGCCGACGTCGAGCGGACGTCGCCGGTGGCGAAAACCCCGGGCACGCTGGTCTCGAGGTGATGCGGCGGGCGTTCCAGCGTCCAGCCGCACACGTTGCGCAGGTCCGGACCGGTCAGGATGAACCCGTGGTCGTCGCGGGCCAGCACCCCGTCGAGCCAGTCGGTGCGCGGGGCGGCGCCGATGAAGATGAACATCCGGCCGCAGGTGACATCCTCGGTTTCCCCGGTCCGGTTGTTGACCAGCCGTAGCTGCTCCAGGTGGCCGTCGCCGGTGGCGCGCTGCACCTCGGTGCAGGTCAGGACGTTGATCTTGGGGTTCGCCTCGATCTGCTGGATGAGGTAGTAGGACATCGACGCCTCCAGCGACGGGGCGCGCACGACGATGTTGACCGACTTGGCGGTCCGCGACAGATACATGGCCGCCTGGCCGGCCGAGTTGGCTCCGCCGATCACGTAGACCTCTTCGCCTTCGCATTCAGAGGCGATCGAGACGGCCGCTCCGTAATAGATGCCGCAGCCGGTCAGCTCGCTGCAGCCCTCGGCCTGCAGCTTGCGGTAGGACACCCCGGTGGCCAGGATGACGGCGTGCGCGTCGACCGAGCCGCCGTCTTTGAACCGCACGGTGCGTTTGGCTCCGTTCACCTCGAGGGCGCTCGCCTTGCGTGCGGTGATCAGCTCGGCGCCGAACTTGTCCGCCTGCCGGCGGGCCCGGTCGGCCAGCTGGCCACCCGACACCCCGTCGGGGAAGCCCAGATAGTTCTCGATACGCGAGCTCTGACCGGCCTGACCGCCGGTGGCGGTGTGCTCGATGAGCACCGTGCGCAGCCCCTCCGAGGCGCCGTACACGGCCGCGGCCAGGCCCGCGGGCCCGCCGCCGACCACGATCAGGTCATAGAAGTCCTGTGACGGCGTGGTCGTCAGACCCAGGGTTTCGGCCAGCTGCGCATCGGTGGGGTCGACCAAAGGTTCGCCGCGCTGGGTGATCACCACCGGCAACCGCAGGCCGTCGGTGCCGGCCGCGCTGAGCAGCCGCTCACCGGCGGGTTCGTCGGCCATGAACCAGGTGTAATAGAGGCCGTTGCGGGCCAGGAAGTCGCGGACCTGCCAGGACCGCGCCGACCAGCGGTGACCGATCACCTTGGTGTGTGGGATCGGGTGCTCGGGTGCGGCCCGCCAGGCGTCCAGCAGCCCATCGATGACGGGATAGAACTTCTCCTCCGGCGGATCCCACGGCTTGAGCAGGTAGTGGTCCAGGTCGACGACGTTGATCGCGTCGATGGCGGCGTGCGTGTCGGCGTAGGCGGTCAGCAGCACCCGGCGCGCCGCCGGATACAGGTCCATCGCCTGTTCGAGGAACTCGATGCCGCTCATCTCCGGCATCCGGTAGTCGGCGATCAGCAGCGCGACCGTCTCGCCGCGCAGTTTGAGCTCCTTGAGCGTGCCCAGCGCGTCGGGCCCGGATTCCGCGCGCACGATCCGGTGCTCTTCTCCGTAGTGGCGGCGCAGGTCGCGCGCGACCGCTCGGGAGACCGAGGGATCGTCGTCGACGGTCAACATGACGGGCTTGCGCTGGCTTGAGGGGTTGGTCATCGGCGTTAAGTATGCGCTCGTCAGCGGCCAGGCGGGAGGTCGAGGACGCCGGCCGCGTTTTGCCGACAGCGATTTTGGTGCAGCGGATCAACCGGGTATCGTGGAACAACGGTGCGGCATCCGCGCCGACTTTTTGTGTGCCAAGTTCCTAGGAATTTCCTGTCGCCGGCTCACGTTCCAAGTCGGTGCAATGTCGCGTCGACTGGGCGCAGACGAGAACGAAACTATATGACGAGGATTCTTAACTAGTTATGGCCAAGAAGGACGGCGCCATCGAGGTGGAGGGCCGGGTGGTCGAGCCCCTGCCCAATGCGATGTTCCGCATTGAGCTGGAGAATGGTCACAAGGTGCTTGCCCACATCAGCGGCAAGATGCGGCAGCACTACATCCGTATCCTGCCCGAGGACCGGGTGGTGGTGGAGTTGTCTCCCTACGACCTGTCCCGTGGCCGCATCGTGTACCGGTACAAGTAACGCGCCTGATCTCCAACAACGACGAACGAAACAGAACAGGATCGAACAGCCGTGAAGGTGAACCCGAGCGTCAAGCCAATCTGTGACAAGTGCAGGGTGATCCGTCGGCATGGGCGGGTCATGGTGATCTGCTCGGATCCGCGCCACAAGCAGCGCCAGGGCTAGCGGCGATCGCATGCGCTTCGGCGCCCCGACACAACTGAATGCAGACCTCCCAGCACCAGTGAGCGGCTGGCATCTACAGAGATGGGCTAGCTCATCCACGCCCGGACGGAGGCCGGGCCCCGCGAGATATGACCACCCCTACCGGGGTTGCGGGAACGGGCTGGGAACAGACCTCCGCCTGAAAAAGAGGAAACGCCACCCATGGCTCGACTAGTCGGCGTCGACCTTCCGCGTGACAAGCGGATGGAGATCGCCCTGACCTACATTTTCGGCGTCGGCCGCACCCGGTCGAACGAGATTCTGGCAGCTACCGGCATCGACAAGGACCTGCGCACGAGGGATCTGACCGATGATCAGCTGACCCACCTGCGTGACTACATCGAGGCAAACCTCAAGGTCGAGGGTGACCTCCGCCGCGAGACGCAGGCTGACATCCGCCGCAAGATCGAAATCGGCTGCTACCAGGGCCTGCGGCACCGCCGCGGCCTGCCGGTGCGCGGCCAGCGGACAAAGACCAACGCGCGCACCCGCAAGGGCCCCAAGCGCACCATCGCCGGCAAGAAGAAGGCCAGGTAAACCCCGATGCCACCAGCAAAGAAGGCGGGCGCCGCGGCGCCCAAGAAGGGTCAGAAGACCCGCAGGCGGGAAAAGAAGAACATCCCGCACGGTGCCGCCCACATCAAGAGCACCTTCAACAACACGATCGTCACGATCACCGACCCCCAGGGCAACGTCATCGCCTGGGCATCGTCGGGTCACGTGGGCTTCAAAGGCTCGCGGAAGTCGACCCCGTTCGCGGCCCAGCTGGCCGCCGAGAACGCCGCGCGCAAGGCGCAGGAACACGGCGTCAAGAAGGTCGACGTGTTCGTGAAGGGCCCGGGTTCGGGCCGGGAGACCGCGATCCGGTCGCTGCAGGCCGCCGGCCTGGAGGTCGGCGCGATAGCCGACGTCACGCCGCAGCCGCACAACGGCTGCCGTCCGCCGAAGCGCAGAAGGGTCTAGGAGACAACCATGGCTCGATACACCGGACCCATCACTCGCAAGTCGCGCCGGCTGCGCACCGACCTCGTCGGTGGCGACCAGGCCTTCGAGAAGCGTCCCTACCCGCCCGGCCAGCACGGGCGCGCGCGGATCAAGGAAAGCGAATACCTGCTGCAGCTGCAGGAGAAGCAGAAGGCCCGCTTCACCTACGGTGTGATGGAAAAGCAGTTCCGTCGCTACTACGAAGAGGCCGTGCGGCAACCCGGCAAGACCGGTGAGGAGCTGCTGCGCATCCTGGAAAGCCGGCTGGACAACGTCGTATACCGCGCCGGCCTGGCGCGGACCCGGCGGATGGCCCGTCAGCTGGTCAGCCACGGACACTTCAGCGTCAACGGCGTGCACGTCAACGTTCCCAGCTACCGGGTGTCGCAGCACGACATCATCGACGTGCGGGACAGCTCGCTGAACACCGTGCCGTTCCAGATCGCGCGGGAGACGGCGGGCGACCGCCCAATCCCGAGCTGGCTGCAGGTGGTGGGGGAGCGCCAGCGCATCCTCGTCCACCAGCTGCCCGAGCGGGCTCAGATCGACGTGCCCCTCGCCGAGCAGCTCATCGTCGAGTTCTACTCGAAGTAAAGACCCCTGTACCCAACCGGTGCAGGTCTCGCGGTGATCGCAAGCGCGGCGAAGCCGGGCGCGGCGGATCCCCGCGGGACAACCCAAGCGGCATCAAATAGCGGGTGCCGAGAAGGAGAAGAAGAAACACCATGCTGATCTCTCAGCGACCCACCCTGTCGGAGGAAGTTCTCACCGACAGCCGCTCCCAGTTCGTCATCGAGCCGCTGGAGCCGGGATTCGGCTACACCCTGGGCAATTCGTTGCGGCGGACCCTGCTGTCCTCGATTCCGGGTGCGGCCGTCACCAGCATCCGCATCGACGGCGTGCTGCATGAGTTCACCACTGTGCCGGGCGTCAAGGAAGACGTCACCGCGATCATCTTGAACCTCAAGAGCCTGGTCGTGTCCTCCGAGGAGGACGAGCCGGTCACGATGTACCTGCGCAAGCAGGGCCCGGGCGAGGTCACCGCGGGTGACATCGTGCCGCCGGCCGGTGTCACCGTGCACAACCCCGACTTGCACATCGCGACTTTGAACGACAAGGGCAAGCTCGAGGTCGAGTTGGTCGTCGAGCGCGGCCGTGGCTACGTGCCCGCCGTGCAGAACCGCGCGTCCGGTGCCGAAATCGGCCGTATCCCAGTCGATTCCATCTACTCGCCGGTGCTCAAGGTCACCTACAAGGTGGACGCCACCCGTGTCGAGCAGCGCACCGACTTCGACAAGCTGATCCTGGACGTCGAGACCAAGAGCTCGATCAACCCCCGCGACGCGCTGGCGTCGGCGGGCAAGACCCTGGTCGAATTGTTCGGTCTGGCACGCGAACTCAACGTCGAGGCCGAGGGCATCGAGATCGGGCCGTCGCCGGCCGAGGCCGACCACATCGCGTCGTTCGCCCTGCCGATCGACGACCTGGATCTGACCGTCCGGTCCTACAACTGCCTCAAGCGCGAGGGTGTGCACACCGTCGGCGAGCTGGTGAGCCGCACCGAGTCCGACCTGCTCGACATCCGCAACTTCGGACAGAAGTCGATCGACGAGGTGAAGGTCAAGCTGCACCAGCTGGGCCTGTCGCTCAAGGACAGCCCGCCGAGCTTCGACCCCTCGCAGGTCGCGGGTTACGACGTCGCCACCGGCACCTGGTCCAGCGAGGCGTCCTACGACGACCAGGACTACGCGGAAACCGAGCAGCTGTAAACGCCGTCCGGTGACGATGCGGCCGTGCAGCGGCCGCTGAGGAACCGGACACAACTGACGAAAGTCCGTCCCGGCCCTACCTGATACGGGGGCCGGCCCCAAATAGGAGATAGTCGCAATGCCCAAGCCCACCAAGGGACCTCGCCTCGGCGGGTCGTCATCGCACCAGAAGGCACTGCTGGCCAACCTGGCCACCTCGCTGTTCGAGCACGGCCGAATCAAGACGACCGAGCCCAAGGCGCGTGCGTTGCGGCCCTATGCGGAAAAGCTGATCACGCACGCGAAAAAGGGTGCGCTGCACAACCGTCGAGAGGTGCTGAAGAAGATCCGCGACAAGGACGTGGTGCACGCCCTGTTCGAGGAGATCGGTCCGTTCTATGCCGACCGCAACGGCGGCTACACCCGCATCATCAAGGTCGAGCCACGCAAGGGCGACAACGCACCCATGGCCGTGATCGAGCTGGTGCGGGAGAAGACGGTCACCTCGGAGGCCGATCGGGCTCGTCGGGTGAAGGCTTCGAAGAAGACCGACGCTCCCGTGGCGGCGGCCGCGGCACCCCAGGCTTCTGTCGAGCCGCAAGAAGCCGTCGGCCCGACGGCCGAGGAAGCCACGGCCGAGGTCGAGGAAGCCACGGGCGAGGTCGAGGAGACCACGACCGAGGCCGAGCCGACCAAGGTCCAGGCCGAAGCGGAAGAAAAGGCCGACAAGGCCGTCGCCGCGAGAGCCGAAGCCGAAGCGGCCGACGCCGATGACGAGGCTGACGAGAGTTAACGAGGACATCCGTCTGCGGCTTGACATCGCCTACGACGGAACAGGGTTCGCGGGCTGGGCCGCTCAGGCCGGCCAACGGACCGTGGCGGGAATTCTCGACGAGGCGCTGACGACCGTCTTTCGCGCGCCCGTGCGGCTGCGCGCGGCGGGACGTACCGATGCCGGAGTCCATGCCACCGGGCAGGTGGCCCACGTCGACGTGCCGTCAGAAGCGCTGCCGAACGCCTATCCGCGTACACCGCGTGTCGGTGAACCCGAGTTCGTGCCACTGCTGCGCCGGCTGGGCCGGTTTCTGCCCACTGATGTCCGGGTTGTCGATATCACCCGCGCCCCTGCGGGTTTCGACGCCCGGTTCTCGGCGCTGCGCCGCCACTACGTGTATCGCATCTCGACGGCGCCCTGGGGTGTGCAGCCGCTGCAGACCCGTTACGTCACGGCCTGGCCGCGCCCGCTGGACGTAGAGGCGATGAACGCGGCATCGCGAGACCTGCTCGGCCTGCACGATTTTGCCGCGTTCTGCCGGCATCGCGAGAACGCCACCACCATTCGCGACCTGCAGCGGCTGGATTGGATCCACGACGGCGACCTGATCACCGCGCACGTGAGCGCCGACGCGTTCTGCTGGTCGATGGTGCGCTCACTGGTCGGTGCGCTGCTGGCCGTCGGGGAACACCGCCGTCCCGTCTCCTACTGCCGCGAATTACTCAGCGCCACACAGCGATCCAGCGATTTCGCCGCAGCTCCGGCGCACGGCTTGTCGCTGGTCGGTGTCGATTACCCGCCCGATGACCAGCTGGCGGCGCGCAACCTGATCACCCGGGATGTGCGCTCGCGCGATTGAGTGGTCACAGCCTGGCGGCGACGAAGTTGGCGGCCTGATCCACCAGTCCGGAGTCGATGTAAGAGGGCTGCAGATGCGAAGGCCAATTCAGGCCGGCCGCCGAGCAGATCGGGTCGCCCTTCGCACACACATCGATGGTCTTGGCGGCGAACGCCGGACTGAAATCTGGAACCGGTCCAAGGACTTTGCGGGTGCCGTTACCGAACAGGGCGACCGCCGCCACCTGCTGGTCGAATGCCGGGGGCAGCGGGTTGGTGAATCCGAATGCCGGTTGACTAACCGCGACAACCAGATCGGCGGAAACGGCACCCAGCGAATATCCGCCGAGCACCTCGCGGGTGCCCGGGCAGCTTCGCGCCATCTGCTGGACGTGCGCGCTCATGTCGTTGGCGCCCTTGGCCGGGCTGACATCGGCGGGATAGTTGACCCCGTAGGCCCCCACCGGCATGCGCACCTTGGCGCGCAGTGAATTGAGGAACGCGGCGCCGACGTAGCCGACACCGGGTGGTTCCTCCCGGCCGCGGGCGAAAACCACCTCGGCACCCGGACAGTCCGCCGACGCCGGCGGCGCCGCGAGGGTGGTGACCGCTAGAGCGAGAAGCGTCGCCGCAGCGATGGACGCGGCGCACGCCGCGCAGTACCGGCGGTGATTCAAGATCAGATCCTGCCCGCGACGAAATTCGCTGCCCTGTTGGTCAATCCGGGCACGTAGCTCAGGTGCGAGCTCCACTGCGACCCCGCCGAACAGATGGGGTCGCCCGGGTTGCACAGGTCGATGGTCTTTCCCGCGAAATTCGGGGACAGGGCGTTCATCAGTTGACCCGCCCGGCCGGATGGATTGCCGAACAGCGCGACGGCGGCGACGTGATCGGCGGCCTGTGGCGGCAACGGCTGGCGGTAGCCGAGGCCGGATATCGGTGCGGCCGTGACGATGTCGACGACGGCGGCGCCCTGGGAGTAGCCTCCCAGCACCAGTTTGGTGTCGGGGCAGTTGACGGCCATCTGCTGAAGGTGGGTGCTGGCATCGTTGGCGCCGTTGGCAGCGGCCAGGAAGTCTTTGTTGGCCGGGTAGTTCACCCCGTATGCGCCAACGCTTTTGCGGGTCTGCTCGCGCAACGCGCTCACGAAGGCGGCTCCTACCTTGCCGACACCGGGTGGCTCGTCGGTGCCCCGGGCGAACACCACCTCAACGCCGGGGCACGACGCCGACGCATGCGGAACCAATTGGGGACCAATCAATAACGCCGTCGTTGCGCCAATTCCGATGCCCAGCCCTAACGGGATAAGCCTCACACAGCGATGTTAAGGGGGCGTTGATAACCCGACGGTAACGATTTAGACGAGAGGTGCTTGCGGTGAGTTGGTAGCCGGCGCCGGCAACGATGGCGCGGGAGCCGGACCGGTGCCGGGACCGCCGTGGATCGAGGGGCCCGACCCGGGCGGGTTCTGCCCGTAGACGGGCGGCTGAGGGCCGTAGCCCGGTTGCTGGGGGGCGTAGCCCGGTTGCTGAGGGCCGTAGCCGGGGGTCTGCGGGACGGGGCCCAGCGGTGGACCGAACGCGGGCGACTGCTGGCCCAGACCGGCGGCCGCCAGCTTCTGCGCGACGAACGCCGCGGCCTGGGTGGTGTACACGGGGACGTAGCCCTCGGTGTGCCCACTCCACTCGTTGCCGGGCCCGGCGTGGCAGACCGGGTCGTTGGGGTTGCACAGGTCGATGGCCTTCGATCCCAGCATCGCGCTCTGGCTGGGCAGGGTGCCGCCGGCCCGGTCGGCCACGTCACCGAAGGTGGCGACGGCAGCGATGTTGTTGGCGTATTGTGCCGGCAGCGTGTTGCCCCAGGTGATGCCGCCGATCGGGACGCCGGCCACGATGTCCATCACCGAGGCGCCCTGCGAGTAGCCGCCCAGCACGATCTTGGTGTTGGGGCACTTCTCCACGCTCTTCTTGACGCGGTCGATGGTGTCGTTGGCGCCGTCGCCGCCGTGCAGCTGCAGCTTGCTGGCGGCGTAGTTCACGCCGTAGGGCAGGATGTTCAGGCCGTTGGTCTGCTGGCGCAGCGAGTCCACGAATGCGTCGCCGACCCGACCCAGGCCGGGGGGCTCGTTGGTGCCGCGGGCGAAGATGACCTCGACGTCCGGGCAGTCATCTGCGGTGGCTTTCGGCGCCGGGGCGGGGGTCGCGAGCAGGCCAGCGGCGAGAGCCAGGGCAGAAACACCCAGGCCGATCCGGCCGGCTGACCGCGCGGTGCCCGCCCGACGGGTACGTACACGGTGAGTTTTCACCGGCGCAATTTTACCCAAATTGTGATGCGCCGAAACCCCGCGCAACCTGTGGATAACCGTTCTGGCGTCCCGACATGGCCGCTTAACGTGGCCGTTGACGGAATTTGAGAGTCAGGGGATCAGGTGCCGCGTCAGCCGGCCACGTGGCTGCACGTCAGCGCTTACCGGTATTTGCTGCGGCGGATCGAAAGCGCGTTGCTGCGGCAGGATGCCCGGGCCGGGTTTCGCTCGGGCACGCGTCCGGTGGCGTTCGGGTGCGTAATCACCGCTGTTGGGGTGGCCGGCTGTGCGGTTCTCGCCCTGCTGCGGCCACATGTGGCCTTGGATCGCGCGCAGATCGTGGTGAGCCGGGAGTCGGGCGCCCTGTTCGTTCGAGTGCGCGACGTTTGGCATCCGGTGCTCAACCTGGCGTCTGCCCGACTCATCGCCGCGACGGCCGCCGCCCCGCAGCCGGTCAGCGAATCCGACTTGAGCACCACCAAACGCGGGCCGCTGCTGGGCATCCCGGGCGCGCCGCAGTTTCTCGGCAGGCCGTTGCCTCCAGACGATGTGGGTTGGTCGATATGTGCTAGCACTGGCGCTGGCACCACGACCGTCATCATCGGCCGCCGCTCCGAGGCGCCGACCGTGCACCGAGTGCCCGCCGGGCAAGCGATCCTGGTGCGTCCCGGGTCGGATTCGCCTGCCTACCTGCTTTACGACGGCCACCGGGCGATGGTGGACCTCGACGATGCTGTCGTCGTGCGCGCGCTGCGCCTCGAGGGCAAAACGCCGGTGATCGTCTCGCACGCATTGCTGAATGCGGTGCCGGAAGCGCCACCGATCGCACCGCCACGCCTCCGCGGTCGAGGCGTCGCGACGCCAGGGTTGCCCGGGTTCTCCGTCGGCAGCGTGCTTCGCATCACACGCGCCGACGGCGACGAGTACTACGCGGTTTTAGCCGCCGGCGTGCAGCGCATCGGCCACGTGGCCGCCGACTTACTCCGGTTCAGCAGCCGGCAGGGAACGGCCAATCCGGTCACTGTCGCGCCCGACGCGATCCGGGCCGCTCCCGTCGTCGCCGAGCTGCCGGTTGGCCTCTTTCCTGACCGGGCGCCAACGCTGTCAGAGCCGGCCGCTACCGTGTGCGCCGGCTGGGGCGAGATGCGACCCGGCCGACCCGACGTCGTGATCCTGGCCGAGGACCGGCTGCCGATCCCGCCCGGCCGGGCGCCGGTGGGTTTGGCGCAGGACGACGGCCCCGGCCCTGCCGTGGACGCCGTCTACGTGCCGCCCGGCGCAAGCGCCTACGTGCGGGCGGGCGATGACGCCGGTACTCGTTACCTGATCAGCGACACCGGCGTTCGGTTCGCCGTTCACGACGACGACACCGCGCACGACCTTGGCTTTGACGGCGCGGGCCCGGCACCGTGGCCGCTTCTCTCGCTGTTGCCGGCCGGACCGGAGCTGAGCCGACACAACGCATCAATCGCACGTGATGGGATTGCGGGCTCGCCATAGGCGACCTCTGATTGCTCCCGTGGCCAGCGCGAGAGCCAGCGCAACCACGCAGATCGCGACGCCACGGAGCGCCGTGTCCCGCGCACGGGAATCGCGGGGTTCCGGCGGCGGCGCGATGGTCGGCACCCGCGCGTGCGATGGGCCGGGTGTGTCGCCGGGGCCACCCGTGCCGGTGCTGACCGCGGCGAGCGGGTCAATGGTGCCGTTGCCAACGAGGGGATCCCATCCGGCGGGTGGATGATGCGCTGTCACCTCGATGCGCTGCATGACCTGGCGCGCGGTCAGTGCCGGGAAGCGGCTCCGGATCAGCGCGGCCAGGCCGCTGACCACCGGGGCGGCATAGCTCGTGCCTGCTACCGGCTCCGGCGCGAGTGACATCACCGCCTCGCCGGGCGCCGCGACGTCCACCCAGGGGCCGGCAAGGGTGAATGCCGACGGCGCTCCGCGAACATTCACCGAGCCGACGGTCAGCACGTAGTCGTCGTACCACGCCGGGCTGACGGCGACCGTAATGGTCTGCCAGGTGGCGTCCGCGCGCTGCGGTGGGCACTGTCCCGGGCCGCCGGTATTGCCCGCCGCGGCTACGATGACGGCATTCTTGACGTCGACGGCGTAGGCCAGCGCCGCGCCCAGTGCGCGGTCGTCGAGCGTCGAAGCCACCGGTGCGCACGCAACCGATGAAATGTTGATCACCGAGGCCCCCAGATCGGCCGCCGTCCGAACGGCTTTCGCCAGTGTTTCGACGTCACCGACGCCGGTGTGAGACCGATCGCTGGTGGGAGCGAACTTCGCGCTGGACTGACGAATGCTGATCAAGGTGGCCTCCGGTGCCATCCCGGTGAGCCCGTCAGTTTTGGAATCGGCTGCGGCCGCGATGATTCCAGCCACCAGCGTGCCGTGCGCGTCGCAATCCTGCGTACCGTCGCCAGTGGACACGTAGTCGCCGCCAGGCACTACATCGGGCAGCCGAAGGTGTCGTGAGATCCCGGTGTCGATGACCGCGACCCGTTGTCCGGTGCCGCGGCTGAGTTGCCAGACGGCCGATAGGTCGCCGAGGCCCGTTGGGTGTCGACGGCCGGGTCCAGAGTCGGCCGTCATCGTCGCACAGATTTCGCGTTGTACGGTCGGCCACGGGGGTGCAGGCAAGGCAGGCTTGGGCAACCATCTCTCATCGATATCCGGCGGTGAAACCGCGCGCGCCGTAGGCGTTCCCAATGGCGCTGCCAACATCAGAGCCGACACCGCCAGCAGTCGTCCGGCGCACGGCCTCGTCATGTGAGGTTCAATCCCCGAACGGCACCGTAGATTCCGCATATCCAGCAGGTCAACGGAACCATCGTGGCCAGCATCGACAACTCCAGTAGCCCGACGCTGCGCCGTAGGACGGGCGAGGCGAGCCGTGCGGATCCGGCGAAGACCGAACACATCGACACGGCGACTGCCAGCGTCGTTGCGATCACGATCCAGGGGCCGGGCATCGGCACGCGTGAGAGGGAAGCCGCGAAGGTTGTTGCGGCAACCAGGATTCCGCTGAACGCAAACACCAGCGTCCGTCTCGTGTCGGTCGATCGGGAACGCAGCAGCAGTAGCGCACCGGTGAGCGTGCCGAACGCGGTGCACGACAGGCGGGGTGCGCCGGCGAGTACGGTGCCGACCGCTCCCAGCGTGGCCGAGACCGACAGTCCGGCAAGCAGGCTGGTCAACCACCTGTCGGCGCGGATCGCTCGGAAATGCGTTCGCGCGTCGCCCGGTTCGGTCTCCCCTGCGTCCGGGCTCCCCAACCGGGGCGACAACCCCGCCAGCGCGATCGATGCCCGCGCCGCCACTGGAAGCAGGCTGACGGACACCAGTGCTGTCGCCGAGGCGACGATGCGCAGTGGTGCTGCTGTGAACACGCCCACCAGTGCCGCCGCGGCGATGACCGCGGCGCAGCTCGACTCGGCCGTCAGAGTCACCACACCACAACCCGATACCCGCATCGCGACCACCCCGGTGGCGCCGGCCGCCGCCGCGGCGAGCAATACGTTCGGCATGCCAGGCGCGCCGGGCACCGCCACAAAGCCCGCCACCGCCGCGAACGCCGTAGCGATGAGGCCCAACCCCAGCCCGGCGGTCCGGTCTCGATAGCCGCGGCGCGCAACGACCGCAAGTCCGAGGGCGAGGCCGCACGCTGCCACCGACGCGGTCACCGTCGTGGCGGCGCCCCGGTAGGCGTTGAGACACAATGTGTTACGCACGATAGCCAGCCCTCCGACCCCGACCCAGACAATCGCCGACGCCACCCCGATGAGACGGACGGCACGCGCATGTGCGGGGCAGCGGCGCGGCTCGGTCGCCGCGTCGAGTGTGGCCGACACGGCCTCCGCGACATCGAGGTGGCGGGGAGCAGGCAACGGCGCGGTGTTGCGGCTCAGCACCAAGGGTGCGCCGTCTCCGATGCCGTGCTGTGCCAGGGTCATCGATGGATCCAGCCCGGACGCGCCGGGGACCGACAAGCGGTATCGCCAGGCCTCGTTGTCGGAATGAACAATTTGGAGGATGTCGACGACCGATGGAATCAACACGGCGACAGGGATTCCTGCGGGCAGGGTGACGTCGACGACGGCAGTCTCCCAATGCACGGAGACACGTCGCAGCCCATTATCGGATGCAAGCACCTGCGCACCTTTCGGTTGGGTCGGAAGGAAACATAGCCAGCTCAGCACGACGCCGTATTCGGTTGTGCACAGCTGACTTGCCGCCGATGCCGGTGCTTCGTAGCGTCGCCGCTCGGGAAGGGGATGAGGTGACCCAGGCTGCCGGGCCGGCGGAATCGCGTATTCCGGCTGCGGACATCGTCGTTGCGGCGCCGCCGGACCTTCCGTCGCCGACGGTGCCGGGCATGCTTGCGCGGCTTCTGCCGGTCGCAATTTCCGTGGTGGGCATGAGCATGATGGCCGCGGTGTTCACCGCTGGGACCGGCCTGCCCCGCAGCCCCTTGTTTCTGGTGTTCCCGGCGATGATGCTGGTTTCGACCGTGGTGACGGGGCTGACCGGCCGGGCTCGCGGACGAGGCCGTAGCGTCGATGCCGACCGCGATCAATATCTGGACTACCTCAGCGGGCTGCGCCGGTGCGTGTCCGAAATCGCCGCGGCACAATACCGGTCGGCGGTGCGCAGCCACCCCGATCCCGACACGCTGTGGACCCTGATCGGTGGTCCGCGGATGTGGAAGCGGCGGCGAACCGACGCCGACTTCGGCCTCATTCGGGTGGGCATGGGAACTCAGCCGCTCGCCCGCCGTCTGGTCGCCCCGCAGCTTGCTCCGGAGGGGCATGGTGATCCCGTCACCGTCACGGCACTCACGCGTTTCCTGCAGACGCATTCAACGGTCCACGCTCCGGTCACGATCGGCCTGCATGCGGGGGCACTCGTGACGATCGACGGCGATCTGGGCGCGGTGCGCGGGCTACTGCGTGCGATCCTTTGTCAACTTGCCGTGCTGCACGCACCCGACCAACTGCTGATCGCCGCCGCTGTCGACGATGAGGCGTGCGGTCACTGGGATTGGCTGAAATGGCTCCCGCACAATCAACATCCGCTAGACCTCGATGAGGCGGGGCCGGCGCGGATGATCTACCCGAGCACGGCGGAGGTTCAGCATGCGCTCGCTGCGGTCCAGGGACCCGAAGTGGTGGTGCTCACCGATTTGGCTCTGGGCGCCGACCCGATCGATGGCGCAACCACGATCGGGATCGGTACCAGCTGCGACGGCGCCCCGCCGGTGATCCGGTCGCCGGGTGATCAGGCACCGGCATGGTGCCCTGACCGGATGGCACCCATCGACGCGCTGATATGTGCGCGCCGGCTGGCCGGCTATCATGTGCGCGCGACGCGCCGGGTGGGAGCTGACCCGGATTGGCTTGAGCTGGCCGGCATTTCCGATCTGGACCACCTCGACCCGGCCGCGTTGTGGCGCCGCCGACGAGATCGCGACCGCCTTCGCGTTCCGATCGGAACCGCCGTTGGGGGCACCCCACTCGAGCTGGATATCAAAGAGCCGGCCGAAGACGGGATGGGCCCCCATGGGCTGTGCATCGGCGCGACCGGGTCGGGCAAGTCAGAGTTGTTACGCACCATCGCATTGGGCATGATGACGCACAACTCGCCGGAGACGCTCAACCTGCTGCTCATCGACTTCAAGGGCGGCGCAACCTTTCTCGATTATGCGCACGCTCCGCACGTGGCTGCGGTGATCACCAACCTGGCCGACGACGCGCCGCTGGTGGCGCGGATGCGCGCTGCCCTGGCCGGTGAGATGAACCGTCGCCAGCAGCTGTTGCGGATGGCGGGCTGTGCAAGCGTCGTAGCATATGACCGGGGACGCGGCGTTGGGACGCTGCCCCCACTGCCAACGCTGTTCGTCATTGTCGACGAGTTCTCCGAACTACTCAGCCAGCATCCCGATTTCGCCGACATGTTCGTCGCGATCGGCCGCCTCGGACGGTCGCTGGGCATCCACCTGCTGCTGGCCAGTCAGCGCCTCGATGAGGGTCGGTTACGCGGACTGGAAGCCCATCTGTCATATCGGCTGTGCCTGAAAACACTGTCGGCCAACGAATCCCAGACTATATTGGGTTCTTTGGACGCATACCGCCTGCCGAGCGCGCCCGGCGCCGGCTTCTTGCGCGTCAGCGGCGCCGAACCGATTCGCTTCCAGGCCGCGTCGGTTTCGGCGCCCGTGCCGACGAACGCCGGCGGGCACGCCGTGGCGGCGCGAACGGTGCAGGTGTTCGGTAGCTGGGTGACCGGGGCGGTCAGCCGCGCCGCACAGGCGAGCGCGGCAGCCGAATGGACCATTTCGAGCGCTGTCCTGGACCGGCTGGCTGGCCAGGGGCCACCCGCGCACCGCGTTTGGCTGCCGCCGCTCGGGCAGGCACCGGCGCTGGACGCCCTCTTGGCCGACGTTGAGTGCGCGCCGGGTGCCCTGGCCGTCCCCATCGGCATTGTCGACCGGCCCTTCGACCAATGCCGCACGCCACTGATGGTCGACATGTCCGGATCCACGGGCAATCTGGCGGTCATCGGTGCACCCCAATCCGGGAAATCGACGGCGCTGCGGACGCTAGTTACGGCGTTGGCGGTGACGCACCGTCCTGACCAGGTGCAGTTCTACTGTCTGGATTTCGGTGGCGGGGCGCTGTCGGCGGCGCACACGCTGCCGCATGTGGGCGCGGTCGCCGGCCGCGCCGAGCCGCGCCTGGTCGACCGGATAGTTGCCGAATGCGGGGCGATTTTCCGTCGCCGAGAGGCCTTGTTCCGCGAGCACGGCATCGCGTCGATCGCCGAATACCGAAAGCGGCGTGGGGACATTGGTGCATCCGCTGATCCATTCGGTGACGTATTCCTCGTCATCGACGGCTGGGCGAGCGTACGCCAAGAATTCGGCACACTGGAGGAGTCGGTCACCGCGCTGGCGGCTCAGGGGCTTTCATACGGCGTGCACGTGGCGCTGTCGGCATCGCGGTGGTCCGAGGTGCGGCCCTCACTGAGGGATCAGATCGGTACGCGCATCGAGTTGCGTCTGGGTGATCCCGCCGATTCAGAAATCGACCGCAAGGCGGCGCAGCATGTTCCGCGTGACAGTCCGGGCCATGGCCTTTCTCGTGAGGGCCTGCACATGGTGGTGGCGCTGCCCATCGTAGAGGTGCCCGATGGTGAATCGGTTGCCCCGCCGATACCCCTGCTGCCGGAGCGTGTGGATCGCGAGGATGTGGTGCGCCGGTCGAGCCCCGAGTTGGGTACGCAGATGCTGCTCGGCCTACGGGAGCGCGAACTGCGGCCAGTCGCAGTCGATTTCGAACGATGCACGCACCTCCTTGTCGTCGGTGACAACGGATGCGGGAAGACCGCGACGCTGCGGACGTTGTGCCGGGAGATCGTCCGGACGAAGACGCCCGGCCAGGCTCAGCTGTTGATTGTCGACTTTCGGCGCACGCTACTTGGTGTCGTCGAGTCAAAACATCTCAGCGGTTACGCCATGTCGTCCGCCGCCCTGGCCGTGTTGCTGCCCGATCTGTTGGAGGTTTTGCAGGGGCGGATGCCGCCACCCGACGCCAGCCAGGATCAGTTGCGCAGCGGCTCTTGGTGGTCTGGACCGGACCTCTATGTCATCGTCGATGACTATGACCTGGTCGCCGGGCCGGCGGCCAATGGCCTGGCGCCGCTCGTCGAATTCGTGCCGTATGCGCGAGATCTGGGATTACATCTAGTCATCGCGCGCCGCAGCGGCGGACTCGAGCGGGCGATGTTCGAGCCGCTGTTGGCGAGTCTGCGCGACCTCGGTTGCGCGTCACTGATGATGAGCGGATGTCCGGCGCAGGGTACATCGCTGGCATCCACCGCACCGATGCGATTGCCGCGGGGCCGCGGCGTCCTGGTCACTCGGGCCGGTGGCGAGGAACTCGTCCAGGTTGCCTGGAGTGCACCGTGAGCCAGCATCCCGCTTACATCGAGGCCGGGCCCGGCACCATCCGGCGATTATGTTGTGCCACACGGGGCGTCGCCGACGGCGAGATACTCGACATCGTCCGGACGGCGCTCGATGCGATCGACGACCGGGTGGCGCTGGTAGGGGAGCGGCCGGCCGCCGTCGACGCACTGTGGGAAGCCGCGTTGCGATCGGCAACCCGGGGCCACGGCGACGGAACGGTCGTCATGCATCCGTCGTGGTGGTCCGCATCGCGCGTCGGTGTGGTGCGCGAGGCCGCCGCGGCGGTGGCGGGTCAGACACGAACGCGATCGTGGCTGTTGGGGCAGGCGTCCCAGTGCGCACCGGATGCGACGGTCGTGGTCGAAATAGCCGAGCGGCTGGTGGCGATCATCGCGTGCGAGGTCACGGCTGTACCGCGCACGGCCGAACCGCTGTCCGTCGCCCACGACGTCGCGGGCGTCGTTGCGGCGTTGGCGCCCGAAGCCGTGCTGATCGACGTTCCAAGCACCGTCGCCGGTGCGCCGGCGCTGGCTGCGCTGATCGCCGATGCGCTGCGCGAGGGCGGACGAAGCATCCCGGACATCGCTGAAATCAACGACATTCGGCTGGCTCGCCTGGCGCGATCTACCTACCCCACAACCGGCGAACCGCCGGAGCCGGCCGCACCCGCCGGTACCGGCCGGACGCGCAGCGGGCTCGTGGCGGCCGCGATCGTCGTCGCCGCGGCGGCGCCGACCGCGTTGACGATCGGCCGAACCGCGGTGGTGGCGCCGCAGCCGGTAAAAACCGCGCCGACAACATATCTGGTGGAAGGTCGGGTGGCGCTGTCGGTGCCGGCGACCTGGGCGGCGCAGCGCGTGGTCGACGGGCCCGGGTCGGCCCGAGTACAGGTCACGTCGCGGACCGATCCCGAAGTGGCCCTGCACATCACCCAATCACCGGTCGCCGGCGAGACGCTCAGCGGTGCCGCCGAGCGGTTGAAGCATGCGATCGATGCCGAGGATCCCGGGCTGTTCGTCGACTTCAACCCAGCCGGAACCAGCGCCGGGCGCCCGGCGGTGACTTACCGCGAGGTGCGCCCCGCGCATCACGTGCGGTGGATTGTGCTCCTGGACGGGCCGGTCCGGATCAGCATCGGCTGCCAGAGCCGGCCCGGCGACGAAGACGCCGTCCGCGACGCCTGCGACCAGGCGGTGCGATCCGCCCACGCGATCGAATGAAAATTGGTGGAACCGAAGTACGGCGCCGGGGGTCGTACTTGGTATGGCTGCACCGAACACGCTGAGCACCGATCTCGACCTGATGCGGTCGGTCGCTGCGATCACCGACGCCCGCAACGAGGAAATCAGGGCACAGCTGCAGGCGTTCGTCGGTCGCATGAACGGGGTGCCGCCGTCGGCATGGGGTGGGCTCGCGGCCGCGCGCTTCAAAGACGTCATGGATCGCTGGAACGCGGAGTCGGTGCGGCTCTATCACGCCCTGAACACCATCGCCGAGACCATTCGGCACAACGCCGCCACCCTGCAGGAAGCCGGCCAAAACCACGCACACCACATCGCCGCCGCCGGCGGGGACCTGTAACGAGAGAGGACTCCCATGGACCCGGTGCTTTCCTACAACTTCGGCGAGATCGAACACACGGTGCGGCAGGAAATTCACTCCACATCGGCGCGCTTGGTCGCCGCGCTGGATGAACTGAGATCGCAAATCGCACCGCTGCGGCAGCTCTGGACCAGCGAAGCGGCCGCCGCATACCAGGCTGAGCAGCTCAAATGGCACCAATCGGCAACGGCGCTCAATGAGATTCTGGCCGCCCTGGGAAACGCCGTGCGCGACGGTGCGCAAGAGGTCGCCAACGCCGACCGCCGGGCCGCCGGCGTCTGGGCGCGGTAGCGGCCGAAAAGACCACCGCGCGGAGGTAGCCGCGCCGTGAGGCTGTGTGGTCCTGGCGGAGGAGAGCCGCTGGGACCACACAGTCATTTTGACCTGCGGGGATGGCGCTCGGTAAGCTGCTCCGTTGGCGTGCGGTACGCCGGGGCCTCGGGTCAATGTCGGTCGCCGAGACCAAGCCCTGCCGTGAACGCCTGACCGGCCCCCGGGTCACACCGGGATCCACCTCGAGAGAAGAAGGTAAGCGCTGTGCCTACGTACACGCCAAAGGCGGGTGACACCACGAGGTCGTGGCACGTCATCGATGCCACGGACGTGGTGCTTGGCCGCCTTGCCGTCGCGGCAGCCACCCTGCTGCGCGGCAAGCACAAGCCGACGTTCACCCCCAATGTCGACGGCGGTGACTTCGTCATCGTCATCAACGCCGACAAGGTCGCCTTCAGCGGCCAGAAGCTGGACAAGAAGCTGGCTTACCGCCACTCGGGGTATCCCGGCGGTCTGAGCAGCCGAACCATCCGCGAGCTGATGGACAAGCACCCCGACCGTGTCGTGGAGGACGCGATCGTCGGCATGCTGCCCAAAAACAAGCTGGCCCGGCAGATCGCGCGCAAGCTGCACGTTTACGCCGGTCCGACGCACCCGCACGCCGCACAACAGCCCGTTCCGTACGAGATCAAGCAGGTGGCCCAGTGAGCGAAACGACCGAGGGCTTAAAAAATCCCGAAAACCCCGAAACTCCAGAAGCCGCAGAGACCGTCGAGGCCGTCACCGAGGTGACCGAAGCCCCGGTCGAGGCCTCGGAGACGGCCGCAGCGGCCGCGCCCTTCGTGTTCGACCGGCCCATCCAGACCGTCGGTCGCCGCAAGGAGGCCGTGGTGCGGGTGCGCCTGGTGCCCGGCACCGGCAAGTTCAACCTGAACGGCCGCACCCTGGAGGGTTACTTTCCCAATAAGGTGCACCAGCAGCTCATCAAGGCCCCGCTGGTCACCGTCGACCGGGTGGAAAGCTTCGACATCTACGCGCGGCTGCACGGGGGCGGCCCATCGGGCCAGGCCGGTGCGCTCCGACTGGGCATCGCCCGGGCGCTGATCCTGGCCCAGCCGGAGGACCGGCCGTCGCTGAAGAAGGCCGGCTTCCTCACCCGCGACCCGCGCGCCACCGAGCGCAAGAAGTACGGCCTGAAGAAGGCCCGTAAGGCGCCTCAGTACAGCAAGCGCTGATCAACAGTCGCTATCCGGCCACAACTTGGCATCGCGATGCACAAGTTGTGGCCGGTTGCGGCGTGTCTGCGCCCTGCCGCCGTCGGTTTCATCGACAAAGGAACGGGCACGTTAGGTGCTAGCCCGTCAACTGTGAGAGGTTTTATCGCATGGGTCGACTATTCGGCACCGACGGTGTCCGTGGGGTCGCCAATCGCGAGTTGACCGCCGAGCTGGCGCTCGCGCTGGGTTACGCGGCTGCGCGGCACCTGGCGAGCGAGCCGGCACCGGGCCGGCGGGTCGCGGTGATCGGTCGCGATCCGCGCGCCAGCGGCGAAATGCTGGAGGCCGCGGTGATCGCCGGGCTGACCAGTCAAGGTGTCGACGCGCTGCGCGTCGGAGTGCTGCCTACCCCCGCGGTGGCTTACCTGACCGGCGCGTATGACGCCGGCTTCGGTGTGATGATCTCGGCGTCGCACAACCCGATGCCCGACAACGGCATCAAGATCTTCGGCCCCGGTGGCCACAAGCTCGATGACGGCACCGAGGATCAGATCGAGGCGCTGCTCGAGCTCGATCCCGGGTCGCGTCCGGTCGGCGCGGGGATCGGCCGGGTCATCGACGCCGCGGACGCGGACGACCGCTACCTGCGCCATCTGAGCAAGGCCAGCACGCTGCGCCTCGACGGGTTGACCGTGGTGGTGGATTGTGCCCACGGCGCGGCCTCCACGGTGGCTCCGCGCGCTTACCGCGCGGCCGGTGCACGGGTGATCGCGATCAACGCCGAACCCAATGGGCTCAACATCAACGACGACTGCGGCTCCACGCACCTGGATTCGTTGCGCGCGGCCGTCGTCGCGCACCACGCCGACCTGGGCCTTGCCCACGACGGGGACGCCGACCGCTGCCTGGCCATCGACGCCGACGGCAACCTGGTCGACGGTGACCACATCATGGTGGTGCTCGCGCTCGCCATGCACGAGGCCGACGAACTGGCGTCCAAGACGCTGGTCACCACTGTGATGAGCAATCTGGGACTGCATCTGGCCATGCGCTCGGCCGGAATCACAGTGCGCACCACCGGTGTTGGGGACCGTTACGTCGTGGAGGAATTACGCGCCGGCGGCTACAGCCTGGGTGGCGAGCAGTCCGGGCACATCGTGATGCCCGCGCTCGGCTCGACCGGCGACGGCATCGTCACCGGGCTGCGGCTGATGACCCGCATGGTGCAGACCGGCTCGTCGCTGGCCGAGCTGGCCTCGGCGATGAAGACGTTGCCGCAGGTGCTGATCAACGTCACCGTCGCCGACAAGGACACCGCCGCCAGCGCGCCCGCGGTGCAGCGGGCCGTCGGACAGGCCGAGGCCGAATTGGGTGATACCGGCCGAATCTTATTGCGCCCCTCGGGAACCGAACCGATGATCCGTGTCATGGTGGAAGCGCCCGAGAAGGACGTCGCTGCGCGGGTCGCCACCCGAGTCGCCGAAGCGGTCAGCGACGCGCTCTGATCTCATCGGAACCCCGCCGCGGCCGCGGGCGTCGGATAAGGCATGAAATCCGTTGGGGGAGCATGTCCCGTAGCCATGGCCCGCACCCAGATCGACCTACCGGGGGCGCAGCGGATCGCTAACCAATTCGCGATGGCGGCCGAATTCATCGACCGCTCGGTAAGCGACCACTTGTCCAGGCTGGCTTTCACCGGGGCCAGCGCCGGGCGAACGCACACCGCGCGCGGAGACGCGCTGCGCGTCGAGTTGGATCGACTGGTGGCGCAGGTGTCAGGGTGGTCGCGCGCATCGGCGGAGATCGCCGCCGCGCTGCGGTCGAGCGCCGAGCGCTACGCCGATGCCGAACTGTATGCCGCGGCGCGGATCGCCTAGGTCGTGGCCGACCGACTGGATGTGGCAGCCCGCCTCGCCGAGGGCCTGGCCGCCGTCGAGCACACCCAGGCCTACGTGCAGGCCTGCCACGCATTGGGCTACCAAAACCCTGACCTGACAACGCATCCCGTACAGATCCGCGAGCGGTATGCGGGCGAGGACGGTCTCGACCTGCGCACGCTGGACCGCGACTGCGCGGAGTTGCGGGCGGCGGGTGTGGTGGCGGCCGAAGCGCTGCGGATGCAGCGCGCCCAGGTGGCCGAGCTGGCCGCCGCGTGGACCGGTCCGGGCGGGGACGCCGCTGTGCGGCTGTTGCAGCGGCATTGCGACACCGGGGATGCCGTTGTCACGGAGCTGCGCGCGGCGGCCCAGCGATGCGAGTCGCTGCGCGACAACCTGTGGTACCTCATCGATTTGGAGGTGGTGAACACCGTGGCCGTCGACGACCGCGTGGGCACTCAGCGGACGGCATGGCTGGCCGCGGCTGCCGCGGTGCTGGCCGGGGACCGTGACGGCGCGGCGGAGGTGGTGCGCCAACAGGTGTTGCCCTTCGTGGACAACGACATTCGCAACGACTGGGTTACCGCGATGCGGTCCGCCTCGGACGGGGTGGAGACGTCCTACGCCATGGTGATCGACAAGATGACCGCCGTCCCGACGGCGCGTTTCGAATCCCCCGGCGATCTCGGGACGGGTGTTGCACCGGTCCAGCTCGCCCCGCCGATGGACGCCGCGCCCGTCGCGACCGTAAAGACCGCTGCGACGCTGCCGGCCGCTGCGCCCGATTCGGAAAGCGCCGCACCGATTTCGCCGAGTCCGCCACCGCCGCCGGTCGCCGCCGTGCCGCCGGGGGACTGGGGAACTGGGCTCGGTGAAGCCCCCGGC
>NZ_LZJR01000001.1 GCF_001667925.1 Mycobacterium sp. E2479 | reverse complement strand
CACCGCCGCGAACGCGCTCTCATAGGCACTTGCGGCCGCGGTGGCTTGGGCTCCCGCTTCCTTGGCCTGCGCCGAGGTCGCCAACATCCATGCGACGTAGGGCGCGGCCGCGGCGGCCATGGCGCCCGCCGACGGGCCGGCCCACGCCTCGTTGGTCAGGCCCTCGATGATCGACCGGTAGGACGACGCCGCAGACTGCAATTCGGCCGCCAGCGCGTCCCACGCGGCGGCGGCCGTCAACATCGGTCCCGCCCCCGGACCCATGTACATCTGGCCGGAGATGATTTCGGGCGGCTGGAGAGCGAAGCTCATCGCCGTGACCTCCCCGCGCTGGCCGGGTGGGTGACTGCCGGTGACGAACGGGCACTGGTCGCCAGAGTGGCGGCAACCGTCCCACCCATTGGCGACATTTGCGGCTGCGCAGTCAAAGTGGGCATGGGTTGTCCGGTCCGTGCGATCAAAGCCGTTCGAGGAGTCATGTCGAATGCCCCATCAATCCTCCGGGACCACGATGATCGTGGCCGTGGTGGCAACGCCGTCGGCCGCCGCCGCTGCGACGCCGGTCGTGCCATTGCTGACGGTGCGCACACCGACCCCAGCCAAGGCACGTCCGGCCAGACTCGCCGTGGCCATCTCGCCGAACATGGCCCCTTGTGACGTTGCGGAAATGGCCGGGACAGCCCCCAAACTCGCGCCCGGCAGCACCGAGGCGACTGTCTTCATCACGGGCGCGGCGGTGGCCCAGCCTTGCGGCACCGACAGCGATCCGACCATGGTCGCGCGGCCCATCGATCCCGCCACGCCTCCCGCCTCTGGTGTCACCGTCGAGATGTAACCACCCCGTAACGGCGCAAGTGGCGACAGCGCTCCGGAGATGGCCTTCCCGCCGCCGAGCAGTTCGGCGACACCCGGCGCGTTCTGGGACAGACCCAAGGCCTGCAGGGACAGCAGCCACCAGCCGCCGGGCAGGATGATCGCCCCAATGGGGCTGTAGGCGCCGGTGAGGGCGGCGAAAAATGGCCTGAGGGCGGCCGTGACGGGGTAGATGGCTTCGATGATTGATGCCGCCGGCGTCGCCGCCGACGGGGTCGTCGCCAGGCCTTGCAGCATGGTGGGCGCCAGGTTGATCACGGCCGACAGCTGGGATGGGATGTCCGACGCGGCACTTTGCGCCACCGCCGCGGATTGTCTTGCCACCCCGGATGTATCAGTGGTCGGCGGTGGCTCGGTGAAGGGCGCCAACTGCGTGGCCGCTGCCGACGCTGCGGCGTAGGCATACATCGCTGCGGCATCCTGGGCCCACATCTCGGCATACTCTGCTTCGGCAGCCGCGATGGCCGCGGTGTTCTGACCGAGGAAATTGGTGGCGATCAGCGTCATCAACAGGCTGCGGTTGGCGGCGATCACCGGTGGGGGCACAGTCGCCGCGAAGGCGGTCTCGTAGGCCGCGGCAGCGAGTCTGGCCTGCATCGCGGCCTGCTCTGCCTTTGCAGCCGACTCGGTCGCCCATGCCACGTACGGGGCGGCCGCGGCACTCATCGCCATGGCCGCCGGTCCCAACCAGGACCCGACGGTCATGCCCGAGATCGTCGAGCTGTAGGCCGCCGCGTAGGAATGCAATTCGGCTCCCAGCGCGTCCCACGCCGCGGCGGCGGCCAGCATGGGCCCCGATCCGGGACCCACGTACATCCGTCCTGAATTGACCTCTGGTGGCAGCGCCCCGAAGTCCACCCGTTGCCTCCCGTCCTCCTTTGGCGCCAGGGTAGGGGCGGATATGCGACCACCTCGCCAATCAACCGAGGCTCAAATGGAATTCATGAGATTCTTCAAAAAGACATATATATGTTTCATGTGTTTATTGAGTGCGCTCGTGACCGTCCCTCGGCTGGAACTTCCCAGGACGGCATCTGGCGGCGGCACAGGCGCGGCATCTTATTGCGAACTGCCCGTCTGTGGGAATCGGTCGGGGCGGGTATCGCCAGATGAGTCAGAGCCATTGGCTGCCAGGCGATTTGGTGACCAGCCTGTTATCGACTGCCCGCCAAGGTTTTCGGCGCCGGTGGCGAACCAGTCATCGGCGGAGCGTGAGGCACGACCGCCGACGTGCGGCTGCAGTGTTCCTGTGTGCAACCCGCTGCCCTGCACCAGGCAGCGCAAGCCGCCCACTGATTCCTGTTAAGGGGCGGATTCGGGCCGTGCGCGACGGCTCTTGGATGCCCGCTCGAACACCATCGCCGCGTGGCCCCGGGGCGGCAGGTGCGAGCGGAGCCATTCCGATCACGGCCGAAATGACGACGCTGAGCGCCGGTGGCAGTCTCATGGCTCGTGGTCGGCACATGTTAAGGCGGACGAGGCGCCCCAGTTATGTTCGACGCTAAAGCATTCGAACTCGGCTACCGGCTCGATCACCACGGCACGCCGCGGCTCACGCCTTGGAGAGCTGCTGAGGACAGTAATATTTCGCGGAAAGCACGGCGAAGTTCGACGCCATCTCCATGTCCATCCCAGGATTGTGGGTTTTTACGTCGTGCACCACTTCCAGGCCCGACTCGCCGTTGTTCAGGCACGAGCACACCGCCCTGCCGGCCGCGACGGCCGAACCCGGGCTGTTGAAGCTGAACCCGGCTTGCTGCAGCGCGGCGACGAACCCCCCGTCGTCGCCCTCCGGCGCAGGCGGAGGATCGGCGTACGCCGGGGCGGCAAGGCCGATGGTCGCCAATATGCCAAGTAGCGTCAGTAGTCGTTTCATCTTTGCCACCCTTTCCTCGGGTTTTCGGTTTCACTGCCTGGCTGCGCCGATTGCTTTGTCCCTCAGCCGGACTGGGCATCGGCCGGGAGAACTTTCGACTTGTCGCCCTTCTTGAGGTGCACCGCGTGAATGCCCGGCTTCTTGGCCAGCTGCTCGAGGAGCGCGTCGAGATTCTCTTGATCGACGTTGTGGTGCTGCACGGTCTCGGGCTTCTCCGAGATTTGTGCGACAAGGCGTTTCAGCTGTTCCGGCGATTGCTTGTCTTTGAGGTCCTTGATGGGAGTCATCCGGTTGCGCACACCCGCCCGGGCGACGGTGGGCGCACCGGAGCCCACCGCGCTGCCCAGCATCCCGGCCAACCCCATCGAACTGAACAGGCTGCCCTGGCCCAGCGCGGCCGCGGGGACGGCTTCGGAGCCGGCGACCGACAGCGCGGCGGCGACTGTTCGGATGGCCGGGGTGGAGGTGGCCCAGCTCGGCGGGATCGACAGCTTCCCAACCAGGGTGCCGGCATTCCCCATCCCGGCGATCGGGCTGATCGAGCTGTACAAGGTGCCGCGGCCGAAACCCAGCGCACCCAACCCGGCGCCCAGCGCATCTTTCGGCAACGCCCCGTACCCGACAGGCGGGGCGAACTTGAGCCACTGTGACAACGGGAAGTTGATCAGCAACCCGATGTCATTGAACTGCGTGGTCAGACCCAGCGGCACCTTGACGGCGTTGTACATGGCCGTGTAGAAGCCGGCCCCGCCCGGGACGGTGTTGAACAGATCGGTCACGAACGTTTGGTAGAGATTGGCCAAGTTCGCCGGGATGGAGAAGGGCCCGCTGAAGGGCAAGCTGGTGGACGCCGCCGATGCCGCAGTGGTGGCGACATTGGCGGCCGGGGCGCTCGCCGCCGAACTCACCGCGGCCGCTTGCATCGGTTCGGCGGCCTCGTTGGTGGTTTTGGGCGCAGGGCTGAATTCCGCCAGATTGTTGGATGCGGTCGCCGACGCGGCGAAGTACGTGTCCATTGCCGTGGCATCCTGTGCCCAAAAGTCGCTGTATTGGGCCTCGTTCGCGGCGATCGCCGAAGTATTCTGCCCGAACAGGTTTGTCGCCACCAGCTGCGCGAGCAAGGCTCGATTTTCAGCGATCATCGCAGGCGGCACGTGCGCGGCGAATGCCGTCTCGTAGGCGCTGGCCGCCTCGGTGGCCTGCTTGGCGGATTGTGCGGCCTGCGTGGCGGTTTGCTGCATCCAGGCCACGTACGGCGCTGCCGCGCCGGCCATGGCAATCGACGAAGGACCCACCCAGGGCCCCGCAGTCAGGCTCGAGAGCACCGACGAATATGACGTTGCGGTGGCCTGCAATTCGGTGGCCAGGTTCTGCCACGCCGTTGCGGCCGCCACCAACGATCCCGCTCCCGGACCGCTGTACATCCTGCCCGAGTTGAATTCCGGCGGAAAGGCTCCGTAGAACATCGCTCGTACCCCTTACCTGGCTGCTCGGATCGACAGCGCTTGGCTGCCATATGGATTGGTCATCGCGGTCATTCCTCGAGGCACGGAATCACGATGATGGTGGCCGCGGCCGGATCAGCCTCGGCGGCAACGCCGCCGCCCAGCGAACCCGCAACGGAGGCGGCGCTGCCCACCGGCCGGGTTGCGGCGGCCGCGACGGCGCGCCCGGCCAAGCTGGATAAGGCCATCTGGTTGAAGACCCCCTCCTCACCGGCCAACGAGGCGGGCACCGCCGCCATGTTGGCCGGCAGCCCCTGGGCGAGGGTTCGGATCGCGGGGGCGGCTTCCGCCCATCCTTGCGGCACCGAAATGCTGCCCACCAGAGCGGCTTTGCCCATCGACCCCGACACGGGGCCCGCTCCGACCGCGGAGCTGAGCATCGGCTTGACCGCGTTAGCACCACTGGTCAGTGGCGCCAACGCCCCGGAGATGGCTTTCGGCCCAGCCAGATACGCGGCCGCGCCTTGACCGTTTTGCCCCCAGGCATACGCCTGGCCGAACGACAGGAAAGGCCCGCCGGGGATGCTGCTCCATGACTGGGGCGAGAAGGGTCCGGTCACCACCGACCAGAATTCGTTCCAGTTCGTGATGAAACTCGGCACTGTAAGTCCGCTGCCCGATGACGGATCAGCCGCTGTTGTCGCGGCTTGTACCGCCGGCTGCATCCCGGTAATGACCTGGGACACCTGAGCAGCGGTGTTCGAGCTCGGTTGCGCCGCGCTTTGACTGACCGAAGCCGCTTGCATCGGACCGGCCGAGTCGTTGGTGGTTTGCGGCGGCTCGCCGAACGGGGTCAGCGCAGCGGCAGTCGCCGACGAGGC
Source organism: Mycobacterium sp. E2479 (assembly GCF_001667925.1). GTDB lineage: Bacteria > Actinomycetota > Actinomycetes > Mycobacteriales > Mycobacteriaceae > Mycobacterium. The sequence goes on along the minus strand of NZ_LZJR01000001.1, from coordinate 11,199 downwards.
CGTGTATGCGTACATTGCGGCGGCATCCTGCGCCCACATCTCCATGTAGTGGGCTTCGGTGGCGGCGATCGCCGGGGTGTTCTGGCCGAGGATGTTGGTTGCGACCAAGGTCGCGAGCAGCGAACGGTTGGCCGCGATCACCGGCGGTGGAACGGTTGCCGCGAACGCGGCCTCGTAGGCGCCGGCTGCGAGTTTGGCCTGCGCGCCCGCCTGCTCGGCTTGCGCGCCCGTGGCATGCATCCACGCCACGTACGGTGCTGCGGCGCTTGCCATTGCGATGGACGAGGGTCCCGTCCACGGACCCGCTGCGAGAGTTTCGATTGTCGAGCTGTACGACGCCGCAGTGCTTTGCAGCTCTTCGGCCAGTTCGTCCCACGCCGCCGCGGCGGCCAGCAGCGGCCCAGATCCCGCTCCGACGTACATCCGCCCCGAGTTGTATTCCGGCGGGTAGGCCCCGAAATCCAACATCTAGGTCCTCCGCTCCCTCTTCTGACGACAATGGTGAGCAACGCTTTTCGACCTCGACGTCGGCTGCGCCGGAGAATTCGCCGAATGTGTTACCTGATACATAGGCGGATTCCATGTGGTGCACACAACAAAGCCATGCTGCTCCTAGCTCTGAATCCACGCCGAAACGGCGTGCGGACGACTAGTCAAGCCACGCTGCTGTTGCCCTGACGATGGTGCCGATCGCTTATGTCGCCGCGCGTTCCCGTCAGGTAAATCCTTGTAAAAAATAAATATCGCTGGGTTCGAGAGCTTGTGAGAGATCCGCTGCCCAACACCAGTTCAGTGGCGTAAATCACTCAAATCGGCCGTCGGTCGACAGCAATCAGCGACGGCTCAAAGTAGTAGCAATTATCGCCGCAATTTCGGCAGCTAATTATTCACTGGATCGGCGACGTCGGCGACCGCATAAACCCCTCGGAAGCTATCTTCCGATATTCGATCGTAAGTTCACCAACCTTCCGAATCGATCTTCATTGATCGCGACGGTTGAAAGAGATGGATCCGCATCCGTGGCACCCGAAAATGGATCCGCAACTTTAAATCCGCCGCGGAAGTTCATCCGGCGCATCCGGTCATTCTCCGGAATTAACCAATTCGTACCGACGGCGCCGTCGGCACTTGTTATGTTGCTGCCCGTCGGCCCGACCACGCTCGGTGGCAACGGGTCACCGATAGACGACCTGAAGGCGGCGACCCACCACCGGCACGGCACTCTGGTGCGCTACCGCCCCACAAGCCTTCGGCGACAGGCACATCGGAGCCAATGGCCTGGTGCCTCCCGGCCTCACAGCGGGCAACGCGGGCGTGGATAACCACACCGTGCAGACCCACATCGCCGAGCCAGTCGTTGATCGTCACACCGTTCCCCTCGAGCTCACCTATACGAGTAGACGCGGAAAGTCTGCTGTGGCACTGATTAGCTACTGACAATCTCCTGTGGGGCGATTCCGGCTGGCTCACAGGCATTTTGGGCCGCTGTGAGCCACCCCCAACGTACCCATGCCGTTGCTGGCACTGCCGGATTTACAAAGTCGGAATTGTAAAAAAGTGCGCTTGCCAAGCGCTGGTTTCGAGTGCGTCCGGCTCAACCGGCGGTCGGCGGACGGGCTATCACCCGGGGCCGGAATCGATAAAGCGCGCAGCCGGGGAGGACGCATTCGAACTCAGCCTCGACAGCTCCGCCAGGCCGCTGAGGCCTGGGTTGAGTCAACTTGACGTGCAAGCCATTCCCGGCGGTTCACCCGACTGTCACCTAGGGATGCATGTGCGACGGCACCCCTTTTTGGCAGACGCGCCGGCCGGATGACGATCGGTCAGTCGGACTTTTTCTCCGCGACCGCCGCGCGGAGGCCCTCGGCGAGATCCTCCTGCGTCAGTTCCTTGAAACGCAGCAGTTGACGTTCGCTGAATTCGGTCACATCGCTGGCCAGCACCGCATCCAGGTCTTCGTCGTCCAGCCGGAAACTGCGGTGATCGCGGGCCTTCTCCACTACGTTGCGGACGAAACCCGCATTGCCGAGTGTATCGATGCCGCGAATGAGATCGCCATCCTCCGAATAACTTTCGTCGAGGTAGAACTTCGTGTAGGACGGTAACAACGCCTGTGCCGATTCATCGGTGATGACGTCTTCGTTCTCTTGGCCCATCAAGCGGGTCAGCGCGACCAGCTCGTCCGGGGTGTAGCTGAAGAATTCGATGACGGTTGAAAAACGCCGTCGCAGGCCCTGATTCACTTCGAGCATCTTGTCCATGGCCTTTGCATAGCCGGCACCGAAGACAACCAGCTCGTCGCGATGATTCTCCATATACAACAGCAACGTATTGATGATGGCGTTGCCGTATGGGTCACCCTGCTGGTAGCCCTTCTCGTGCAGCGTGTGCATCTCATCGAAGAAGACGGCGCCACCCAAGGCGCCCTCCAGGAGCTCCTCGGTGTTCTTCTCCGCGTCGGCCATGTAGCGACCCAGTAGCTTGGTGCGGCTGGTTTCGACCACAACGGGCTTGCGCAGCACGGTCAACCCACACAGTTGCTTGCTGAAAGCCCTTGCCACCGAAGTCTTTCCGGTACCTGGCGGGCCGAGCAACAATGTGTGGCGTGACGTAACCGGCACCGGAAGGCCCATCTTGGCGCGGGCCAGATTCACCTTGGTCGTCGATTTGATGAGCTTGATCTCGCGCTTGGCGCGTTCCATCCCGAGCATGGCGTTGAGCTCGGCGTCGCCTTCGGCCAGATATCTCGCCGCCTCTTCGGCGTGGCGGGCGGCTTCGGCTTCGGCCCGGGTCGGCGCGCTTTCCGGGTCCCACGGGTCGGTCCGGGCCTCGATCGTTTCCGGGTCTGTCAGGACCAGGCGGAAGTTGGGGTTGTCCAGCGCTTCACGGGCCGGCGTGAACTTCGGGTCCCGCGAGTACACGCGCCGCAGCAGCTCGACGGCCTCGTCCTCGCGGCCCAGGTGCCGCAAGCACATGCCCTGGGTGTACAGGGCGATGTTGGCGGCGCCCGGCACCCGATCGCCTTCGATCGCCTCCTGGCCCCGGCGCAAGGCCTCCTCGAACACGCCCAGCGAAGCCAGCGCCGTGGTGGCCATCGCCGCACCCGCGGCCTTCAGTTCGGGCTGCCGCCAGCTCTTCCCCTCGGCGAACTGGTTCAACACATCCGGCCACCGGGCCGTCCGGAAGTACAGTACGCCGCGGACGTAGCTGATTAATTCCTCGTCGACGGGTTGGCGGGGCTCGACGCCGTCGATCAGTTTCGCGGCTTCCTCGTAGCGTTTCGCCTCTGCGAGAACCGCAGCGTACGCACACGCCAATGTCTCCACGGAGGTGACCGCCAGCCGCAGGAACAATCCGTCGGAAACCTCAGGACGGAACTGCAACTCGGTCACGCCGAGGCGGCGGGTCTCCCAACCGAAGGTCCGGATGGAGGACCACGCACCGGAAAGCACGTCGATGCTCTGCTCCCCCGCCAGAATCCGCGCGAGCCAGGCGTCACACATCGCTGGATCGAGGTTGGTCGCCGTCGCGAACATCTGCGACGCCACCTGCGGATTGTGGCTGGGCTGCAAGCCATTGACCGAGACGCCGGAGGCCAACAGGCCGGCGACCATCGCGTTACGGGCGCCCTCAGCGGTGGATTGCGGCCTCGTCATTGCGCCACAGGTGCGCCCGCCGAGATCCCCCGCGGCTGGTCGACGGATAGCGCGAGGTCGTTATCGTCGGCGCGTAGTGGACGGCTCGGCACGAGCAGTAGGGGGCGCGCCGTCGGGGCGGGCAGGCTGGCGCGCACCGCGGCCAGCTGGCGTCCGGTGAGACGGTTGAGCCCTGACGAGACGTTGCGGCGCAATCGCTTCTCGGTGTGGTACCGCACCCATGCCGATACCTGCGGCCGGCCACCGCGCGAGGTGAGCCGGAGGGTCAACACCGTGGCAACGGTTTCGTCCTCCCACAGTTCATCCAGCTTGTCGGTGGTGATGTCGGACGGCGACAACCACAGGCTGGTGACGAACCCGTTGAAGTGCTTGAGGCGCCGCCAGCCGGGGCGACTCCAGGTCGGTTCCAGATCGGCCAGCACCGCACGATCGACGTCGGCGAGCTCCTCCGCGGTCAAGGGCCGGGCCGCGCAGGTCAGCCCGTCGAGATCCTGGGCGAGCCGCTCTGTGGCGGCCACCAGGGTCGACGCCAGCGAATCGCGGGCCGCCACTGCAGCGACGTTGCGCTGCGGATTCATCCGCAACACTAGCCATGTGCGGCGAACGTAGGAGCTGGGCGCATCGCTGGCCACCTCCCACTCTTCGGGGCCCCAGTCGTCCATCTTGGACGGCTCGGCGGCGCTGGCTTCAGGGCCACCGCGGCGGACCTTTACGGACACGATGTCGATGTCGTCGAGATGAATGTCGAACTGGCGCAGCCCCGAAGCGACGGCTGACACCAACAGGGTGGGCGGCGAGTGCCGGTGACGAAGGCGCGAGGCCGACTCGTTGTCACCGCCGTTGATAGCGATCACCGTGACCAGTTGGCCTTCGTGCTGCCGCACGCCCACCCTGTCGCGCCCGTACCTGCGTTGGTAATCGAGGGCCGGGGTGCAACCGGCGGCCAGCGCGGCGCCCGGGTCGGCGGACCAATCCCACAGCCAGGTGGCCAACCCCGTCGTCACGGTGAGGCCGTGGTAGGTGACCAGCGACAGCAGCGTCACCAGCACGGCCAGCCCGACGCCCACCCAAAACGCGATGCGGTACGTGCCTTGCCAGGATTCGGGGCAGTGGCTGGCCACCACCATGATCGCGACGTCGACCAAGAACACCGTGGTCACCCGCGGCCACGACAAAGACAACCCAAAACTGCGCTGACGCTTCATGAGTGCTGTTGCTCCGCCCTTATTGCTGTTTCCGCGATCGCTTCATCAGCATCGCCGTACCGAACACTCCGCCGCCGATGAGCAGCGCCCCAAGCAAGCCTCCGGCGGCTACCCACACTGGCACCATATCCCGGTGCGGCACGGGTTTCGGAATGTTCAACGGCGCCGAAAGTTGCTGCGGCGGCTTCACCGGACCGTCGGGTACATCCCAGGTCAGCGCCGCGACCGGGTCGACGACACCGTGGCCGACCTGGTTATCCACGCCACGCGCCGGCGCACGAGCGGTGCGGGTAAGCCGGTTGATGACCTGGTATGCCGATAGCTGCGGAAACTTGGCCCGCACGAGGGCCGCAACGCCCGACACGATCGCAGCCGAGAAGCTGGTGCCCGCCGGAACCAGCAGCGTGTTGTCCGGTCCGTCGATCGCGTTGATCAGGCCATCGTCTCGGGGCGACAGTCCGATGACATCCGTTCCCGGCGCGGCGATCCCGACCCACGGCCCAGCCACACTCGTCGACGCCTGGCCCTGGTTGCCCTGGCTCAGCGGGCGGCCTTCGGTGTCGACCGCGCCGACCGTCAGGACGTAGTCGCTGAACCAGGACGGCGTCACGACCGTGGTGACCGCGTTCCAGTTGCGAGGATCGTTGGGCTGCAACGGATCATGGGGCGGATTTTGCTTACAGTCCTTTTTGTTGGTGTCGCCAGCGGCGGCCACGATGACGGCGTTCTTGTCGACCGCCGCGTAGCGCACCGCCGCGCCCAGCGAACGTTGGTCGATGATGTTGCGCGCGCTCATGCAGGTCACATCGGAGATGTTGATGACCTGGGCCCCCATGTTGGCGGCGTGCACAATGGCGCGCGCCATCGTCTGAACGTTGTCGATTTTCGCCGAGGTCTGCGGGTCCTCGTCACCGGTGTAAGCGTCCTTGAGGCCGAAGGCCTGGCTGGACTGCCGGATCGCGATGATGTCGACATCCGGGGCCACCCCGCTGAACGCGTCCGGACCGGCCTTCGATGGTGGTGGTGGCGGTGGTGGCGGCGGGTCGAGCGGTCGCGGGCCGCGCAGGTTGTCGACGTTGGTTATGCGCCCGCCACCGGCATAGCCGGGGATGGTCACCGTGCCGTTGCCGTGGCTGGCCGCCGGCGCCTGCCCATTGGGGCCCTGCCCACCTTGCGATGGTCCCGGGGGCGGGCCCGCGGGTGGTGGAACCGCCGGCGCCGGCGGCGCAGGCGGCACCCCGAAGGGACCCGGGGGCGGCGCTTGTTCCTGAGACTGCGGCGGCGGCGGGACCATCGTCACGGTCTGAGGCAACGGTGACAGGGTCACCGTCTGCGGCGGTGGCGCTTTGGGCGGTGGCTCGGTGGTGGGCACGGTGACCGGTTTGCGTGGCGCCGCCGGCGGCACTCCCGCCCCGTCGGCCGGCGCCGCACCGATCATGGACGCAACGATGGTGCCGTGCGCGTCGCAGTCGGACAATCCGTCCCCGGCCATGATGTAGTCACCGCCGGGAATCAGGTGCGCAAACCTGGGGTGCGGCGTCACGCCGGTGTCGATGACGGCCACCTTCACGCCGGCACCGCGACCGAACTGCCATGCCTCCTGCAGATTAAGCATGTCCATGTACTTGGGTTGCAGCCGGAAATCGGTTCCGGGCAGCACGCCCACCTCGGTGCAGTACGAGTTCTGCTTCATCGGCGCCCCGGGTCCCGGCGGACCGTCCGGCGGGACCGCGCCCGCGTCAATCGTCGGGGGCGAGATGGCGTAGGCGGGCGGCAGGCCGGCTAATGCGCCCGACGCCAGCAAGGTCGCGGCGATGGTCGCGGCGGATACGCGACCACGCCACACCTTGCCGTCAGCGATAGCGAATTGCTGCATAGACATTCATCAACCACAATGCCAGCGGGAAAATTGGCATCAGGCAGAGGTATTCAATCCATTCCACGAATTTGCGGAACAACGGGCTGTAGACGGTATTCGGCACCACGGCCGCCGATGTCAGTCCGGCGGCCGGCAGCAGAACCAGGATCGCCGCGCTGACCGAAACCGCGAGCGGGGACTGCAATACCACCGCGTAGCGCAACACGACCGCACCCACGATCAGCACGGCCGTGCCGGCCAGGGTGATCGCCTGCCAGCGGTCGACGTAGGAGCGGCCGCGCAGCATCAGGAATCCCGCGCTGAACCCGGCCAGCAAGAGCGGCAGCCAGCGCTGTCCGGTGTGCGGATCCGACAGTGCGGTCAACGAGACGATCATCAGCACGCCGAGCCCGATCAGCAAACCCGACAGGAAGGACCGCGCACGTTCGGCCTGGGTCAACACGTCGCGGACGGATGCGGGGCCTTCCAGCGCCGGAGGACCACCGTCGGAGCGCACCACGGTGGTGGGCAGGTCGGGCCGGGCCTCGAACACCCACCGGCTGGTCGCCGACGGGAAGACGGGCAGCCGGATGCCTGCCAGTCGCCGCGAGATCGCCGGCGCACTTTGGTAGAACATCACGGACACCAGCACGACGCAGGTGAAGAGCGTCACGGCGCTGGTCATGGCCACCATGCGCGCGAGCGCGGCCACCGCCGTGATCAGGCTGACGGTGACGATGGCCGTGTAGATCGCCAGCCGGCGACCGGTGAACCGCAGGGCGAGGATCGCAAAGATGGTGAGGACGCCGAAACCCAACACTGCGTGCGGCGATCCGACGCCGCCGGGCGGCGCCGCCGCCGCCGCGAGCGCCACCGGTGCGAGACTGCTCAACAGCATGATGTCGGCGACGCGCCGGTCCTGTTGCGAGTGCGCCCTCATCAACAGCAACAACGAAACACCAAGCACCACGGCGCCGATCACGCCCGCGTACACGGTCGGAAGCCACGAGTTGTGGTGCCAACGCCACCAGCCGAGCAGGCCGGCCGCGGTCGTCACCCCGATGGCCACCATCGACGCGCCGACCTGCACCGCGACCACCGGGTCTATCGCGGCGAAGCGCTTGCTGAGGTCCGCCGCGACCGCGGTGGAGATGTGCTCGATAACCTGCGAGCGGTGCTCGGTGTCCGGGATGAACCGGATCCACAAGCGGTCGCCGTCGTAGACTTCCTGCTCGCTCAGCGATTGGGTGGCCCGCAGCGGCGAACCGTCCACCAGGCACAGCGCCCAGCGGCCGCGGCCCGACGCCTCCAACGGAGTCTCGCCGAGCTCCCGCAGCCGGCTGTTGACCACCTTCAGCAACGGGTCGGTCATTACCGAGACGGGGGCGTTGGCGTCCAACAAGACGCCGATCTGGACACCGGTGCCGGCCATCACGCCGACGACGACAGCCTGAGGCTGCGAAATTCCCTCTACGTCAGGCTGTGGTACTTCGACTACCGCGGTCATCGCCTTGCACTCCTTGTGATGAATGTGTGAGCCCATGCCGCCAGTCGCGCGCGGGGGTACGCCGGTCTACTCGTCGAGGGGTTGCCGCCCTCCGCAAAGTGCGTTCCGACCAATTGGAATTCCATCTGCCTCGCCTTGCGATTAAGAGTTGTCGTCGACATCGGCTAGAGATTTGCTGATGTCTTTGAAAGAAGTATGCCGTGTCCGCAGCTCAACCGCATGTTGAGTGCAAAGACATTGGTGAACTCTGTGTTTCGCGCGAATGTCAGACCCTGCTGTGAGTTTTCCACTCGCCGTAGGGAAGTGTGTCCAGCACCGTCTTGACGCCCACCTGCACGAGCTGAGGCGTCGCCGGACAAATGGCCAGCCATGCCTCCCCCGAACCCGCGGTGCGGGCCTGCTGGTAAAGAGCGATGCGGCCGCCGGAGCCGTCTTTGAGGGACAGCACCGACGCACTCGGGCCCTTGGCGTCGTCCTGGTATTGGCGGGCATACACCGCAACCTCGGCAGCCGGGTCGGACAGCGCCTGACCCAGCGCGGCCACGGTGGCGGCGCTGATCCCCATCCGGCGCAGGTCTCCTCCGGAAAACACGTTGAACCCCGACTCCTGCCACGACTTCGTCGCTTCCAGCATTTCCTCGAGCGGCACGTTGACCGCGTTGATTGCTGCGGGCTCGGCATGGTGGATGGACTCCAGCGCGTCGATCACCAGGGACGCGATCGAGGCGCTGTCCGCGACTGCGACATCGTCGACGGTGATCTCGCCGCCGACCCGGACCGCCGACACCCAGTGCTGACCGCGACGGGCCAGAACCACCCGAAATTCGTTGTCGGGGATATCGCGGGAGCCCGGGGGCTGATTCTCGTCATCGAGGACGCCGTAGGCCAGCTTGCCCCGGGACAACAGAGCGACCACCTCGAGGTCCGGCGCCGCGAGCACCCGCATCCGGGCGGCTACGTGCTCGTTCACCTGATCGTTCTCGACGATCCCCTGCTCGCGCATCACCGCCATCCCGGGGTGCTCGTTGAGCCAGTCGTTCGAGTCGGTAGACACATATGGCCGGCACCGCAGCTCCGGCGCGACGTGCCGGATGTCCAGCAGCGCCTGGAGCATCCAGAAACCGTCGACGTTGACAGTGATGTCGGTGCGGGTGCTCTGTTGGTCCATCAAATCCCCACTTGGTCCCTAATTACCTCAAGCCAAATTGCACGGTAACCGCAGGACGCGGCAGCACACCGACGGGTGGTGTGCTGCCGCGCCTGAAGTTGCGGGTTAGGCCCAGGAGGACCCAACGGCGCTGTCGGTGCTGGCCATGTTGCTGCCCGCGGACTGGACCTTCTGTCCGTGTGCATTGGCCTGCTCGTAGATGACCTGGAAGTTACGACCCAACTGGGTGATGAACTCCTGGCATGCCACCGAACCCGCACCGCCCCAGAAGTCGCCGGCAGCAAGCACATCACGAATGATGGCCTGGTGCTCAGCCTCCAAGGACGCGGCCTGGGCGCGGATCAAGGCACCGTGGGCGTCTACGTCGCCGAACTGGTAATTGATGCTCATAACGGTGTACTCCTAATGTCTTCGAGATGTTAGGCAGCTGCGGTAATCGGCGCTAGCTGCCGAGGATTTGCTGCGAGGCCTGCTCTTGCTGCTCGTAGTTGTTCGCGTCGCGAATCAGCCCATCGCGCACTCCGTGGAGCATGTTGACGATGTTGCGGAAGGCCTGGTTGACCTGACCCATGGTGTCGTACGAGGTGGCCTGCGCCTGACCGCTCCAGCCCGCGCCGGCGATGTTCATCGACGACGCCCACATCTTGCGAGCCTCGTCCTCGACGGTCTGGGCGTGCACCTCGAAACGGCCCGCCATCGCCCGCATCTCGTGCGGGTCGGTCATGAAACGTGTTGCCATGTCGGCTGTACTCCTTGCTTGGTGGTTACTGGGTGATGTGGTGAAGACGGTGGTCGAAACGTTTACGCGTTACGCAACCGCCGAGCCGAATGAATAGAAATGACCCCCCCTTCCCGTCAGCCGGCGGCCACCGGGTGTTGTCACGGTGAGACGGACGTCAACCCCGAACCGCGGCGTTTGAGTTGACGGAGTGCGTACTGCTTTGCGGGGACTCATGTGGGCAAAGCCCTGAGACCCCGTGCCCATCCGCTGCTGGGCGGTGACGCTGTACCCCACGGCGGTGACGATCTAAGGCCCCGAAACGCCGACTGATCAGAGCGCGGCAGCGGCGTTGGCCGCCTCGGTGGCAGCGTAGGAACCGGAGCTCGTCGCCAAGGTGTTCACGAACATCTCGTGGATAGCGGCCGCTTGAGCGCTCACCGCTTGGTACATCTGCGCGTGCGCGGCGAACTGAGCCGCGGTCAGTGCCGACACCTCGTCGGCAGCGGCGGGCACCACCCCCGTCGTTGGGGCTGCAGCGGCCGCGTTCTGGGCGCTCAAGGTCGCCCCGATCGCCTGCAGGTTCCCGGCCGCCGCGGCCAAAGCCTCCGGCTGTGTGGTCACGAACGACATATTGTTCCCTCCTAGTTACATCCCCGACTCTGTGAGACTAGATGACGGCGGCCCCCGCGGTCGGCGCGAAAGCCCCGTGTTTGCAATTGTTCACTTAGCAGTAGGCTGAATTCACTTTTGGTAATGACACGGTAACAGTGCCTGACCTCGGCCGCTGCCCCTCTCAGGAGGGTCACAGCAAACGCTACCAGTCCCGGGATGGAAACGTTGCTGGTGGTCACCCGCCCCAGGCCCCGCAGCCCCGTTGCCCGGCATACGAAGCTGACTGCCGGTCAACGCGTCGCAAAGATCGAATGCGTTGACCATCCCGGTGGCGCGTCGTTAAGACCTCCTTTCGCTCATTCAGCCGTTGAACCGACGTCGATCAGCCGGCAAACGGTGGGCGGGCCATGACGGTGGGCCGGAATCCGTACTTGGGTCCGGCGACTCCGTGGCCTGCGGCGCCCGCGCCGGC